>NZ_KV757682.1 GCF_001712795.1 Nostoc sp. KVJ20
TGGTCAAAAAATTAAACGTATGGGTGTTCAAAAATATGTCGGCCGAATTAAAAAATCTAAGCGAATTGTTCGACGACATAGTAGTTTTTATATTGGTCTTTATGACCACAATTGAGTCAATTTCATGGAAAATTCTTATGAGTTCGTCACTGAATTATTGAGATTATAGCATTTCTCAGTCTGGTGAAGTACAGTAACAAGAATGGGTAAACCAATTATAAATATCAGTTAACGAGACTTGAGTAAAAGCAGTTTCAATTGCTTTTGCTAAGTCTGGATAACTTCTAGCTCCAATAGAACGTAGTGAAGTTTTAATTTTTGACCAACAGTTTTCAATTGGTGAAAAATCAGGAGAATATGGTGGCAAATAAATTAATTTAGCTCCAACAGATTCGATTAATTTTTCAATATCTCCACCTTTATGAATTGAACAATTATCCATGATTACACAAGCACCTTCCCACAGCTTTGGAACTAATTTTTGAGAAATATAAGCCTCAAATGTCAGCCCGTCACATGCTCCTAAAATACTATATTGACTAATCACGCCTTTGAGAGCAATCGCTCCAATTATGGAGACATTTTTACAGCGTTTTTGAGGTCGTGAGCCATGCGCTCTTTTACCTTTTTTAGAACGAGCGGAGTGTCTTATTAAAGATAGATTAGCTCCTGCTTCGTCAAGAAATACAAGGTTTTCCGTCGGTATCCCATGAAGTTGAAGCCAGAACTGTACTCTTAATAATTGAACTCTTTCAGTCTCTTTTTCTGCGGCGTGCAATGTTTTTTTTTAAGGCTTATTTCTATCCTCTGTAACATCCTGTCTACCGTAGAGATACCAATTGTTATTCCTGTTTTTTCTTTGAGTTCTGAGCGAATTTCTTTCAAGGTGGCATCATTCTTAGCTTCAACTATTTCTTCAAGAATCTTAATTTGTTCTTCATTGAGCTTCGGAGGAGTTTGTTTTGTCCTAACTTTAGGAGCGATACTTGCTGTTTCTCTATATTGCTTTAGTATTTTCTCAATAAAACCTAAACTCACACAAAATCTCTTTGCTAATTGACGTTGTGATATTCCACCTGACAAGTATGTATCCAATATTTTTTGGCGAAAGTCGAGGGAATATGGTTTCATTTTTACCCTTGAGTAGATGCACTGAATTTATCTTAATTAGTGTACTTTATTAGACTGGTAAACGCCATATGCTCTTTCGCCCGATCATTTAGCCAATGATCAATGTAGCCTTCAATCCAA
>NZ_KV757683.1:0-2239 GCF_001712795.1 Nostoc sp. KVJ20
TTATTTCCACCCTATACAAATCATTATTATTTTTCTCTCGTTGTATGAAACCACCCTGCCTAGCCCCCCTTAAAAAGGGGGGAACCGGAGTCAAAGTCCCCCTTTTTAAGGGGGATTTAGGGGAATCTAAAACTTTTTGCTACCAACAACAGGACTTTTCAAACATCCTCTGATGCCAAACAGGAATTAGATGATGCTGTTGCTTACTATGACAATATCAGCCGCGACATGGGAGACGCATTTATTGCCGAAGTTGAACGCACTCTCAATCGTATTGAACAGTTCCCACAAGCATGGACTCAATTATCAAAGAATACAAGACGCTGCCGCATAGCCAGTTTTCCCTATGGTATAATTTATGCCATCAAAGAGCAGCAAATTTTAATAGTTGCAATCATGCACCTTCAGCGTCAGCCAAATTACTGGACTAATAGAATCTGAATAAGTAGCTTAATCAAGATTATCTGGGTTTATGCCAAGCGATGTCTAAAGTTACGTTAAGTTATAATCAGCAGTCCAACATTTAAAACAAATGAACTGGAAACTTGACGAAGCACAACAAAAACTGCCAGAGGTGATTGATGCTATTGCATCAGAACCTCAATTAATCTTCAAGCAGGACAAATTAGTTGCTGCGATCGTAGAACCAAAACTTTTTCAAGAGTTCCTTGCTTGGCATCAGCAACAAAAAGTATCTTCCCTGGCAGATGCTTTTGCAGAATTACGTCAACTCTGTGCGGAAGAGAATTACATTTTAGAAACTCCTGCACGATGTAGCGATCGCCCTATTCCATTTGCTGAGGAATAGTATGAGCTTTCTCTGTGATACTAACATTATCAGTGAATTAGCTCGTCCAATACCCAATTCTGGAGTCATTGCTTGGAGTCAAAGCATCTCATCAATTTTTCTCAGCGCTATTACATTAGAAGAAATTTGCTATGGTTTATCAGCAAAACCCAACTCCAGGATTAAAACTTGGTTTGATAATTTTTTGGTAACTTACTGTCAGCTAATCCCTGTCAGCCCAGAAATTGCTAAACGTGCGGGTGAATTAAGAGGATACCTACAAACTCAAGGAAAACCTCGCACTCAAGCGGATATAATAATTGCCGCAACCGCCGAAATTCACCAAATAACATTAGTAACAAGAAATACAAAAGACTTCGAGGGATGCGGTATTGCCATACTTAATCCATTTACTTGAGTTTTGAATATTATCATTGATATATTGATATAAAAAAGTAATGGCAACAGAAACAATTACTCTGCAAATTCCAGAAATACTCTATCAGCGTTTAGTTAACACTGCCCACGCGCAACGTCGCCCCATTGAAGAGGTAATAGTTCATGCTTTGCAAGTAGGTAGTCCTCCAGAATGGGATGATGTACCAGAGGAATTCCAAGCTGACCTCGCGGCTTTAGATAAACTAGATGACAATAGTTTGTGGCAAATTGTCCGCAGTCGTAAAACAGCAGAGCAAATGGAACGATACAACTTTCTGCTGGAATGTAACTCTAGTGGTAACATTACAGATGCAGAACAATTGGAACTCATAAAACTGCGTCACGAAGCAGATAGTTTTATGCTTTGTAAAGCCCAAGCTGCTGTGTTACTCCGTTGGCGAGGACATTATATGCCAACTGCTTAAACTATTGTGTCTAAATACATTCCTGAAAGCTTAAAAACTAAAATATCTGCTAGCGATAAAGGACGTTGCTGTTATTGCTTAACTACTGAAGCTAATAGCGGCATTCCTATGAGTTATGACCATATTCAACCCCGTTCTAAAGGTGGGGAAACTACGTTTGACAATCTATGTTTAGCTTGTCGTTCTTGCAATGAATTTAAAGCTGATTCAACCGAAGCTATAGACCCTTTAATTGGGGAAATAACACCTCTATTTCATCCACGTACACAGAGATGGTCAGACCATTTTAATTGGAGTTCTGATGGGACAAGAGTTGAAGGTTTAACTACTATTGGCAGGGCTACAATTGTTTGCTTGCGAATGAATAATCCAGTTATAGTTGTTGCTCGACGACGTTGGACAATTAGTGGTTGGCATCCTCCTATTAATTGATTTCACAAGTTCTATGATAGAAAGAAGTCACTAATTAGGTTTAATTTACAGCAGATTGCAAGTTGGTGAGGTACAGATAATCGTAGGGGCACAACATGTTGTGCCCCTACCCGTGTACTCCTGTCAATGGAGTTCAGAGGTGGATTCATCCAGTTCA
>NZ_KV757683.1:2316-5201 GCF_001712795.1 Nostoc sp. KVJ20
GTTCAAAGACTCATTAACGGAGATAAAAGGTGGATAAACAGAATAGGGGCGTACAAATGTACGCCCCTACAGTTTGTGAATGAGTCTTAAATTATCAAGAGACGGGAGTTTTTGCAGATTTACCTTTACCAATAGCCTTAAAGCGTTCACCCAACTGTTCAGCAACAGTTTTTAAGCCTGGAGTCTTTTTTGATGCAGTCTTCACGTAATCATAAACAGTCAAACTGCTAGTCATCGCTTCACTGCCGACAGCCATTAGGGTATCATCTACTTGTTCGGTGAGTTGCTGCATTGAGGTTAAAAGTTCTGTAAGCACAGTGGCTAATTGATAATCTTGAACCAGTTCCTCAACATCAAAAGTGGCTGGAAGAATTTCGCGGTTAGACTGAGCAGCAGTGACGCTATTGTTTACAAAGGCTAGGCTTTTATCGCCCATTTTTACCAGCTTACGCCGTTCTTCAGTGCTGAGAGTAATCAGAAAGGGCATCTTTCTTTGGACTGTCTGTAGCGCAGCTTTAATTTCTTGGATATCTTGTGGCGAAAGGGCGGCTGCAATATTTTGATAGGCCATTATATATTTACCTTGGGAGTTCTAATGGTGAAGTAGCAATAGATGCTAAGTATAGAATTCCCATTGGTGGGTGCGATCGCACATCATAACCTATTTATTTATCTGTTTTAACGCTGATGTACTGATTAGCTCTTGCTTTTGCCAAAGTCATGATATGCTCTAGCGTCAGGAAATGATCTAACTCTCGCTTATCACTTCCTGTAATACCTTCAGTTTTTGCGCGGTAAACGAGATTCTCTAAACGGTCTTTGGCTGCATCCGAGAGTTTGAAATCGATAACGCTTTGGGGAGTGGTTCCAGCAACAATAAACTCTATAATTTCATCGTAGACTTTGGTTGTATTTATAGATGTGTTCATAAGCTACCTTTTTAATTCATAAATTTTATGCAACTTCCAAAGACTTTCCTAGCTTCTTAGGCTCTGGTAAAGGTTCACCATCAGCCAAAGATGATTCAATCAGCATTTCTAAAACTTCCTGAGCATTTTTCAAAGCTTCTTCATAAGTATCTCCGTGAGTGTGACAAAATTCTCCCCATTCAGGAAGACTGACAACAAAACACTCATCTTCATCAGACCACTGAATAATAATTGTGTAGTGAGAATTCATTCTTTTTCTTCCTCTTGAGCATTTTTAATTTCTTCTAATCTTTGAAGTGCGTTATTAACATCCTTCTCTTGGTAAGCTTTAGCATCATTTCCGTCTTTACCTGATATAGTAACTCTCCCAGGTAGGAGGGGATGATACCAATTAGTATGGCTACCTTTTCCAGGACGGTAACTAAACCCTGCTTGCAGCAATAAGCTTTTGAGTTCTCTGATTTTCTTGGGCATAGCCTCTGTTTACATTTTCACTCCCCTGATTTACCACTACTCTGTTTGCTTATCTATACAACTTCCAAGGATTTTCCTAGCGTTTTAGGCTCTGGTAGAGTTTCACTGTCAGCCAAAGATGATTCAATCAGCATTTCTAGAACTTCCTGAGCATTTTTAAGAGCGTCTTCATAAGACTCTCCGTGAGTGCAAGGCTGCATTATATCCGTAAACTCAGGGAACAAAACCACATAACATTGATCTTCTTCTGACCATTGAATCACAATTGTATATTTCATTCTTCTGAAACATAATTACGAATTACGAATTACGAATTACGAATTGTTCTCCAGCTTTTTACCCGACCTTCAGTAATATCTTTTTTACCTATTTCAAAAGATTCAATAAATCCAGGGATATCAAGTAACTCTTGGGTAGCATCTTCACTCTCCTTATCTGCTAGATATGCTAAAAAATCAGCAACCAGTTGTAAGCGTTCTGAAGATAATACATCTAAATATTGGTTGATTTGCTGACGAACTTCTGTGTTATTCATATTTTTGCAACTCTTTTACTTCTCTAATTGTGCCAATTTCTTCTGAGCAAATTCCCGCACTTGCTCATCTGGGTCATTCTCTGCGCGATCGCGCAACAGTGGTAAAGTCTGGGGATGATTAGGATAATGTTCAATAATTACTTCAAGTGAAGTCTGACGAGGATTACCTTGCCAGTCTGCCTCTCGCTCAAAGTTATCTTGAATAGCAAGATCGCGGAAAAATTCAAACATACCAGGTTCATATTTCCACCTTTTGGCTAATTCTGGCATCAATCCTTGTCTCACAAACCAGTCATCATCAGATAGCACAAGCGATTTAAGCCAAGGTAAAGTTTTTGGATGGTTTTTCCAATCTCTAGCTAGCTCCTCTACTGTTACTTGTTCTGCTACTGAATCGGAATCATTTTGAACGCAGGTTTTAAGCCAATCTAAGACATCAAAATTATCTTTCCAACCTTTTGCTATCTGATGTACAGCTTGTTGTCGCACTCCCCAATTTTTATCTGACTGAGCGCAAAGTTTTAGAATGGGTAATATTTCTGGGTTGTCTTTCCAACCCTCGGCTAAGTGTTCAATTGCTTCTCCTCTCACAGCCCAATGCTCATCTGACTGAGCAAAAGATTTAACGATATTTAGGGTATCTGAATCATCTTTCCAAATTTTGACTAGCTGTATCATTACTGCTCCTCGCATAATCCAATTATCAGCGTTAGTAAGAGATTTGAGCCAAGGTAAAGTCTCAGGGTCATCTTTCCAAAATTTGGCTAACTCTTCGACTCCGGCTTCTCGCACATTTGGATGTTCATCTGACTGAATAAGAGATTTAAGCCAAGGTAAAGTGTCAGGATCATCTTTCCATCCCTGAGCTAATTGTCGTACTGCTGTTTGTCGCGCATCTGGATTCTCATCTGAAGTAGCACATTGTTTGAGGATAATTAAAGTATCAG
>NZ_KV757683.1:5208-36763 GCF_001712795.1 Nostoc sp. KVJ20
CAGGGTCATCTTTCCACCCCTGAGCTAATTGCCGTACTGCTGTTTGTCGTACATTTTTATCATTATCTGAAGTAGCACATTGTTTGAGAATAATTAAAGTATCAGGATCATCTTTCCATCCTTTGGCTAATTCTTCTACTGCTGTTTGTCGTATATTTTTGTCATTGTCTGAAGTAGTACATTGTTTGAGAATAATTAAAGTATCAGGGTCATCTTTCCACCCCTGAGCTAATTCTTCTACTGCTGTTTGTCGTATATTTTTGTCATTGTCTGAAGTAGTACATTGTTTGAGAATAATTAAAGTATCAGGGTCATCTTTCCATCCCTGAACTAATTGCTGTACTGCTGTTTTTCGTATAAATTCATCATTATCTGAAGTAGCACATTGTTTGAGAATAATTAAAGTATCAGGTCATCTTTCCATCCCTGGGCTAATTCTTCTACTGCTGTATCTCGCGTGCTCCAATTCATATTCGAGGTAGCACATTGTTTGAGCCAGTATAAGGTATCTGGGTAATCTTTCCAACCATGTGCAAACTCTTGTACTGCTCTACGTCGCACAAACCAAGATTCATCTGAGGAAGCACGTTGTAGAAGCCAACGTAAGGTATCAGCTTCATCTTGCCAAGTAGCAGCAACTGCTGAAACCGCTTTAGTGCGAATTTCACGAACTACCTTTGCCTCTTCTTTGTCTATCATTTCTTGATAAAAGTAATTTAGATCATACTTAGTTAAATCTTTGAGATGTTTGTTCAATTTAGTAGAAATATGAAATATTGATGTTTTATTTCTCACCTCTGCAAGACATTTAGCCGCTAAAAATAGATTGACAAATTTTTCCTTTTCACCATCTTGCACCATTAAATACTCAATAAATTCCCCAACAAATCTTGGCTCAATCATTCCCGCAATTAGCAGCAATACTTCATGCCAACTTTCATCTCGCCAGTGTTTGCCAAAAACTTCGTTCTTAAGTTGCTCAATAGTCAGCGTTTGCGTTTCTTTAAACTGCCAGACAAACTCCCAAGCACAGAAATATTCTAAAAATGTCCGATGCACAAAAGCATAATAATCCGCACCCAGAAAACATAACATAAAGTTGCGAGTCCGCAGTTGATTAATCATCACCCGCGCAGCTTCTCTGGGTTTATCAAACTCTATGGTTTTGAGATAATCAGTCAGAACTTTGACTAAATCATTTTCATTAATCAAATTACCTGCCAAACCTTTCTCACCAGTTTGCATAAGATAAGCAACCTGACGCAGCATCGCTTGCTTATCTTTATAATCAATCGTCTTGGGGTCTAACCTCTGATCTTCTATCAAAACGCGTTCCACATCCCATTGATGCAGCAACACCCGCGATGCTTGATTATAAAGCTCGGCTCTATCTCTTGGTAGCTCTTGATTACGATTAAGAATTGCCATCATCGTCAACAGCAGAGGATTTCCCGCCAATTCTGCAATAGATTTGGAAGCTGCAATTCCTCTTTGTAGCCGTTCCCGTTTTCTCACCTTATCTACTGCATCGGTAAAAGTTAACTCATGCCAACGGTAGATAAAATCCTGAATTTGTTCTGAGTCTAAATCTTGTAAGATAAAGTGGCGAAACTCAGCATTAAGCAATCGTTGCGGTTTATAGCCAATAATCCGAGATGTGACAATTACCTGCACATCAGGATAGTCATTAGTAAAGCGATGAATATCAGTAATTACATCCTCTCGCTTACCAGGGTCAAATACCTCATCCAAACCATCAAACATCACTAAGGCATTACCAGCTTTTAATTGTTTATCTAGTTCAAGCTGATTGAGATGATGAACTGCACCACTACATTGATGGAAGAATTCGAGAAAATTATTGCACTCCTTATCTTCCCGTCGCCGCATATAAGTGCGTAACTCAATCAGCAAGGGAATTGGTAATGAGATAACATTATCCAGTGGTGACTCAGCCCAATTCAAAGCCAGAAATTGCAACAATGTAGACTTACCTGAACCAGGATCGCCCAGAATCACAAGATATTTATAATCTTGCTTTTTATTGACGACATCTAAAACTGAACGGATCGGTTGTTCAAAATAAACCCGTTTGTGGCGTTCTAATTCTTCTAATTCAACAGCTTCTACTTGCTCACTTTCTCGCAGCCGTCTAAGATGTTCTTTAGGCAGTTCGTGAACTTGTGGTAAAACTTGATGAGTTTCCCGGACATTTTGAGCAGTAAAAATCCGCCATAATTTAAGTTCGTTATAGGCATAGCCGCTAGTATCTAAGCTATCTAACTTGAGATTGCCATAGCGTTCGCAGATTCCTTCTTGATAGCGTTTCAAATCAAAGTCGGGAATAAGCTCACCAGACCCTCTTGTGTTCTTTTCGATTTGTTCCAGATTTTGGGAATCAACAATAGCTCTGAGTTCAGGAATTCCTCGAATAATCTCTTTAACTTTTTGCAGATATTTCTTAGCAACCCGTTTCCAGTTAAAATCATCTGGTAAGGGATTTGAGACATTAATTTTATCCCAAATTTCTTGTAATCTATTAGTATCTATAGCTGGATTGTCATTTTTAAAGGCATTTCCCAAAATTTCTTTGACTTCTTGATTTTTGACAAACTGCTTTATCGGCTGCGTATACTTTTTGATTTCATCTTCAGAAAGTTCCCCACCTTTTAAATCTTCCTGCACCAGTTGTAAAAATTCTTTTAAGGCTTTACCAGCAGCGATTTCTATATCTTCTTTCTTAAGTTTCTCTAAAATATTCTTAGGTATGCCTTTTAATAAATCTTTAGCCCAATCCTTAGCAGCATCCTTAGCTAAGTCTTCCAGAATGGGTTTAAAAATCAATCCGGCGGCCTGAGTTACACCCCAAAGAGCTAACCATTCCAGCATAATACTCGCTTCTGTTGAGATTTTGATTACGAGTATATCCACTAGCTGGAGTAATGTTTCCAGATTTCAGGGTTATTGCGGAAATATCACAGGTATCTAAGAACCTCTCTCCTAAAAGGCTACNNCGTAGCCTTTTAGGAGAGAGACTTTGAATTTTCCCCCTTCCCGCGTCGGGAAGGGGTTAGGGGGTTAGGTTTTGCAGATTAATTGGAAACTGCGATGTCTACGACGGGCTGCGCGATCGCAATTTTACCCACTGCACGCCCAGTTTCGCTATAACTATGAGCCGCCGCTAGTTCTTGCAAGGGATATGTGCGATCAATCACCACACGAATCTTACCCGCTTCAATCAATTCTTTGAGAAAAAGCAAGTCTTTAGTGTTAGGCTTCTCAAAGAGAAATTTCGCTTTTTGACCGGGAAGGAATGCTGTTAAAATACTCTCTAAGAAGACTTCAGGACTTGGTAACGTGGTGATATAAATTCCGTTGGGTTTGAGGACTCTTTTGGTTTGAGAGAGCGATCGCTTACCCACTGCATCAAAGATAATGTCATACTGCGCTATATCTTGGGTAAAATCCTGCTGCGTATAATCAATCACGCGGTCACAACCCAAAGATTTCACCAAATCCAAGTTTTTGGTACTGCTAACTCCCGTCACCACTGCCCCTAAAGCCTTGGCAATTTGCACTGCAAAAATCCCCACACCGCCAGAAGCACCATTAATTAAGACATTTTGCCCTGTTTGAAGATTTCCCTGATCTCGCAGTGCTTGCAGAGCCGTGAGCGCTGCTAAAGGCACAGCCGCAGCTTCTTCATAAGATAAGTTTGTTGGTTTGAGAGCCGCCACATTTTCTGGAACAGCTGCAAATTCGGCATAACCTCCTCCAGGGAAGCTAGTACTGCCATAAATAGCATCTCCTGCTTTAAAGCGCGTGACCCCGGAGCCAACCTCTACAACATCTCCCGCCACATCAAACCCCAAAATCTTTGGAAATTTGCTGCCGGCAATCAAACTCAACATCCCTTGGCGAATTTTCCAATCAATGGGATTAACACTACTAGCACGAACTTTCACAAGTAACTGCGTTGGCTCAATTTTCGGCTGTTCCACGTCTTCGTACTGCAAAACATCAGCACCGCCATACCGACGGATAACCACTGCTTTCATTGCATTCCTCCTGCTACCCTGTTTTCGTGAATGAACTTAGACAGCTTATGAATACAGTGTAGCGATGTCTACGATTGGCATTTAACGAAGATGCTAGAGAAATTTCCTATATCAATATCAGTCATAAGACTACACCCAATACGGTTCGGTTAAGGCAAGAGACGCGATGAATCGTAAAGACTGATTATTGTAGAGACGGCGATTCATCGCGTCTTTGTGATCTAGAATTTTCATCAAAAAACCTTAACCGAACCGTATTGAGACTACACCTGTATGACAGCTAGTACCTTAGTACCTTACACTGGCTATGCAGTTGCTTAAAGTGCGTAGGCGCAGCCCGTCGTAGACATCGCTCTTTAAAAGTTAACACGGAACATTCTCTTTATTCTTCAGTGGTAAATACAACACCTTCATAGAGCAATTCAATCGGACACTCAAATTCAATGCTCGAGAAAGTGACGATATCTCCAGCCGTGTAGGGATAGTAAAGCCACATCCTACCCTCACCCCGACAGTAACGCTCAACGGAGATTTTTTCCGAGTCAATCAAGATATATTCTTGCAAACTGGGGATTGTCAAATAATAAGTAAATTTTTCACCCCGATCTTTCGCGCTTGTATATGGCGAAAGAACTTCGGCAATTAGCTTGGGATGTTGGATAAAGTTCCGGGCATTCAGGTCTTCAGGATTGCAACTGACAATAACATCAGGATAATAGTAGCGGCTTTGTCCAGTGAGTTGCATTTTTACATCTGACACATTCACTCGACAACCCCTGGAATGCAAATGAGGGCGTAAAGCAGTGTACAAGTTAAGTGCAATGTCGTTATGGGGAATTGTACCGCCTGTCATGGCAAATACTTCGCCATTGGCATATTCGTAGCGAAGGTCTTGCTGAGGTTCCCATTCCAGATATTCCTCAACTGTCATTTTTAGCGGCTGTTGGGGGATGTCTATCATAAACTCAGATTTATTTCACGCTTGGCTTGATTGTAGCTTTTAAACCTCTCTCTAAATCTCTCTCCTAGAAGGAAAGAGACTTTGAATTTTCCCCCTTCCCGCGTCGGGAAGGGGGTTAGGAGGTTAGGTTTTTGCTAAGGTTTGTAATGAGCAATTCAGAAAAATCATTGCGATCGCTCAATCATGTTAGATTATAGTTTGTTGTTTCTCTTAAACACAAAATCCGACAGGTTCCTACCCATCTCCTCATTGTGGGAATGAAAAAAAAGAGTTAAAAGTTAAGTTTTTTGAAAATGATATGCAGCAACACACCTATTTTCATTACCTCATATCGCTTATCACACAAGACTTACAACCACAATTGAATATGATTGTCAAAGCAAAAATTAAAAAAATATGAAGTGCATTTTTACCCTCAAAAAAATGATATGTTAGATACAGAATTGAATTTCGCACGTTTCTGGAGTAAAACAACATAGATTACTCCAGTTTTTCACCCTCAAACCCTTGGCATTTATTGCTTTTGACGGAAATTGAGGGTAGTCTGAGTACACATTTAAAAAACCAAAACCTAGCTGCAAATAGATTAAATTCTTTGCTGGGATTAGGTTTTAGCTGAGTACAAAGAAATCCTGAACCCCTATATATAAACACTAGAACCCCAACCAAAAAATACTAGAACCCCTACCCGAAAAAAACTTTTTTAATTCTTGTAATGCTTGAAGAATTAGGGTTTTTAGTATTTGAGTACAAAAGTAATAAATCCAATAAATTCTATCCTAGAGAGACGCAACATCTGGCTGGGAGACGGCTGCTATAAATCTTATATCGCCAATCACCTAACGCTCCGAAACAAAACGAAGCGAAGGGTGAGTGGAGGGATGACATAGCACCATGCCTGAAGTGAAGAGAAGTCGCGGCTGTAAACACAAATTCTACCCAAGAACCGAACGTTGACACACACCAGCCGAACATCAGATATCTATCGCCTGCCTGACTTGAAAACAAGTCGCCCTCACCCAAGGGTTTGCAGGCAGTGTGGAAGACGCGACTTCAATTCTGGGCATAGAGAGCAGCAACAACATCTCCCACAGTGGCAGCCAAGTCCACCGACCTTTTGCGAAATTCAATGACATCACCGTCTACACGACTCCTCAACTCCAACGCTACGGAATCGCCAACCCAAGCAAAATCAGGTGGTTGCGGCTGTGACAGCACCACCAGCACCACCGTGGAAAGGGACGAAAAGCTCCAAGAACGCATTGCTAAACATCCCTGCTACAGCGAAGACGCTCATCACCACTACGCCCGGATGCACGTTGCAGTTGCACCAGCTTGCAACATTCAATGCAACTATTGCAACCGCAAATATGATTGCGCTAACGAAAGCCGTCCTGGAGTAGTTAGTGAATTGCTAACACCAGAACAAGCAGCACACAAAGCTTTGGTCATTGGTGGTAAGATTCCCCAAATGACAGTTGTGGGAATTGCTGGCCCTGGCGACCCATTGGCGAACCCAGAAAAAACTTTCCGCACATTTGAGTTGATTGCAGCGCAAGCACCAGATATCAAGCTTTGCTTATCAACCAATGGTTTAATGCTGCCTGACTACATCGATCGCATTAAACAATTAAATATAGATCACGTAACGATCACCATTAACATGGTAGATCCAGAGATCGGTGCTAAGATTTATCCTTGGGTTCACTACAGACGCAAGCGTTATAGAGGCATTGAGGGCGCGAGAATCCTCCACGAAAGACAGATGGAAGGATTGCAAGCCCTGAAAGACGCTGACATCTTGTGCAAAGTCAACTCTGTAATGATTCCCGGAATTAATGACCATCACTTAGTTGAAGTGAATCGAGTCATCCGTGAGAAAGGTGCATTTTTGCACAACATCATGCCATTAATTTCTGCACCAGAACATGGCACACACTTCGGTTTAACCGGTCAACGCGGCCCCACACCCAAAGAACTTAAAGAAGTTCAAGACAACTGCTCTGGTAACATGAAAATGATGCGTCACTGTCGCCAGTGCCGTGCCGATGCAGTCGGATTGTTGGGAGAAGACCGCAGCCAAGAGTTTTCTAAAGAGAAATTCTTGGAAATGACTCCAGAATACGACATGGAGCAACGCGCTACCGTTCACGAAGGGATTGAGAAGTTTAAAGAAGAACTTAAAGTAGCCAAAGACAAAGCGCTAGCCGGCAAGAAATTTGCTAACAGTCCTAAAATCTTAGTTGCAGTAGCAACCAAAGGCGGCGGATTGGTTAACCAACACTTCGGTCATGCGAAAGAATTCCAAATTTACGAAGTGGGTGGAGACGAAGTTCGCTTTGTCAGTCATCGCAAAATTGACCAATACTGCCAAGGTGGATACGGCGAAGAAGCTTCCTTTGAGCATATTATGAAAGCGATCGCAGATTGCAAAGCAGTTTTAGTCTCCAAGATTGGTAACTGTCCTCA
The DNA here is from genome assembly GCF_001712795.1 of Nostoc sp. KVJ20. Taxonomy (GTDB): domain Bacteria; phylum Cyanobacteriota; class Cyanobacteriia; order Cyanobacteriales; family Nostocaceae; genus Nostoc. Next base: position 12,697 of record NZ_KV757683.1, read on the forward strand.
AGAAAAATTGCAAGAAGCTGGAATCAAGACAATTGAAGCTTACGACGTAATTGAAAAGGTTGCTTTAGAGTTCTACGAGCAATACGTTAAGGAATTAGGGAATAACGAATAGGGAATAGGTTACAGGGGACAGGGGAGAGATTATTACCTATCACCTGTCACCTGTAACCTCTCCCCTGACTCTAATGCCCCATTCCCCAAAAGGAGAATAAATCATGGCTTACCAAATTCTTACTAGCCAGTGTATTTCCTGCAATCTCTGTCTAACGGTATGTCCCACAAATGCAGTTAAAGTGGTTGACGGACAGCACTGGATTGACCCTGAACTTTGTACAAATTGTGTTGGTAGTATTCATACCGTGCCTCAGTGTAAAGCTGGTTGTCCCACTTGCGACGGTTGCGTTAAGCAGCCTAGCGATTATTGGGAAGGCTGGTTTACCAATTACAACCGTGTAGTCGCTAAATTAACAAATAAACAAGATTACTGGGAACGTTGGTTTCAAAGCTATTCCCAGAAATACTCTGAGCAGTTGCAAAAGCGTCAATCCCAATCAGTGGGTTCTGAAGCTTAATTAAATAATTCCTAATTTGTAATTGAAGACAACAATGCAAAATAACTGCATCTATCTCGATAATAATGCCACCACTAAGGTAGACCCAGAAGTTATAGAGGTAATGTTACCTTACCTCACAGATTATTACGGCAATCCCTCCAGTATGCATACCTTTGGTGGGCAAGTCGGTAAAGCAGTGAGAACCGCAAGAGAACAACTTGCAGCCATCCTGGGAGCCGATGAGTCTGAAATTGTCTACACAAGTTGTGGAACTGAGGGAGATAACGCGGCGATTCGAGCCGCACTGTTAGCGCAACCTGAAAAGCGACATATCGTCACTACCCAAGTTGAACACCCCGCAGTACTCAATGTCTGCAAACAATTAGAAACCCAAGGTTATAGTGTTACCTATCTATCAGTAAATAATCAAGGGCAGCTGGATCTAGATGAACTAGAAGCTTCCTTGACGGGTAACACCGCCCTGGTGACAATTATGTATGCTAATAACGAAACTGGGACGATTTTCCCGATTGAACAAATTGGGTTGCGCGTTAAAGAATATGGCGCTATCTTCCATGTAGATGCGGTGCAAGCAGTGGGAAAAATCCCTCTGAATATGAAGACTAGCACCATCGATATGTTAACCTTGTCTGGTCACAAGCTGCACGGGCCTAAAGGAATTGGTGCTTTGTATATCCGGCGCGGGGTTCGGTTCCGTCCCTTCATAATTGGGGGACACCAAGAACGCGGACGTAGGGCGGGAACTGAGAATGTTCCAGCAATTATCGCCTTGGGCAAAGCTGCTGAACTAGAACTGTTACACTTAGAAGAAGCGACGGCAAGAGAAAGAAAACTGCGCGATCGCCTGGAACAAACTTTACTAGCTACAATTCCCGATTGTGTCGTTAACGGTGACGTTACGCAGAGATTGCCAAACACAACCAATATAGGCTTCAAGTACATCGAAGGTGAAGCAATTCTACTGTTATTGAACAAATACGGTATCTGTGCATCATCCGGTTCTGCTTGCACCTCCGGTTCACTAGAACCTTCCCACGTCCTGCGGGCAATGGGCTTACCCTACACAACTTTGCACGGTTCTATTCGCTTCAGTCTTTGTCGCTACACAACCGTTGCCGAAATCGATCAAGTAATAGAGGTAATGCCCGGTATTGTAGAACGTTTACGCGCCCTCTCACCCTTCAAAAATGATGATTCAAGTTGGTTGCAAGGACAAGAACAAGCACTAGCGCATCGTTAGGGAGTAGGGAGTAGGGAGTAGGGACTGGGGACTGGGGACTAGGGATTAGGGATTAGGTAAGAATTTTCCCAGTACCCAGTACCCAGTACCCAGTACCCAGTACCCAATCCCCCAATCTAAAATCCAAAATCTAAAATCTAAAATTCATTATGTGGGACTACACCGATAAAGTATTAGAACTGTTTTACGATCCCAAAAATCAGGGAGAAATTGAAGAAACGGGCGAAGCTGGAGTTAAGGTTGCAACGGGCGAAATTGGCAGCATTGCTTGCGGTGATGCTCTGAGATTGCACCTGAAAGTGGAAGTAGAATCTGATAAGATTCTAGATGCTCGCTTTCAAACCTTTGGTTGTACTAGTGCGATCGCATCTTCTAGTGCATTAACCGAAATGGTCAAAGGTTTAACCTTAGACGAAGCTCTGAAAGTGTCCAATAAAGACATTGCAGATTACCTTGGTGGTTTGCCAGAAGCAAAGATGCATTGCTCTGTTATGGGACAAGAAGCCCTAGAAGCCGCTATCTACAATTATCGTGGCATTCCTCTAGCTACCCACGATGATGACGATGAAGGTGCATTAGTTTGCAGTTGCTTTGGCATCAGCGAGTCTAAGATTCGTCGCGTGATTCTAGAAAATCATCTCACGGATGCCGAACAAGTAACAAATTATGTAAAAGCTGGTGGCGGATGCGGTTCCTGTCTGGCGAACATTGATGATATTATTAGATCAGTTCAACAGGAATACGCCTCACCTGCTCTCAACAATTACGGCGTACAAGTTGCCACAGAAATTGTTACATCTAAGGAACGAGCGCTAACAAACGTCCAAAAGATTGCTCTAATTCAAAAGGTTCTTGATGAAGAAGTCAGACCCGTACTCATTGCAGACGGGGGAGATGTAGAACTCTATGATGTAGAAGGCGATCGCGTTAAAGTTGTACTGCAAGGTGCTTGCGGTTCCTGTTCAAGTAGTACAGCAACTCTGAAAATTGCGATCGAAGCCAGATTACAAGATCGTGTCAGCAAGAGCCTTGTAGTCGAAGCAGTTTAGGAATTGCTGTAGGACTTAACGTATTCTACAAATACGCCCTAATATGCATTCAGCCAGGAAGAGAAAGTAGGATTTGAACCATATAATTGTCTCCACATCAATGCTTCATACCAATTCTCTCTTAATTACGAATTACGTTAGCGACGCAGGAGCGTCATTACGAATTACGAATTGGTACTCCTACCACTATGACGGCTAACAGCATATAGGCAAAAAGATTAAGCGCCTACTTGCAAATTTCATCATCCAACTCGCTTCAAAGGAGACAAGTATGAGCACATTGTACGACAACATTGGTGGACAACCGGCTATTGAACAAGTAGTAGATGAACTCCACAAACGCATTGCTACAGACAGCCTCCTCGCTCCCGTTTTTGCTGGTACAGACATGGCGAAGCAACGCAATCATCTAGTTGCTTTCTTAGCTCAAATATTTGAAGGGCCAAAGCAATACGGCGGTCGTCCAATGGACAAAACCCACGCAGGATTGAATCTACAGCAACCACACTTCGATGCGATCGCCAAGCATCTCGGTGAAGCAATGGCTGTGCGTGGCGTGTCAGCAGATGACACCAAAGCTGCACTAGATCGCGTCACAAAAATGAAGGGCGCTATCTTGAACAAGTAATAGGACTTATGCATTGATTGTTGACAAATAACAACATCAAGTCCTATTGAATCTTGCAAGCTGAAACACATTATGACGTATTTGTAAATTGCGTATTTTTCTTTGTTCTTTGTCAAAACAAATGACAAAGGACAAAGGACAAAAAATCAAAAGAAAAAAATTTTAACGAGGAAGATCGATGAACTTACTGTCAATAATTTTGGCTGTGGAGCGATCGCCCCCAGCAGGCATTTATGCCAACGGTACCAACGATGCTCTACACGCGCTCACTACTGTCGCTCAACTGGCGTGAACGCAACTGACAAACGCAAAGACCCACCAACCAACCAATTGCAGGGAAACACGAACAATGACAGAAGAAAACATAAGACAGATAGCTTTCTACGGTAAAGGCGGTATCGGTAAATCTACCACCTCCCAAAACACCTTGGCAGCTATGGCAGAAATGGGTCAACGCATCCTCATCGTCGGTTGCGACCCTAAAGCTGACTCCACCCGTTTGATGCTGCACAGCAAAGCTCAAACAACCGTTCTTCACCTCGCCGCAGAACGTGGTGCAGTAGAAGATATCGAACTAGAAGAAGTAATGTTAACCGGTTTCCGTAACGTTCGTTGCGTAGAATCTGGTGGTCCAGAACCCGGTGTAGGTTGCGCCGGTCGTGGTATTATCACCGCCATCAACTTCTTAGAAGAAAACGGTGCTTACCAAGACCTAGACTTCGTATCTTACGACGTGTTAGGTGACGTTGTGTGCGGTGGTTTCGCTATGCCAATCCGTGAAGGCAAGGCACAAGAAATCTACATCGTAACATCAGGTGAAATGATGGCGATGTACGCTGCTAACAACATCGCTCGTGGTGTTCTTAAGTATGCTCACACCGGTGGCGTGCGTTTGGGTGGTTTGATTTGTAACAGCCGTAACACTGACCGAGAAATCGAATTGATCGAAACCTTGGCAAAACGGTTGAACACCCAAATGATTCACTACGTACCCCGTGACAACATTGTTCAACACGCTGAATTGCGCCGCATGACCGTTAACGAGTACGCACCAGAAAGCAACCAAGCTAACGAATATCGGACATTGGCTACCAAGATCATCAACAACAAAAACCTGGCTATTCCTACACCCATCGAAATGGAAGAACTAGAAGAATTGTTGATTGAATTCGGTATTCTCGAAAGCGAAGAAAATACTGCTAAGTTGGTTGCTCAGACTGCTACTCAAGCTTAGTCTAAGTAGGCGCTAAGAAATAACGATTTAGCACAAGGAAAAAGGAAGAGTTTCATATCTTCCCTTTTATCCTCTCCCTTGCATCTCCCCCCTAACCCTAGAGGGGACTCCTAGTCCCCCTATGCCCCGATCCTTACGAGTCACAGAGGCTAAATATGACACCTCCAGAAAATCAAAACATCATCGAAGAAAGAAAAGAACTAATTAAAGAAGTTCTAGACGCTTACCCCGATAAAGCTAAGAAAAAACGGGAAAAGCACTTAAGTGTATACGAAGAAGGTAAGTCCGACTGCGGCGTTAAGTCTAACATCAAATCCCTTCCTGGGGTAATGACCGCTCGTGGTTGTGCTTACGCCGGTTCTAAAGGTGTGGTTTGGGGTCCTATTAAGGACATGATCCACATCAGCCACGGGCCTGTAGGTTGCGGTTACTGGTCTTGGTCTGGTCGTCGTAACTACTACATCGGTACCACAGGTATTGATACCTTTGGTACAATGCACTTCACCTCTGACTTCCAAGAAAGAGATATCGTGTTTGGTGGTGACAAGAAACTTGTCAAGCTAATCCAAGAACTTGATGTACTTTTCCCCCTCAACCGTGGTGTTTCCATTCAATCTGAATGCCCCATCGGTCTAATTGGGGATGACATCGAAGCTGTTGCTCGTAAGACATCCAAAGAAATTGGCAAGCCAGTTGTACCCGTTCGTTGCGAAGGCTTCCGTGGTGTTTCCCAATCTTTGGGACACCACATTGCTAACGACATGGTTCGTGACTGGGTTTTCACCAGAGCAGACCAAGCGAAAAAAGACGGTACACTCAAGTTTGAAGGTACTCCTTATGATGTAGCCATCATTGGTGACTACAACATCGGTGGAGATGCTTGGGCTAGCCGCATCCTGTTAGAAGAAATCGGCTTGCGCGTAGTCGCTCAGTGGTCAGGTGATGGCACAATCAACGAAATGTTGATGACCCCCAATGTGAAGATGAACCTCATCCACTGTTACCGGTCGATGAACTACATCAGCCGTCACATGGAAGAAGCTTATGGTATACCCTGGTTGGAATACAACTTCTTCGGCCCCACCAAGATTGCTGAATCTTTACGGGAAATCGCTTCCAAGTTTGACGAAACAATCCAAGCAAACGCTGAGAAAGTTATCGCCAAGTATCAGCCCACAATGGATGCGGTAGTTGCTAAGTACCGCCCCCGCTTGGATGGTAAGACCGTTGCCATCATGGTTGGTGGTCTACGTCCTCGCCACGTTGTCCCAGCTTTCCAAGACTTGGGCATGAAGATGATTGGTACAGGTTATGAGTTCGCTCATAACGATGACTACAAACGTACCACTCACTACATCGAAAACGGCACCATCGTTTATGACGACGTTACCGCTTACGAATTCGAGGAATTTATCAAGGCGTTGAAGCCTGACCTAGTTGCTTCTGGTGTGAAAGAGAAGTACGTCTTCCAAAAGATGGGTCTTCCTTTCCGTCAAATGCACTCTTGGGATTACTCCGAACCTAGCGATCGCTCCTCAACATCATAATATAATGCAAGGTTTTTTCGCGGTGAGAGAAAAAAGCAGCCCATTTCTAGCCTAAATGCAAGTTGCAGGATTATATAGGAACAATCTGTTTTGATGCTTTAGATGGTATAACTCTTATGGAGTCTGGTTTTTAGGATTTGCTGGCATTTTGCTTAAATAATAACTGTAAAATAAAAGACTATTTTTAACGACGATTTTTTAGATTAAATGGTGCGATCGCTTTGACTCAATAACAAGTTATGAATCCTTCAAACTATTCCTAGTTTTATCTGCGAATGCACGTATTTTGCATATCTCATTGCTTCTTGATTTTCAATACCAAGCTCATCAACAATTGCCGCTACTACTTCTTCTGGAATTAAGTCTTCACTGGCGTATGGTCTGACTATTGATGAGATATTGACAGATGGAGTGTAATAGCCTTGAGGATGATAAGCCTTTGCCCATTTTTGATTCATTAGAGTTACAAACTCTAATGGCTGAATTGGTTTGGCAAGATATCCTAGCCACTCTGCTAACTTTTGCTCTATATCTCTAGCAGCATTTCTAGACCACGTTTCATCTTGATAAGAAATGGCGATGTTTGAATGGGACTTGAATGTTGTAGAAGTCAATGAAACTATCACTCTTACTCTATTTAATCCATTATTAGCCGTCAGTACAAAACCCCAAGTATTAAACTGTTCTGGAGGGATTTCTGCAATGGAAACCATAAATTTAGCCCTAAATTATTAATAAAGGTTAATTGGTCATTAATTACCTGGTAATTATACATATTCTTTACGTATAATACATCAGATTATTAAGAAGTATTTTTACAACTAAAATAATGGAAAATAGCTAGTATATTCTTCATCTATCTCGGAATCATATTTATATTCAAGTATGTGCTTGCTCTTACATTGAGTACATTGAACAAAATGCCAGCGATAGTAAGTTCGCTCAACACTGTATTGAATACCTAATAAAATTGGTTGACCGGAATTGTCCTCATTGTAGTAATCATCAGATGTCAGAAATTCCTCTTTGAATTGAACGGCATCTGGTGCAGGATTAAGACGCTCAGAAATAATCTGGTCAGTAGCAGGAGTAAAATTTGTTATCAATTTAATCATATTGTCTACTTGACCACATCGCTTACATTTGAAAGAATTTATAGTTACTGGATAACCATATTCATTGCTCTGTTTAAAAATTTTCATGACAAGCTACCTCAGAAGAAAATCACTTTTAATAAACAAAAAAAATTACCTTAGATGCGATCAAATGACAGCAAACACTATCACTAAAAGTAGGAGAGTTATACCTATTAAATTCAAGTTTAGCAATTTAATCTTGCTAATTCTGCTAGATGTTTAGCAGCATCAGCTTGATACAGAAATGTTTTAGCTTCGCATGTATTACTTCCGGGTCTTAACGCAAACCAAATATCATCTTGCTTTATAATAATACCTACTGAAACTCCCTTGAATAAAACTTGATATTGATTGCTGTCAGCGCCTTTAGCAGTGATATCTATATATCGAAAACCCATGCCAGTCTCTATATTCATTTGCATAACCATATTTTGTCTGGCATTTTCAGCAAGTTCCCTAATCCGAAAATAGAAGGCATCCTCAAAAAAAGTTTTATTATTATCCAGAAAAGCCAAACAAGAATTTAAAAGCTTTGCAGCTGTATTAAAATCCCCAATATTTGCAAAATCCATTGGAATATGCTCATAAAAGGTTATAATACCGAACGGAGACATACCTTCTTCAATCAATGATTGTTCTGCTGAGAAAGCTCTTTGTTTAGCTTCATCAAAATTACCTATACCAAGGTAGAAGCGAATCGCTGAAACTTTACTTACTAGTTTATTTTGTTGCTGTTCATTTAAGGCTGTGTGCTGAGACATCTTGATTAGTTGTTATTAAACAATATCAAAATACCTTAACCTCAACTTTATTTTATTGCGACCGAAATGTTACCTAGACGTAAATTATATAAAATTTCATTTTAAAAATTTTCCGTAAAAATACCCTTAAACAGTATCAGCCTGCGATCGCCTCAATTCGACAAAACGCGACTTTATATTTAGAGATTGTGTGTGAGATGCATAAGAAGTAGACCGTTGTAGCGATGTCTGCTACTGGCTTCGCCTACGCCCTGACTCGACAATAAACTAGGCGATGTCTACGACGGGCTGCGCCTACGCATTAAACCGTCCAATTCTCAATTAACAATCCGGGTACTTTGCCCAAATCCCGATGATTGCGTGTTAATAAAACTAATTTACGGGATAGTGCGATCGCCGCAATCCGCGAATCCATTCTTGCAAGTTGAATGCGTTTAGCTTGTAATTGACTCAATGCAGTAGCGGCATCAGCATCAAATGGCACAAGCGGTAGAACCTTGAAATCATTTACAAGACGTACCATCATCTCATAACCCTTAACAACTTCACTATCGTTACGAGCGCGACTAATATATGTATGGCTACCAAGAAGTTGTTCGTGAAATGTGACAATTGAAATTGCAAAATCTGATAGTGGATATTGAGCCATGCGGGTTGAAAGATTGATGTAATCTTGCCCCATCTGTCGCTGGATGATACTTAAATGATCTGTATCCAACAAATATTTCATAGCTCATCCTGAATTTCTATTATTGGCTCGTCGCCTTGACGAATCGCACGTCCATAAGCGAGTACCTCTTCAAACGCAGGCTCGTCTTTGAAGGAAGCTGTAATTTGTTGCAGCCAATTAGTTGGTTGAGAAGCCGCTACTTGTTTTTGCAACTCCGTCACCGCCGCTTCGACAGCTGCGAGACGTTCTTCCAGAGAAACATTAGTTGACATTTGAGGTTTTCCCTTACTGCATCACGCCTATCTGAAGAATAACGAGTTAAAGTAAGGGGTGGCAACTTTCTCGAAGATAATGATGATTTAATTGCCTTTATGAGCGATCGCCCTGACTCGACAATAAACTAGGCGATGTCTGCGACGGGCTTCGCCTACGCATTAAACTGTTACTACCTCAATTAACAGTCCGGCTACTTTGCTCAAATCCCTATGATTGCGTGTTAATAAAACTAATTTAGGAGAAAGTGCGATCGCAGTAAAAGAAGTAAACTGTTGTTGCGATCGCCCCAGTTCGACAACACGCCACTGTATATTCATCCTGGGTGAAGTTAAGCGATCGCCTCTAACTCAGGAATATGTTCAGTTTCGTAGTTTTCAATTAAAACACCAATAACTTCCATTAGAGACGCGAGTGGATGCGTCTCATCTTCACCAACTTGATCAATAAGACAATCAAGGATCTCAACTAAGCGTTCATATTCCTCTTCTGTGTGAGGAACAAAGACGTTTTCCGCAATGGATGACCAAGCAGTAATGGTTTGATCTAGGTTTAAACTTTGCATTATTCCTTCCACTTTCCTTCATCATATTCTGAATGCGTTAACACAGCCCGAATGTAGACCTTTTGGCGGTTGTAATGAATTGCGGCAATGAGTCGAACTTTGTTACCACCAATATTAAACACTGTCAATTTACCAACTTGATCTGCTGAGGGAAACATTTCACGGAGTTCCACAAATGAGGTAAGATTATTTCCCTTGATCAATCGATACCACTGACCCAAGGCGTTATTTGTATCTGGATGAAATTTAGCAAATTCATTCAGCCGTTTACGAGTAATAACATGCATCTGAAGACCCCTGATGTTTTAAGAATTCTGTAATGCATATAATAGACATCTCCGTGATAATCTTATATTTTAATCATTGCCTTTATTCAACAACACACCACTGTATATTTAGAGATTGTGTGTGAGATGGACAAAAAGTAGACTGTTGTTGCGATGTCTGCGACGGGCTATTCGCCTACGCCCTCACTCGACAAGAACCTAGGCGATGTCTACGACGGGCTGCGCCTACGCATTAAATCGTTCAATCCTCTATTAACAATCCCGGTACTTTGCCAAAATCCCTTTAATCAACAATGACAATCAATCGCAACCACTATATTGTCTTGATATTGGCGTAAAAGACTTCGGAACTTTTCTAGCCATTCTTCATTGGATTTTCCTTCACTATCATGCCACTTTCCATCAGGCGTAACGATAGCGTATGAAACTAAGTCAGACATTAGGGCAGAGATAGGACGAATATTGTCTTCTGATTGCACAATATCTAGCCCGTATCGAAGTTGAAATTCTTCTGGGTTGAGATTGTAATGCTGCTCCTTACCCCAAATTAAGCCATCATACTGACCACCAATAGCAAATCCGTCACATTTTGCTTGCAAAGATGGATTATCTTCATCGGTTTCAAAATATGGCAGCATCAATTCTTTCGCCTTGTTGCTTGGGTTTGCTTCTGTGCGATCAACAATCACAAGTGTTAGAAAATGGCTCATCTTTCAGTACGTTAAATTGTGGTTATCATTGTTCCAAAAAATACGTTATGAATCATTAGATTTAGCTTCTTGGGTGGTGATTCCCAAAATAGCCGAAACTTTTTCTAGAGTAAAGTCGCTGTACTCCATAGTTTCGACTCAGGAATGTTGTTCAATACACTTGAGGGACAAAGAACTGCTCATTACGTGGGGCGCGAACATAATCCTCAGCCACAGGTCTAGATGGAAGGTCTAAGGGAGGAGGTGTCATGTCTTCGTAAGGAACTTTGCTCAACAAATGATGAATGCAGTTGAGCCGCGCTCGTCTTTTATCATCTGCTTCAATGGTAAACCAGGGAGCTTCGGGAATATTCGTGTAAGCAAACATGGTATCTTTTGCTTTGGAGTATTCTACCCAGCGATCGCGTGATTCCAAATCCATTGGGCTGAGTTTCCAGCGCCTTGCGGGATCGTGACTGCGAGAAAGAAAGCGTTTTTCTTGTTCTTCATCGCTGACGGAGAACCAGTACTTAATTAAAACAATGCCCGATCGCACCAGCATTCGTTCAAATTCCGGGCAAGATTGCATGAATTCTAGATATTCTGCTTCAGTACAAAAGCCCATTACTTTTTCAACTCCGGCTCGGTTGTACCAACTGCGATCGAAAAGGACTATTTCGCCGGCTGTGGGAAGATGTTGGACGTAACGTTGAAAATACCACTGAGTTTTTTCGCGATCGGAGGGTGTTCCCAGAGCGACTACACGACAGCCACGAGGATTGAGTGGATCGGCAATGCGTTTAATTACTCCTCCTTTGCCGGCAGCATCGCGCCCTTCAAAGATGACGACAACCCGATAGCCAGTGTGCTTAATCCAGTATTGCATTTTGACTAGCTCAATCTGGAGTTGCTCTAGTTCCGTTTCAAAAGTCTTTTTGGGAATTTTCTTGGCAAAAGCTTCAGTACTACCATCAAAAATCCGTTTTGATTTTTTAGATTTGTTCTTGTCTTTTGCCTTCATTAGGTTTTCTATTAAATCTGTAGAGGGTTGAACTAGATCATTATTTTGCTGGTTTTTAATTTCATCAATTGACATTGCAGTGACTCCATGCCATTAGAATCGGCACAAATTAGAGTTTATCTATCAAGTATATATTTTAATGCGGGCTGAGTGTAAATATACACATTTGAAAGTATTCTTACACCAAAGATGTAAAATTTTATTTTTCCCCGTTCTAGTCAATTTTAATTTTTAGTTTCAGCGATCGCACTAATATTCCTCTAGGTCTTCATCTTCATACGTCTGGCTGATAACAGCACCACAAACTTCGTCGTACTTGTCTCCTAACATTACTTCAATCTCTTCATAATCTGTCAACGTAAAGCCACAGTCACACTTGAGTACTACTGGTACAGAAATAGGGTAAGCATTTAAAACCACACCTTCTCTGTGATCTACATCAAGATCCCAGTCAATATCAAACGCAACTAGCGCACCTTCTTCGCAAACTGGGCAGTGAATGTACTTTTGAGCTTTATCTTTAGGTATGTGAACTGGATCACAAGGAAGGGGTTCACCTTGACTCAATAGTCTTCTCAAATGTTTTATTCTCGACTGAAGCTCTAAAACTTCAGCTTGTTTATAGGCACTTCGATTTTTTTCCAATTTTAACCATATCTCATGTCCAAGGATTTCTGCTGGTTCAGAATTCATAGCTTCTCTACATATTGCTTCAGTAAAGTCTGCTACTTTTATTTGAATTTTCTGCTCTAACTTTCCTATATATAAGTAGCCAAAATTATGCATAAGAAGATTTCTGTCTGCAATAATAGACTTAATATCTCTCTGATATAAATTAAGCTTTGGATATAGTTTAACTGCTCTTTCTAGAGCTATTTCAAAAGAGATAGTATTACGATTACTAAATTTATCTCCCTCAGTTAACTTAATAAGATCGTCAAAATCAGGCTTCTCAATAATAACCATCAAGGGGTTTATCTTGTAAATGATACTTTTAGTAAGTTTCTCTAGCCCAACTATCAGAATGATACTACCTGATATCACAGAAAAATCATCGCATTTGCCCGGTTCCAACAACTGCAATGCTTTGCTATACAACCCTTTTGCATAGTCTATAAACTCCATATAAACTTTTTCTGCCATAAAATAATTCTAATTAATGTGTCATTAACGTGCGTTCTAATGAGCAGAATGAAAGAAGACATTCTTGTTTTCTATCATACTCTCTTTGGTGAGTATTTACCCTGATCGCTATGGATTCATCCGAATCAAGTCTGTTAAAATACTATCCAAGCTGCCGTTAACTTGAATGCGATCGATCTTCTCTGCAATCCGCTCTAATACTTCGAGTTCCTTCAGACGCAATGCCACGGGGTTATCCTCCATGACTTTGGCAGTGTTTAGCATACTGCGGGTAGCAGCAGTTTCTTCTCTACGTCTGACTACGTTTGCTTGAGCGGTTTTTTCTGCCTCGACTACTTTGCTCAAGATAGCCTTAATCTCACCAGGTAAAATAATATCTTTTACACCTACAGAATCTACTTCAATTCCATATTCTGCGGCTTTTTGGCGAATGTATTCAGAGATGCTTCTATCAATTGCACCTTTATCTTCTAACAAAGCATCTAAGTTGCGTTCGCCAACCGCACCACGCAAAGCAAATTGTAATTCTTTGTATAAATAACCAGAAATATCTGATAACCCGTTTTTTGCCCTCAATGGGTCGAGTATGCGGAAGCCTGCGGTCAAATTCAACCGCAGAGGTACTTTATCTTTAGAGAGGATGTCTTGACCGGATACTTCCATATTTTGTAGTCGTAGGTCGATGGCTTCGGTTTGAAAAGAGCGGCCAAATAACCACCAAGCATGTACCCCTGGCGATCGCAATCCTTGAAACTCTTGATTAATGTATACTAGTCCCACGTGTTGTGCTGGAACTTGGCAAATATGCAAACAGTTGCGACTGAGCAATTTCGCTTCTGCTGAACCCTCAACCAACTCAGCCACTAAGGAAGGCTGTAACTGAGCATCACCGCTGACATCGAGAATTTCCACTGCAACACCTTGCCAAAATAGTTTGCGGCTTGTGGGCGGCAAAATAGAAATCACTTTACCTCGATAGCGCACAATTGCAACTTGCGAAGTCTGTAATTGCACGGTTTGACAGTAGGCAGCAATAAAATCGGGATGTTTTTCAATGAGTACATCTTCCAGGGGAAAATCTGGGTTAGGGATAATTCGGCTGAGAGTTCGGACTGTAACATCTCTATCTACTGACCAAAAAGCATACTCTCCTGGTTCTAGAGGTCGCACAAAATTGTTTTGCAGATATAATAAACCAATCTCATACTCGGAGATTTGGAACTTTTTCAGTCCATTCAACGCAACTGAGCGCAATTGCTGTACAAAGGAATTAGGTAATTCTAAGCTTTCTTCCAAATTGAATACATGAGACTCTACCTCAATAAAACCACGCCAAAAAGCAATCAATTTATTTGGTGCAACGCTTACCCAATTCTGACCGTAGCGGACTAACGCAACTTGGTTGAATGTAGTTCTGATAATCAATAAATGTTGTTGTAGTTCGGCTTCGTGATTTCGCAACAACAGTTCTAGATTTTCAATCTGAGCTAGTGGCTGATTGAGATCATAAATTTTTACTTGCCAATGCCGACCTAAATATGTATGCGTACCAGGTTGCAAAATTTTCTTAAAGTCACTGCGGTGATATAAGATGCCGATTTCGTTAGGTTTGATATAAAACGTTTGCCACATAGTAATTTGCATAGAGAATTTGCACGATATTTTAGATAAGCTAGGCGATGCTTGCGACTGGCGTAGCGATGTCTACGACGGGCTACGCCAACGCAACTAGCCAAGAATATTTAGTCAAGACATTTATAACCTTCTTTAAACTTAAATACCACCTGCAAGAAAACTTGTCATCTTCTACGATGTCTGGATTAATCAAATAGAATAAAAATGTTAGTTCGTAGTAAGGAATTTAGTCCTAGCTTTGAGGACTGAAATCCCCACTACAAACTGCTTATTATGGGTGATTTGACAGATACCATATTACAGCTTGAATATAGGAATTATTGAAGTTTGCAACCTTGTAGAAAAAGGCTCAAGGATTTGTTTTAGCTATTTGTACTACTATAATACTACAAAATATTTTTTAACTCTGCTAGTGCAAGTGTTTACAGTTCAGGTGTGGGCAAAAGCTTCTCCAAAGCTGGATTAAGATTGCTGTTATTTTTCCCCGACTACTCAATGGCAATCTAGAAAAAAATAACCGCGCTCAAATATGCCGTTCGTTTGCCAATCTAGAATCCCGAAAGAAAACTAGATGTAGGAAAGGAAGGAACATACTCAAGTTAGGGAGAAATGCAGTTGCGCTTACTCCTTAACTGTGGCTACCGAACATCACCCTTATGAGTGATGACCGACAGCAAAACACTTGCACGCAGAGTTGAGAAAATGAGGGGTCTCGAATCTGTTAAGATCCGTACCATATTGGCTACCTTAAAAGGGTAGTGTCTTTTGACCCGGACAGGGTTTTGGGTGAAAGTATAGGAATCGAACCTACAACACATCGATTATGAGTCGATTGCTCTACCAGTGAGCTAACTTCCTGGAGTTTGATACAGGACTCGAACCTGTGACCCATCGATTATGAGTCGATCGCTCTGCCAACTGAGCTAATCAAACGATGGTATAGTTTAAAGCACTCTGCGGTATACGCTTATGCAAAAGCTTGGCGCACCAGTTAGGCATATAGAACCTAAACCATAGCTTTGTAACTTTGTTACTATCCCGCTCCAAATTTAGCATACTGGAAATTGTAGGTGTAGCCTTAAATATTGTCTGACTTAAGTCGCAACATATCGCGCATAAAAATCACCAGTCTTAGATAGGTTTGATGAAATTGCTTTTCGTTGTTTAACTGGTGACTTTCATAAAAAACATTGTTACCAGTTGATATTTCAAGAATATCCATCTCACAAGCTCCTGACTCCCAAACCGTTATTCTACCGAGATGTAATGAACTCTCAAAGTCAAGACGCATTGCTGAATTATCAGTAGGTTCACAGTAAGTCAGTGTATAATCTAGCCGATAAGCAGCGAAACGCGATCTTAATGCTGATTGAAATCGGTCAAAACCTCGTTCTGAAATTAGCTGTGTTAGTGGATTTAGGCTCATTCCTTATATTGAAAGCAGGAGTATTATTAATTTGCCCCAACTCCGCAAAAAATAAGTAGCTCATCGTAGACTTTGAGCTACACATCTCAATTTGATAGATGCTCACAATTCCTTGTTGTAGGTCAGTCTGGGAAAGCTAAACCAGTCATTGGGTCACGAATATACAACCCTAATGTGAGACTACGCATTGCTTCATCCCAAACGGGTATTAATTGTTCTGCTTGATCTACCCAGTAATCGAATGTAATCAAGCATTGAACATTCGACCCCAAACCAATGCAAGTCCGCGAAAAAGCTTCCCGTGGTTCTTCTTGAACATCAATGAACTTCATCTCTGTCCAGACAATTCTGGCGGTTTGACGCTTGACGGTAATAATTTCTCCCCTCTCAATGATGTTGCGGCTGTCGTCTTCCAAGACTTTCTTCAAGGTGGATTTTAGCGGAAACTGGCTCCAGTCATTGGGTGGCAGACGATTAAAAGATACTTCCAGACAGCAATCATCGTTGGGCGGTTTTTTATCCATGAACTTGAAGGATTTCTCTTGTGGCTCAAAAACCCAATCCTGGGGAACATTGAAACGAACAGCGCCTCTATCTGCGACAAATATTTTGTAGCCTGATGGAGATTCCCAGCGATGGTCAGGTTTTAGTTCAAGCGTTTCTTTAATCCACTGGAGATTGCTTTTCTTACGCTTTGCCATAGTGTTTTTGTTATCTCTGCTAAAGAGGGTGTCACTAAACAGCCCTTCGTAGATATTGCCCTTTTTGTTAATGTTATCAAATTGCTAGGATTTTGAATAACTCTTATATTAAATAAATAAAGTTTTAGATATTTTATATTAACGAATCTAATAAGGTAACTGTAACGTTGTGATTAAAGTTTCAGCTTTTAACATTAAAATCTTAGCAGTAGTATTCATGGTTATGGATCATGTGTGCTATTTGCTAATGCCAGAGTTTCTAATCTTGCACTTTTTTGGGCGATTGAGCTTTCCCCTTTTTGCATGGCTCTTGGCAAAAGGCGAAAAACACACCAAAAATGTGTACCGCTATGGAAGCAGGCTATTAATTACAGCAATTATATCTCAGCCAATCTATAGTTTTATTTTCCAGAGGTTATCATTTAATATTCTTTACACGCTTGTTCTTGGACTTGTGATGTTGCGCTTAGTAAAGCGTTATCCGCAATTATGGCAGCAATCAATAATTATTGGATTGTGTGCAGTAGTTGCCGAGAACTTGGACTTTTCCTATGGAGCTTATGGGATTGGAGTAATTTTCTTGATGTCCCTTACAGACAAACTAAAGCCCAAAATATGGTTGCTCTACTGGTGCATCTTTCACTTTTTTACTTTAGTAATCCTATCTATGATTAATATATCTCAAGGTTGGGCAGTTTTTGCAGGACTCATTGTTTTTCAATTCAATGGTAAACAAGGTTCACGAACTAGATGGTTCTATGTGTTTTACCCGGCTCATTTAATAATCTTAGGAATAATCAATTATTTAATATATTCCAGGTAAGATTTATGATTTATCAGCGATGTCTACGACGGGCTACGCCTACGCTAAAGTTTGATCATAGGCAAATTATAGTGCATTCCATCCTTGCAACAATGCGGCTTATTGAACCACATACAGCCATCTCGTAACTAAATGGCGATCGCAAAAAATTGTAAGTTGTATTTTACTAATAAACAAATCGAGGGCTTACATTAGACAGATTTCACTTGATTTAGCCCAATCTACGGCTAGAGATAAATCTGCCAGTAATTAAAAAAAACTAATTGAAGCAATTACCAAATTCTATTTGTAGTGTCAAAAAACTGAAAACGTAGATATCTGTTTCCATAGATAGATAACATATAGCTCAATATCTTTCTTTAGAAGGATATCTTTTTCAAAAAAATACTTTGATTCAACTATAAATTTGAAATAAATAGTAGATATACATTTCATTCAATGATATTCATTAGATAAATCTTAAAAATCTTAGTCTTTTGTTAATCTTTACCAGCTATGATGCCAGAGTAGTAGATAAAAATGAATCAAATTTAAAAATCTAGGGATAACTATGTCATCCAATAAAAATGCCCTAGATTTACCCTTCTAGCTACAAAATGTAGTTAAAAGCAACTACTAAATAGGTAAATCTTTAAGGTAATAAGCATGACTTATAGTATCGAGTCCGCACGCAATATTTTCTCTAGCACTCAAGTGGCAGATGCAGTTCCAGCCACTACAGCAATGTTTGCTAAACTCAATGTTGACGATCAACTAGCATTTCTCTGGTATGCCTACGCTGAACTAGGTCGTACAATTACTCCAGCTGCTCCCGGAAAAGCAAATCTCCAATTAATGGAAGGTATATTCAACGACATTAAGCAGATGTCTCATGAAGAACAAACCCAGTTAATGAGAGATTTAGCGAGTAATGCTGATACTCCCATCAGCCGTTCTTATGCATACTTTGGCGTCAACGCTAAATTAGGATTCTGGTGGCAGTTAGGAGAGTGGATGAAAGAGGGTATCGTCGCTCCTATGCCTGCTGGCTATCAAATGTCAACTGAAGTTAAAACAGTGCTAGAAGCTGTTCAGAGAATCGATCAGAGTCAGCAGATTACTGTACTACGCAATACTGTAGTAAATATGGGCTTCGATCCGTCTGTGGCTGATAACAAACAGGCAGAAGTCATAAACTTTAAGTTTCCACGTACATCCCTAAGTCCCCAATTTACGATTGAGGGAGTTACAGAACCGACAGTGCTGAAATACATTGAAGCGATGAATGCAGATAACTTTGAAGCTGCTGTTGCTTTATTTGCTAACAATGGTGCGCTGCAACCACCATTCCAAAAACCAATTGTTGGTCGAGAAGCGATCACTTCCTATCTACGAGATGAGGGACAAGGGTTAGTGATGAAGCCAACCAAAGGCGTTTCGGAAACCATAGAAGATGGTTATACACAGCATAAAATTACTGGTACGGTGGAAACTCCTTGGTTTGGGGGTAATGTTGGGATGAACATTGCTTGGCGATTTTTACTCGATCCTCAAGGTCAAATTTATTTCGTGGCTATTGACTTACTTGCTTCTCCCAAAGAACTGCTTAACCTAACTCGTAAGTAAAATTTCTTTGTCTTAATACAAAAGCAATTGCGTTTGTTTAAGATGATGCGTTACATAAGACTACACGCAAAAAATCCCCCAACCCCTTCTTTTTAAAGGGTTAGGGGGAATCTAGGTTTCAGGTTTTCAGTTCGTAAGTCCTAACATATTCTATGCAGCTAGGCGATCGCACCAACTCCAACTCCTACACTAAATTTACTGAACCTGTATATCCTTTGAGAATTCCCAAAGAACCACCACATGAACTAATTAACGTATCATTTCCCACCCGGCTGAAGCTGGCATTTAAGCCGCTGACATTTAAGCGATCGTTGCAACCAAAGCCATAGATGGCAGCAAAGCCACTGCTTCCTAAAACTACTGTATCTGTGTCTTTCTCTTGACCCAAGTAGACTGTATCATTTCCCCCGCCTGTTACCTCAAGAGATGAACCAAACAGGTTTGTATCGGTACTTAAAGGGTTCGGAAGACAAACCGTTTCTCCTCGCAGATTGATTACATCATTCCCATTTCCCCCATAGATAGTGTCATTACCTGAACCAGCAAAAATTAAGTCATCACCTGAGCCAGACCTAATTGTGCTGTTTGTATCACTTGTAATAATTGTGTTGTTGCCATTACCTGCAAAAATCTTGGCAAAACTTGAATTAGAGATTCCAGCAGCAAAAATAAAATCATTGCCACCGCCGGCTTGAATTGTGGTTTCGCCATAGGAAACAACAGCAATTTGATTATCACCATTTCCAGCTTTTATAGTTTGGTTGTAGGATGACAATCCTGTGTCAATAACATAAGTCAATATTGAAATATCACTGGTGATAATGTCATTTCCTGAGCCTGTATTGATATTGGCATCACCGCTTCCCAGCAAAATCAAGTTGTTACCATTTCCCGCATTAATAGTTCGGTTGGCGAATCCACTTAAAGAGAAAATATCATCGCCTGATCCTGCTGAGGCAACTAATGTTGAAATTGGCTCAAATCCGATAATATTACCATCACCATCGAATAGATAGTTTCCACCGTAATCGTCTAAAAAATTGTTTCCACTGCCCAAAGAAATTGTGTAATTGCCTGATCCTAAACTGACATAATCATCTCCTGCTCCAGTACGAACGATCGCATCAAGCACATTATTGCAAGACGTTGGACTAGTTTGCAAAACCTGACCACTAAAAATGCTAGTATCAAAATTAAAAATTAAGTCTAGTTCTCTTCCGAGTAAGACAACATCGTTGCCATTTCCCGTCTTCACGACATTGTTGTTACCTTCTACAATAAACCAGTCTGGATCGGCAGTTCCTAAAATTTTCTGATCACTATCTGAAATGACTTTTTCAGTATAATTAATGCCACGAAAAAATTGTGATGTCATAAACATTTCCTTTATAGCTCAATCCAGTTCAGTGAAGACCAAAAATGATGTAGATGAGCTATTATTCTGAAAAAAATAATAGAATCCGGTGAATATCAAAAAACTCCACCTACGAATCATAAATTAGACTTCAAAAATGTCTTTTAAGATATTCAAACCAATAGAGACAGCAATTTTCAGATAATTAAACCATCGGGTAGAGACACATAGTTGTCATTGCTGGCAATTTAATGTAAAAGCTAGGAAGTGAGAATACTTTGAGGCTTGCTCTTGCAATACGGTTCGGTTAAGATCCCTCTGGTTGTGATGACCATTTTCTGAAGTGGGTAAAAGAGGGTTATGAGCAAGCCTTTTTTAAGGGAGTTGGAGAATATTTTGATATGATCCCTGACCTAGATTGACAAAAAAAATTTAAACAAAGGTTAGTACGCGGACATCTTGGGAACTATAGAAGCAAATCAAATTAGCACAACTTCCAGCTTCCAGCAATGAAGACTCACTATCTAAGCATTGGTAAAGCGTTCCCATTACAGATTGTTCTTGTTATTCCCTTCGTCATCCAAATTTTTGGAGCAGTTAGTTTAGTGGGTTATTTGTCTTTTAAAAATGGACAAAGAGCAGTTAATGATCTGGCAGAACAGTTGATGGATCGCACCAGTGAGGTAGTGGATGAACATTTGAAGTCTCGTCTTTCCATTCCGCAAACCCTTAATCAGATCAATGCAGATACTATCCGCAGGGGATTATTGGATGTGAGCGATCGCAAAACCCTTGGCAAATATTTCTGGGATCAGATGCAGGCCTATGACCTGACTTATATTGGTATTGGACTAGCGACGGGTGAGGGAATGGGAGCCGCTCGTTATGATGGCAAAACGATCACCATTGATGATTGGACTGCCAACCTTCCTAATAACAATACCAACTACGCCACGGATAATCAGGGTAATCGGACTCAAGTTAATAATCGTTTTACTTGGGACAACTTCAACCAAATTTGGTACACCCAACCCATTGCTGCTGGTAAACCGATCTGGACAAAGATTTATACTGCAAATTTTCCAACAGGCCCCTACATTGCCGCCTCTGCTAGTCGTCCCATCTATGATTCGCAAAATCGCTTACTAGGAATGATTGCCTCTGATATTCATCTATTGAAACTCAGCGATTTTTTACGCAATTTGAATATTAGTCAATCTGGGCGGGTGTTCCTTTTAGAGCGGGATGGTACATTAATCGCCAGTTCCGGTACAGAGAAGCCTTTTATCCTCGTCAATCAAGAGATCCGGCGAGTGCGGGCGATTGACAGTTCTGATGCAATCATCCAGAACGTTGCCAAACACCTCCAAAGCTTCAACGGGTTTACCTCCATCATCCAAGACACGGATTTTCAGCTTGAACTCCAAGGAAAACGTCATTTTGTTGATGTTGTACCTTGGCGTGACAAGTATGGCTTAGATTGGCTGGTGGTAGTGAGTTTGCCAGAAAATGCATTCATGGCGCAAATTAACGCCAACACCAACACCACGATCGCACTTTGTATTGGGGCATTAGTTCTTGCCTCGGTGATGGGCGTGTTTACCTCCCATTGGATTGTACGCCCAATTTTGCGCCTGAATTGGGCAAGTAAAGCAATGGCATCTGGCAATTTAGCTCAGACAGTGGAAAGTAGCGCCATTCAAGAACTTAATACCCTGTCCAACTCTTTCAACCAGATGGCAAGGCAACTACACGAATCCTTTACAGCCTTAGAGAAAAGCAAAGAAGAACTAGAAGATCGAGTAGAAGAACGCACCACGGAACTCAAAAATGCATTAGGGGAATTGCAGCGCACTCAATTTCAAGTTATTCAAAGTGAAAAAATGTCTAGTCTGGGACAATTAGTTGCTGGAGTCGCACACGAAATTAATAATCCAGTCAACTTTATTCATGGCAACCTTGTCCATGTGCAGGAATATACCCAAGATTTATTAGCATTTGTGCAGTTATATCAGCAATATAATCCTAACCCTAGTGCTGAAATTCAAACGGCTGCTGAAGACATGGAACTGGAGTTTTTGCAAGAAGACTTGCCAAAAATGTTGTCTTCGATGAAAGTCGGTACTGAACGCATTCGCCAGATTGTACTGTCGCTGCGAAACTTCTCTCGCATCGATGAAGCAGAATTCAAAAGCGTCGATATTCATGAAGGCATCGACAGCACCTTGATGATTTTGCAACACCGTCTCAAAGCTAAACCAGAACAACCTGAAATTGAGGTGATTAAAGACTACGGCACTGTACCCCTAGTAGAATGTTATGCCGGAAAACTCAACCAGGTGTTTATGAATATTTTAGTGAATGCCATTGATGCATTAGAAGAAAATAATGCCAAGCGCACCTATCAGGAAATCGAGGATAACCCCAATCGAATTAAGATTCGCACATCTGTGGTTAATTCAACATGGTTAGAAGTTGCGATCGCAGATAACGGAATCGGGATTTCTAAAGAACTTCAGCAACGAATATTCGATCCCTTTTTCACCACCAAACCCATTGGCAAAGGAACCGGAATGGGTATGTCCATCAGCTACCAAATCATCACGGAAAAACACGGCGGTAAACTGGAGTGCATCTCAACTTCGGGAGTTGGAACCGAGTTTATCATTCAGATTCCTCTGCGGCTAAAAGCTCATGGAGTTGTTTAAATTTATACTAATTTAGAATTGTCAAGTTGTTTAAGTAGTAGTACAATACACAAGGCTTGGGCGCTAACACACCCCACAGTTGAACACATAGTTAAATCAGTAGTCCTATTTGTTAAAAAATCTATGAAGATTGATAATTTGATAGAAACTTACGAGCAGATGGCAGTAGATTATGAGGCAATTGTGAGGCGTTATTGGCACATCGAGCGCGAACCCCTAATTGCTTCTTTGCAGCTGAAGCCGGGACAAACCGTCCTGGATGTTGCGCTAGGAACAGGTCTTAATCTTCCGGCCTATCCTGAAGGTGTAAGTGTCGTAGGTGTTGATCTTTCTGAGAAGATGATGGATGAAGCACGTAAAAAGCGTGTATCCGCAGATGTCACTTTTAAGATATCGGATATCTACAATCTTGATTTTCCTGATAATAGCTTTGATGCAGCAGTGTCGGGATTTACTTTCTGTATCCTTGAGCATCCTGTCCGTGCTTTTCAAGAGATTCTACGAGTAACTAAGCCCGGTGCATTTATTGCCATTCTCGATTACTGCAAATCGCAAGATCCAGAGATTCAGAAATGGCAAGAGTTAATAGCTGATGCAGCTTTAAAGGTAGGCTTCCCCACTGGCACGATCATGTGGGATGCATTAATGGATTATGACGAATTGATTTACAACAGTAAACTTTCCATTGAAGTGATTACGGACGATCGCACAGAAAGTCCCAACCCGTTCTCATGTGGTTGTCAACTCCTGCTGAAAAACTCAAAATCTTAAAGCCAATAGTATCGCAGTTTTGGAATTTTATTTTGTAACAGTAGGGTGCGTTATAGCATTTCTCAGTCTGGTGAAGTACAGTAACAAGAATGGGTAAACCAATTATAAATATCAGTTAACGAGACTTGAGTAAAAGCAGTTTCAATTGCTTTTGCTAAGTCTGGATAACTTCTAGCTCCAATAGAACGTAGTGAAGTTTTAATTTTTGACCAACAGTTTTCAATTG
>NZ_KV757684.1:0-6217 GCF_001712795.1 Nostoc sp. KVJ20
CCACTTCCCCTCCACAACTTCATGTGTCTCAAATCACTCTCTCTACTGCCTGATTTTTAAACCCCTACCCTTGAAAGACCCTAACCCTCCCCTTGCAAAGGGGAGGGAACAAGATTTTCCGGTTTCCCTCCTTTACAAGGGGGGATTAAGGGGGGTAATTCAACTTGTGTATACACGGTAGCCTTATAAAGGGGGGAATTTAAAGTCCCCCTTTTTAAGGGGGATTTAGGGGGATCAAGATATGTGCAACTTCACATTAAATTGGTATTAAGCCATTTCTTTGGGCAACACTATGAATATTACTATTAAGGAAACGATCTCTTATCTCATGAAGCAAAACTATAAGCTGTAGGGGCTTATTTTTATCTTGCCCATTGCTGCAAAATGTAATTATAAAAAGCATCTTTATCGACTTTATCCATTGCATAAATTTTCCGACTACCGGGTACTACTTTAGTACGCCCCTGACTAAGGCCAGTGGTGATAATTTCTGTTTCCCATTCGCGCAGTTGGTAAAATTCTGGATGTCCCAAATAAGCTGTTGCCAAAACATCCCAAAAATAATAATCTTGGGGGATAACTAGTGCATAACATTGTCCAGCTAAATCAGATATGGAATACTGGCGTTGTCGTCCCATTTTTTGCACTAATTCTGATGTGACAGGGACATTGTTAGTTAAATCTAAAGGACACATAATAATTTCAATTTGGGTTTGCCATACCCGCGCGGCTGAAACCGCGTCCCAATAAACATTCCATTCAGCAGAACCATCTTGTCCCGCTTCCAGACTTTTTTCTACATTACCAGGGACATTTAATGCACCCCCCATCCACACAATCTTGTGAATCTTGGCTTCAATGTCTGGTGCTTTGTCCAATGCTACTGCAACCGTCGTCAACGGCCCCGTTACCATCAACGTTACGGGGCTTGATGCGTCACGTAACACCTGGATCATAAAATCTTGACCTGTTTCGGCAAGCAGAGGCGTAGTGATGGTTTCCCTTTGATTGAGAATGGGGAGATGGTCAACGATAAACGAATCACGGCGATAGAGAGTAGGAAATGGATTAATCCCGCGCACAGTACTTTCTGCAACCGGGATATGAGAAAATCCCATCAAATCTATAATTTTACGTGTGGCGCTAACAGCCGGTTGAACGTAACAATCTGCTGGAGTGACGACAACACCAAGGAGTTCAATATGATCCATCGTCAACAGCAGCATAGTTGCTAGATAATCATCTACACCACCATCGTGATCCATTAATACTAGTTGTTTTGACATAAAAGGAGAATTATTAATATGGATGAGTTTATCAAAGCTGCAATTCAGGAAGCAAAACAAGGCAGACAAGAAGGTGGAATTCCCATTGGTTCGGTTCTTGTCAAGGATGGCAAAATTCTCGGCAGAGGACACAATAAACGTGTGCAAGACGGCGATCCTGTCACCCATGCCGAAATCGATTGTCTCCGCAATGCTGGAAGGGTTGGCAGTTATAGAGGTACAACACTCTATTCAACCTTAATGCCGTGTTACTTGTGCGCTGGGGCAGTGGTACAATTTGGCATTAAAAAAGTCATCGCTGGAGAATCCAGAACTTTTCCTGGTGCTAAAGAATTTATGGTATCTCACGGTGTGGAAGTAATTGATCTTAATCTTGACGAATGCGAACAAATGATGAGTGAGTTTATTGAAGCTAACCCCGAACTATGGAATGAAGATATTGGTAAATAGTTATTGGGAATTGGGTATTGGGCATGGGGCATGGATCTAATGGCACTAAGTTAAGCTGAAAGGTAAGCGGCGTAGGGATTGCAGAGGGGCAGGGGAGCAGGGGGGCAGAGGGGAATTTATAAATATCTGAGCGCAATGCCTAAAATTTCTTCTTTCTCCCCTGCTCCTCCGCTCCTCTGTACCCCTGCTGCCTCAACGATTTTCCCTTTTCTTAGTGCCATTCGGGCATGGATCAATAGTTCTTCTTCCCCCACTTTCTACTTTGTTTGTTTGTATTACAATGCAGATGTCCACTAGGCAGCGTGCTGTCCATCTACCTAAATCCAGAAGATTATTTGATGAGTAATCAACTACAAGACTACAATCCCAGCGGCGTAGGTGAAGTAAATGGCAACCTCTTAGGTTTGCCTTGCGATTACGAGTCTGCAAACCTGATTGTCTTTGGTGTGCCGTGGGAAGTCACTGTTTCCTATGGCGCTGGCACTGCTAATGGCCCACAGCGAATTCTCGATGCTTCGACTCAACTAGATTTGTTCGATTTTGATAACCCTAATGGTTGGAAACAGGGAATTTTTATGGTGGAAATTCCCCAAGATATTTTAGAGAAGAACACATATTATCGCACCTTGGCAGCAAAAATTATTGAGCGATTAGCCCAAGGTAAACAACTCTCAGATACACCAGATTTAACACCTGTCCTGACAGAAATTAATCAGGCTGGTGAACAGGTTAATCAATGGCTGTTTGAAAATTGTCAAGAAGCAATTAATCATGGTAAGCGAGTTGCAGTCATTGGTGGAGATCACAGTTCACCTTTAGGTTATTTTCAAGCATTAGCGGCTAAATACTCAAACTATGGCATTTTGCATATTGATGCCCACGCAGATTTACGTGATGCTTATGAGGGATTTGAGTTTTCTCATGCGTCTATCATGTTTAATGCGATGAAAATACCGCAAATTTCCAAGCTGGTGCAGGTGGGTTTGCGTGATATTAGTCATGATGAAGTGCAAATGATTGACCAATCTGATAGTCGCATTATTGCTTATTACGACCCAGCTATTAAGCAAAAGCTTTACTCTGGAACAACTTGGATTGATTTATGCCGAGAAATTATCAGTCATTTACCTGAGTATGTTTACATTAGCTTTGATGTAGATGGTCTAGATCCAAAACTCTGTCCGAGTACAGGTACTCCTGTTCCAGGTGGGTTGGAATTAGAGCAAACTTTTTGTCTGTTCCGGGAATTGGTGAATAGTGGCAGAAAAATTATTGGCTTTGATATCTGCGAAGTTGGGGATGCTGAGTGGGATGGTAATGTGGGGGCGCGGGTAGTTTACAAGCTGGCAAATTTGATGGATTTATCTCAGCAAAAAATATAAACGATAAAATTTTGGCAGAGTGGCAATGATACTGAACTCAAGGCGATGACAACAGCAACTCCTTCGTCTCTCACCCTCGAAGAATTCCTCAAACTGCCAGAAACCAAGCCTGCCAGTGAGTTTATTGACGGTCAAATTTACCAGAAACCTATGCCTCAAGGCAAACACTCTCGTCTGCAACTCAAGTTTTGTGATGCTGTAAATCAAGTTGCCGAAAGCTCACAAATTGCCCTCGCCTTTCCAGAATTGCGTTGTAGCTTTGCTGAACGTTCTGTTATTCCCGATGCTGCTGTATTCATTTGGGAACGAATTCCTTTTGAAGCTGATGGCGAAGTACCCAATGCTTTTGAAATTTATCCCGACTGGACTGTAGAAATTCTCTCACCTGAGCAAAGAGCTACTAAAGTTATCAGTAATATTTTGCACTGCCTTAAACATGGTACTCAGATAGGATGGTTAATTGATCCAGAGGAACGACTGATTTTAGCATTTTTACCAGGACAGGAACCTATTGAGTTGATAGGTAGCGATTGTCTTCCCACACCAAAGTTTTTAACACTGGATTTGACGGTTGAGCAGATTTTTGGGTGGCTAATACCAATTCGTAATTCGTAATTGGAACACGAATTGTCGAGTTAAAAAGTTAATTGCTTTGTCTTTTTAGAGAATTTGCCAATAGCGATCGCAGAGAATAGATAAATATTCTCCGTTTGGGCTTTTATTTTGGGAAAATTAACTTATATACTCCTATACAGCTATTTAATGAAGTAGATTCAAGAATATGTCTAATGCAGTTAAAGTATTTTTTTCCTACTCCCACAAAGACGAAGCGTTACGAGACGAGTTGGCAACTCATCTTAGCATGATGAAACGTCAGGGAGTTATTGAAGCTTGGCATGACCGCGAAATCAGTGCTGGGAGTGAATGGGCAAATGCGATCGATGACAATCTTGAAATTGCAGATATCATTCTGCTGCTAGTGAGTGCTAACTTTCTGGCTTCAGATTACTGCTTCGATAAAGAAATGACACGGGCAATGGAGCGACATGAAACGCGGGAAGCTCGTGTAATTCCGATTATTCTCAAGCCGTCAGACTGGAATGGTGCGCCTTTTGGTAAACTGCAAGCACTCCCCAAAAATGCTAAACCTGTCACCACCTGGCAAGACCAAGATGAGGCTTTTTTAAATGTCGCTCAAGGGATTCGCAGAGTTGTGGAAGACATTACTAAATCAAAACCCTCCTCCTCAACTGCTTCTGGAACTACTATACCTGCGACTTCCAGCGCTGCTGCAACGAGTGGGGGTTTAACTGAACGCCAGCGTCGCCGATTCGAGCAAGAACGGGATTCACTGCAACAACAGTATGACCTGGCTAGCACAAAATTAGGTCGGCTGCGCCAAGCATACGGCATTGAAACAGATACAGCGACAAAGTTTAAGCTAGAAGCGCAAATTCAGGAAACCCAAACAGAACAGAGTAGATTAGATCAGCAGCTTGAGGAAATTGAGCAAAAGTTTTTGTAGTTTTCTTTTAAACCAGCCAACGTCTTGCCATATTTCCTATGAAGTCTATTGAAGTTTTTATTTCTTATCACCAAGAAGATGAAGAACTGCGCGAAGAGCTAGAGAAGCATCTAGCAACTTTGCTGCGTGAACAAACTATTACCAGTTGGCACAAGCGCGAAATTATTGCTGGGCAAGAGTTTCAAGATGAAATTAATAAGTACCTTAAACGGGCTGGGCTAATTCTACTGTTGGTGAGTCCAGATTTTATTGCTTCAGACTATCACTGGACAGTTGAAGTTACACGAGCCTTAGAACAAAATGCCGCAGGTAAGGCTCGTGTGATTCCGGTATTGCTACGCCATGCAGATTGGGACAATCCTCCCATTGATAAATTGTCACCCCTGCCAAGTAATCGCAAACCGATCAAAAGCTGGAGTGACCGAGATGAAGCATTCTTAGAAGTTATCAAGGGAATTCGGCAAGAAGTGGCGCTATTAGTTGCTAGCTCGAATTACTCACCACCCAAAGACAGTTCAGCAAACCAAAAGCCTCTTGCTCTCAAACCCGCAACAGATAATGCTTCATCTCAACCTAATAATCAAATTCAAACTGACTTAACGCTAGAACTTCCTCTGAGTATTGCTGAATTGACCTACGGTACAGAAAAGAAGATTGCACTGGATGATGGCTCAATTACTGTGACTGTTCCATCTGGTTTTAGTCCTGGTAAGAAACTGCGGGTTCGAGGTAAAGGTAAACTTAACCCGATAACCAATCAACGAGGAGATTTGTATCTCAAGGTTGTCAGTATTCAAAAGGTAGAGGTATCACTGGAGGACTATCAGCAAAAGTTGCGACGATACGAGCAAGAATTAATCAAAGTCCTGCAACGGGAGTATCCACTCAGCGAACACAGCCGTGAAGGACTAAAGAATTATCAGCAGATGCTAAAACTCGGGGATGAGGATGTAACTCAGCTTGAGGAGCAAGTCATTGCACAAGAGCAAGAAAAGCGCCAAGATAAAGTCACAAGCCTGATAAACGAAGCGGATCGTTTGCACGAAGCTAAAAAGTTCGAGGAAGCAGCCGTCAAGTACAAAGCAGCCCTCCGTCTTGACCCGAACTCTATAATCGCTCACAATAAACTGGGGATTGCACTGTACGATCAAGGGAAGTTGGAACAAGCGATCGCCGCCTTCCAAAGAGCTTTGCAAATCGACCCAAACTATGCAAACGCTCACAATAACCTGGGTAATGTACTGCACGCTCAAGGGAAGTTGGAACAAGCGATCGCCGCCTTCCAAAGAGCTTTGCAAATCGACCCAAACGATGCAATCGCTTACAGTAACCTGGGGATTTCACTGTACGATCAAGGGAAGTTGGAACAAGCGATCGCCGCCTTCCAAAGAGCTTTGCAAATCGACCCAAACTATGCGATCGCTCACTATAACCTGGGGAATGCACTACAACAAGGTCAAGGGAAGTTGGAACAAGCGATCGCCGCCTACCAAAAAGCTTTGCAAATCGACCCAAACTATGCAATCGCTTACAGTCACCTGGGGATTGCACTGTACGATCAAGGGAAGTTGGAA
>NZ_KV757684.1:6278-6898 GCF_001712795.1 Nostoc sp. KVJ20
GCTTTGCAAATTGACCCAAACTTTGCAATGGCTCACAATAACTTGGGGAATGCACTGTACGGTCAAGGGAAATCGGAACAAGCGATCGCTGCCTACCAAAGAGCTTTGCAAATCGACCCAAACTATGCAATCGCTCACAATAACCTGGGGAAGGCGCTGTACGGTCAAGGGAAATTGGAACAAGTGATTGCCGCCTACCAAAGAGCTTTACAAATTGACCCAAACTTTGCAAGCGCTCACAATAACTTGGGGAATACGCTGTACGAACAAGGGAAATTGGAAGAAGCGATCGCCGCCTACCAAAGAACTTTGCAAATTGACCCAAACAATGCTACTGCTCACAATAACCTGGGGCTAGTGCTGCACGGTCAAGGGAAGTTGGAAGAAGCGATCGCCGCCTACCAAAGAACTTTGCAAATTGACCCAAATAATGCTACTGCTCACTACAACTTGGGGAATGCGCTGTACGAACAAGGGAAAGTGAAAGAAGCGATCGCCGCCTACCAAAGAACTTTGCAAATTGACCCAAACTATGCAAACGCTCACAATAACCTGGGGCGAGTGCGGTACAATCAAGGGAAGTTGGAAGAAGCGATCTCCGCCTACCAAAGAGCTTTGCA
>NZ_KV757685.1 GCF_001712795.1 Nostoc sp. KVJ20
CTTAAGTTGACACCAGTGGCGACACAATAGCCCAGTCCGTTGCCCACTCCACAATATTGGATAATTTATTTCTTGGAGTTCCCCAATCAAAAAATTCAGGTTGCTAAACCGTTACTATCGTCAAAATAGCCTGTATTAATACTTCTAGCTCAATTGGTTTAGAAATATGATGTTGAAATCCGGCGGCTAGTGCTTGTTGTCGATCAATTTCTCCCGCATATGCAGTCAGGGCGATCGCTGGAATTTCTCCGCCTTGATCGGGTGACTGGTTTCTAATTTGACGAATTAGGGTATAGCCATCCATATCGGGCATACCAATATCACTAATTAACAAATCAAATTTTGCTTGCATCAAATTGCTCAGAGCATCATGTGCTGAGTCTGCTTCGGTCACTTGTGCCCCGTACTGTTCTAGCACAAAGGCAATAAACTCCCGCGAATCTCTATCATCGTCTACAAGCAGCGTTTGCAATCCATTGAGATTTAAATCTGAGCGATCGCGATCGGCTGTATTAACTTGATTCAATGTTGAAGTAGCGATCAGTGGCAGTTTAACTTTAAATACTGCTCCTTGTCCTTCTCCAGGACTGTCTGCGTGAACAGTTCCGCCGTGCAATTCAACCAAATGACGCACGATCGCTAACCCTAACCCCAACCCGCCAAATTTTCGCGTCGTTGTCCCATCGGCTTGGCGGAAGTAGTCAAAGACGTAGGGCAGAAACTCAGCAGAGATGCCCCTACCATTGTCGCTGACAGTAATTTGAGTATATTCCGCAGCATGAGTATCTACTTCATCCTTGATTGTTTCTAACCGCACCTCTACTCGACCACCGGGTGAGGTAAATTTAATCGCGTTAGAAAGTAGATTCCAAACAACTTGTTGCAAACGACCAGAATCACCCAACACTGGCCCAACATTCGGTTCAAACATTGTTTGAATCTGAATAGATTTAGCTTCAGCAGCCAGCCGCACGGTTTCAAGGGCAGCTTTGATGGTAGAATTTAGACCAACTGGAACTGTGTTTAAATTCAACTTTCCTTGGAGAATACGCGACACATCGAGCAAATCTTCGATTAGTTGTGCTTGCAGTTTCGCGTTGCGCTCAATGGATTCGAGAGCGTACTGAGTTTTGGCTGCATCCTGATGACTCTTTTGTAGAATTCTTGCCCAACCCAGAATTGGATTTAGGGGCGATCGCAATTCATGAGACAGCACTGCTAGAAACTCATCTTTGATGCGGTTAGCTTGCTCCGCTTGTTCAGTCTGTTGCTGCAAAGAAATCATCAGTTGATTGAGGCGATCGTTTTGCTCATGGAGCAATGCTTCTGCTCGCTTACGTTCGGTGATATCTGACAGAATAAAAACTGCCCCTGTCAGAGTCCCATCCCCATCAAGTACCGGGTCAATAGTTTTGGCAAACCAGCGTTCTTGGAACTGGAATTCGAGAATTTCCCGTTGGTGACTTTGTTTCGCACGGCGAAAACAAGTGCCATCGCCGATTCCCAATTTTGCGCCCATCAGTTCATTGTGGGCATAACCTAAGATTTCGTGGGAGGGCTTGTTAAAAAGCTGCATCATCGCTCGATTACAGCGCATAATTATCCCTTCACCGTCAACCAGAGATACGCCGTCGTTCATGGAGTCAAAGGTGATTTGCCACTCTCGCGCTGAGGACAAAGCAGCTTCCTCTGCTCGGCGAATTCGCAGCAGCGATCGCAAAGTGGCAAGCAGTTCAATTGGTTCAACAGGTTGCACCAGATAAGCATCGGCACCACTATCCAAGCCTTCTGCTTTATCCTGGCTTTGGACAAAACTTGCAGAAAGGTGTAGCACAGGGATAAAAGCCGTTTCCGGGTTTGCCTTAATTTGGCGACAGACTTCAAAGCCGCTGATATCTGGTAATTGGACATCTAAAATTACTAAGTCAGGCTGAAACTTTGCAACAGCTTCTAAGCCTGTTGCTCCATTTGCCGCTTCCACGACGCTAAAACCTGCATTTTGCAAAATACGGGTAACAACGTAACGATTGGCTTCGTTATCGTCAACATGCAGGATCGTAACCCGTGGCTCAGACATGACTTTTCCCTGAAACCTCTAGAACGAGTCCGGCTTTGACGAGCGCATCTTGAAGTTGGGCAATTGCCGTAGTTTGAGAGCCTATTTCTTTGGAAACAATGGCTATACTTTGCGCCGCTAACCTGCTCTGCGCTTCTGCATCCAGTTGAGCAGATGAGTGAATAATCACAGGAATCGACTGAGTGACGGAATTGTTTTTAAGTTGCTTGAGTACATCAAACCCGCCGATCTCTGGCATCTCCAAGTCCAGCACGATGGCGTTTGGCTGCTCCCGTTGTGCCAAATTTAATCCTTGTTTTCCATTCGTGGCTTCTAAAATGCTCAAAGGTGTATTTATTAACAACTGTTTCACCAGATATCGATAGGCGGGATCATCGTCAATTAACAAGACTTTTTGAGGCTTGTTCTCAGTAATTAGCCTATTAAGTTTGTTCAACAACGGCAATCTGTCTACCGGCTTAATTAGGAAACCGTTTGCTCCTAGCGCTAGTGCTTGCTTCTCGTTATCAACAATGGTAATAACCAGTACAGGGATAGTGCGGGTTGTTTCATCTCCTTTGATTTCTCGCAAGAACGTCCAGCCGTTTTGCCCCTCCAGCAGAATATCTAGTATAATCGCCGTCGGTCGAAGTTTTTGTAAGGCCAGCCTTGCCTGAGCTAAGGTACGGGTAGCAATCAATTGATAGATTGATTCCTGAAGGTGCTTTTCATAAATAAATAGGGTTTCTGGATGATCTTCAACCACCAGAATGGGCAGGCGAGTTAGCTCAACTGATGCGATTGGTTGCAGTACGGTAGTCAATTCGGTGGCATTTGGGTAGACGATGGGAATCAAGGCTGTAAAGGTAGAGCCTTCACCTAGCTGACTTTTCACCGAAATGCTGCCCCCAAGTAGTTCCGCTAGCTTGCGCGATAACGGCAATCCTAACCCGGTTCCCTTCACCTGCTTTTGCAGAGGGGAGTCAATTTGCATAAAATCTTCAAAAATCCGTTCTTCATCGCCAGGAGCAATGCCGATGCCCGTATCAGATACAGAGAAGGTGATGGTATGACCCGTTTGCACAGCGCTGACGCGCACCTCTCCCCGCTCGGTAAATTTCAGCGCATTTGAGACAAAGTTTCTGAGAATTTGAGCAATTTTGCCCTCATCGCTATAGAGCGGTGGAATGTCTTCAGCTTCCTCGACAATTAGGGTGACAGAGGAACCTTGAACCAATAATGGGCGTAGCATCCCCCGCAGCGTGGCAAACAAATCACTCACTTCAAAGGAACTGGGACGCACTTCAATTTTTCCAGCTTCCACCTTTGCCAAATCCAGCAAATCATTGACCAATTCTGATAATCCGTTCGCCGCCTTTTGGATGAATGTCACCTGCTTTTCTTGCTCGATAGTTAAATCCCCATCCATCCGGGCTAGCAGCATCCGAGAGAGGGACAAAATCGAGTTGAGCGGCGTGCGAAACTCGTGACTCATATTCGAGAGAAAGCGGGTTTTTAGATCGTTTACCTGTTGCAGAGAACTGGCTTTCTCATCTAGTTCTGCATAGAGTGCAACCACACCGCGATTAGTATCTTCCAACTCTTGATTGAGTTGGCTTAATTCTTCCTCGCGCTTCCGTAGCTCTGCCATAGCCCGGAGTAATTCTTGGTTTTGCTGCTGAATTTCTTGATAGGGATTTTCAGGCGATCGCCCCATTATGATTTCTCGAATCTGCTGCAATTGCGAATCGGTGAAAGTAGGTGTGCGTTTCGACAACCTTTTGCCGATTGTTACCTTTGTTCCCTGTCCCGGCAGCGATTCAATCTCAAACAAATCCATCAACCGATGAGTGCCCATGATGCCTAGCCCCGCTCCCATCTCAGAGGTGTAGCGTCCGGCCAAAACGTCCTCTAAATCAGGAATGCCCCCACCCCGATCTTGAATCTGAATCAGAAACGCTTGCGGCTCTCCTACCACAGAAAATTCAACTGTTCCGTCTTGGGCATATTGAAAGGCATTACGGGCAATTTCGGAAACTGCCGTTGCCAATCGCGCCCGATCTTGCACATCAAAGCCCAACTGCTCGGCGATCTCACGAGTTCGTTGCCGAGCTTGCACAACATCCTGTTCGTACTGAATGGCGATCGCCAAAAGGATTGTCAAGTTGCTTCGCTCCAATTCAAAATTCTTAAACTTCTAGTTATTTTTCGCGTTCTTTAAGTAATAAGTAATGAGTAATGAGTAATGAGTAAATACCCATTACTTATAAAGTAAAGTTGAATTACCACATTCTTTTTTTACTCATGATTAATTATAACGTAAGTATCAGTATTCAAGAAAGAACAGAAAACTTTGCAATCAGAGTTATTAAAGCTTATTCCGAGCTAAATAAAAGACCTTTTGACGACGCTGGTAAAATCTTGTCTAAACAATTTTTAATAAGCAGGACATCAATAGGTGCAAACTGTTCAGAAGCTAAATATGCACAATCCAATAAAGACTTTATCAATAAGTATTCTATAGCCTTAAAGGAAGCCAACGAAACCATTTATTGGATAAAAATAATGATCAAATCGGAGTTGGTGTCAAAATCAAAATTTCAAAATCTGATAGAAGAGAATGAAAGAATTATTAAAATATTAACAACTTCAATCAACAAATTGAAAGAAAAATAAAAAACAATCCACTCATTACTCATTACTCATTACTCATTACTCATTACTCATTAGCCTTAACTGCCCATTCCTTTCGCAACTAACACCGTAACATCGTCCCGCTCTCGGTAAAAGTCTCGGTATAGCACACCTGCAATCAGGCTGGGATGTTTTTGCATCAAGCCGGGATAGCGAGCAATCTGCCACTTAGCGCCTAATCCGTCAGAATGCATAATTAAAATTCCGTTGGCATACCAGGGATAGCTAAACTCTTGAATTTTGCGGATTTCATGTCCGACAGTGCCATTGTGAGATAGCAGATGACGATGCTCAGTAAAGGAGAAAATGCTAGCAGCGATGTTGCCAATTCCAGCAAAGCGGACAGACTGTTGTTCAAAGTCGATTTCGGCAATGGCAAGTACTGCTCCTCGCGTACTTCGCAAGGCGGCGTGGGCAGCTTCGACGATCGCACCCGGAGAACGATGATGATGTTCTTGAAAGATTCTTACGGCTGCGTCAGCAGCAGAAGCAGCCGCAGGCCCGTGCCCTAAACCATCAGCTACTAACAACAGACTACGGCAACAATCGACTTCCGATGTCCAGGTATCTCCTGAAACCTCTTCTCCTTGTTTGGGCAAACAGATTGCTCCAATTTCTAAAATCTTCTCAGGTTGATGGGGTGCTGAGTCTGTCCAGATATGGGCGAGAAGGGCTGTACCTTGGTTGGGAACGGAGTAAATTTCCAATAAACTAGAAAGGCGACGAATTGCACCCATACCATTGCCCAAGGTTCCGGCTGTGGAAAAGCCATCTTGCAAACACTCATCCACATCGACCATTCCCCGTCCTTTATCTAGCGATAAGATTTCAATGCCAACTCTGGAATCTTCCTTGAGCGATCGCAGCAACACGACTCCGCCGTGGGCGTGCTGTACCAGATTGTTCGCAATTTCTGTCACCACAATCGCAACCTTGCCCCGTTCTGTTTCTTGAAAACCGAGCCGAGTTGCTAAAGCCATCGCTACCCGTCTAGCTTCCCCAGTTTGGCTAGATTCAGTAATTGTGACGGCGACAGATTCTCTCATTTTATTTCCATCGTACAATTATTATCCGTGTTCCTTCTCCCACCACAGACTGAATCTCAAACTCGTTGGCAAGTCGTTTGGCACCACCCAGCCCCATACCTAAGCCGTTGCCTGTGGTGAACCCATCCTTCAGCGCCAGTTCGATATCGGAAATTCCCGGCCCCCGATCTTCAAAGGTCAGTCGGAGTCCTCGTCGTCGCCCTTCCTGAAGCGTTTCTAGCTTGAGTGTACCGCCCCCTCCGTAGTCTAGGGTATTACGGGCTAACTCACTGGCGGCGGTGATAATTTTAGTTTGGTCTACTAAGCCAAAGCCAATTTCCACGGCCAGCTGGCGCACAGACTGCCGAACTAAAACTACATCTATAGAAGATTGAATGTTAATCGTTTCAGTCTTCTCCATCATCATCTGCACCCGATTTAGTGGCAGTGATTTGATTTGTGGTTTCATTGAATGACGATGGCGTCCCGCCCGCTGGAAGCGATCGCAACAATGCCATACCCTTTTCAACGTTTAGGGCAGTGCGAATACCCGTCAGCGATAGCCCCAATTCCACTAGAGTAATTGCCACAGCAGGCTGCATCCCGACGACAACAGTCTCAGTATCCAGCACCCTTGATATTCTGGCAATGTTGGCTAAAATCCTACCAATGAAAGAATCAACAATCTCTAATCCCGAAATATCGATCAGGACACCGTGAGGGTGAGTTTGAGTGATGCGGTTTGTCAGGTCTTCTTGTAGCGTCATGGCAAGGTGATCGTGCATATCTACTTGGATTGTCACAAGTAGAAAATTGCCCACTTTAAGTATAGGAATGCATTCCATTGCTTTCTTCCAGCTATTTGGATTGAGAGCGGGTAATGGTCGTTCCCAACCGTTTTAGCGCCGTCAGAAAGGCATCGGCTAAGGTTGCTTTTGTGACTACATTTGTCAAATCAATGCCGAGATAGACGATTGTTTGGGCAATTTGAGGACGAATGCCACTGATCATACAATCGGCTCCCATGAGACGGGCGGCAGTAATAGTCTTGAGCAGATGTTGAGCAGTCAGGGTATCGACAGTGGGAACCCCGGTAATATCAATAATGGCAACTTCTGAACTGGTTTCGACAATCTTCTGCAATAACAACTCCATCATCATTTGAGTCCGGGTACTATCCAGAGTACCGATTATCGGCAATGCCAAAATTCCCTCCCAGAGTTTAACCACTGGGGTAGACAGCTCCATTAACTCTTCCTGCTGCCGCAAAATCACCTCTTCCCGCGCCTTTTGATAGATTTCAATGGTCAGCAATCCTAGCTGATCGAGTAAGTTTGTGGCTAGCCAGATATTTTCACCCAACTCAATGGGGTCTTTCAATTGCTGACGCATTCGGTTGAAGAGGGGTTGCTTGAACGAAAAGACGAATGTAGCCGTTTCTGAGGGTGTGAAACCATTTTGCGATCGCGATCGAGAAATGCTGTTGAGCATCTCCCGCATATCTTGCCATGTCGCTGTCTGAATATTGGTAAAGTTGCCCTGCCCAACGGCAATCCGAAACAAACTAAGGAATTCCCGGCACTCCTCCTTTAGCTGTGCTTCTTTAATCAAGCCTCTCCGAATATTCACAGTGGCTAGTTCTTGAGTCCACTCCGACAGCAAGTCTGCCTCGAAGGTTTCTAATATCTCTGATATCTTACTTTCGCTCATCGTTTCTTTGAGGGCAACCGCTTTCATTAGTTCAAAATCAGTGTATGACGATTCAGCCCCAAATCAAATGAGTAGTGAGTAATGAGTAATGAGTAATGGGTATTTACTCATTACTCATTACTTAAAAAATGCGAAGAATAACTTTTCCCACTGCAAATTTTACTCCTCTTAGATTGGAAAGGATTGTGCATGAATTTTTGACCCCTAAAAAGGTACAAAGTCAACACACTAGTACAACACGGCGTAAATAAACCAATCATTCCAAATCAACGAAACCCTTATGCTGTATTCATTTTTAATTTTTAATTTTTAATTCCGCCTTGCGGTTCTAGGGATCGCGGCGATCAGTTGAAATTCTATAGAGGAATGTTACACAGTTATTGAATTTTGGGAATTCTACTATAGGACGCGTATTTGATGTTTGAAAAAAAATCAGTACACTTTTATTCCTTCTTCCCTGTTCCCGGTTACCTATTCGCTGTTCC
>NZ_KV757686.1 GCF_001712795.1 Nostoc sp. KVJ20
AGACAGGGATTTACAATCCCTGACTATTGTGCAAAATCACCTATCGAATCGGGATTGTAATTACAAACTCTGCACCCTGTCCCGGTAATGAAATGCACTGTAACGAGCCGCCATGTTTTTCAGTAATAATTTGGTAGCTAATAGATAATCCCATACCAGTACCTTTACCAACTGGTTTTGTAGTGAAAAAGGGGTCAAATAGATGTGATTGGATTGCTTCTGGAATCCCTGTGCCATTATCAGCAATCTGAATAACGACATTTTGATTCACCTGCGCTGAAGAAATACGAATTATTGGTTCTGGACAAAGCCCATTTTGAAAAGCCTCTTCTAAAGCATCAATAGCATTTGCCAAAATATTCATAAATACTTGATTCAATTGTCCTGCAAAGCACTGAATTTTAGGAATTTCAGCGTACTCTTTAATCACTGTGATTTGAGGGCGATGACTTTGGGATTTGATCCGGTGTTGTAAAATTAATAGAGTACTGTCAATCCCTTCATGGATATCAGCAGTTTTAAACTCGGCTTCATCCAAACGAGAAAATATTCGTAAACTGAGGACAATTTCCCGGATGCGACTGGCTCCAATCTTCATGGAAGTCAACATTTTAGGCAAATCTTCTGTTAAATATTCAATATCAGCTTCTTCTTTAGCTTTTTGAATTTCTGTTTCTGGGTAGGGATAATGTTTTTGATAAAGTTGAAGTAACCACAACAACTGTTGTGTGTAATCGTCGGTATGCTTAAGATTACCGTAGATAAAATTAACTGGATTGTTGATTTCATGAGCAATACCAGCAACTAATTGCCCCAAAGAAGACATTTTTTCATTCTGGATTAATTGAGACTGGGTATGCCTGAGTTCTTGTAAAGTATCCTTGAGAGCAATATTTTTTTGTCGTAGTGCTTGGGTTCGTTCTTCTATTTTTTCTTCTAGTGTTTGGCTGTAAAACTCTAATTTTTGTTTCGCCTCATATTGTTCTACTAATAGTCGCTTTACTTGTTGAATTAACTGGTTAAAAGCAATAGCTAAGATTCCCACCTCGTCTTGAGTCGTTACAGGAGCTTGCAGATCAAAATTAGATTCTTGGGTGACTCGTTGTGCTACTTGTGTAACAGCTTGCAGATGGCGAGTAATAGTCTGTGCAATTAAAAATCCAATAACTGCCACAATACTGCTTCCTGACAAAAACAACAATCCTAAATGCGTCCATAACTTCCATTGAGCAACTTCTAGAAGCGAGGTAGGATACAATACTGTGGTTGTTAAAGATTGACTTACTCCTCTAAATATGATGCTTTTAGCTAAATAGTTTTTGTGATCAATAGTGATTTGTCTAGGAGGTAAATTAGGATGAGGAAATTCCCAAGTTCCATCTTTGGCTATCAACAAGGTTGTTGCAACTACACGATTTTGTCTGTGGACAATCAGTTGTTTTGAGGAACCCTCAGCAATTTTTTGTATTAGGGTATCGTCTACTAAGTTACCAATGATGATTCCTCCCAAAAGTCCTGCTGATGATTTGATTCCATTTGTTACCACTTCGAGAACTTGTTGCTTGCTTTCTACATTTACCAAATCGACTAAATGCGCTCCTCTACTGGCAGTGCTGGTAACTACTTCGTCTAAAAGATTGGCTTGACTTAAGGAATTATTTCGTAAATCTACGAGGACATTACCCTGAGTATCAATTACCTTAATCCAATCCAATTTCAATATAGATTTGAGTGGTAGCAATACTTGCAAAAGCAAACTTTGATCTCGCTGTTCCACAGCCTGATTTAGCATATCTCGATTAGCAATCAGTTCGATTTGAGTTTCTAGGGTTTGCTGTTCATACTGAAAATCCTGATAAACTCGTTCAGCAAAACTTTCTATTTCTTGGTGAAAATTCTGCTGTAAACTATCGGTAAACCAATTTCCTAGCACTACTAAGCCCAGCATAAATACGCTCAGGCAAACTGCAAGCATCGGTAGAACAATTTTTTGGCTGAGTTTCAGCCCCCTGAAAAATCTCTGCATGGCACATTCAACAATAATTACTAATTCGTAATTCGTAATGGTCTGCGCCCCGCTGCGCTAACGTAATTCGTAATTACGAATTACGAATTACGAATTGTTCATTTATTTAGCCGGAACAAAGCCATTATTTTGTAGTACTTTTTCACCTTCTTTGCTCAATATAAAATCAATAAAACCCTGAGTAGGTGCGGAAGGTACTTTGTCAGAGAGGATACCTATATGACGCACCATTTGATATTTACCATTGGCGAAGTTTTGCGATTTGGGAGCAACACCATTGAGACTGAGATGATTGACAGGTGATTTATTGATGAGAGAATAAGCCAAAGAAAAAGCGCCGATAGAATTAGGAGTACTTTGTAAGGTTTCGATTAATTCTCCCTCTTTGTTCAAAATCACGGCTTTAGTTGTGGTTTTCTCTGTTCCCAAATAATATTTCCGTAATAATTTTTTCGCTGATTCATCTTCAGGTCTATCCAATACTACAATATTTGCGTCAGCACCGCCTAACTCTCGCCAATTTGTGATTTCACCTTTGTAAATTGCTTTTAATTGCTTGGTTGAGAGGTTATTAACACCTTTAACACTATTATTAGTGGCAACAAGTAACAAATCTTGTGCAATTTCACGATATTGAATTTTTCCGTTATCTTCTTCTGGTTTGAGTTTGTGACTGCTACCAGCGATATCAATAATATCGTTTTTTAAGGCTGCGATCGCACCTTCGGATTGGCTATTGGAGATAAACTCAATTTTGACAGTTTTGTTTTGAGATTGATAAGCTTGCGCTAAAAGTTTTAAAACTGTGATTGTTGAACTAGAACCACCAATTTTGATAATTTTTTGGGATTGAGAATCAGTTTGGTTAGTAACTTGATTAGAAGTTGTTAAATCAGTCGGTTTGAATGAGTTACAACCGCACATACCAAAGAAGATAATGCTGATGATCGTTGACTGAACAATCTTTTTCATAAGTGAGTCTTTAAGTATCTAAAACACTATATATAGTGCAAGCTTTCATAACTTAATATTCCCAGATTTTTATAAAATGTAACGGTAAAATTAAATCCTTCATGATAAGCAAGAAAAAGATACCCGACTTCTTTAAGAAGTCGGGAATATGTGGCTTTAATTTGAAAATATATTTTTAGCTCACAAATTATTTTCCCAAATAAGCTTCACTAAATTTGTGTTTCTTCCTCGGTAAAGATAGGAGGCCACAATTCAGTAACGGGCAATTCCCAACCGGGAAAAAGTTCTGGTATAGTTAAAGTCTCGCCATTTTCTAAAACTGTCGGTTCGCCTGTAGAGCGATAAATTGTAACTGTCTCTTCATCAGGGTCAATCAGAATACCGACGATCGCTCCTAATTCTATAAATTTCAGAATTTTGGCTGCTATAAGTTTAATTTTATCGCTCTGAGATTTAATTTCTACCACCAAGTCAGGGACAAGTTCTCCAAAGTAACGAGGACTTTGGAGAAGTCGGGAAGCACGAACAAAGGAAACATCGGGTGCTTTGAGGTTTGTATCTGGCATGATGAAACCGCCAGCGGAATCAAATACTCTTCCCCAGCGACGAGGATTTATCCAAGCAAAGAGAAAGGCGATGAGACGACTGCTGATTTCGCTGGATACAATATCTGACGGGCTTATGACTGAAATTTTCCCATTTTCGAGTTCCAGCTGGTAATCTAAACCTGCTTCGGTAAAAGCGGTTTGAACTTGCTCTAAATCTCTGACTGTCATCATTGACATAAAAAGCTCCCTATCCCTTTATGGATCAATACGGTTCAGTTAAGGGCTATTGGCAAAAATTTTGGGTTTTCGAGACGCGATAAATCGCCGTCTCTACAAGTGTTTTGGTCTTATCTGAACTGTATTGCTTTATGGGTAGAATATTCTGAATTCTGACTCCTGTTTTATTTGCCCAAATAAGCTTCTAAAACTTTGGGATTACTCTGAATCTCTGCTGGTGTCCCATCAGCTAAATTCTGTCCTTCGG
Source organism: Nostoc sp. KVJ20 (assembly GCF_001712795.1). Taxonomy (GTDB): domain Bacteria; phylum Cyanobacteriota; class Cyanobacteriia; order Cyanobacteriales; family Nostocaceae; genus Nostoc. The sequence goes on from NZ_KV757686.1 coordinate 4,031, forward strand.
CAAGTACCCAAACGCGATCGCACAAGGACATAACAACATCCATATTGTGTTCGATAATCAAAAAGGTCATCCCATCTTGGCGGTTCCAAGTGATAATGCGATCGCAAATATCATCAATCAGTTTCGGATTCACGCCAGCAGCCGGTTCATCCAACAAAATTAACTTGGGATTAGTCATCAGCGCCCGTCCCATTTCCAGCAGCTTACGTTGTCCACCAGACAAGCAACCAGCATAATCGTGTGCTTTTTTTGCCAAGCCCACTGATTCTAATAAAAACATTGCTCGCTCTTGCAGTTGCTTTTCTTCCTTAGCAACAATGTGCGGTTGCAATTGTACTTGCCAAAAATTTTCACCAGTTTGTTTTTGCGCCGCCAGCAGCATATTTTCTAACACCGACAACCGCGAGAGAGTGCGTGCAACCTGAAAAGTACGGATTACTCCCTGCTGGGCGATTTGGTATGGTTGCAAGTTTTGAATCGGTTCACCATCAAAAATTACTCGTCCCTTATCTGGGCGAATGAAGTTTGAGAGTAAGTTAAACAAAGTGGTTTTACCAGCACCATTGGGGCCAATCAAGCCCGTAATACTGCCTTTAGCAACTTCGATTCTCGCCTCATTAACTGCTTTGACACCACCAAAGCTTTTAGAAAGTCCAGTGGCTACCAAAAGGGGAAGTGGCGATGACTGGTTATTTACCAAGGGTAAGTTCCTCCTTTTTCCCTAAGATACCTTGAGGACGCCAAATCATCAGTACCATCAAAATTAGTCCGATTACCATGATCCGAAATGCGCCCAAACGTGCTTCATCAAGGGTAACGATTCTGGGTAAGACTTCCCGCGTCAGCGCATCGTAAGCAAAGAAAATTACCGCCCCTAAGATTGTGCCAACGTTATTGCCAGAACCGCCTAAAATCACCATGATCCAAGTGTCAAAGGTGATCTGTGGTTGAAAATTATCAGGGTAAATGGCGGACAGTTGCCAAGCAAAGAAAGCACCAGCGATACCTGCGATCGCACCCCCTAACATTAATGATTGTAATTTATACCAAAAGACATTTTTTCCCAGTGCTTTGGGAATTTCTTCATCTTCGCGGATAGCTTTGAGAATTCTACCCCAAGGCGATCGCACCAAAATTTCTAAGCGCCAGTATACAAATGCTAAAACCAACAGCAACACCAGCATTAAACCCGCTTTTGGGTTGTAATTATACAGTCCGATTACCCCAGAAACATAAATCGCTGCTGCCAAAGCTGCTAACACAATTCCCACAACCAAGCGGGATATAAATTCTTGTTTACTAGTTGTCCTTTTGCCTAAATCAGTAGTCCGAGATATTTGAGTAATACGAATCCATCGCCATAACGAAAAAAAAGTTACAGCAGCTAGCAGCGTTAACAACCCAATCATCACGAATCTGACAAACAAACTCGGCTCTGTAGATAAGGGTATGGGATAACTTTGCACACCAAACGCCCCAGAAATCCAGGTGTCACCCACAGGTAATTCCTGGTTATTGACCACCAAACGAATTAATTCGCCTGTACCAATGGTGACAATTCCTAGATAATCTTCCCGTAAGCGGAGAGTTGCAAAACCAATTATCAAACCCAACAAGGCAGCGACAATTGCCCCAGCCAGTGCCGATATTAGTAGGGGTACGCCCTTTAAGCTTAATAATACCGTTGTATATGCTCCCAGGGTCATGAAAGCAATATGACCAAAGTTAATTAGCCCTGTAAAACCCCACTGTAAATTGAGTCCCAGACCGAATAGAGCAAAAAGTGCTGTAGAAATTGCTAAGAAAATGAGATAGTCAACCATATTGAAGGAATGGGGAATGGGGAATGGGGAAGGGGGAATGGGGAATGGGGAATGGGGAATGGGGAATGGGGAATGGTTATTTTCGCTTGTCCCCCTACTCCCTACTCCCCACTCCCTACTCCCTACTCCCCACTCCCACTCACTAAGCGAATAAATTTTAGCGTAGCTTGAGCGTAGCTAATTTTGTGGGAATACTATTTATTGTTGGTGTTTGCTGGTAGGGAATAGTTGACGTATGAATTTGCTGCGACTGAGAATGCATCACTTAATCGAGCAGTTAGCCGATGACGATTTGCAAGACATTTGGGATGTTCTCGAAGCTTTACATTGTGACTTTTATATGCTTAAAGCGATACAACAAGTTAAGCGATCGCAGCAACCGTGGGATATCTTAACCCATGAAGAAGCAGTAAGACTGTTGATGTTTTTCTGATTCAGCAGCACTCTTTTGGTGTCCCTCAAGTTTTGGTTAAGGTAACGCCTAGTGAGTCTGGAAATGCGCTATGCAAGGTCTTTTTTACTAGACCTGAAAAATTTAGAACCTGCCGCCTACGAGCGGGTGCATGATTTTGTATTTATTGAGTTAGCCCAAAAGTGGCAACTGACTGATTTAAAAGAACTGCGACAGCTTGATGGTGAAGGCATTTTTCACCGTTTCACCCTAGACAATTACCTGATTGGTATAGAAATCAGGGGTGAAATTGTGAAATTTCTGCGTGTCATCCCTATGCCAGATGTTTAAAGTAAAGAGTCAATCAATTTTGGATTTTGGAATTGCGGATTTTGGATTTGTTCCACCCACGTTCGCTTTCTTGGCACGTTCGCGGTAGCGTCTGGTAAAGAAGTGCGGGGCATCAACCGAAATAATTTTTAATCTAAAATCTAAAATTTAAAATCTAAAATTGGCACGGTCAAAGGAACACTGAAAACTGTAAACTGTATAAGGCTAGGCAGGGATCGCTATAACCTTACATTAAACTGGTTTTTGAGAAAACACTTTATTTGAGATTTCCCTATGGATGCTAGGGCACTTTGGCAACGATACCAAAACTGGTTATATTTCCACGAGGGATTGGGACTGTACTTAGACATCAGTCGAATGCGGTTTGATGATGCCTTTGTGGATTCGTTGCGGCCGAAGTTTGACAAGGCGTTTGCGGATATGGCTCAACTGGAGAAGGGTGCGATCGCAAATCCCGATGAGAACCGCATGGTTGGACATTACTGGCTGCGAAATCCTGATTTAGCGCCAGCTCCAGAACTTACACAAGAAATAGTCCAAACCCTAGAACTAATCGAAGCCTTTGCGGAAAAAGTCCAAACAGGTGCTATTCATCCTCCCAGAGCAAGCCGCTTCACGGATATTATCTCCATCGGCATTGGTGGTTCCGCTCTCGGCCCCCAATTCGTCGCGGAAGCTCTCGCTCCTGATTTCCCGCCCCTGAAACTTCACTTTATCGATAACAACGATCCAGCAGGTATCGATCGCGTTATCAATCATCTGCGAAATACCCTCGCCAGCACTTTGGTATTGGTGATCTCCAAATCTGGGGGAACACCGGAACCTCGCAACGGCATGATTGAAGTTAAAAAAGCTTATGCCGGACACAATTTGGATTTTGCTCAATATGCGGTAGCAATTACCAGCGTTGATAGCAACCTCGATAAATTGGCTAAAGACGAAGGTTGGCTGGCCAGATTTCCCATGTATGACTGGGTAGGAGGACGCACCTCAGAAATGTCTGCTGTGGGGCTAGTACCAGCCGCATTACAGGGCATTGATGTTCGCGCCATGCTAGATGGTGCAAAAGAAATGGATGACGCTACCCGCGTCCCAGATGTGAAAAATAACCCAGCAGCCTTGCTTGCTTTGTCTTGGTACTTTGCAGGTAATGGAAAGGGCGAAAAAGATATGGTTGTCCTACCTTACAAGGACAGCTTATTTTTATTCAGTCGCTATTTGCAACAGCTAGTGATGGAATCCTTGGGCAAGGAAAAAGACTTAGACGGCAAAGTTGTCCATCAAGGCATCGCCGTTTATGGCAACAAAGGCTCAACAGATCAACACGCTTACGTCCAGCAGTTGCGTGAGGGTGTAGCGAATTTCTTTGCTACCTTCATCGAAGTGTTGGAAGATCGTCAGGGCCCATCCACTGAAATAGATCCGGGAGTTACATCAGGCGATTATCTTTCCGGTTTTCTCCAAGGAACCCGACAAGCGCTTTATGAAAATCACCGCGATTCCATTACAGTCACCATTCCCCAAGTTAACCCCCGAACTGTAGGGGCATTAATTGCTTTGTATGAACGCGCTGTTGGTTTATACGCTAGCTTAGTTAACGTCAACGCCTACCATCAGCCAGGGGTAGAAGCTGGCAAAAAAGCAGCCGCTTCCATTCTCGATTTGCAAACACGAGTGGTAGCAGTCTTACAAAAAGAAAAAAATCCCATTTCTCTTGAGGAACTTGCCGAAAAGGCAGGCGCATCAGAGCAAGTTGAGGAAATTTACAAAATTTTGCGTCATATCCATGCCAATCAGCGAGGTGTGGTTTTGCAAGGTGATCTTCAGAAACCTGGCACTTTAACCGTTTCTGCTAGCTGATAGCTCTAGTCTAAATATCACATTTTGTCCATAATTGTTGTATCAGCAACAATTTTTTATTGTGAAGCATCCTAGATAGAAGTTTTCTCTTCCGTCTAGGATGCTTCACTGTATAATTCGTAATTCGTAATTCGTAATTCGTAATTCGTAATTAATACCAATTCAATTAATGATTGCAACACATCCTTGGGTAAAGACGCGATTCATCGCGTCTCGAAAACCCACGATTTTGCACTATTAGCCCTTAACCTAAGCATATTGTTTTATAGCTGGAATTTAGACGCAGGCACGCCTAGAGGCTTAGATCCCCGACTTCTTAAAGGAAGTCGGGGATCTTTTTACTCCTGACTCCTGAATTCTGACTCCTGAATTCTGAATTCTGCTGTAATTACATTAGCGATTGTGCGTACCATGATTACGAATTACTACTTACCAAGATGCGTTGATTAAAATAGCTCTTGGGTAGGAAACACCGATCGAGTAAAAAAGGATTGTTGGTATCTCCAGATAATAAATTATCTGGTTTCTCTCGATGACAGAATGGTGGCACAATTCCCCAGTCTTCTGCCAGCCAAATCCAGTATCCTATTTCAATTCTGCCGTAGCTTGATACTGTGAGAATTTCTCCAACACTATTGTTGATGGATACTAATTCTGGCGATGATTTGATTTCAATTAACAACCAAGCTAACTCTTCTACAGAAAAGTAATAGCCATTTTCAGCAGCTATTTTGACGAACTGCTGCGGATCTTTCGCTGTGAGCAATTCTTCTTTTAGAGATGGCGTTTTTTGTGCAAAATCAAAAAGATCCCAAATCTGTCTTCTCGTAACTAGAAACCAAGCAAGTTCTTCCGCTGTCAAATTGTAACCATTTTCTGTTGCTAACTTGAGAAACGGCTCAATACTATCGGTTTCTGCTAGTTGACTTTTTAATTGGAAAGTTTGCTCTACTAACGACAAAAAATCAATAATCTTTTGCCATGTAGCTTTGTCAAAAGTTTTGTTAACTTTTATTTTTTCTTTCCAATAAATGTATTTATCTTCTTTAAGAAAGAAATTCCAAATTTGATAATACATGGGTCATTTAACCTAAGTTTTGAACTTGGTACAGGTTGGTTATTAATGAACACCAGTGTAGTAAGTATAATGTGTTTCTTCGACAGTACAAAAACTACTAGCTTATGTAAATGAAGTTACACAGTGACTAAGTATGAATTTTCTGTAAAGTTTATCACTATAAATAAAATATACTGAGGGAAATAGTGATACCTGCGGTGGGTTGTGCGATCGCTCCTTATTGCTTCCTATAAAATAAAGTTAAGGCAGCATCAATAAGTAGAATTAATACTATGACTGAATCAACTGCAAAACAACCTGCACGTCGGGGTAGAATTTTTCCAGAACGGACTTTATCACCAGAAGAACTTGCTAGACGCAAAGCTGAAGATGAAGTATTTTATCGGCGTTGTCGGGTAATTTTTGAGCGTGTGCGTCCAGATTTGATTCAGGAACACTATGGCTGGTATATTGCAGTAGAGCCAGATAGTGGTGATTACTTAATTGATGTGGATAAAATGCAAGCTCATAAAAAATCCCTTGAAAAATACTCAAATAGTAGACATTGTGTATTCTGTTTAAATGAAACAGGCACAACTGGCACAATATGATTCAAGGGGACTTTGGAGATAATGGGCAACTATTTTTTGAAATTGAGTTAATTACATCTGATGGATTAGATTTGCCTGTAGATGCTATGTTGGATACTGGTTTTACAGGCTTTCTTGCTATTAACAAACAAGATTTAGAGGGTCTAGACTGGTTTTATATCGGTGAGGAATCTCTACGAACTGCTAAAGGAGAATCAAGATTTGATATTTATCTAGGCAAGGTGATATTAAACGAACAAGAGTATGAAATTAATGTTTATGTGGGCAATGAAATTACGGAAGTATTGTTAGGTTCAGAGTGGCTAAAAATTCTGCCGTTTGTGGTGAATTATCAAGCTGGTATATTAACTTTAGGATAACTGCGATCGCTCTTAAAATTAACTTACTTTAATTTTTGTTATAACAAGGTTAAAGCTCTCAACAAACTGAAGATATAAATTATGAATATCCAAATTAAACCTGAACTAGAGCAAATTATCCAAGCCCAAATTGCTACAGGTAGATACTCAAATCCTGAAGAAGTTATTAGTAAAGCGTTGAAGTTGCTATTAGAGTGGGAAAAAGGTTATCAGCAGTGGGTTCAAGAAACACGGGAAAAAGTTGATGTTGCTATTGATCAGCTGGATAGAGGGGAAGGTATTGATGGGGAAGTTGTAGTTGAACAATTGCGAGATAAATTGCGTAAGGCGAGAGAATTATAAGGATGACGCAACATATTATCTCTCCAGAAGCTAGTCAAGATTTATCAACAATTATTGATTATTTTGTCAGAATGAATATTGATGCTGGGGAGCATTTTATTGAAAAGTTTGATAAAAAGTGTAAATATTTAGCTAATTTCCCTAATATGGGACGCAGCTACGGAAATATTAAACCTGATTTACGTGGTGTTCCTTTGGATCATTACATTATTCTTTATCGAGTTATAAATACTGGAATTGAAATTGTCCGTGTAGTTAATGGTTATCAAAATTTGGAATCTTTATTTGCAGAATCAGATGAGTAAGTTGGTGTTTGAGTTTGCTTCCAATTATCTTTTAGCAGCTAATAAGTAAATCGCGGAGAAAGTAAAAGCGATCGCTCTTGCAATCACTGCTTTTTATTCGTCCTAAATAGCCTGTTAACGGTGAGGAAAGTTCTATCAGAATTTCGTGCATTTCTGGTGTTTTTATTGGCTGTGGCGGATGTGAGCCAAAATACGCACCATGTAGAGCTTCAACACCAGCAGATTCTATACCTGAGTTTTCTAGATAATTTTTGACAAGTTGGATAATGTGCGATCGCAATCTTATAGATTGTTCAACTTTATCAATATAAGTATTAATTTTATCTTCAGCTAAACCAAAGGGAGCTTGTTGCAAACACTCTTTTAGTTCTAACAAATTGATAGAATTTTTGTAGTGTGCTTGCAGTTCAACTAGTTTTTGTAGAGTTTCTGGGCTAATAACATTCATTTGATTTTCGGTAGCTGTTCTTGATGCGAAAAAATTTAGTTCTCCGGCGGCTACAATTAATTTAATAGAAGTGTCATACTGAAATTTACCAAGATGGTTCATACCTATTTTTAATAACTGTGTAGGTGTACCATCAGTAACTTTTTCAGTTTTAGTTGCTTTGCACTCTCCTACTATTGGATAAGGTTGTTCAGTGTAAAAATCCATCCCTCCTGCGCCACCCGTTGCATCTGGATTCAAACCTGAACCTGTAAAGCCTAATTTTAGTAATCCTTTACGAACTAATTTTTCAAATGTATGTCCGTCGCTAGAGTTCCCAACTTTAGCAATTTTCTGAATCCAAGATAAGTCTAAATCTAATGGATTTGTTGGTTTATCACTACTCCAACCCAAAAATGCTTTGATATCCTCGTCTAATTGTTTCGCTGCTGGTTGGCTAATGGTTAGGGATGCGATCGCACTCTGCAATTCTTCCAATTCAGGATGCAGCGGGGGTTCTAGCTTTTCTAATTGGCGTTTGCGTTGGGTGAAGGTGCGATCGTTTATTACTGGCTTTTCTTCAGAAACGATCAGCGAAGAGTTTAAAGGCCGAAACTGAGGATTTTGGGATTGCAAAAGAATCTCAAGCGATTGAGGTAGGAGATAAACACGTAGGTAAGCCAGAACAAGATGAGGTCGTTGCCCAAGAGTTTGCTGTAATGCTTCTTTTGTCCAGACTGTTAATAGTGACAAACTATCCAAGGATTCAGGAGGATGCAAAATGCACCCTTCACACCTAGCCCAAGCTTTAACCACAACCTTTTCACAAGCTTGCTGGGCTAAAACTGTTTGAGCAATAGACAAAAAACTTGGGCGATAGTACTCCTCATAGGATTGTAAGTTAATTGATATATCGATTGGATAAAGGGCAAATTGCCGCCCCGAATTAATGAATGTTCGAGGCATTATTGCAATCATTCGCCCTTGTATTAACGCTTCAATCTCAGAAGCTGGTAAACATAACGCTGTGTCAAGGACAACTGATTCACTCATGTTTAATTTAACAACTCACTCAGATCCTCTAAGTCGTCTGTATTTTCCATAATAGATGGGTTAAGGAAGTCGTTTAATAATTCTTCTCCCTCAATAGTATCGTCATCGATATGACCAGAAGGATCACTTAAAATTTCTAGAATTAGAGAATTTTGACGAGTAAACATCCGGGAAAATTCTATAACTTGTTCTTCGGTTAGCTCATAACTTTCACGTTTCTGATAAACAGCATCAAAGTAAATTAACGGTCGGATTTCCTCAGTTTTTAGATCCACATGTTCTCCACCAAGTTCTTCTACAAGTTTTTTGAGATGACTATAAGAATCCCAATTTTTGGGAATTTTATTTGCTTTAGAACGAACTAAACAACCTCGCGTTAGGTCGAATGTTTCATATTCAATTAAACGCCACATTCCTGCTCCTACTGCTCTCCCATGTAAGAATTGCAGAACAGAAACACCAATTTTGAAACCTTTGTTTTTTTCTTTGCCAATTACTTTAAAGTTTATCCAACCCTGATTTTTTGACTTTGGCTCAACATCAGTAATATCTTCGATTGTTAATTCCTCTAGCTTTTCACCTGTGGAAGTTTCACATTCTAATGTCTGACCTTTCAAACTCTGAAAGCCAAAACGTAAAGCATTGATAATTAAAGAATTATTTTTCTCATCTAGATAATCTCCATTATCTACCTTACTTTCTCTTTCTAAAGCCAAGTAAAATCTTTGCAATGGGTCTTGTGGTAATATTTCTTCCTCAACCTTAAAGTTTTCAGCACACCATTTCAAAGCTTCCCTTACGGTTAGTCCGTTCTTGCCATATTTTCTTAGTTCACTTTCTTCAAATGGATAAAGTGGATGATGAGGTTTTAAGTGTTTTACTTCATAAAAGTCTTTTAACCAAAGTGTGACTAAATCAACCATAGAATCGCTACCAAGAGTTTTTAAATCTATTGGTTTTCTTTGCGTATATTTTGAAACTCGATCAGGTGTACCACCAGGCATCAAATCCACCTTATTTGTCCACGTATCAGGCAACATAACTGTGAGAATAACAAGACCTCTACCAAGTGCAGATGGTTCGAGAGTATCATGTAGACGCTTCACTAAATCAGCAATTACCTGTGGAGTTGTTAAGCCATCATCACTGCAATTGTTTTCTACATCTATTTCATCAAAACAGATAACAACTGGGTTATAGTAATTCACCAAATTCAGGATTTGTTGAATATTTTTGAGTGCTTCAGATTCCTTATTCTGACTAGCTTTGCTGGGATTGGGTAATCCTAATTCCTCAGCATTCAAGGTTGCTAATTCATCACCAGATAACCATTTAATTGCAAAAGATGCTTGAGTTTCTGAAAGCGTCCACAAAATAGCCCTGACAATATAGGGATCTGCATTTGGTTTTGTTTTGAGAACTTCTTTGGTCAGCCTATCCATCAAATTTTTGTTTTTAGCTGACCAGCTTGAACATACTTTATCAAATCTTTCAACAAGTACCTGGGGAAAAAGACTTGGAAAATTAGAATCGATAGCTTTAAATCCTTCATTTGCCATCGCCGCCGCCACTTCTTGCCACTGCATCACGCCTTGACTACCAGTGTTACTGAGACTATCTGCCAAAGTTTGCCGGAACTGGTATTTAACTAGGTTTAAATCTGTATAGTTGTTAACACCTGCATAAATGAACAGAGCAGTTCCATCGCTTTTCAATCGATGGCGAATGCGACTAAGGATGTGAGTTTTACCCACACCCTGTTGAGCTGTTATGGCAATTGATGTCACTTTCTCTTGAGTAGATTGGCTAGTACGCACCAGATCAATTGCCTGAAAAACTGCATTAGAAGCGTGAGCATTTAAAGTTGGTACATCGGGGAATCCCTTCCCCCATACATCTTGTTCTTTGACTATGCCAGCGTTGATAAATGGATTATGACTTCTGATCGCGGCGTTAAGGGCTTCTGTTGGAGAGACGGGTGAACTGTCCATAGTAATTTTGTTTGAGTAAAAAGCTATACAAGAATTCGGAGAAATTTAGGTATTTAAGAGCTTGGTGTAGTAACGCAACCCACCACCAGGAATTGTTATTGAATCATCACGCTTGTCTGGGGTGATATCTCGCATTTCTCCTGCCATCAGCTGCAAAACATCTTTTTCTTGCATTTCTAGCAACCACTCACTGAACTTTGTACGACTCACGCGATCGCCAATTCCTCTTCTAATCTGATAAATTGGCACTAGATTATTAAAGTTGTACTCATAGTTCAACTTGTCGTAGACTTCCAACGCCACTGACTTAAACTCGTCGTAAGATGCGATTCCTTTGGAAAACTCCGCTAACGCACCCTTTCCATTAACTGGTACATCTGCACCAGCTACTGCAACATCAATCTGACTAATCCACTTCACCAACGCATTCGCCGCCCAAGTACCGACAATCGTCCCTTCAAACTTAAACTCGCCACTCCTCAAACCCTCACCCAACACCTCTAAACCCTTGGGAGATGTCAGAGAATATCCCTTTTTGGAGATTGCGATCGCACCCTGATTCTGTAAGTCTTCAAATAAACCCTGATAATCTGCGACCTTCTGACTTTTAGATACAATTCGCTTAGTGAGTTGACCCTTCTTAACTTCCTGCTGCGTTCCTCCCAAATCCCACAGAGCCAAAAGGAGACGAGTGCTAGTTTGGGCTGTATTTTTTGATGTCATATTGAGTGTATTGTTTGACAAAGATCATCATAGTAGCTGTATCTTTGTAAATTATTTATTCAGAAAAAATAACCGAGAAATTGCTGAATATTTCAGCGTTTCAGCCAAATAGATTCAGAAAAAATCAATAAGATATTTCCTTGGGATGAATGCTGTTTCTCTCAAAGGCGGGATGGAATACTTGAGAAAATCGATCATCATTACAAATGAAACGCTTTAGCTGTGCAGTTGTAAATTAAGTGGTATATGTTTTTTCTCTAGACGAAATAACAGGAATTCCAACTTTGTTTTTGCAGCAGCAAAGCTTTTAGAAAATACAGGTGATGACAAAATCCGATGAACACAATATTTAAAGAACGTAAAATAGTTTCGCGTCTATTTGCAGTGCTGCTTTCAGCATTACTAATGGTACCCTTGCTTAGTAGCTGCGGAGGCGGTTCACAAAAGGCTTCAGTTCCACCACCTGTTGATGACACCATTGGTAGAACAGTGAGCGATCGCACCACAAACCAACCCGAAGTTAAAAAGGGAATGGGTACAGGACAAAAAGTGGCAATATTGGCTGGAGCAGCCGCACTTTACTACATGTACAACCAACATAAAAATGCTCCCCAAGAAGGAGCAGAGGGTAAGTACTATCTTTCCAAGAACGGGCGTGTATACTACCGCGATGCTGAACATCGCGCTCACTGGGTAACTCCACCAGCAGAAGGAATTCGAGTACCCGAATCTGAGGCACAAAAGTATCAGCAATTCCAAGGCTATAACCGGAGTTCTACAGGTCGTGATCTCACTGGCATAACTGCATCCGCAGCACCAGCACTCTAGATAGCGAAGCGTGTGTAAATCTAAAGCGGGTTTCCCGGAGGATAACGCCGATCGCGCACGTGGGAGACACGAAACTAAATCAGGAGAAGGATTATGGTAAATTACTTTTTGCGAAAGGCGAAAGATTTCCTCTTGGGATCGAACAGCGATCAAGCTGAAAATACAGAATTCCGCGATCGCAATGTTCGTCCAGCCAGCGAAGACCCTTATGGTGATCCCGCAGATCCGGCATCTTACGGCAAAGTTCGCCCAGCGAGTGAAGACCCTTATGGCGACCCCGCAGATCCAGCATCTTACGGCAAAGTTCGCCCAGCTAGTGAAGACCCTTACGGCGATCCCGCAGACAAAGGCGAGTTTGGTAACGTCCGTCCAGCCAGCGAAGACCCCTATGGCGACCCCGCAGATCAGGATTCCCGCCGTTAACTTAACGCCAAACCTAACCCCCCAAACCCTTCCCTACTAGGAAATGGGGACAATTCCAAGCCTCTCACCTATAAAAAGAGAGGTTTTCCCAATTTGATTTGTAATACCAATTTGAAAAAAGAATGCGACAAATAGACCATTTGTAGAGACGCAATTCATCGCGTCTTTACCCAAAGGTGTGTTGCAATAATTAATTGAATTGGCATAAGGCAGCAGGATGTTAACCTACTGCCTTTTGTTTGTGCAGTTATTTCGACAAATTACGAATTACTGAAGAAGAATTCAGAATTCAGGAGCCAGAATCCAGAATGGATTCTGTGCGACTGGATGGAGAATAGAGGTTTAAAGCAAGCGATTTTAAGACGCTCAAGAATTCGCTACCGCTACGCTATCGTGGAGAAGAAAAAATTCTTTCCGTGACTGTTACCCCTGACTTGACTGCTGGGGTATTCAGAATTCTGAATTCAGAATTCTGACTCCTGACTCCTTCTCATGAATTAATTATTTATTTCCTGCGATCGCTGAATATTTTGACGCACAGATTCAGCCGAAGTATACAAAGCCTCTCTTTCTTCATCACTGAGTGTCAATTCTAAAACACTCTCAATTCCACCACATCCCAATCGACAGGGAACACCAATCACAACATCTTCTAAACCGTATTCACCTTGCAGATATGTTGCCACAGGTAACAACCGCGACTGATTTAGCAAAATCGATTCTACCATCACACTAGTAGCCGATGCCGGAGCAAAAAAAGCGCCTCCCGTCTGCATCAATTCCACAATTTCTGCGCCACCGTTGCGAGTTCTTTCTACCAAGCGTTCAATTGTGGCTGCATCCAGCAATTCAGTGATGGGAATGCCATTAACGGTAGCGTAACGAGACAAGGGAACCATTAAATCGCCGTGGCTACCCAATACCATCGCTTTGACATCGGCGGGTAAAACGCCCAATTCTAGGGCAATGAAAGTTTCAAAACGGGCGGAATCTAATACACCAGCCATACCCATAATGCGATCGCGTGGTAAACCTGTTGCTTGCCAAGCTAAATAAGTCATCACATCCAACGGATTGGTGACGACAATAAAAATAGCATTGGGAGAATGAGCGATCGCATTTTTTGCCGCTTCCACCACAATCTTGGCATTGGTTTTCAGCAAATCATCCCGACTCATCCCCGGTTTGCGGGGAAGTCCAGCGGTAATTACCACAATTTGAGAACCAGCTGTATCAGCATAATTATTTGTGCCGATAATCTGGCGATTATGTATTTCAATTCCCCTGGCTTCCATCAAATCCAGCGCCAAACCTTGGGGCATTCCCGCAATAATATCTAGTAAAACTACATCTGCCAGGTTTTTCTCTGCAACCCGTTGGGCTAAAGTACTGCCAACCCTACCCGCACCCACGATGGTGACACGGGGTAAATTACAGACAATTGGGGAGTTAGGAGAAGAAGACATAAATTTTAAAATGCGATTTTTTAAAGAAGAATTCAGAAGTCAGAATTCAGGAGTCAGAATAAATGCTGAATTCTGAATTCTGATTCCTGAATTCTTTTTTATTATTTAAACTCTTCCAGTTGATCCACACGTAACCAAACGTTTGGTGTTGGCACTTTCCCGAACTTAATCAGGGCGTAATCACCTTTGACATCTACAATTTCGCCCTTGGTTTCAAACAAATAAGAAGGAAAGCGACTATCACTGGCTTTTGCTTCCAGACTGTTTTCCAGTTTTTCGCGGATAGCGCGAACCATATCTCCCTTTTTGACTGCCATGAGTTCCTCTCTCAAATTTGTAACTAGTTTTCTCTATCTGCATTTTAAGAGAGTTCCAAGTTAGAAGTAAAAACTCCTAACTTACGTCTAATGCACTATTTTAAGCTTGCCTCTTGTGGGATGGGCGTCTCGCCATTGGTGTCAACTTAACGCAAAAACTATGTCCCGCAAGGAACTGAAGTTCCAAGAATCATAGCGAAAGTCATCTGAAGATGACTAGATATCCCCAAAAATATTCAGTCTACTTCAGTAGACTTTAGCTATGAGCCAGAGAATTCATTCTCTGGCGGGTTATGAAGCCCGCAGCGAAGCTATTTCTAGCTTAAGTTGACACCAATGAGCAATGTAATGTGCTTTACCCCTACCCACGTATTTGTATCATTATTAAAGTGAAATGGTTTACAGCTTGTATTAAACTCAACTGAGAAGCGCTATAATCCAATACGGTTCAGTTAAGGTTACTGGTGTAGATAATTTGTATTTGAAGACGCGATG
>NZ_KV757687.1:0-6374 GCF_001712795.1 Nostoc sp. KVJ20
TTTACAATCCCTGGCGGACGTGTGGTTTCGCGTTAAGTTGACACCAATCAATGGTAGGGAACCCACGCCAACCAGGCGTGGGATTGAAAATTTGGACGCATTATGCCTCGTTGCAAGCAATAAGAGCACAAATCTTTTTATTTAGTCGGCTTTATACCCACAACTAAAGTTTTTAATGTTTTTCTATCCCTACTCCCTACTCCCTACTCCCTGTTTTGTAAGGCTACGGTATACACACATCTCTGTGCAAACCCAAAATCGTTGGAGATCCCCCTAAATCCCCCTTTTTAAAGAGGATTTAGGGGGATCTGAAATTTTTGATACCAACAAGAGGACTTTTCAAACATTCTCTAAAATTACTTACCATCGTCATCTATACTAAGTTAGATTCTACAAAGATTAATTTCTATAACCAGGGTTGTATATACAGGAGTTATCTCAAAGTAATTTAATAATAAAACATTACCTAATTTATTCAGGAAATTATTTTATTTAAAAAATATATCTTCAATTTAAATAAATATAGAATCACCTTAAAATACTGCCCAGATTTAGTAACTTCTAAATACTTCTCCTAATTTCAGCAAGGTTTTCTGAAATTGAAAACCAACAAAATTAATATTTGATGACAAAATATGACTCAAAATATATTCAATAATTACGCCAAATTATATAGATAGCTTTGCAGCCCATCTCGTCGGCATAGAATCTAATGGAAAATAGAAACAACTTGCCACAAAGTTCTTGCTTAAGTTCTAATTTTGTGAAAACATAGCTTGTGACTAGTCAATACAACTGTCTCTAGCCTCACTCCAGAAAAAGTACTGGTACTGGTAACAATCATGACGCCATCTCCCAATTCAGGAAACAATCAGGAACCATCTAATCGTCGTGTGTGGCTCCTGCTTTTAGGACGTACCAGTTTGGCTGTGGGTGGGGTTTTGCTGGTTGGAATTGCAGTTGGTGCTTGGTGGGCTAGAAGTTATGTATATAAAGATTTAGCACCATTAGTGGAACAAAATCTTCAAGAATTGCTTGGGCGTCCGGTAAAAGTTGGGAATGTTGAACGTTTTTCGCTTTCTAGTCTAAGATTTAGCTCTCTATCGATACCAGCAACTCCCACTGATTCAGATCAGGTGGTTGTAAAAGGCTTGGAGGTTCAGTTTTCGCCGTTGCAAGTTCTTTTTACCCGAAAACTAGGATTAAATGTCACGTTAGTTCAACCTAATGTCTACATCCAACAGGAAAAAGATGATAGTTGGGTGACAACTCAAATTAAGGCGGGGGAAGGAGAAGGTTTTATTCAAATTGAGTTGCAGACGCTTCAAATTCAAGATGGCGATGTCGAGTTGATGCCATTCGCCGCACCAACTAAACCGAAAGGCTCGGTAATATTAGATCAAGTTGGTGGTGTTGCCCGATTTTCAGAGCAAAATCAAAGAATTGGTTATGACATCAATGCTCAACTCACTAGGGGAGGGGCTGTTAAAATTGTTGGCGAAACACAATTAAAAGCTCAACAAACTAACCTCCAACTGCAAACACAAAATTTCAAAGCATCTGATATCAGTCGTTTAATTCAGTTACCTATTGTGCTGCAAGGAGGGAATTTAAATGCTGATTTAGGAGTTCAGATTCCACCCAAACTGTCAGAAATAGCCGTTACAGGAACAGCTAGCGCTAATCAAGTCACTGCTAAAATTCCAAATATTCCTCAGCAGGTTTCTAATTTTAATGGGAGATTTATATTTCAAGGTCAGACTGTCACTTTAGATAATCTGAGTACGAACATTGGTAAAGTTCCCCTTTTTGCTAATGGAACAATTAATACTCAGACAGGTTTTAATGTCTCTGCTCAAATAAAACCTGTTAGTGCAAAAAATATCTTAGATACGCTGAATGTAAATTCCACAGTCCCGGCTAATGGCGAAATTCAAGCAAATATTCAAGTACTAGGCGCACTTCAAAAACCAGTCCTGAGCGGTAAAGTAAGCAACACTAAACCGATTCAAGTTGATCGCATTCAATTTAAAACTATCAATACTGATTTCCGCTTGAATGTCTCTGAAACTGCATCTCAACTTGCTGTTTCCAATCTGAATATTGTCCCCGCAGCCGGTGGTCAAATTACAGGCGGCGGTGAAGCTTTACTGGGAGCCAAAGATGAGGTAATGTTTAGCGCTCAAGCTGATGGTATATCAGGGGATATATTAGCACGCAGCTATGGCGTGACTCTACCGATCGCAGTTGGCAATGTTTCAGCAAAAGCACAAATCTCTGGCTCACTTAGCAAACAGCCCTTAAACCTTAATATTTCTAATGTTCAAGTGACGCCGCCAGCCGGGGGAAAAATCACAGCCAATGGTCAAATTCAACTCGCTCCCCAAGGTCAGGTAGGCGTAAATATTCAAGCTCAAGGTATACCAGGAAATGCGATCGCTCAAGGTTACAATATTTCAACCCCGCTCAATATTGGTGGTATATCTGCAAACGCTAGAGTTTCTGGTTCTCTGGGTAAACCCTTAAACGTGAATGTTGCTCGCGTTCAGGCAAATCCAGAGGTGGGAGGGCAAATAACGGCTAGCGGCCAACTTCAGCTTGCACCCCAAGGTAGGGTAGCGTTGAATGTCCAAGCACAAAATTTACCAGGGGATGCGATCGCACGAGCATACAATTCTTCACCCGGCATCACCATTGGCAATGTATCCGCAAATACCAATATTTCCGGGACTCTGAGCAAATTACAAGCAGTAGCGCGGGTGCAAGCGCCTACCGCCACCTATCCCACTACCGGACGAGTTGTTGTTGCTCAACAAGGAAAAAATATCCTTTTGCCAGATGCGGTTTTGAATGTCGCAGGGGGTACAGTCAGAGCTAGAGGTCAACTGGCACAACAACGTTGGCAAGGAGTTGTCAACACTTCTCAAATTCAACTCAACCGTTTCTCACCAGAACTGCGAGGACGGCTGAATAGCAACATTCAGTTAGCAGGGACAACAGAATCTTTCCAGCTTGCAGATATTCGCGCCGCCGGACAAATCCGCCTTTCCCAAGGAGTAGCGCTGCTGGCAAAACCGCTCACTGCTCAATTTCAATGGAATGGGCAGCAAATTATAGTTGAAAACGCAAGTACCCCAGGATTGAATGCTAATGGTGCGATCGCTATTCAGTTTCCACCAACTGGCGCACCGGAAATTGCCGGATTTAATTTAAATGTACTGGCGCAGAATTTCAACTTACAAAATACTGGCTTTGAAGTTCCTGGTGACGTAGCTATCGCAGGGTTACTCGATTTTAAAGGACAAGTTACAGGGACTCCAGATGTACCGCAAGCTAATGGCAATATCCGACTGCGAAATTTCCAGGTTAGTAACTTGGCGTTTGACCCACTTTTAACCGGAAACGTGAATTTTCAAGGAGGACAGGGGGCAAGTCTGCGATTAGCTGGGAAGCAAGACAGGATAGCGTTGAACCTGGGTGCAGATTATCGTCCAACTTCATTTTTAGTTCAACGCGATGAAGCTGTCACCACAGGTAGAACTGAGGGAGATAACTTGCTCATCAACGCCCAACAGTTTCCCATCGCTTTGATTGGCGGCTTTTTACCGAACAATCAATTGCAACCATTGGGAGGGCAACTATCGGGAAACTTAGTTGTTAATCTGAATAATTATGCCATTGCGGGAGACGTTGCGATCGCAGCGCCTCGTGTTGCCAGAGTTGCAGCAGATGAATTTCGCGGCAGCATTAATTATGCTGATGGTACTGCTAGCTTGGCTAATGGTCAATTACGGATTGGAGATAGCAACATCGCCCTCAGTGGAAATGTGCAAACAGGGAATGACCCGCAATTTCAATTCCAAGCTAATTTTGGTCAAACCAGAATTGAGAGACTTTTACAAGCATTCAATATCTTCGACTTTCAAGACTTTGGTACCGGGTTAGAGCCTCCAACCTTAGCTGGAGCAGAGGTACTTCAAACTGAGTCTGTCAGTTTACCCGATGCAGATTTGCTCACACAGTTGGCATATTTCTCGAATATTGCAACATTGGTAGCACAACAACGGCAAGAAGAGACACAAGAAACTCCATCTTTGCCCAGCCTTGCAGAATTAACAGGTGCTTTGAGCGGAGCAATTACAGCTAGTGGCTCATTAAAATCTGGGTTGAACGTCGGCTTTAATTTTCAAGGTGCTAATTGGCAATGGGGAGATTATTCCATTAATCAAGTCGTTGCTCAAGGCAGTTTTGCCGATGGTATCGTCACACTTTCGCCCTTAAGTGTTGGCATCAATCAAGGATTAGTGGCGTTTTCGGGACAGTTAGGAACTGAGCAACTTTCTGGAAACTTAAATGTAGCAAGTTTACCTTTATCACTTTTAGAGCCTTTCATCGAACAATACCCTATAGATATCACTGGTAATGTAAATGCTGATGCCACATTAGCAGGTAGTTTACAAGACCCTAGTGTTAGAGGGGAAGTGACGTTAGCCAATGCGACTCTTAACAAACAACCTGTGCAAACAGGACAAGTGAACTTTGATTACAACAATGCTCGTTTGAATTTTGACAGTACCTTATTAGTGACAGGAACTCAGCCAGTTACCATTACAGGTAGCGTACCCGCTCCGTTACCTTTTGCCGAAGTGCAACCAGATAGCAATCAAATCAGCATCAACGCCAATGTGAACAATGAAGGATTGGCATTGTTAAACCTGTTTACCAACAATCAAGTCGCTTGGGTAAATGGTCAAGGACAAGTAGATTTAAATGTTCAAGGTACTTTAGAAGAACCGCTTATTAACGGCAATGCCACACTTAATAATGCAACTTTTCGCGCTGAAGCTTTATCTGAACCCTTAACGAATGTTACAGGAACAGCGCAATTTAATGGTAATACAGTGAATGTTGAAAGTATCCAAGGTACTTACAACGAAGGGCAAATAAATGTATCAGGCATCCTGCCGATTTTTGATCCTCAGCAAGCAGCAAATCCTCTCACAGTCTCAATAGCAGACAAACTCGACTTTGAAATTGCCGGACTGTATGAAGGTGGTGTCGGCGGCGATATTATAATTCGCGGAACAGCATTAAAACCTGTCATTGGTGGAGATATTCGACTGAGTGATGGTCAGGTAATTATTGGAAGTTCCGCTACTGCTGAGAAAACAGCAGCAGCGACAGCAGAGGCTAATACTAACGTCATAAATAGAGAAGAGGTTAACCCTAACCTCAAACCAACACCAGAGAATAGCGCTGAACCAGTAGCTACACCAGAAAGTAGCACTAGCGCAGTCACTCCACCCAATTTACCTATAGAGTTTGCAGATTTAAAATTGACTTTAGACGACGATGTTCGTGTTACCAGTCAGTCTCTACTCGACTTTGTACCAGGAGGAGCCGCTTTTAGTCAGCCGATATTGAGCTTTGACGCAACAGGCGACTTAACCATTAATGGAACATTAGCCAAGCCGCTTCCTGAAGGAGTCATTCGCTTGACAGGAGGACGACTGAGCATATTTTCCACTGAGTTTACCTTAGCGCGGGGCTTCGACCACACCGCGCAGTTTATTCCAAGTCAAGGACTTGACCCAAATCTGGATGTCCGACTGATTGCAATTGTCCCGGAAGCATCAGCAAGGAACAGTCGAATATTGGAATCACCATTGTCTGCTGAAATTAGTGATGTTTCTGTAAACAACTTTGGGACTTTACGTAGCGTTCGCGTTCAAGCCAGGGTAGACGGGCCAGCTAGTAGATTGGGCGACAATCTAGAACTGACGAGTGAACCGAATCGTAGTCGAGGAGAAATAGTTGCTTTGTTGGGTGGCTCGATTCTAAGTTCTTTCGGTCAAACAAATGCAACCCAAGGACTGACTAATTTCGCTAGTTCTACCATTTTAGGTGGTTTACAAGGAACAATCACTGCGATCGGACAGGCTGTTGGTTTCAGTGAATTTCGGATATTTCCTACTCCATCTACTAACGAAGCATCCAGAAGTTCAATTCTTAATTTATCAGCAGAAGGTGTGTTTGACATCAATAGAAACGTATCTCTTTCTTTATCACGTCCTCTTTCTAGCAATGAATCTTTCCTTTACAACGTGCTGTATCGAGTCAATGACGAAATTCTGATGCGAGGCTCAAGTAATTTGGGATATGAAAACCGATTCTTAGTTGAGTATGAAACTCGATTTTAAATTACTGCATTGGCATTGTCAGTCAAGAGACTTGTGTGTACACCGTAGCCATTGTAGGGAAAGGGCTAGGAGCATTGGTGTCAACTTAACGCAAAAACTATGTCCCGCAAGGAACTGAAGTTCCAAGAATCATAGCAAAAGTCATTTTCAGATGACTAGATATCCCCAAAAATA
>NZ_KV757687.1:6397-15875 GCF_001712795.1 Nostoc sp. KVJ20
AGTTGACACCAATGAGCAATGTAATGTGCTTTACCCTTACCCACGTATTTGTATCATTACTAAAGTGAAATGGTATAACGTTTGTATTAAACTCAACTGAGAAGCGCTATAATCCAATACGGTTCAGTTAAGGTTACTGGTGTAGATAATTTGTCTTTGAAGACGCGATGAATCGCCGTCTCTACAAGTGTTTTGTTGCTCATTCTGAACTGTATTGCGCTATAATCATCCAGACTTAAATTTTTTCAGATAAAGAAGTCCCAGAACCACCACGACGAACTTTAATTAACTCAGCACAGATACTAACTGCAATTTCCTCTGGCGTTAAAGCACCAATATCTAAACCAATTGGTGCATATATTTGATGTAGAAATTCCGATTCGTAACCTTCATTTTGCAGGATTTTGTACACAGTGGTGACTCGTTTATTGCTACCAACCATGCCGATATATTTTACTGGATACTTGCATAGCAAGCGTAAAACGGCTAAATCTTGAAGATAACCTCTAGTAACTAAAGCGATATATAAATTAGTATTTTTCTCTAATATCTCTTGAATTGACGTGATAGGTTCTGCTAACACCCGCGACGCATCAGGAAATCTTTCTTTTGTGGCAAACTCTGAGCGATCGTCTTGTACAATAACTTGAAAACCTGCTATTTTTGCAACCTGCGTTAGAGAAACAGCAATATGTCCTGCACCAATAATCAATAATATTGGTGGTGCTACTAAAGGTTCAATTAATGCTGTGGTGTGTAGAGATGCAATTATCTCTGTTTCTAGTAGTAGATAAGGTTTTTCATCTGTATTAAAGGGCGTGATAATTGTTCCAGAACGCCCAGATGTTAAAGTATCTATAATCTGATTAACTAAATTTAAGCTTTCACTGCCTGACCATAACTCTAATAATACTTGCATTGTGCCACCACAAACGCCTTGAGTTTCTCGTTGCGGTGCGCCAGATAAATCAATTTCTACAAATTGTTTTTTACCTATTTGCAGTACTTGCAAAGCTTGCTGATAAACTTTTGCTTCTCCAGCACCACCGCCAATTGTTCCAAATGTTTTAGCATCGGCGCTAATGAACATTTTCGCGCCTACTTCTCTGGGTGTGGAACCTTTAATGCTGGTGACGGTAGCTAAAACTACAGGGCTTTTTTTTAAGGTTTTTGCTAGTTGTTGGTAGAAGTCAAGCATTGATGATGACGAACTGCAAAGGACAGAAAGAAAAGAGTTTCAGTTTAAAAGTTGTTTAGTTTTTGCCAAACTCTTTCGGGTGTTATGGGGAGTTCGTATAGTCTACAATCTGTAGCGATCGCAGCGCGAATCGCGTTTGCTATGGCTGGCGCTGTACAATTGGTGGTGATTTCCCCAACTCCTTTAGCGCCATAAGGGCCGTGGGGGTCGGCTTGTTCTACTAAAATTACTTCTATTGGTGGCATATCTGCTGCTGTGGGGATGCGATATTCTCGCAATGTGGGGTTTAAAATACATCCTTGTTCATCAAATAATAGTTCTTCACTTAAAGCATAGCCAATTCCCATTGCTATTCCCCCCATTGCTTGTCCGTGACAAATTCGCGGATTAATTGCTTTACCTAAATCAATAGCTTGCACACATCGTAAAACTTGAATTTTACCAGTTTCTATATCAACTTCTACTTCCACACCTTGTACAGCGAAAGTTAAAGTTGATTCATCTGCTGCATAAGTTACCTCTTCACTTAATTCTTCTCTGTTATCTCCACACCTCTGCGGTTCATTTTCTAATCTCTCCCGTAATTTTTCCGCCGCTAATTTAACTGCTTGTCCAGAAATATAAATTGTCGCAGAAGCATAAGAACCAGCATCAAAAGGTGTGCGTTGAGTATCTCCAGAAATAATATTGATATCTCCAACACTCACGCCTAAAACTTCTGCTGCTATTTGCCGCAATGTGGTATCTGACCCAGTCCCAACATCTACAGAACCAGTTCTTAATTCATATTTGCTATCAGCTAAAAGTGATAATTTGACTTTGGCAAGGTGAATTTTAGATAATCCACTACCTTGCATAGAAACAGCGAATCCGACACCACGGCGGCGAGAATCTTCTACACTTGGTGGTGTACCAGGAACGTAACCAAGTAACTGGGTAACTTTTTCCCAACATTCGAGAACTGCGTAACTACCAATTAAATTAAAGTGGTCTTCAGACTTCCCTAAATTAATTACATCTCCCGGACGAATAAGATTTTTCAAACGCACTTCTATAGGGTCAATATTGAGTTTATGAGCAATTTCATCGATTTGACTTTCCATTGCAAAAGTGCCTTGAGTTGCACCATAACCGCGAAATGCACCCGCTGGCATTGTATTTGTATAAACGGCAAACCCCCGCAATCTTTTATTTGGACAACGATATAAACCTAGAGGGATATAACCTGATAAAAATACTACTGTCTGTCCATGATTACCATAAGCACCAGTGTTACCAATTATTTCCATATCTTGGGCAATAATTGTACCATCTGCCTTGACACCACTTTTAATTTTTATTGTCATAGCATGGCGGCTATTTGTGGCAATAAATTCCTCTTTTCTGGTAAATTCCCACTGCACGGGTTTACCTGTGCGGAGGGTTGCTAAAACACAGAGGTCTTCTGATAAAATTTCTTGTTTGTTGCCAAATCCACCGCCAATTTGTGCTTTATAAACGCGGATTTTATCTTGAGGAAAGTTGAAAATTTGTGAGAGTAACCGCTGACAATGAAATGGGACTTGAGTACTGGAACGCACAACTAAATTACCATCTGATTCTAGCCAACTAATAGTTATATGCGGTTCGAGGTGGACGTGTTGTACTGCTGGTAGTTTGTAAGTGTTCTCGACAATTAAATCTGCTTCAGAAAATCCCTGTTCTAAATCACCAGATTCGAGAAATATATGTCCAGCGATATTGCGATTTCTATCAGGAATTTGTGATGATTCTGGTTCATCATGAATCACAACACCGCTATCATTCATTGCCTGTGTTGGGTCGATGACATGGGGTAATATTTCATAATCGACGGCAATTAATTGACAAGCTTGTTCGGCAATATTTACTGATTCTGCAACGACAGCCGCAACGCGATCGCCTACAAATCTTACTTTATTATCTAATAGGTAATGATCTAACGGATCGGGTACTGGTTCAGCGTGTCCAGCGGTGGTGTAGGGTATTCTGGGTACATCTTCGTGGGTGAAAATGGCAACAACACCGGGGAGTGCTTTGGCTTCTTGGGTGTCAATTTTGCAGATACGGGCGTGGGGATGTGGCGATCGCAATACTTTAAGATGTAATAATCCAGGTGGTGAAATATCTCCTGTATAGGACGCTTTCCCGGTGACAATGGCTGTACCATCTTGTTTGGGAATGCTTTCTCCTACTGAGTGGGGAGTCGGGAGTCGGGAGTCGGGAGTCGGGAGTGGTGAGTTTTGAGAAAGTCGAATACTGTCAATAATCGCTTGATATCCAGTACAGCGACAGAGGTTGCCTTTTAAAGCTAAACGCAGTTCATCCTCTGATAATTCGGGTAACTTTGCTGCACTCATAATCATCCCAGGTGTGCAGAAACCACATTGAAAACCTTGTGCTACCAGAAATGCTTGCTGCATCGGCGCAAGTTCACCATTCTGGGAAAGTCCTTCTATAGTAGTTACCGATTGATTTTTAATTCGCATTGCCGGATAAATGCAACTATGGATAGGTGTATCATTTACCCAAACTGTGCAAGCACCACAATCGCCAGAATCGCAAACACGATGAACACCAAACCAGCCTAATTGACGTAATAAACTTAAAAGGCTAGTTCCAGGGTGACAATTTTCTGTATAAGACTGATGATTAACTTTAAATTTTAACTGTTCTGGCATAATAAAGCTGATAGCGATCGCTTGATTAAAACTGCCGTCAATTCTCGGCGATAAATTGCACTCGCCTTGGCATCTTCAATAAAATTTACCTTTTGTAAAAACGCGAAATCTTGCGTCTCCATATCGTCTAATTCCAGCAGTTCAGGTGCAGCAACACTAGCACCAATAACACAGCGCACCTGTTGATGATTTCTAGCACTGACAACTATTGCTAAAGCTGGGTCACTTGTAGCAATACCAAAGCGTTGATAATTAACTTTCCATTTTAAATTAGATAGCGGAATTAAAACTCGCCTTAATATTTCTCCTGATTGCAAAATTGTGGATTTAAAACCAAGTTGAAAATCTTTTGCTGCAACTTGATGCGACTCTCCTGTGATATTCCAAATTTCGTAACTTGCATCTAACGCCACCATCAATGGTGCTAAGGTTCCCACTGATAAAGCCAGACAAATATTGCCTCCCACCGTCGCCACATTAATTATTTTTAATGATGCGGCTAATGAAGCAACCGCACTTTTTAATCCCTCGACTGCTGTCCATTCTGCTAACCAAGGATATTCTAATAATTTAATTAATGGACAAGTAGCACCAATAATTAAATAATTTTCTTTAACTTCAATCTCTGACCATCCCAAATGCTGAATATCTACCAGCGCTTTCAGATGTGGTTGTGGTTCAGAAAATAGCCATGTTCCACCCGCTAACCAAGCCCAATTTTCACCCCAATTGGTGATAGTTTGAATATTATCAGGATTTAAATAAGTTTCGACGTTTGGCAAATCCATCTTTTATTTCAACGCAGAGTAGCGCAGAGGTTTTTCAAATATCTAGCTGAATTGTATAACCTAATCTTTTTGGTAGGGAAATCTTATAAACATCGCCTTGATTCATCTCCTCTGGTGTCTGCATTTGACTCAAAGCGGTGACGACTTCATCAGAATTTGCCGTGAGGATGATAACGGAGCGATCGCAAGCTATGGGAAAATCATGCCAAGTACCAATATGCAGCAATAGTCCGTAGCCAGGAGGAAACCGTAGCGCTTTCACTTGATTTAAGTCTGGCAAGGTTTCGCCATTATCGTGATTAGGCGACGCTAAGACCATAATAAATGGTGATTGTCCCAAACCGATAAACATTTGGGTCATGTGTATATGGCGTTCTAGCCAGACAATCGGCGGATATCCTGGCATAATTTTGGCTGTTCGGAAAGTTGCTGTTCCCCGATAGGTAAAATCAATATTTTCGCCTTCTAGTACCCTTTCTTGATAAAAGGGAATTCCTAATCCGGGTTTGCTGACATCATCGCCTAAGAGATGTCCATAGGGTTTGATGTTTTCTGTGTTAGCTTCAATTACGGGTATTTTTAGAATTTGGGTTTGTGAAATAGTCATAATTTCATTGTGATTGATTTATCCAATTGTAAATACCTTCACCTGTCGTTAGCCAAGTATCAGGTTTATTTTTAATATGTAGTAAACATTGTTTTAAATATTTTAATCGCAGTGGTTGACCAACAATAAATGGATGCAAGCCAATCGCCATTACTCGTCCTTCAGATTCTCCATCTTGCCAAAGTTGGTCAAATTGGTCTGTTATTGCTTGGGCAAATTCTACACCAGAAAAGCGGTTACTCAAACACAAGCTAATATCATTTGCTTCGATAGTGTAAGGAATTGCCAACAAGTGACCATTTGGTAATGGATACCAATAAGGTTGGTCATCGTTTACCCAATCAGCGGTATAAACAATTCCGGCTGAATGCAGTAATTCAAAAGTTGACTTGGTAATCGAAAATCCTGGTGTTAACCAACCTTTAGGAGTTTTACCAGTAGCTTGACGAAGCAAAATTATAGTTCTATCAATTATATCTATTTCTGTTTCTCGATCTATGCCATTATGTCCAGTGGAATTATTAATGCCATGCGCCATCACTTCCCAGCTATATTGCTGTATAGCTGCCATAATTTCAGGATAAAATGTACAAATATCGCCGTTAACTGCGGCTGTTACCGGAATTTTTAATTCATCAAATAGTTCAAACAAACGCCAAATACCAACGCGATTTCCATAGTCTCGCCAACCATAGTTAGCAATTTCTGGGTGACTATTTAAATGAGGTTGAATTGCTGTTCCTAGTTTGCCAAAAGTAAAATGTTCTACATTCATCACCACCCACACAGCAACTCTGGCATTATTCGGCAATTTTAATACTGGACGTTGCGTAATTGGTTGAAAAGATGGAGGTTGCATTGTCTTTATCACTAATGATTAAGCTGATGGTTTGGATGTTCATCTTTTGTAATCGTAGGTGAAACTACCTCCAGCAGGTTTTGTTCTTTGGCTTGCATTTCCAAAAGTTGGGGAATCGTCACAAATCGATAGCCTTGAGCCTTCAAACCTGCGATCATTCCTGGTAAAGCCTTAACAGATTTGGAACGGTTTCCGCCCCCATCATGCATCAATACAATTGCACCAGGTCTAGCATATTTCAGCACATTTTTAACCAGCATTGCTACTTGAGGCGAACGAAGTCTAGCATCTCCCGACTCTTCAGACCACATTATGACAGCGTACTTCTCGTTTTTGGCATATTGGGCTAGTCCATTATTCAGAAAGCCACCAGGGGGGCGAAACAGAGTAGTTTTCTCTCCTGTAGTCTTGTAGATGATGTCTGCTGTGCGATCAATTTCACTAGCCGCAGTAGCCCCATCCATTTGAAAATACCAATGATGCCATGTGTGGTTACCAATTACGTGACCATCAGCAGCCACTTGCTTGGCAACTTGGGGAAAATATTTCACCATTTGTCCGAGCATGAAGAACGTTGCCTTGACATCATTTTTCTTCAAAATTTCTAAAATCTGCGCCGTATTTTTGGGGCTGGGCCCATCATCAAAAGTTAGGGCGATAACTTTCTCATTTGCTTTGAGTTTTGCTTGATAAATGATTGTTCCCTGAAATGCCTTTGGCACTTGATTCATCTGGTCTGTAGCTGGGCTGATATTCTGTGCGGATGCACTTATCAGCTTGTTCTGACTAGCTTTACTACTCTCGCTTTTTGGCTTTATAATTCCCAACAGATTCTCAAATCCGCTTGTAGCTAAAAGCAAACTGATACCTAAACTACTAGCACCAGTAAGCAATGTAATGATTACTAATTTAAGTAACAAAGATAATTTACGACTGGACACATTGAATCTCCTCAAATAGTAGTTAACCAATAGGGTCAAGGACTTCGCAGACACCAGCTAAACCTGCTAATCCACCACTAATTAGGAGAGTTAGCTAAATAATGCGTAGGCATAGCCCGTCGTAGATATCGCTCTTTATCCCAGCATACACCGCAGTCTTGGGAATAGAACCAACTACCCGCACGCTGAAAACAAAAATTGAATCAGCATAGATATCAATTACCGAAAACACTTTATGGAAAAAGACTTTCATGAAAATAAGTGTACAAAAGTGGATCTTCTGCGATCGCACATTACCAGAAACAAGCAAAATGTTACAGGTGTAGGGTTTGGGAAGCGATACCAGCGGAACTGCTAAAAAAATTTGTGATTTAATTGCGTTCTGAGAGCGATCATTTACAAGTTTGGCAAGACAAGATGCAAAAGTATAATGTACAAACACTTGTATTTATCGATGTACAATTGAATACTTTACAAATTTTTCGGTAAAATTCCCAAAAAGCAATTATCACCACTAATTTACCTGAAACTACAAAAAGTTGGTGCGAATTCAGTATTTTTACAATTAAGTTTATCTGGCATTTTTTATATATTGATAAAGCTAGCTATTGCTAGGTAAATCATTTAGTTTTAGGTACTAATAAATCCATGTTTAATAGCGAATATAAAAAAGAGGCTCAGGAAAGACTACGCCGTGCAATAAATAAATATGAATATGCCGATAAGTCTTTAAAAAATGCGGCTGCGAGTCTTTACCAAACAAGAGTACAGCATGGAATTGAGACTATTAAAGTGTGTGAAAATTACATCAACACACTTGTTAATTCACCAAAAGAGTTTGACGACGTTGTTGTAGAGCTTAAATTTCAACTTAAAGAAATTACAGGCAAAGATTGGGAATTAATTAATGAAAACCCAAACACCGAGTTTGTAGCAGGTTCTACTGCTGGTGCTGGAGTAATGGCAGGAGCAGGCGTTGCTGTTCTTGGGCCAACAGCTGCTATGGCATTTGCAACCACCTTTGGCACAGCATCAACAGGTATGGCAATATCCTCTCTTTCAGGCGCTGCGGCTACTAATGCTGCTTTAGCTTGGTTAGGAGGTGGTGCTGTGGCTGCCGGAGGTGGAGGGATGGCAGGTGGAAGTACGTTACTAGCATTGGTGGCTGGGCCAGTTGCTTGGACTGTTGGAGGTGTAGCCTTAGCTGGTAGTGGATTATGGTTAAATAAAGAAAATGAGAAAATTGGTGCTGAAGCCAACAAAAGAGCTATTGAATTTGAAGGTTGGATATCTAAAGTTAATACAGCCAAGCAAGAAGTGACACTACTTGAAAAGACCACTATTGAACTAGCTGACCTCATTTACAGCGAAATTAAATACTTCGAGCAAAATGCTCCTAAAGATTACCGTAACTTTAGTGATTTTTTAAAAGAAAGACTGGCAGCTTTAATTAATTCTATCCATGCACTGAGTCAGTCACTAAAAAAAACAGTAGACCTTAAGCTATAGAAATAATTTGTAAGTTTATATTAAGCTACTAACCTTGTTTCGTTGGTAGCTCAATTATTGTGCTAGGTCAACACATGAAAGATTTGGTATATGGATAAATTGGACAATAGACATCAGACAAATCAGTTTATTGCTGCAATTGTAGCAGAAGATAATTTATATCAAGCAGAACAACTAGCTGCGGAACTCAGTAAACAAGATCAAGCCTTTTTTACAGCTATTCAAGAAGTTGATAAAGTCCGTGATTTTTTAGCTAATCCTGAAAATATCTTGGGAAATACAAGCACAAAACACGGTGAAATAGCTGAACAAGTAGAAGTTAGTATTCGTAATGCTAAATCGCTCTTGAACTCTTCGACTCCTCGCGCCACATTTGAGGGAGTTGGAAGAACAGCACCAGAAGATTATTTAATTAACGAGGTTCAGGTACAGTCTAAATTTATCAATGGTACAGGAAATACTCTGGATCATGTTCTCGACCACATGAAAAAATATGATAATTTTGGAAGAGATGGGTCTTTTTACCATATACATAAAGACCAGTATGAGACTATTCAAAAGATTTTGAATGGTGAAAATGTAGAAGGAATAACAACTCGTACTGCTCAAAAATTACAAGAAAAAGTTCAAGAAATAGAGCAAATGTCTGGTCATCCATTTAGCCAAACTGTTAGACCAGGATTATCTAATTACTCAGATGTACAAATAGGTAAAGTGGATGATACGCTAGCTCACCATGAGAAAGAATTGAAGAGAGATAACGCAGAAATTAAAGACAGAATACGTACTGAAGCTCAACCTAACATAGCTGATTTTGGTCGGGTTGCCGTTAAAGGTGCAGTTATAGGAGGTAGCATTAGAGGATGTTTTAAAAGTC
>NZ_KV757688.1 GCF_001712795.1 Nostoc sp. KVJ20
GAATTCATAGACGGCATGAGTACTCCAGCCGTCAAATTGTTTTGTGAACTTATTTTAAGGAGGTTATGGCAAAAATAATTACGCTTTTCCAAAGGCAATAAAAAGTAATTGCTGAGAATACAGCAGTTTTCATTTGCATTAACCAGTATTTCCCGTGTGTATACAGCACATACAGGTAAAATCATGCTGACACTAAACCGTTCCGAAACAACATCAGCACTCGATTACAACATTCTCAATACCAGTATCCAAGATACCTTTGCTGCCATAGACCGCTTCGAGTGGCAGGCAATAGAAGAACTGCGGGTGATGCGAAATAACGGCTATTACTCTGATGCTGGTTATGCCAGTTTTGAAGATTATTGCGAAAAAGAACTAACCAAGCATGGTGGATATCGCCGGGTCAGAGATTTGCTGTCTGCGAAGAAAGTAGTTGATACTCTGCCAGAGGAACTGAAAGAGAAGATTACTAAGCCTTCTCAAACTCGCTCCTTACTCCGGTTGCTCAAAACTCCTGACAAGTTAGAGCAAGCTGTTGCGATCGCAGCAAAAGAAAAACCCTTCCCCACTGCCGCCGACTTCGCCAAAGCAGTGCAGCAAGTCGCACCAACAACTAAACGCGCCACAAAAAGCGAAAACCCTAAAACGCAATTGTGTAATTCTGTCACTGTCTCTTCCCTTTCACATCCTCGTTATGGGAATTCGGGAGTGATTGAGGCTTTGGCTCCAAACCATTGGCAGCAGATTGTGACTTTTCCTGATGGTGAAAGCCTTTTGGTCAACAATGCTGATTTGGATGCCCCAAGCGTTCCCTTTCCCAGAGAGCAGACTTATCCACCAGAATATACCGAAGCGATCGCTCAAATTAAAGAACAGCATCAGCGAGAGTTAGAACGACTTTCCCAGGAATTGAGAATTGGTTTGCAAGCAGAGGTATCGGCCAGAGCCGAAGAACAAGTAAGTGAGCAAATCCAATCTCTGCAAAACCTGTATAAGCAGCAGAAAGAGCAGAATATCCAGTTGCAGCAGCGCCTAGACGAAATGGAATCGCTACGGCAGTTGGAAACTGAAAATCAGCAACTCCAACAACGTATCCAAGAATTAGAAAACGCTGTTGAACAACGCCCTTCTCAACAGTGGGGGAATACCATGACACAACAGGCTACCAAAGCGTTGAACAAGCAGGTAAAGCAGGCGTTAGAGAAAACTATTGATTTGCGATCGCTTGCAGCAGAACCACCCAAGGAAAATGCCCAGGAATGCTTACGTTTAATGGGCATGGCTTTGAAAAACTTAGCCAGTGCTATGAACAATACCCAAGCGTTAGAGGCTGCGGCGATAATTCTGGGGACTGAGCCGACACCAATTGCGATCGCATATCGAGCCGAGCAATTAGAAATGCTACCCCAGGCGGTTAGTGATATTCGGGGGGTGCTAGCTAAACCTGGGTGTACTTGGCAGGATTATTGGGCAGTGGCGCAAGAATATGAGGTTATTAAACAAGACTACTGGGCGGAGTTGACCAGTGAGGAAACAGAGTTAATTACCGCACTCCAGAAAGCATCCTCTCAACCAGACACTATTGGTATCGGGTCTATTGTTGCCCATGCCGACCCATACCGTACTTTGTATGTCGAGAGGGGTGAGGCTTTCAAGGGTAGGGGTTT
>NZ_KV757689.1 GCF_001712795.1 Nostoc sp. KVJ20
GAATTCATAGACGGCATGAGTATTCCAGCCGTCAAATTGTTTTGTGAACTTATTTTAAGGAGGTTATGGCAAAAATAATTACGCTTTTCCAAAGGCAATAAAAAGTAATTGCTGAGAATACAGCAGTTTTCATTTGCATTAACCAGTATTTCCCGTGTGTATACAGCACATACAGGTAAAATCATGCTGACACTAAACCGTTCCGAAACAACATCAGCACTCGATTACAACATTCTCAATAGCAGCATCCAAGATACCTTTGCCGCCATAGACCGCTTCGAGTGGCAGGCAATAGAAGAACTGCGGGTGATGCGGAATAACGGCTATTACTCTGATGCTGGTTATGCCAGTTTTGAAGATTATTGCGAAAAAGAACTAACCAAGCACGGTGGATATCGCCGGGTCAGAGATTTACTGTCTGCGAAGAAAGTAGTTGATACTCTGCCAGAGGAACTGAAAGACAAGATTACTAAGCCTTCTCAAACTCGCTCCTTGCTCCGACTGGTGAAAACTCCCGATAAGTTAGAGCAAGCTGTTGCGATCGCAGCAAAAGAGAAACCCTTCCCCACTGCCGCCGACTTCAACAAAGCAGTACAACAGGTTGCACCAACAGTTAAACGCTCCACAAAAGCCGAAAACCCTAAAACGCAATTGTGTAATTCTGTGACTGTCTCATCACCAGAACATCCTCGTTATGGAGAGTCGGGACTGATTGAGGCAAACGCACCAAATTATTGGCAGCAGATTGTTACCTTCAACGATGGCGAGAGGCTGTTGGTCAATAATGGGGATCTAGATGCCGCAAGTGTCCCATTCCCCAGAGGAAGATCATATCCCGCAGAATACACGGAAGCGATCGCTGCTATTGAAGAACGCCATAAACAGGAGTTAGAGCGCTTACAGCAGGAATTGAGGATTGGACTACAGTCAGAAGCCACAGCCAGAGCCGAAGAACAAGTAAGTGAACAAATCCAATCTCTGCAAAACCTTTACAAGCAGCAGAAAGAGCAAAACATCCAGTTACAGCAACGGCTGGATGAAATGGAGGGGTTGAGAAAGCTGGAAATTGAAAACCAACAACTCCAGCAACGCATTCAGGAATTGGAACACGCTGTAAAAGAACGTCCCTCGCAACAATGGGGAAATACTATGACCCAGCAAGCGACCGAAGTTTTGAACAAGCAAGTGAAGCAAGCCCTGGAGAAAACTATTGATTTGCGATCGCTAGCTGTTGAACCACCCAGGGAAAATGCCCAAGAATGTCTGCGGCTTATGGGCATGGCATTGAAGAATCTTGCTAGTGCGATGAACAACACCCAAGCACTTGAAGCTGCGGCAATAATTCTAGGGAGTGAACCGACACCAACTGCGATCGCTTACCGAGCCGAACAATTGGAAATGCTACCTCAAGCGGTTAGCGATATTAGGACAGTGCTGGCTAAACCTGGGTGTAAGTGGCAGGACTATTGGGATGTTGCTCAAGAGTATGAGGTGATTAAATCAGATTATTTGGCGGAATTGACCACCCAAGAGACTGATTTAATTTCTGCTCTCCAGAACGCATCCTCTCAACCGGACACTATTGGCATCGGCTCTATCGTTGCCCACGCTGACCCATACCGTACTTTGTATGTCGAGAGGGGTGAAGTCGTAGAGGATTTAGGCGAGGAAGTAGTAGTGGCTTGGGATTGCTGGAAGGAGCAATCGAAAAAGACTGATAGGTATTTCCGAGACGAGTTGCGATTTTGGAAAGGCGAGAACCAGTAGATAAAACTCGCCTCTAGCAAAAAAAATTAAACGCGGCATTGCAACCATGCCGTTCATATTGTCATGGAAAAATTTAGGAGGGAATATGACTACAGCGTTAAAAGCAATCAACGGTGGCAGTAAGCAGCGTAATGAGCGTAAACAAACTTCAGAAGACAAATTAATTAGACCACATTGCAAAGTATCAATTGAGGATATCAACTGGGTTCGTCAACAGCCTCCATCTGTGCAGCAGCTTTGGTTAGATAGCGTGGCGGCTGAACAATTCGGGGGTTCTGCCCATAAACTCGATACTAACCTTACTTACAAATCTTTGCAAAAAGCAGGGGCGGCGTTGACTGCTCAAGGATTGTTTCAGTTTGAGGAAGTTTTTGGCCGCTTACCCTCTGGTAGACCAGGACTGATTGGCTATCGGGTTCGTAATCTCCACGGTTATTACAATCGCTTTTACTGGGAATCGTCCACGTCTGCGGAAACCAATTCTTGTGACGAAAAAGCCGTCCACGCCGGGGAGAAAGTAAACCACCCCGGACGGAATGAAAACCACCCCAAACTGGAACAGATCCACCCTGATTTGGAATCATTCCAAAAGAATGGTCAAAAAAGTGAGAATCTGCAAGGGTTCCAAAATCCTAACAACGTTTCTAACAACCCGTTAACTACCTACCAACAACCAACTAAGGTTGTTGGTATGGTAGTTGGTTCTGACGCGCCAACTGAAAATCCGCGTGTTGAGGAAACGGCTCATGCGCCCTTGAGGGGCGCGTCGCCTTCACGTATTGAAAGCGCGTCAGAACTTGAAGACTCGCCTACGGCGAATGACTGTACATTGCTAACGCTTGTGGATGATGCAGAGAGTAATCCTGCTTTGTTGATAGGAGAAAGCCAGGATTGTGGTGTTGAGCCGAAAGACTGTCATGAAGATACTTGTTCCGCCGCGCCCGTGGCTCAAAATGAATTTTCTTCCAAGGAAGCGATCGCTAATCAAACACAGAGGCAAGCAGAACAAAGTAATCCCGCTTCGTTGTTGGCTGAAAACCAAGATTGTGGTGTTGAGGCGAGGGACTGTCATGAAGGCACTTATTCCGCCGCGCCCGTGTCGTTAAATCAAAGTGAGATATTTGAATGGTTGGATAGAGCAAACCTTGGAGAATGTCCTCCATTGTGGATAATTCAATATTTGCTAGACAGCAAGTATTACGCCAGCATGAGGGCAACAATCAGCAAATTTGAGAAGCAGTGGAATCTATCTGTAGTCAATTATCAGGTGCAAAAATCTAGTGAGGCGTTGTTTACCGCCGTTCGCGGAGCGTCTCGTAGAGAAGGTATCGCCGTTAGATCCAAGGCTAGACTATTGCGAATGGAGAAACTGAAGATGGCTTCTCTGGTTGGGGAAAATCCTGGTTTTGACTTCCTCCAACAATGCTGGAATGACGACCCTGCTTTGCAGATTGCGATCAAGAAGTTGGTGGCGAAGTTTCCGCAGTGGGGGATTGCGATTGTGGATGGGGTGCTGGTGAAGTGGAATGAGTAGCGATCGCAGAACTTTTTGGTTTACTGAAATTGAATAACTCAACCACACTTCTTTGCTTTCTAAGGATCATTGATTTTTTCAGACTGATTCGCTTGTAGTAAGAGATTCATATTAAGTTGTATGCAACTTAATTGATTATCTTTATTTAAAAAATAATCCAAACTTTAAGAGTCAAAACTTTAAGCAGGCTAATGCCAAAGTTCAGTAGTGGTAATTAGCTTTAATTCTTAAGAGAAAGGTTCATTGTCTGCTATCTCATAGTGTTAGACATTTCTTGCCCATTTTGCCAAGACAACCTCAAAAGGTCTGTTAAGTGTTAATCTATTTAAAAAATACTTCTTTTCATCTTTTGGGAATCCTGAACAAGTGTATATGTAGGCAATTTGTTGCCAAACATCCATCGTTTGATAGCTCTCTTTATATTCTCGTAGCCAATCAAAGGCTGCATTTTGTTTCGCTGATAAGAGTATCTCTCTTCTAGCGAATGGTTCACTAGAAGTATATTGCCTAGCTAATGCAGAAAAATGGTTGATATATTGATTCTTAGTGAACAAACTCAAAATAGAAAGTCGAAAGTATTCGTTACCTTGTACTTCATTGGATTCTAGTAAATTTAGTAATTTCTCACCAATTATTATCCATTTTTCCGGCTCTATAGATTGAACTGAAGACAGATAAATACATATATTAGAAAAACAGGGAGCTAAGTTTGCTATATTCTCAAGTGAAATATCAATTGCGCCAGGATGTCCTATCTGCGTTAAGCGCCTATAAAACCATCGAAGGCGAATGTAATCTACTTCCTTTTGCCCTAAATTGCTAAATCGGGAGCTAAATTTTTGAACTATTAAACTGGGAGCAAATGATTCTATAAATTGTTTTATCATTGATGTCACATATCTATTTTTACCCATATAGTCTTTTATAATACTGCTAATTATATTCCCAGATATTGCCTTCCAGTCCTCATCAGAAATTACATTGTAAGAAAGCGTTGCATAAGGATTGTCACCTGAATACTTCCGAACGATCTTTAAAACTCTGTCTTCGGCAAAACTAATTGGTCGATCCTCAACCATACTTCGGCATAAGGCTCTAAATTCAGAGGCTTTATAAAACTTGGTCTTATGTCTTTGAAGCATTAGCCTTTGCTGCTTATCGAGAGTTGATGCTATAGAAGCCAATGCCTGCTTTGCAGAATTAGGAGAATCACAGAAGACTAATATATCGTCTGCAAAGCGCATAAACTTGATGCCAATGGAGGAAAGGCTATTATCGATTGGAATCATTGCACTTTCAGCGATTAAATGGATGGCATGAGGCCCTATAGGTACTCCTCGAGATACTCCTGCTGTTGTTGACTCTAATAAGGAAATTATCCACTTTATAGCCTGATTAGGAAATTGTGATGCAATTAATTGATTTTCAATTATATGATGATAAATTTGATTGTAAAAATCAGCAATATCACAATATAAAATAGTGTTAAAATTTTTACTTTCTGTGTAGGCTGACTGCCAAAAGTCGTTCCATGCGGTTTGGCTTGCATAAAGTCCTAGTGTGGCATCTGGTTTAAATCTATAGCTAAACACTTTTGTATTTGGCAATCTTCGATTTTCAATGCCCTGTCCATATTGATAAATTAATGCTGTAAAGAGAATTGAATCTTGCGGATCTAATTGTGTTGCTTGGCGATATGCTATTTCATCTTTGGGAACAATAAAGCGACGACAAGAACCAGGCGGGAACAATGATAAATCTTTTCCTTCAACAAGTTTTACAAATTCATCTGCCATTTGATTAATAGCATCAAACTCTAAAATTTTCGGAAACAAATCTCCATCAGAATGACTGTGTACAAACTTAATAGACCAATGAATTGAATCGCTGCTCAAAGACATATATAGCTCCTATTTGTATAAATATTTATTATGCCGATACCTTTCCATATATCATACTCAGCAATTCAGGTTTTGGGATTTTTTTAATGTTTAAATCAGGT
This sequence comes from Nostoc sp. KVJ20, assembly GCF_001712795.1. Taxonomy (GTDB): domain Bacteria; phylum Cyanobacteriota; class Cyanobacteriia; order Cyanobacteriales; family Nostocaceae; genus Nostoc. Next base: position 5,304 of record NZ_KV757689.1, read on the forward strand.
AAATTTATTTTCTAACGAAGTCTGTATTCTTGTTCTACAGGGAGCAATGCGATTTTTTCCTACAACGGCGGTGATAATCTTAGGGATTGAATCGACACCATCTGCGATCGCAGATCAAACTCAGGGGCAGATAAAACAAGGTAATCCCACTTCGTTGTTAGTTGAAAATTCAGTTTCAGGTGTAGGAGTCAAAGCAGATCATGAGGGTGAAAGTTCCGCCGCGCCCGTCACTGAAAAATGGTCGCATGAGGCGATTGTTGCAAGGGCAAATGCGCGACCTGTAAGAAGGGAAAAACTGAATCGAGCGGCGAATTCGGGCGAGAATCCGGGGTTTGACTTTTTGCAGGAATGTTGGAATGATGATCCGGCTTTACAGATTGTGATTAAGAAATTGCTGGCGAAGTTTCCGCAGTGGGGGGTTGCAGTTGTTGATGGGGTGCTAAGGTGTTAGCTAAGTTTTTAGGGCGGAGAATTATGTGGGTTGAGGAGAAATTGTTTATTTGAAATAGATAAGTAATAGACTAAGCCGTATTGTTACTGAGGTTCTTATGTTTCTACTAAGGCAGACTTGGCATGAGTGTACTTTACTAGATGCGGAGTAAGAATAGATGATTTCTGAGGTACTGAAGCCGAATATACAGGACTTGCAGAAAGATGTTATTGATCTCCTAGAGCAAGTCAGTTCGCTGATGAATTATGCTAGTACAGCACTTATTTCTGATAGTGCTGGCAAAAAATACGCAGAATTTGAGCAACAAGTCAATCAGGAAATAGATAAGGTCAGAAATCTTGAGTTGAGAATGGCTATTGTTGCACCAATGAAAGCTGGTAAATCTACTATTACTAACGCCATTATCGGACAAGAGATTTTGCCAAGTCGTAACGCTGCGATGACGACGCTTCCGACTGAGATTATTTTTGATACTAAGTTAACTCAGCCAGTTTTATATCTAAATCCTCAAATTTTGACAGTTTTTCAAGAAACACTATTAGGCTTACGCCACAGAATTGATCAGATGGGGATTGAACAAGCACAAGAAAAACTTGCTCAATATCCTCATTTAGCAAAAATTCCAAAGCAAATTCAGCAAGCGGTCGGACTGACAATTCCCAGCAAAAGTGAAGGAAGGGAGAAGATTATTCATACTTTAACTAGTTTGAATGATATTGTCAGAGTGTGCAGTCTTTTAGAGCCACAAGCAGATCCGTTGCAATACTTAATGGATGACTTAATGGATGTTCCCAGGATACACACTCCATTTTGGCGCTCATCTCAAACTAATCAACAATCAGAAAATCTAGGTAAATTAGTAATTGTTGATACTCCTGGCCCCAACGAGGCAGGAGAAAATTTACGGCTTCAGGGTGTAGTTGAAGAACAGCTTACCAAAAGTTCGATAGTATTAATAGTTCTAGACTTTACCCAACTCAAAACTGAAGCTGCCGAAAAAGTCAAAACAGATGTTGATAAAGTTATAGAACTAAGAGGTAAAGATAATTTATACGTTTTGATTAACAAAGTTGATCAACGACAAGATTGTGATATGAGTCCTGAACAAGTGCAGCAGTTCGTAGCTGCTGAGTTTAGTATAGGTGGTTCCGGTGATATTAATAGAGTATTTGAAATATCAGCTAGGCAAGCGTTTACCTCTGCCAGTTTTTTAACAGAATTACAGCAACGTCCAGGTGTTAATATTACTGAATTAAAAACAGCGCGATCACTTGCTCAACAAGTTTTCGGTATTGATTGGGAAGAGGAACTTGAAGAAGCAACAGCAGAAGATTTACAACGCAAAGCTGAACGGTTGTGGAAAAAGTCAGGTTTTGACCAGTTTCTAATTGGTGCTATTAATGCACTTATGACAGAAGCTGCACCTCGAAGCATAGAATCTGCGCTCAGGATTACTCGTGCTTATCTTGAAGAATTGAATAATGATGTACAACTTCGTAGCAGTGCCATCAACGAAGATGAAGTAAAATTAAAACAAGAAGTCACTGCATTAGAAAGAGACTTGCAATCCTTAGAAGAGTGTCGTAATCGTTTGCAAGAAATAGATAAAGTTAAGGCTAATCTCTATAAACAGCTTGAGAAAATTCTTGAAACTATTAAACAAGAAGCTAAACAAGATTTAGAAGCATATTTTACTAGAAAAGAATATCAATGTGCAGATTTTGTAAAAAAGGGAGGTTTGGCAAGCCAAAATTTTTTTAACTGGGTTTCTAAAAAGTTTAATAAAATTGAAATGCCTAAAACAAGTAGTAGTATAATTGAATTCCAAAGTTCAGCTGAGGCAGAAGATTTTGGAGAACAAGCAATCGCATCTGCAAAGTCTAACATTATACAGCCTTTAGTTGAAAGTGTTCGTAAACAAGCAAAAAAAATAATTGAACAAGCACGTCAAGATATCACAAATTCTTTAGATACTGAAACTCAGCCAATTATTGAGCGCGCACGTCAAAGATTAAACGAAAGCTTTCATGTCAATTTGTCTTTGCCAACACCAAATTTAGATAGTAAAAGTATAAAAAACACTAAAGTAAACGTTAATCAGCATACTAAATGGATAGCTCAAGGTTACGAAACAAAAATAATTGAAAAGAGAGACTTCTTCCATTGGTTTGGGTTGGTTAAGAAAAAAGAAACTATAAATGTAAAACGTCCAGACAAAAAAGAGGACTATTACACAATTTCGCTTCAAGAAATAATTGATAAATCAAATAAATTAATTGAGGATAGTATTGAAAATATTAAAGGGGGAATCAATCAATACTTAGATGAAGACTTTAAGCAACGAGTTGATAATTTTTTTGCAGAGCTTGATAGCTATTTGACTAATTATTGTAATACTTTAATACAGGCACAGACAGACCAAAAAATTCAAACTGATGAGAAAGAAAAATTAGTCAATAACCTTCACTCGTTAGAAACTCAAGCTAGTCAAAAGATAAATAAAGTTAACGGGTATTTAGAATATTTAAAACATATAAATAACTAAATCAAAAAGGAATAAAGTTTTAGTCAACAAATAGCCATTATATTAGAATAGCTAAAATGTCCAACGTAACAGATAAAAATATTCATATTATTAGCCCTTCTACTCGCACCCTTGAAGAACTTCAGCGTCGAGTTCCTTGTGTTGGTGATAAAGCTATAATTGACTTGATAAATGGTATTCAAGTCAGCAAAGATATCATCCGATATCATAAAAATCGAAGTTGGTTTGGAGAACTATGGGATAAACTAGATGGCAGCAATAGTAAACGAAAACTCCTATTAAATGGGAACTTAGTTTCAGGGCAAGAAGCTCTTTCTAGCTGGATTTTAGAAGTTAGTGATTCACTTCGCATTAGTCAAGTTGCTTTGAAAGTCACTCAAAACTCATTGCTAGAAGCGCGTGATGCTATTCGTAATCATAAACAAAGTTTGCAAAAACAAGAATACGCAATAGCTCAACTCAGCGATCAACTAGATGAGTTAGCTCAAAAAGTTACTACAAGACTTAATAATCTTGAGGCCCAGGTACATCGTTTAGAAGTGCGAATTGCTGCAAATGAAGATTTAGATCATATTGTCACTGCTTGGGCTGCTGGTCAAACTTATACAAATTTTCCTTGGGCTGTACAAGTTGCTTTACTAGCACGGGAAGTATTTAGTAGTTCTGTAATGATGTATGAACTAGAAACTGGAGATACAGAACGTTATCGTCAGCTTTTGGTGAATAAAATTATTGCCACAAGGAAACAACTTCCTGATAGTTTCTTTGGTCTTGGTGATTTATTAGATCAATCCTGTATGAGAATGACAAAAGATGACCAAGAGTTAACAGCCGCTTTACTGGAAATTCGCTCCGTTCCACAGCAGCGTTTGGTTAATACACCACATTTGTTTGTTATTGGTACAACTTTGGAACTAGCGACGCTACCAACAGAAGCTAGACCAGCTAAACCAGCACAAAGCGCACTAGCACTATGTCGCGCCCAAATTGGCACTATTTCCCGCACCACCGACGCACGGGAATTTATCACCTATGTGGTGGAAGAAACTGCAAATGATTGTATGGCGATGATGCAATGAAACCAGCTAACCTCCAATTTGGACTTGTACTTGCAGGTGGTGGTGCCAAAGGAGCATACCAAGTAGGCGCTCTTCAGTATATTGCTGAATTAGGACTTGAACCCCAAATTATTGCCGGAACTAGCATTGGCGCTCTTAATGGTGCTGTTCTCTCAGCCTATCGTCCTTTCCCCTATGCTGTTCAACGTCTGAATCAACTTTGGGAACAGCTAGGTAAAGCAGAAATTTTACGCACAAATACAGGTGCTGTTCTCCGTACTTTTAGCTACGCTACTCAAGCCTTTACACCTACACTGCGGGGATGGTTGCTTGATTTTCTTATAACAGAGGGTTTAATGCAAAATTCAAGTGCTATTTTTGACCCTGCTCCTATCGAGCAACTGTTACGAGAAGCTGTTAACCCTGGTGAACTGCGGCGTGGTATCGAGTTATGGGTAACAGTCTTTCCCTCTTTAAAAATACCCACTTTGGGTTACAACTGGTTAGTTGATTTGATACGCGCTCGCACTGGCACGGATGCTCACTGGCTTTGTATTCAGGACTGTACTGATGATGAAACAGTCTACAAATTGCTTCTAGCTAGTGCTGCCCTTCCTCTAGCATTTCCTAGTCAGGAAGTTAACGGACAGTCCTATATAGATGGCGGTTTAGCTGATAATGTACCTTTGAGAGCTTTGGCAAAACGTGGTTGCAAAAACGTCATTGTAATTCACTTAAAAAATGGAGCTGCTTGGAATCGCCATGACTTTCCCGAACAAACTGTAATTGAAATTAGACCTGAACAGAGAATTGAAAAGTCTGATACTCCGATAATTGGTAAAATTGATAGCTACCTGGATTTTAGTTCAGAACGCATCGCCGAATTAAAAAAGTGTGGTTACGAAGATGCTAAACGCTGCTTAATTCCAATTATGGAGGTTTTTAGAACTGTGAAAGACCAACGTGAATCTCATAACTCGTTGGTTGATTCTACACAACGTCTCCTGAATGACCCACCGCTATGAAAATATTTTAGGTAAGTTATTCATCCGAAATCCAACTAAGGGGCGATCTCCCCCGATGAAGACACATTTTCCGCCGCGTCCGTCGCCCAAAATGAAAAATCTCTAAATTCTGCGATCGCTAATCAAAAACCAGAGCTTGTAGAACAGGGTAATCCCACTTTGTTGTTAGTTGAAAATTCAGTTTCAGGTGTAGGAGTCAAAGCAGATCATGAGGGTGAAAGTCCCGCCGTGCCTGTCACCAATGCTGAAAAATGGTCGCATGAGGCGATTGTAGCAAGGTCAAATGCACGAGCAGAGCGGATGCAGAAACTGAAAGTTGTGGCGAATTCAGGGGAGAATCCGGGCTTTGACTTTTTGCAAGAGTGCTGGAGTGACGATCTGGCAGTGGTAATAGTCATCAAAAAACTGCTAGTGAAGTTTCCGCAATGGGGGATTGCGATTGTTGATGGGGCGTTGGTGAAGTGCGATGAGTAGCGTTATTGCCCTTAATTGCAATGCCAGCAGAAATTGGGCGTACAGATCGGCGTGTTGGGAGAATGTGTCGGGTGCGATCACTTACTTGAAGGAGGCGATACGGACTTGGAAAGGCATTAAGTCACCAGAAGCCTTGTTTGTAGATGCTTGTAAGGAAGAACGTAAACCCGAATCCGCGCAGGTTAAATCTGAGGTAGTTGCTTGGTTTCAATGTTTGAATGAGCGAGGAAGCAGAGGATTGTAATTGCTATGTCGAGGGAAACTATGTAGATGGCGGAGGGTGAGGCTGTGGAGTTGGCAGAGATGATGCGGCGGTATGCGGTGGTGGAGTAGGGTTTTACAGTTGTCCAAAATTTTTAAATAGCCGATTGAGTTATGCGTTGTTTACCGCCTATGGCATCGCCTAAAGGTCTAAGGCGTAGACTTTAGGAGATGGAGAAGCTCAAGATAGCAAGACAATTGGATGAAAATTTAGAGGATGATTTTCTAATAGAGTGCTGGGCGGATAACTCTGCGAGTGCTGATTGTGATAAAAAAGTTGGTGATCTAATTTTCGCAGTCGAATTGGTGGTAGTGGATGGGCTGCTGGTGAAGTGGGAGGAGTAACAATACATATAAAGCCTCATCCTTGTTTACTCTTGTAAACCAATGAGCTATTTAAGTAGAGTCGGAGAATTTATTACTCAGTCAAATAATTTATTAACTTACAATATTCCCTGATATATTATTACCAACCAGAATTATGCCTTTAACTCTGATTCCTGGAGTTTAGACTAAATGAAAACAAACAGAAAATAACAGCAACAGATTTACGGGACTAAAAAAATACACCATAAACGGATAAGGGAAGCGCCCCAAAAAAGAAAAAGTGGTCAGAGATGTTGAACTAACCACTTTTTGGTCAATGCTGAAAAGAGGAAATATCTTGCAGCTTGACCATGACATTAGATAAGCTTAAACAATTTCGTACAGGAACATACACTATCCTGGGCAAAGCCAAAGATGCTTTATTTGACCTGATGGATGCAGTGTTGGTAACACGTAGTGTTTATTCATTTGTAGAGTTATCAGTATCTCCAGTATTTAGAAGAAAGTGGTCTAGTATCTACGAAGCAATACAAGACGGTATTCCGCCCAGAACAGAATTAATGAAGTTGTATATAAAACAACTGTCATCCAGAGAGCAAATTGTCTTAGCAGGAGATCATACGGCTTGGGCAAGACTTGATGCTCGGACACTCAGAGAGCGAACTTTTGAGCATCAAGCCCATCCAATGTCAGGCGCAAAACCTGTGACAGTAGGACAAGGCTATAGCACCATAGCAATAATTCCAGAAACCGATGGCAGTTGGGCATTACCGTTATTACATGAGCGAATTACAAGTTTTGAAAACCCAATTCAAAAAGCAGCAGCACAACTAAAACTGGTTTGTGAGCATTTGCCCACACGTCCAATCAGTTTGTGGGATGCAGAATATGGCTGTGCAAGTTTTGTCAAACAGACTGCTGATATTGCCGCAGATAAATTAATGCGTGTGCGTTCTAATCGATTATTGTATGGTGCGCCCCCAATCTATAGCGGTCGTGGTCGTCCCAGGAAACATGGCCATAAGTTCAAGCTGAATGACTCAACTACATGGTGGACAGCTGACCAGCAATTAGAGGTCAATGATTCAAAAATGGGACGGGTGTGCATTCGTCTGTGGTTTCATCTCCATTTTCAACAGTCGCCTCAACACGCGATGAATCTGATTCAAATTCAGCGAACTGATGCTGAAGGGGAGCCAAAAACAAAACCTTTATGGTTAGTGTGGCTGGGAATGTCCATGCCTGCTCTTTCCCAATTATGGCGACTTTACTTTCGCCGATTTGCCATTGACCACTGGTATCGATTTGCCAAACAACGATTACATTGGACGCTTCCAAATCTCAGCACTCCCGAACAGTCTGAGCGGTGGAGTGATCTTTTACCACTGATGACTTGGCAATTATGGTTAGCACGCGATTTCGTCACCGACAACCCTCTCCCCTGGCAAAAGCCAAAACCCAAGCTGAGTCCCGGACGAGTCGCTCAAGCGATGGGAGAAATTTTTGCGGCAATTGGGACACCTGCTCAGGCTCCCAAACCCCGTGGAAAGTCCCCTGGATGGACACAAGGTCAAACTCGCACTCGTAGAATTCGTTATCCAACTGTCAAAAAAAGCACTCCAAAAATCAAAAAACAAGTACCACAATCTGCTTAATTCTTTGATTTTTCCATTTTTGGGTGTAAAGCTTCTCACTCAGTTATCCTGAGTTACTTTGTCATGTGTTTAGTCTAAACTCCAGTGATTCCCACTGCTCTAATATATTTTTGTCGAAACGACCGTTTGAGCCGACACTACCACCATAGCTGCTGGGAGATTCACCTATACTCCATTCACTTAGCGAAATTTCTTCGTAACTCAACAAGCTATCCAGCCTTAATTCTCTTGGGTCAATACCGTTCAAGTTTCCCCACAAATGTATCTTTCCATTTAATATAAGGTGCAAATCAATTTTTTTACTTCTGGCAGTTTCTTCCATTTCACTAATAGTTTTAAGCAAAGAAGAAATGTCAGATAAATTTGTAAGTACACCTAAAATAACTACGCTTGCCCCTATCAGTTGAGCAACATCTAAGTTTCTTCTTAATGACTCCTTAATTCGTTCAATTTTTTCTTTTATTTCATTATGTATTGTTTCTTCATCCCCTTCTTTTTTAGTGAAAAAAGATTTACATTCAGCAATTATTAATGCTTCCTCTGTTAACCAAAACAAATCAACTTCTGCAAATTTTGTTCTATTTTGACTATTTACAAAATCTCCCCCAAATTGAAAAAAGCCAGAACTTAGAGAAGGAATTTTTGTAAGTGTAGCTGCTGTCATTAAAACCGCTAAACCACCTTCTCGTACTAATTGAGCAGCAAGTTCATTGGGTTTGTACGTAAATTCCAAATCATCTAACGGTAACTGTTCTTTCTCAGCACATCCTTTACATTCAATCAGTTCTCTTATTTCATCTAAAGGAAGCCAAGTTTTTAAATTACAATTTTGACATTTATGGCAGTAACCACGGCGTAATAGATCGCTCTTTAATAATGGTTTAAGTTTTTCACTAATTATTCTTTGAGCATCTTTTTGGCTAAAATTACGTTTTCTGATCAAAGCAGAAATAATTTTATCTTTACTTAGACCATCTTGATCAGTTCTATCAGCAATAAGAACAGATAGGATATCTGCTCCTCCTTCATTAATAAGGCTTACTATTTCTCTAATACCGCCTAGCCGCTTAACTAAACCTTGAGCATAGCGAGTATGTTCATTAGGCTTAAGTTCAAATCCGATCTCTTTAATTTCTTGAGTAATAATAATATTGTCTGAATGAATAAAGAAAAAACACTCTTGTCCTGCTAATGCAAGTCCGGTAATTCCTTTATCAGATGCTTTAACATCTAAGCCTTGTTTCAGCCATGATTTTCCAAAATTATTTTTATTACTTTCTGAATATTCTAGTCTCCATAACTGATTATTAAGTAAACGTGCATTTGCTAACGTCTTAGGACTAAAAAATTTTCTACCAGATATAAACTTTACTTCTGCATCGTAACCAAAAACAAAATTAGTATTCTCATGCCCGACAGGAATGCTTGGCTCAAAACGAACACAGTTTTCTGATGTAATTGCTCTTGTAGTATTAATAATTTTACTTGATAATAACGTACCTGGAACCCAATCAAAACAAAAATCTTGATAATTTACTTTTACTAGAATTTCTTTACCTAATTCTGAAAAAATACTTTTTAAAAAATTGTACATTTCTAAAGCTTCTTCATGGCTGAAAGGTGTGGTAACATTAATAGCACGAATCCAAGGCATAAATTCTATAATTTGTCGTGAGTAAAGTCTAATATTTTCTAAAAATTTTTCTCTATTGATGAAAACTTTATTATAAGGATATAACCACCGACAATTCCAAAAAGCAGTTGCAATACCAAGATCATGTGTATCATCTAAAAATAAGCAAATAGTTTCTTCATCACAAGTTTCAACAAGATACGTATTAAAATAATTGTAACTTTTTCTGCTGCCTATTAATGTTAAGGTAGCTGGAGTAAAATATTGTGATAAAGTTAGAAATGCTTTTAGTGATAAGTTAATTTCTTCAGGAATATAGAAAGTGGTTGCACTTAAATTTTGAATTAAGTAATCAGAATATGATTGCGTTGGAAGTCCTGTTTGTAAGGCAATTTCAATATTAGAAGTATTATTTGAATTAAGTATACGAATATTACTTTTATCTAATTTGTTTTGATATAACTTTGAAAGGATTTCACTAATATTTGATAAATAGCCATTAGATAACCTAATTGGATCTGTGCTATTAACATTAATGTGGTTTTGAATTTCAGTTTTTGAGATATTTTTAATTAAAATCGGTAGTTTTTCCAAAATTTGAGTTATTTCTAAAGAAAGTTTTAATCTAGGAATAAAAATATAGTCTGGATTTATAAATTCAAGAGTAGCTTTAAAACTATTAAGTTCTTCACTATTTTTAGGAACTGGCAAAATTGCATTTGCAGCACCTCCCCATATATGTGTATATAAGGCTATTGCATCAAATAACTCTTCCCTGTCAGATACTAAATATACACAGCGTAGAGGTCGTGATTTTAGTTTGAGTGATACTTCCCGATCTTGAAGTTCCATGTTTTTTATAATATATTTTTAATAATCTCATTTATAACAAAAATGTAAGGAAACATACAAATATTTCCCTATCACCCTGCAAGGGGATTGAAACATAAAGATGTTGTAGCCTACGACTGCTTTGATGTAAGTTTGCAAACCTCATCACCCCGCAAGGGTGCTGGTGCGACTATCGATTGCACGATGAGATTAAGAACCTTAGAAATACTTCTCCTAGTGATGGGATCTGGGCAGCACTGGCACTTGTAATGCCTGACTGGAGGACGTGGAAGCTTAACTGGAATCTTGAGAGGGGCAGGTGTGAGTGAGATATGTTAATAGGGCTATAGAAAATGAGAGCTAATTTAATTGACAATTACAGATGATATTTTTGTTACATTATCAAAGCTCTTGGGAATAATAAGCATACCCTCATGAGGGTATCATTGTCTTTTATAAGCCTTATTATGAATGAATTTGGATTGAGTTTTGAATGGGCAATAGTTTTATTTAGTTATCAATATCATCTAGCACAAACCGATATTGTTTATGAGAGAGATTTAAGCCAAAAGTATCTTAAGCAGAGATGGCTAAAAAATTGGACAGAATCAATACAAAATTTTTTGCTAAGTCAAGCTAATGAAAATGAATATAACGAACAAGACATTGTTCTATTTACAGATTTATCTAACTTGAAAATTAAAACTCAAGAGTTAATATCAAATCAAGAAGATTTTAAAGTTCCATATTTAATATTATTAGGAGTTTCGCTTTTTGTTATATATTCACCTTTAGGTACTGATGAAGATGAACAATATAAAAAAATAAAACTTTGTGAAGTATTTCGTAGTAGCATCATTCAGACGCTTGAGTTATACGCAGAAGCCTTAAAAGTTGAGAAAGCTTATGTAAAGCGATTTAAGTCTAGCTATAAAAAATTTATAGATGATCTGAAGGAAAAACAATCGCCAATAAATATTATGCTTGGTGGACTGCTAGGAGCAGTGCTTTTAGCTGTTGCGGCAGCTTTTGCAATGCCTTTTGTTGTGGCTGTATTAGCTCCAATTCTAGCTCCAGGACTCTCAGGTGCAGCAGCCGTTTCTGCCGTCCTTGCTGCTCTTGGTGGAGGTGCAATTGCGGTTGGTGGTTTTGGTATGGCTGGAGGGGTTGTAGTTATTGTGGGTGGAGGTGCAATTCTTGGTGCTAGTGCTGGCACAGGTATAGGAGCGTTATTTGCTCAATCTCCAGAATTAGTAATACCAGAATCAGCAAAATTTTTAGTTGTTTTTAGCGAGATAATTCTTTCTCAGAAAAGTATTTCTCGGCAAGAGATTGTGTCCACGGCAAGAAAATTGATTCAACAAATACGAGATACTATCCGTTCTTATGAAGATAGAGTATTTGAACTAAATATTAACACTGACCAAAATAAACAAGAAATCAATAATCTAAATAAAGTTATTAGGTATTTGAACAAAGCTTTAGAAATAGCACAAAAGCTGCTAGAAAAATTTTTAAGGAATAATAGCTAATTTGTTATAAACACATAGCATAACAACGCTTTCAAATCTCTAGCCACAATCTCCATCGCGGCGATACCACCGCCCTCAATGGATTCCACAAAATCCTCACGGGAGGTGAAAGGGAAATCTCCAGTCTGCCAAAGCCCCAGGCGATTGGCGTATGAGAGATTTGAGACTTTAGTTGCACCAGTTGCAGAAACATAGATAACCCGTGCTGATGGCAGTGCGTTTTGCAACCGCAGCCCAACAATGCCTTGCTGGGATGCTGCAACCATGCCCAGTTTGCCCTCTTGAGCCATTGCGTTACCCATCGCGTGACACTCGTCATAGGCGATCGCTCCCTCAAAGTACTTACCTGCCCATTCAACAATTTGCTTAAGCCGACTTTTGCCGTTCTTTTGGGATCGTAGAGTTGAGTAGGTGCAGAATAGGATGCCTTGGGTAAACGGGATGGGGTCGCCAAGCTTAATGTTGCTCAGGTCGATGATGTCGCGCTCAGTACCACCCAGCGCACACCAATCTCTACGGGCATCTTCAATTAAGGCAGAACTTTTGGATACCCAGATTGCTTTTCTTCGTTCCTGACACCAGTTGTCGAGGATGATTCCTGCACATTGTCTTCCTTTCCCCGCGCCTGTCCCATCGCCTAAGAACCAGCCACGACGAAATTTTACGGCATTTTCTTTGCCAGTTGCCGCTACAGTCACATTATCCCATAAATCATCGACAATATAAGACCCAGAAAGAAATTCACCGTGCGCCTGACCTGCGTAAATAACGCTTTCAAGTTGTGCTTCAGATAACAATCCTTGTGAGACAATGTTTCGCGGGAGATGCGGTTTGTAAGTGGGTGGTGGTGGCGAGACAAGCGCTAGGGCTGCACTCTCACAGAGTAGCGAGGGATGAGGTAAAGCGTCCTTGATCCGGATTCTTTGTGGGCGATAGGTTTCGTATAAAGTATCTTTGAGTCCTTCAGTAGCAGACCATTCGACGACTTCGTATTCCAGAATAACCACATCTGGAATTGAAGAAAGTGTTTCTGCTTGAACTACCACAGAGCGTTTTGGTAATTGAACAACTTTTGCGATTGCCGCAGCAGCTTTGATATCTGAGCGTTCCCACGAAGACCTCTGTGGCAACTGCTCAATTAATGCCAGTATTTCAGGCAAATCCAAGGTTTCAGAAATACAGGGGATTTCGCCGGGATTATCAGCCGGAACCTTGTCAATTACTGTGATTCTGGTGTCAATTTGCGTCCCATGCTTTGAGTACACCTTGCCGTTAACCCCGACCGACATTAAAACTCGCGCAAAATCCTGCCACTTAAGGAAAGTCTCTCGCCAGCTTGGGTTAGCCGGAGAAAACCAGTTGGCTGTGATTGTTACCAGCCGTCCACCGTCAGCCAGTCTTTGCAATGCCGAGTTGATGTGGCTCTTAGTTGCGTCCGGGTTGCGACTGTTGATTTTGGGAGATGCACAGAAAGGTGGATTCATCAGCACAACTGAGGGCTGAGTCTTGCCAACCAGATAGTCGTTAATCTGTTCCGCGTTTACTGAGAATAATGGTGTGCCAGGGAATAACCGTCGCAGAATCTTCGATCTATCGGGTGCAAGCTCGTTGAGCATCAGACTTGCACTGTGCAGTTTAGCCATTTGTGCCAATAGACCAGTTCCGGCACTTGGCTCCAGCACCAAATCAGTAGCTTGTATAAATCCTGATTTTGCTACCAGATAAGCAAGCGACAGAGGGGTGGAGAATTGCTGAAGCTGTACTGATTCTTCACTACGGCGAGTATGCGTCGGACAGAGGGCTGTTAACTTCTCCAATTCCAATAATACTGTTAGCGGCGACTCTAATAAAAGCTTGTAACCTTTTTGACGCAGATATAGCATTTGCGCCACTTCCACAGCTTCGTAAGCGTCTTTCCACTGCCATGTACCCTCTGCCGCAGTACCGTGAAAGTGGCGATTCATTTGGGCTTGAACAGTTTTCGTGTTCAGGGGGCGATTTTCAAGTAGTGGTTTCAAAAGCTCTTGAGCGACACTTAATATTGATTGCCCATAATCTAATATTGTTTGGAAGTCGAACAGAAAACCTTGGGTGAAAAGTTGCTGTACCATTGCATTACTCACAATATTATTTTTTCACTCTTGCTATGGCGAAGCCTTTCTCTTATTAAGAAATGAGGCAAGTAATTGCCTCATTTAAACTTTTGAACCTTTAGATATTTATTCTTCGGTGATCAGCCGAGGGTTAAAAAACTAATTAGCCAGCTTTACGCGGTCTGCCTGGCTTGCGCTTCCCTGAAGAATTTACATCAGCCT
>NZ_KV757690.1 GCF_001712795.1 Nostoc sp. KVJ20
ACTTTTAAAACATCCTCTAAGACCCCCACAAAATCTAGGATTTGGTAGTTTTCAATTCCTGCGCCGATCTGAATCCCCGACTGATTTATTCTGACTCCTGAATTCTGACTTCTGAATTCTTGTTCAAAGATTTTTTATCTTTCGTAGCTATGAATGAGCAGTACATGGTTTCTGTTTTGGCAGTAGCTTTCCAAAACTCACTACTTTGCTAGAATCCAACTGTCAATAGGGTTTGAGGCGTGCTAACCCTGGATATTTATATTACTGTTATCAATATTAAAAATGTGTTGCTTGACAAAACTACTTACACAAAATTTGAAACACTGCCAATACTGCGTAAGTCTTATGATTAGCACAAGCGCCACTTTTAAATATTTGGGAATGTGAGGAATGTCAATTTTTATTAAGCGCAAAACCCGCGATCGCGAAAAGCACGAGCCTGATAGCGACCGCCAAGCACTACAGCAAAGCGCCGAACGTGAATTCAAACGCCAATTTTTCGGTTTACTTTTGGTAATTGTAATGTGGAGTTTAGCTATGGGCTGGCTTCTAGCTTTGGCAACTAATGCCCAAAGTGCGACTCCCACCGCTGAAATTGGCACTGTTGACGTAGTACCTGCACAATACCAACTAGGGCAAGAACTGTATTTGGAAAACTGCGCCACATGTCACATCGGTATACCACCAGCAGTTTTACCCACCCAAACTTGGAAAAATCTCCTGCAAGACTCGCAGCACTACGGCGCACAACTCAAGCCTTTAGTCGATCCGCCGCGTATCTTAGTGTGGAAATATCTTTCGACTTTTTCCCGTGTGCAGCTAGACGACGAAGAAACACCCTATCGCCTCAACAACTCACGTTATTTCAAAGCTTTGCATCCAGGAGTCCAATTACCACGTCCTGTCCAGATTGGCAGCTGCGTCAGCTGTCATCCCAGTGCTAGTGATTACAATTTTCGCCGCTTGACCGCAGAATGGCAGTGAAGAGTGAGGAGTTAGAAGCGAGGAGTTGAAAAATTCATAACTCATAACTCTTAACTCCTAACTCTATTCCCCCACTCCCTCTCTGACCCCATCTGTGGGCAAAATGATACTATGAAGAAAGACTAAATATAAGATAAGAGTTAAAAGCAATCAGTTTACTAAATGATTGGCTGATTTTTCTCCTGTTTTTGAGTTAATTCTCATTTAACACCCATCCACGACCAAGACGGTTGGCCTGGGTTAAATGTTTATAATCAATGCCGACCCTTTAATCCCCATCCCCTTGATTCAGTTCTATAATCTGCCATGCTAAAACTTCTGTTGGGCGACCCCAACGCTCGTAAGCTTAAAAAATACCAACCTTCTGTTACTGAAATTAACCTTTTAGAGGAAGAAATTAAGGTTCTTTCCGATGATGAGTTAAAAGGTAAAACCGTCGAATTTAAACAACGGCTTGCCAAAGGCGAAACCTTAGATGACATATTGCCAGAAGCTTACGCCGTTGTCCGGGAAGCAGGACGGCGAGTCTTAGGCTTGCGGCACTTTGATGTCCAACTCCTTGGCGGTATCATTTTGCACGTAGGGCAAATTGCCGAGATGAAAACTGGTGAGGGTAAAACACTAGTTGCCACCTTGCCGAGTTATTTAAATGCCCTTACTGGTAAAGGTGTACACGTCATTACCGTGAACGATTACCTGGCTCGTCGGGATGCTGAATGGATGGGACAGGTACATCGGTTCTTGGGGCTGAGTGTGGGGCTAATTCAGTCAAGCATGACTCCTAGTGAACGTCAGAAAAACTACGACTGCGATATCACCTATGTTACCAACAGCGAGGTCGGCTTCGACTATCTGCGGGATAACATGGCGACATCAATGGCAGATGTGGTACAACGCCCGTTTAATTATTGTGTAATTGACGAGGTGGACTCGATTTTAGTTGATGAGGCGCGGACACCACTGATTATTTCTGGGCAGGTAGAAAGACCTACAGAAAAATATCTGCAAGCCGCTGAAATAGCATTTACACTCAAAAAAGACGAACATTACGATGTAGATGAAAAAGCTCGTAACGTTCTATTGACAGATGAAGGGTTTGCGGAATCAGAAAATCTTTTGGGAGTCACAGATTTATTTGACCCAGAAGATCCTTGGGCGCACTTCATTTTCAATGCAATTAAAGCCAAGGAACTTTTTCTCAAGGATGTAAATTACATCGTCCGCAATGGTGAAGTGGTAATTGTGGATGAATTTACTGGTCGGGTGCTAGCCGGACGGCGTTGGAGTGATGGATTACACCAAGCGATTGAAGCAAAAGAACACGTAGAGATTCAGCCAGAAACTCAAACTCTCGCGACCATCACTTACCAAAATATGTTCTTGCTGTATCCAAAACTCGGTGGAATGACAGGAACAGCAAAAACCGAAGAACCAGAATTTGAAAAAATTTACAAACTCGAAGTTGCGGTAATTCCCACCAACCGCGATCGCAGACGGGAAGACTTGTCTGATATGGTCTTTAAGACAGAATCAGGTAAGTGGGGGGCGATCGCGAGAGAATGTGCCGAAATGCACGAACTCGGTAGACCTGTATTAGTAGGAACCACTAGTGTAGAAAAATCTGAACTTCTGAGTAGGCTGCTGAAGGAATTGGCGATTCCTCACGAATTACTTAACGCCCGTCCTGAAAACGTCGAGCGTGAGGCGGAAATCGTCGCCCAAGCTGGACGCAAAGGTGCTGTTACTATTGCTACCAACATGGCTGGTAGAGGTACAGACATCATTCTGGGTGGTAACTCCGAATATATGGCGCGTCTGAAGCTGCGGGAATACTTTATGCCCCGGATCGTCATGCCAGAAGATGAAGATAGCTTTGGCGTGCAAAGAGCAGCCGGATTGCCTACAGGACATGGCGGTGGTCAAGGCTTTGTCCCTGGTAAGAAAGTCAAAACTTGGCGGGCTTCGCCAGAAATTTTCCCAACTCAGTTGACAAAAGAAACAGAAAAACTACTCAAAGATGCAGTAGAAATTGCCGTGCGTGAGTATGGTGAACGTAGTTTACCGGAACTGGAAGCTGAAGACAAGGTAGCTGTGGCGGCAGAAAAAGCTCCCATTGATGACCCTGTAATTCAGAAATTGCGGGAAGCTTACAACCGCGTCAAGCAGGAATACGAACAATTTACTACCCGCGAACATGATGAAGTAGTGGGAATTGGGGGTTTGCACGTAATTGGTACAGAACGCCACGAATCACGGCGGATTGATAACCAGTTGCGCGGACGTGCAGGAAGACAAGGCGACCCTGGAACCACGAGATTCTTCCTCAGTTTAGAGGATAACCTACTACGGATTTTTGGTGGCGATCGCGTTGCTGGGTTAATGAATGCCTTCCAAGTGGAAGAAGATATGCCCATCGAATCTGGGATGCTTACCCGCAGTTTGGAAGGCGCACAGAAAAAAGTTGAAACCTATTACTACGACATTCGGAAGCAGGTATTTGAGTATGACGAGGTGATGAATAATCAACGTCGTGCTATTTACGCCGAACGCCGCCGAGTCCTAGAAGGTCAAGATTTGAAAGAACAGGTGATTAAATACGCTGAAAAAACGATGGATGACATCGTTGACTACTACATCAACATAGACTTACCCTCGGAAGAGTGGGAGTTAGAAAAGTTGGTTGAGAAAGTCAAAGAATTCGTCTATCTGCTAGCTGATTTGCAAGCGAGTCAATTAGAAGATATCACAGTCAGCGAAATTAAAGCCTTCCTCCACGAACAGGTACGAATTGCTTACGACCTCAAAGAAGCGCAGATTGACCAAGTTCAACCCGGACTTATGCGCCAAGCGGAACGCTTCTTTATATTGCAACGCATTGATACCCTGTGGCGGGAACACCTGCAACAAATGGATGCCTTACGCGAATCGGTGGGGTTACGCGGTTATGGGCAAAAAGACCCGTTGATTGAATACAAGAGCGAGGGTTACGAACTCTTCTTGGATATGATGGTTAACATTCGCCGAGATGTGGTGTACTCATTGTTCATGTTCCAGCCGCAGCCGCAGCAGATGGTGCAAGCTTCGTCTGAGATGGTGTAAATAGCTAATATCTCACGCAGAGACGCTAAGATGCAAAGGTTTCTTAGCGCCTTTGCGTTTTGATATTAGACCTCGTATGAGTTTAGGAACACTGAAAAATAGGGTTTAGTAGACCACAAACAATCTTAGTGAGGTCAATAATGGAAAAGAATTCATGATTTAAGTGAGGCGATCGCAGAGTAAGCTATAAGTAAAACGTTGTTTTTGGATATGAGTCAATTTGTGAGTTCAATTAACCTACAATTATCTCCAGATTCCATAAGTCAAGGTGAGCAGGCTATTCGTCAGGAAATTGCCTTGCAGTTATACGACCAAAATATTTTTACTTTTGGTCAAGCACGCCGCTTGGCTAATCTATCTGTATGGGAATTTCAGCAACTTTTAGGGCAACAAAAAATTTCACGCCATTATACTGAAATGGATTTAGCAGATGATATTGAGTCCATTACAACAGGTTCTTGGTAGTTGTGACAGTTATTTGCAACGCTACGCCTTTGATTAACTTCGCTGCTATCAATCGTCTTGATATTTTACAGGCAGTGTTTGGGACAATTGTTATACCCCAAGCTGTATATAATGAAACGACGGGTTCAAGCTTTCCAGCTTCAGAATTTATATTGCAAGCAATTGCTTCTGGATGGCTACAAGTCCATCTTGTTTCAAACATAGCACTCAACATCCCCCCAGAGCTAGATCATGGAGAGCGAGAAGCCATTGCCTTAGCTCTCGAAACTAGTGAGCTAAACATTTTGTTAGATGAACGGGAGGCTCGCCAAGTAGCTAAAAATTTGGGATTACAGGTAATTGGTACTCTCGGCATTCTCTTGTTAGCAAAAAATAGAAAAATTATTCCTCAAGTACAACCACTACTTGATGCCATGATTGATATTGCCCAATATTGGGTTAATGCCACACTCTATAAACAAGTCTTACAGCAGACAGGAGAATTAGTCGAGTAGTTTATTACCCTCACTGTCACGAATCGCATTGATCGAGTCTGGCACAACGAGGCTTTATTTCTTCGGATGAAGTTCAATCTTATACTCTGGATGATGTTTTAGTTGATACGGGCGCAACTTTGCTGGTTTAGATATACCAGATGACTATGAATATATGGAACCAGCTTTAATTGAGTTGTTAAAACAGAAAGTTTTACCTTTATTAAAAATAAAAAAATGAATATTCAAGAAGCTTTTAATATTGCCGCAGGAGATTACGATAACTTACGTCGTGTTTTAATTCCCTGTTTTGATGACTTTTACAAAACAGCCGTTGAAATCATCCCAGTTGATTGCACCGCACTGATAAAGGTTCTAGATTTGGGTGCTGGTACTGGACTTTACTCAGGTATGGTTCAGTCAGTTTTCCCGAATGCAGAGTTCACCTTGTTGGACTTAGCCCCTGAAATGTTAGAAAAAGCTAAGTTGAGATTTAGCAAAATGGGTAAATCTCCCAAAATCTTAATTGGTGACTATATTGAGACTGATTTAGGTGGTTCATATAATCTGATCATCTCTGCTTTATCGATTCATCATCTGTCAGATGTTGACAAAGAACTTCTTTATCAACGGATTTATGATGTTCTCAATCCTGGAGGGATATTTATCAACGCCGATCAAGTTCTCGGTAAAACGCCTGATTTAGAACAACTTTACCGTCAACACTGGCTAAATTCTGTCCGCGCGAAGAATATTTCAGAACAGGATCTCAAAGCTGCACAAAAACGCATGGAATACGATCGCATGGCAACCCTGGATATTCAACTTAGCTGGTTAGAAGCGGCTGGATTCCAAAATGTGGATTGCTGGTACAAAAATTTCAGCTTTGCTGTTTTTGGTGGTTATCGACCAACTATTTAACCGCTATTTTTGCGGCAAAGATTCCAGGTAGAGGAGAATGGATTATTTGCCAGAACAGTAGCTATTAATTTCGTTGACTATTGAACTTTCTTCGCTACTACTCTTTTGCAGAGATACCAAAAAGCCCTTTGCTGCTGGTAGATTCTTTTTATCTATGGCTGCTGCTGCATTATTCAATTCCTTGCTGATGTTCTGATAGAGTGTGAGAAAACGTCCTTGAAAACCTTGCAATTTTTCATCTTTAACTTCTAGTGCTTTCATCTCTTTAGTAAGTGGGTCTATCTTACCAGCAAGTTCAGTTAAAGCTTTGGAACCTTTTGCCGGATTGGGATTTTTGCCGAATTCCTGACCTAGAGTAGATGCCTGATTGGCAACCTTGATGACTTTGTTACATTGAGCAACTTTACTTTCGCCACAACCTGCAAATAATAAAGCGATCGCAGTAGTGACTGAAAGTATAAAACTTTGCTTAAATACGCGTTGCATAGGTTCTATGATCTCCAACTATATTTAGTGAAAGTTGGACAGTAGGAATGGATGGTTAGAGAAAATACTTTTTCTAAAAAGAATCTTTATTTCTGTTTTTAACTTTCTTTCTGCCCTGTTACTTTATACTTCATTTTTTCGACAATGTGTATGTAATTACACGCAAATAACCCAATTTTAAATTAGATAGTCGTGTCGTCCTTTACTCTAGCAATTTTGGAATTAATCTCAGTGTTGCAGTCGTATTTTCTGTAACATTCTTTGATTCCCATAATATCTGGTGGTATTCAATCTTGCGCCAAGGTTCAACCATATCGTTGTAGTGGCGATGGAAAGCATGACCTGATTGCCCAGGGGTGTGAATTGCTACTGAATTATCCAAATTTCCCAAATCTACAATCATCCGCAGTGAAGGAATATCAGTCACCTCAAAGGATTTATTTGCTCTCCAGCGGTTAGCATTCACTGTTTCGCCGTTACCAGAGGTAGCAAATGCACCACGATTAAATAAAGCTTCAATCGGTGCAACCCCAGATTTACCTAAAGTGGCATTCCGAAAAGTAATTGTATGCAGCTTGCCCCAATTCCAGTTGTTCGGGTCTTTGCTTTGAATTCGTTCTAATTCATTCACGGCTTCTATAAAGGATTGCCGTAGGATTTGGTCGCGGTTCTCAACTTTTGGGGTGTTGCGATTATCCCACCAAGCACTATTGGGCTGTTTGACCAGATTTGCTACCACAGCATACCAGCGATCGCCTCCATGCGGAAAGTACTTTTCAGGCAACTGATCGTGAAACGTATCTGCCAGTAAGTGTTTCCAGAAGACTTCAAACAAAGCAGCCACAGGCGATGTCATTCCTAACTGCAAATTCCAATCTTGTAGTAATTTTTGGGCTGCTTGCAAGCGAGGAGTATCAACAGTGATAGATTGCAGTAGTGGTACTAATGTTTGTGCATTCAGATTGCGATCGTCTCCTTGTATTCGCTGCACACCTTTGAGGGAAATCGGTTGCGTTTGTTGTGAAATCATCTCAACAATGCGCTGTGCCCGATAGCCATAAACCCAGTCTGCGGTAATTAGATAAGGATATTCACGCATAACTAAATTATTGGCAGTAGCAATATAACCTTGAGGTGGATTAAAACTTTTGGGCAATTTCTCAAAGTCAATATAGCCTTGCCACTCATATTCATCCGTCCAACCAGGAACGGGATAACGCCCATCTCCCTGAGCGCGGATGGGGAATTTACCAGGCATTTGGTAGCCAATATTGCCATCAATGTCAGCGTAGACCAAGTTTTGAGCGGGGACATCATAATTGCTGGCAGCAGTGCGGAATTCCTGCCAGTTTTGAGCGCGATTGATTTGGGGAACGGCATACCCTAGTTTGGAAGGTTCTAGGGCTGTCCAGCGCAGGGCTACGGCGTAATTTTGCGGTAATTCTAGCGACTGACTTGGCTGGAATTGCTTTAGATTGGGCGAAACATCAGAGAGAATTGGCCCATGTCGGGTATAGCGAACCGTTTGGACAATCGGTTGACTTCCGGCGATTTGAATCGTCTCTGGCACGAGTTGCATATCAACCCATTTACCATTGACTTCATACTGGTTAGGATTTTTCGGGTTGATTTTCTCGATGTATAAATCCATCACATCAGATTGTACATTGGTGACACCCCAGGCAATGCGATCGCTATGACCGATAATTACTCCAATCATTCCCGCAAAGGAAAAACCAGAAACGTTGTAGGGACATTCTGCATTCTTCGGTGTGCAGTGTAGACCAACCTCGTACCAGATAGAGGGAATTTGCACACCTAAGTGCGGGTCATTCGCCAAAATTGGCTTACCTATAGCTGTTCGCTGACCAGATATTACCCAGCTATTCGAGCCAATACCTATTCCCGTGGGCCCTATAAGTTGTTCCAAAGCCATCATCGGCTTAGTAATTGACTCCAAAGCAGGTAATACATCTGGAGAGTCGAGAAGTGAAGAAGAAGCGGGCAAATAACTCTGCGTGTTCCCCTGTCTCTGTGTCCCTGTGTTCTCTTTCTTCTGGAACTCAGGTAAAATAACTGGCAAGTCTTGAGGGTATGGTGGAAAAAGTTCCTCTACTTGATTCGGGTTAAGGGTTTTGAGCAAAATAGTACGTTCAATTTCGCTCTGAAAATTTCTGCCCAAATCGTAAGCCATTACCTTCCCCCAAGTCAGAGAATGCAGTATTTGCCAAGGTTCTGGCTGATACCCAGGATTGAGGAACTTTAGCACAGTGTATTCTAGACTCAGGGCACTGCCTTGATGCTCTCTCAAATAGGCATTGACACCATCAGCGTAAGCTTCTAGGTATGCTTTCATCTCTGCATTAATTTCCTGAATTTCTTGCTGCGCCACCCTCGCCCAACCCATTGTCCGCAGATATTTATCAGTGTCAACCTGAGATGAACCAAACATTTCTGAAAGTCGCCCAGAACCAATGTGTCGCCAAAAGTCCATTTGCCAAAATCGGTCTTGGGCGTGGATATAACCTTGCGCCATGAATAAATCGTGAGAGTTGGCAGCATAAATATGGGGAATACCCCATTTATCCCGCCGAACCGTTACTTCAGCTTTTAGTTGAGGTATTTGAATTGTGCCACTCTCTTGCGGAAAGGATTGGCGCACGGTGTAGGTAGCAAATCCTACTAACAATAGCCCCAGCACTGACAGGAAAATCAGAGTAATTTTGAGTCTTTTACGTAACCAACCTTTCCTGGAGTTTTTCATGTGAGCTTCCCGTGGCATTGTTTGGTGAAATCAGGCGATACTATAGGAGGAGGCAGAAGGCAGGAGGCAGGATAGCGCAGCGGTAGCGAGTCCGCGAGCGTCGGCAGGAGGTAAAAGTATTATTATTCATAGCCTTGGGGTTTTCAAAATGTCCTAACCTATGTGACTACGGCTATACAAGGTATTTAATCAGAATTTATAGAAAATTGTGATCTACCCATTTCAAATGCGCCTGACACCGTTTTTTGTGAAGCTGCGTATTGTATTCTTTTTTCAAAGTGGTATTACTATGTACATGTTCATACAAGATTGGTGTATGTACACAGCTAAAATTTTGTTGTATGGCCATAAAAATTGTATAACTTTATCGAGGATGTTGGAGGCAGAGGGCAGGATAGCGCAGCGTTAGCGAGTCCGCGAGCGTCGGCAGGAGGAAAACTGCCCGACGCTCCAGGACTCGCTACCGCTGCGCTATCTGTAACACAAAAATTCTAGTTTTGTGGCTCTTNNCCTCCTGCCCTCTGCCCCCTGCCTCCTTCAAAAAATCTCACAAACTTGTGCAATTTACAAACTCATTTATACGATGCCAAACCTTCTCTAATAAATCAGGAGCATCGACATCAAACCATTCAATTTTTGGATATGCCCGGAACCAAGTACGTTGTCGCTTGGCAAATTGTCTTGTATGCAAAATTGTTAATTCTTTCGCTTCATTCAAAGAAATATTGCCAGACAAATATTGCTTAATTTCTTGATACCCCAAAGTATTCAATAAAGACAAATCAGCGCCATATTTTTGACAAAGATACTCCACTTCAGTAACTAAACCATTTGCGATCATTTGCTCAGTACGCTGTTGAATACGAACACCCAACTTTTCAACATCGCAATCTAAACCAATTTGCAAAATCGGATAATTTGGTGGATTCTCCCCTTGCTGTTCTGAAATTGGATATCCGGTTACATAAAATACCTCTAATGCTCGTAAGGTACGTACTGAATCATTGCCATGAATTTTCTGTGCGGCAACTGGATCAACTTGTTGTAACATTGCGTAGAGTTGTGGTTGACCGAGAGATTCCAGCTGCGATCGCAATTCTGTTTGTGGTGCAACTCTCGGAATTTTCATTCCTTGGACAATGGAACGGATATATAAACCAGTGCCACCAACTAACAAAAGTGGTGTAACATCAACAGAAGCAATTAAGGCTTGTGTTTGTTCCTGATAGTCTGCTACTGTCATCATGTCTGTTGGAGCGCAGATATCTATTAAATAGTGCTGCACCAATTTTTGTTCAGCCACAGTTGGTTTCGCCGTCCCAATATCAAACTCACGATAAACTTGACGAGAATCCGCACTGAGAATCACAGAACCCAACCGCATCGCCAAAGCCAAAGCCAAACCAGACTTACCTGTTGCCGTCG
>NZ_KV757691.1 GCF_001712795.1 Nostoc sp. KVJ20
GGTTTCAACTTCAACCAATCAATCATTGACTCTGAAGGTCGTGTGATTGCAACTTGGGCAGATGTAATCAACCGCGCTAACTTGGGTATGGAAGTAATGCACGAGCGTAACGCTCACAACTTCCCTCTAGATTTGGCTGCTGGCGATTCTGCTCCTGTAGCTCTTACCGCTCCTGCTATCAACGGTTAATCATAAGCTTAAGTCGCTATCCATAGCGTCTCTACAATTTAAAAAAGCGTCCTCTGGTAACAGGGGGCGCTTTTTTATTTGAATCTACATAACCAAATTAAGGTTCTTTTCAGCTTATAGTACAAAATTGTGGGTTTTCGAGACGCGATAAATCGCCGTCAAGACAAGTCTTTTGGTCTTATCTGAACTGTATTGGATGGAGTCTGCTTGACTTCTGTTGAAGAGGGCAGAAGGTTTTGTTCAGAAGGGGATTCAGACCCCTCCTGAACAAGAGCCACCAAATTGAAAATTTGGTGGGGGTCTTAAACCGCAAGTTCGCCACGGGCAGAGGACAGGATTCAGAATTCCCTTCTGCCTCCTGCCCTCTGCCTTTCCTGATAAATAAAATGACCAATCCAAAATTCTGTAAGAATGTCATCATAGTTAAGGTAAAAACATTCTGGAGACAAGACAACGGTTTACGCACGCCCTTTAGCACGGTTAATCGAGCAACTGCAACGCCTACCGGGAGTTGGCCCTAAATCTGCCCAACGACTGGCTTTGCATATTTTGAAGCGACCAGAAGCAGAAGTAGAAGCTTTGGCACAAGCTTTAATTGAGGCAAAAAAACAGATTGGTTTGTGTTCTGTTTGCTTTCACTTATCTGCTGAACCTGTTTGTGAAATTTGCCGCAATGCCAACCGTGACAACAATACTATCTGTGTTGTAGCAGATCCTCGCGATGTGATTGCGCTGGAAAAAACCCGTGAATACAAAGGCAAGTATCACGTTTTGGGTGGAGTGATTTCGCCAATAGATGGAATTGGGCCAGAACAATTGACTATCCTGGCTTTGCAGCGCCGGGTAAATCAGCAAAAACCTCAAGAAGTAATTCTTGCAATTAGTCCGAGTGTGGAAGGGGAGACAACAACACTATATATTGGTCAGTTATTGAAACCATTTACCAAGGTGACGCGGATTGCTTTTGGTTTACCTGTGGGTGGCGATTTGGAGTATGCAGATGAGGTGACTTTGGCGAGGGCGTTGGAAGGACGTCGGGAATTGGATTAGGTTTGAGTTAAACTTTGGATTATAGAAAATTTGGAACTACACTATTCTTCACTCTCTACTCTTTCCTTAAGCAAATCTGCAATTGAGGTCAGTAATTCAGTTGGTTGGACTGGTTTGGCAATATGCTTCTGAAAACCAGCTGCTAAGACTCGATCGCGATCGCTTTCTCCAGCATAGGCGGTAAGAGCGATCGCTGGAATTTCCCCACCCTTCTCCTTGGGCATGGCTCTAAGCAGCCTAATCAGGCTGTAGCCATCCATTTCTGGCATTCCCAAATCACTGATTAATAAATTAGGTGCAGTCTGTGCTATAAAAGCCAGCGCCTCAGTTACCGATGCTGCGGCAGTTATCAACGCCCCATTTTGTTGTAGCAAGAAGTGCAGAAACTCCCGCGTGTCAACATCATCATCAACAATCAATATTCGTAATCCACAAAGAAGTGACGAGTTAAATTTCTCCCCTGCTCCCCCTACTTCCTCTACTCCCTCTACTCCCTCACTCTCTTTCATCACAGGCAGTCTAATAGTAAAAACTGCTCCCTGTCCAATTCCTGGACTAGCTGCTGTTGCAGTACCACCATGTAACTCTACTAAGTGACGGACTATTGCTAATCCCAGTCCCAGTCCGCCAAATTTCCTAGTTGTGCTGCTATCGGCTTGACGAAAATATTCAAATACGTGGGGTAGAAATTCGGGGGAAATACCTTGACCTGTGTCTTTAACTTGAATTAAAGCTGAGTGGGAAGTCAATTCACGACTCAATGATAAGTTGACTTCCACTGAACCATGTGGGGGAGTGAACTTGACTGCGTTCGAGAGTAAATTTCCCACAACTTGCTGTAAGCGATAATAATCGCCTAACACTTTACCAACATTGGGGTCAAGCTGGATTTTGATCTGGATGGATTTAGTTTGGGCGATTAACCGGACTGTTTCTAATGCAGCATCAATTACAGATGCCAGGTTAACAGTGGCAAAAGTCAGGTTCAACTTACCGCGAATAATTCGGGACACATCCAGCAACTCATCAATTAATTGAATCTGCAACTGAGCATTTCTTTCGATGGTTTCTAAAGCACGATTTGTAGTAGCTTCGTCAAATTTGCGGCTTTTGAGTAGAGATGACCACCCTAGAATGGGGTTGAGTGGCGATCGCAATTCGTGAGAAAGAATGGCGAGAAACTCATCTTTATTCCGGTTTGCCTGTTTGAGTTCCTCTGCTTGTTGTCTAAGTGCCTTTTCTAATTGCTTCCTGGGGGTTAGGTCAAGAATAAAACAGATCCAAGACGCCGGCTCTCGCTCCACCAAAGCACCACCGATTAATATGGGAATGCGGGAACCATCCTTGCGGATGTATTCTTTTTCAAAGGGAGTACATATCCCAACCGTTAAAAGTTGCTCTATCCCCTGCTGATCTAGAGCATGATATTCCGGTGGGGTCATGTGTTGTCTGCGTACCTTACCCGCCAAAAGCTCCTCTCGCGTGTAACCCACCATTTCTAAAAAAGCCTCATTCGCCTCAGTAATGTAGTTAGGAGTGGCGAACATAATGCCAATAATGTTGGAATCAACTAATCGCCTTAATTGAGTTTCGCGCTGGCGCAAATCATTTTCTACCTGTTTGCGCTGGGTAATATCCTGAGCAATACCCGTCAAACGTACTGCCTTACCCTCGGCATCATAAAAGACGCGACCTTTAGCAGCAATCCAATGAATGCTACCATCAGACCAAAGGCTGCGGTATTCAATGTCACAGTCAATCTTTTCTTCAACAGAACGAGCGATCGCTTCATCAACGCGTTGACGGTCTTCTAAATGTACACAGTTGAGGAAAAACTCATAGCCTATTTCGGCTTCTGGAGCAAGTCCAAACAACTGCTTACATTTCTCTGTCCAAATTAACTCTTTGGTATTGATATTCCAAAACCACATACCCAGTTCAGCAGCAGTAGTGGCCAGCCGAATCCGTTCTTCACTCTCGCGCAGGTTTATTTCAATTTGTTGGCGTTCCTGGAGCGCAGCTTGGCGTTCGGTAATATTAGTAGTAGCACCAACTACCCTAACTACCTGACCATTTGCATCCCGGACTGCAAACCCCTGGTCTAGCACCCACAAATAATGGCCATCCTTGTGATGCACCCGATACTCGATGCTATAACGGTTGCCATTAGCCATACTAGCCATGAACTGGTCATTAACTCTTTGTTGGTCATCGGGATGGATGAGTTTTTGCCACCACTCAAAATTCGGTTCAGCCTCTTGTTGTGTATAGCCAAAAACCTGGGTTAAACCCTGAGTTCTTTCCACAGTATTTCTATGAATTTCCCAGTCATAGATTAGGCAATTAACTGCCGCTGCTGCTAGCTCAAATCTTTCATTACTTTGCCGTAGGGAAATTTCTGTGCATCGTCGTTCTGTAATATCAAAAGCGATTCCTAAAAGATATTGTGGCAATCCATCAGCAGTTCTGCTATACACAGTGTCATAGCTACAAAACCAGCGCCACTCCCCATTAGCGTGTCGAATCTGGTATTCAAAGCTGAGGACTTCGCCCTGACGAATAGAATTAAATTTTTCAAAATAGCTAGGGAGTCGAGCCAAATCTTCAGGGTGTAGCAGTTGGGTAAATAGCTCTTTTCCCATTGCCTGGATTTCTGCTGGCGTGTAGCCCCAACCTTGAGCAATTTCGTAATTAGCGTAAGAATTTCGCTCCTCAATTAGGTCATAAATATAGAGTATCCCCGGAAGAGTGCCAGCAATTTGTTGAAACAGACGATGACTATCCCACACTGTCTGAAATTCATTGAAAGCGACGGGAAATTCCATCCCCAGATGTCCGTAGAGGGATAGTCGCCCCGTCGCTTGGGGCACTGGACATGGGGCATTGGTAACATCTTTATACCCTATGCCCGATTCCCCATGCCCAAAAACTCCATCCCCTTGTGGGTGGAGTTTTTCATCTGCATCAACTTGTTGAGTTTGTTCTCCACAGTTACAGTTCTCTTCAAGCTGGGCGTGCTTAGATTCGGTAATATCCAAAAAAGTTGTGACGATCGCGTAGGGATTGCTTCCTTCAACTTGGAACAGAGGTTGGGAGGACAACAAGAGCCAGACTAGCTCACTATTTGGCTTATAGAAGCCACACACCACGTTCAAACAAGGTTTACCAGTTTTTAGCGCAACGATCGCTGGGTGAGCCTCACTAAGGAAAGGAGAGCCATCTTCATGAATAAATTGCCACTTGGGATCGAGGAAGTTTTGCCCCACCAGCTGCTCTGCTGTCAGTCCCAAAATGCGATCGCCAGCGGCATTGCAAGCCTGGATAGTGCCATCAGCCAACTGAAGCACCATTCCCTCTTCTCCACTGGCTCTTAGCGAATCACTTGCTTTTTTACTAACTTGCCGATGCAGCAGCTTATCATTAGCCAGCTGGTTTTGGGGCTTTTCTGCGTCTGGCATTCTATAAAATTAAATAAATTTAAACTTAATCTAAGATTCAGCGGCTCATGTTTACATAAATTTTAGGGCAATTTCTTCCACATTGAGACTGAATATGCCTTCTGCCCCCTGCGTTGAAAGCTACGGTGTACACACAAGTCTAAAAAAGCTCAATTTCCCTTTGTTCTCTCGTTTATCTCGCTATCTCGTTCCCATGCAGAGCATGGGAATGGGCTATTAGAGGCTCTGCCTCTAGTCAGACATTGAGTCAGAGACTCAATGAATGCATTCCCAGTCGGAGACTAGGAACGAGAAAAGCCTAATTAACTGGGTTTTTTGGGATTGTGTTGTACACGTTACCCTAAAAGGAGAAAAACTTTGAATTTTCCCCTTTCC
>NZ_KV757692.1 GCF_001712795.1 Nostoc sp. KVJ20
ACTCTTTACCTTGCAGTCTTGCGGAGCTACCAACAACTCAATGCTCTACATCTTCTTTATTGTTTTCCTCTTTGCCTCGGCTTATTCTTCAAGCTCGTGCTTCTCGAAAGGGTACTGATGGCACACAACACACTAAAGATTCAGTCTTCATCACTGGTGTTGTGCCAGTTTCGTTATTAACGAAAGCCTGATATTTAATACTGGAGCGTCCAGCATCTAGCATCAAATGAATTACCTTTTTTGATGGCATTGATGCTTTCTCTGTTATAGTTTCAGCCTCGTTTGTGTTAAGTGCGTCCGCGCTTATAGATGTTGGTTGTTTTTTAGGTCTTGACATATCGTTTTACCCTCAACTTTTTATCGTCACTGTCACAAGCAAAAGTAGTCATCATCAACTAACGTTTCATGTTTCATGTTTCATGTTTCTGGCGGGTGTAAGTGGCGTTTCACGGTTAAAGTGAGGCTGAAACATTGATGCAACCGTTGAAACAGTTTCATGAAACGTTCTTTTCAACACTACTGAGTATCTTGGCTCCCAGTAGCAGTAGTCTGTGACAGCATCGAATTTTGTAAAATCTGAAGTAAAAGGAAGTTAACTACCTCTGCATGGTCATTAATGCCTAATTCCTGCGCTTTATTGCTGATAAATGGGTGTAAGGATTGCCTGATTGTTACTCGCATAAATTCTCCTCAAAATAAATTTGCAGGTCGAAGTCGCCAAGAATACGTGTATCTTGTCTGCTGTTGGCGTTTCTGCCTTCTCTGCTTTTGCGTGGTAGCTAATTAAGTAACTCTGCCGTTTCAACCATCTGATACAGGCTTCGTCAAACCGTGGCATTTATGCCATAGCCACACTATAACACCAAGTTACTCTATTACGCTATAACTCTAGTACGCAAAAATGAAAATTACTGATTATAAGTGGATAATCTAAAAGTAGAGTTTATGAGTAATTGCGTAATTGTGGGTAGACCTAAAGGGGATAAACCAGATGAAGTGGCACATCTTAGAGCAAGGATGCCAAAGGATATGCACACAGAATTTAAGCTGTGGTGCGTTAAAAATAATCGGACGATGGACACCGTGATCTGTGAGCTAGTCCAGGAATTTTTGGATAAGCAGCATTCACAAGGATAATTGCGTACTAGCGTATTAGGTGTAGAATTGCTTTCAAAGGCTATAGATAAAAACAGGTATGTTGACTCAAACAGCAACTCTAATGCCACTAAGTACATTTATCCCCGTTTTGACGGCTATCAGCGATCGCGATTGGGTACGGTTCAAGGATCTTGTTGTCAGTTTTGCTCTCCGCTCACGGGATCGAAACTTGGGCAGATGTTTTCAACTGGAGAATCATGCCCACGTTAGAACCAGAGGCTAAAAGATGGCTGTTAGTGACAAAATGCAGCCAAGGTATTAAGTCAGTCAAAATCTTAGATTAAGGTCAAGTTGAGGCAGCATAAATAAATTGAATTATTTTTAGTCACACTAATATTAATATAGTGGGGTATTTATCTGGTTTTTAATATTAGCTAAAGGCTTGTAAAAGCTTTGCTATATCTTGGCTTGAGGAAAATAGATAAATTGTTTTATTTTATAAAGCTGAGATATTTATTATTTTTTTGCCTGAGATAATTTACTATGTAATAAGACTATACCCTTAGTCCATCTTTTCTAAGTGTCATGTCACCCGATATACATAAGAAAAGAATGCCTCCCCAAGACTCAACTTGTTTGCTGCAAGTTGTTTAATAGTCCTAGAAGACACCCCGTAATTTTTATCTCTATTAAATTTCTTTATAACCTAATGTTATCAGTTCCTAGTACTTCTTACAACTTCCTACAACGGGTTTAACGAGAAATTTGATTAAAATTTTGGTGAATCTTCAGGGGAGGTAAAGCCCACACAATTTACCTCACAAGGATTTCACAATGGTAGCCATTTTAAAAGGACACGAAACCGTTGGCGGCTCCGTTATGCCAGGGGCGTTCGCCTCCTTCGACATCCGAAATTTTCAAGACCAGTTAGAGCCATCCAAAGCTAAAGATAAGTTTATTTGTCCAGTTTGTGGGGGTAATGACTTATCTATCGTCCCAGAAACCGGAAAGTATCAATGCTTTAACGGCTGTGAGTGCAAACACGTCAGAGAGGCAATTAAACCCTGGGCTGAAGTGGTGGCAGAAAGGGCAGGAGCTAATTACACTCCATCCCTAAACCGTTTGGCTGCGAAGCCTAAGAGAATCTTGCCCAAACCAGCACCAATTCCAGATGGTGAATTAGGTTTGGTGATGTTGACCTCTACTGTAACAGATATACCCCAACCTCAAAAGTTAACGAGTAGACCACCAAAAGATGTTGAGGGCAGTGCCACCGAAACAATTTATCCTTACTCAGAGTCGCAATGGGTGGTTCGCTACCAGTGGCCAGATGCCAATAAGGAGAAAGGTTACAGCAAGACCTTTCGGCAATGGCATAGGCGACTTGATGGCACACCCCAAATGAAAAAAGGCGATTTGCCTTGGGGAGCATATCGCATTGATGAAGCGATCGCCTGTGCTAAATCAGTAAATGTCACCCCAGCACTACTCCAGCATGAAGGCGAGGGATGCGTAGAAGTTGGTCGCTCACATGGTCTTGCTGGAATTACGTTTCAGGGCAGTGGATGGGATAAAAAGACTATCACAAGAGAATATCAACGCGCAATTGAAGCAGGCATAGGATTAATTGTTTTTCTGCATGACCCCGATGACACTGGGCTAAAGAAACTCCAGACGTGTTCTGAATGTGCAGCCGAGGTTGGGATTGGATTTATTGGAATTAACCCTCACGACATCTGCCCCGATTTACCATATAAATCAAGTGACATCAAAGAAATCTTGGGGCAGATGGAAACACCAGAATTTATCCGTCGGTTAGAGCAGGAGATTCACGCAGCCGTAGCAGAGCGATCGCAACAGGCAGAATCCGAAACTATTGAAAAAGAAGTTACGGATTTATCTAATTTCAAAATAGATATTGATCCAGCAGACCCAGAGGCATTTTACTTGCCTGTATGCACTGCCATGAATTTACCCTACTCTAACTGCGTGACGGCGGGTACTTTTGATGGCTGGGCTTACCGAAAAATCTTTCCTCAAACTGAATGGATGGTAGTAAATTCATCCTTTTACAAGTGGTCACAAGAGAATAAGCAATGGCAGCACCAAGATGATAATAAAGCTTACAAGCTCCTCGCTGACGCTGGAGAATCCGCTTACAAGCTCTCTTACACAAAGACATTTGGCTGGAGAATAACCAAGCCTTACGAAACTAACGCACACAAGGAATCTGCCTTTAAATATTGCCGCAGTCGCTTAGAACCAGCAGAACCACTGCCAACCAATACTCATTTATTAGGGTTTAACAATTGTGTCGTTGATTTGCGAACTGGTGAACAAATGCCTCATCGCAAAGATTTTTACCTGACTAATATCATTCCCCACGATTATGAAGCCAACAAACCATGCCCAGAAGTTTTTCTCAAATTTATAACTGAGAGCTTTGGGTCAGAATTGGTTGAAGTGATTCGGGCGTTCACGAGTATGTTTTTAGACCCAACTGCCCCTTATGGTCGATTTCCCCACTTAATTGGCTTAAGTGGTGGGGGCAAGGGGACATTGGGAAGGTTTTGGAGTAGTTTATTTGGCGAGTCCGGCTCTAGTAGCGCCACACATTTTGCGGATATTTCTACACCGGAAGGACGGCATCAATATTTAAGTGGAAAGCGGATATTTGGATTCCCTGACGTTGGAGGTTATGCCGAAGGAGTCCGAGCTTTTTACGAATTAGTTGACAATGGGCCAATGAGCGGACGCGCTTTATTCAATCCAGTAGCTTATTCAATCCAGTGGTACATTCGGTTTTGGATTGCCTCTGTAAGTCATCTACAAATCGAAAATGCTGGCGACGGCTGGATGCGTCGAGCTTACCCAATTCCAGTAAAAAACCGAGATATAACCCCTGACCCCGACTTGTGGCTGAAGCTACAAGAGGTGAAGTCCGACATAATTTCTTGGGCTTTAGCAATGCCACGAGCAGAACGCGATCGCATTTTGTTATCGCCTCCAACTTCCGAACGGGCAAAGAATTTGGCGCTAGAGGCATCTTTGTACGGGGACTCGACCAAATCCTTTGTGGATTTGTGCTTACGCCCCTCAACGACCGAAACATTTATCCCACAAAGTCGTTTACACAGTTGGTATGTACTTTACTGCCGGGAACATGGTTATGCTCCTTTGGGGATGTCCAAATTTATTAGCCATTTAAAAACAGTCTTGCCCCACAACTTCAAGGAACGTAGCTGGACACCCACGGTCAACGGAAAGCGCGAAAGAATTCAGTCCCACTTTGCATTCATTGAACCACTGGCTGGGGTCTTTGAGATGAAAGTACCGGAGGGGCCACCGGATTCTTCACAATCTTATTCGGAATTTTGGTATTGCTTTAAAGATAAATGCCTTGAAGGGGGAATAGAAGAATTCGAGGAGTTTTTTCATCCTACTAAAACCCCAGAACCCTTACACAGCTTACCTGTCCACCCTGTCCACCCACTAAATACCCCAGAATTTGACCCTGGACAGGCTGAAACCCTTACACAGCTTGGCTGTCCACCCTGTCCAATTGTCCTCCCCCAAGAATTAGCATTGCAAAAAAAAGATGAAGAAAATTTTGAAAGTGAAGTTAATCAATTCGTTGATGTAACTGATAACCCTTCAGTCCCCCAAGACAATGTGTCCAACCTGGACAGCCCTACTGTGACTGGGTTTGAGCCTGTCCAGGAAGTAAATCTTGCTGAAAACTCTTTGGACAGCCAGGACAGCCATCCTGTGACTGGGTTTTCTCCTCGACAAGATGGTGAATTGATAAATGCACGAGAAAGTGAATTATCTCGCCCGTCAGTGAAAGTTGGGGATAAAGTTGAGTTTTTCAACGACAGTGTTCGCAAGTGGCAAGTCGGAATCATTAAGAGCGTTCAACTAATGTCTTCATATTTTTGTAGCGCAACAATTGATTATCGAGGTTTTAAAGGTCAATTATGTCAATTAGAAATCTTCAGGAGTGATTGGATAAAATTTCTGCATTAGGGTGTTAAATCAGTTAACAGTTATTGTCACCGATGTAAAACCCGATTAGGGAATTTGGCAGCATCGACAATGCCGCCAGTCATGTAGACACTCGATAGACAATTAAGATTGAATTAGATTGCGATTTCTCCCCTATTAACAATCAAAGAACAATAATCATGGCATCTGCTGAACTTACCTCGCTTGAGTCAACCCAAGCAGTACCGACAGTTGAAACTCCATCGGATGAAGAGCAAGTAAATGTTGACACGCCAACAGAAACAGAAATTGAATTGCCAGCAGCAATATTTCAAGCTGTTGGGGTAATTACTGGGTCGATCAACTTCAGTTCAGATGGACAAAGCACTGTTACTATCGGTAGCTATGAATACCCACTTTACTACTCGAAGCGACAATGGGATGTATTAAACGCTCTCAAGAAGGAAATAGAAAATACTGGCAACCATAATCAGCGTTTGGTTGTTTATCCAAAGGCAATTC
Organism: Nostoc sp. KVJ20; assembly: GCF_001712795.1. Taxonomy (GTDB): domain Bacteria; phylum Cyanobacteriota; class Cyanobacteriia; order Cyanobacteriales; family Nostocaceae; genus Nostoc. The sequence continues at coordinate 5,605 of NZ_KV757692.1, forward strand.
ACTTTCCACGCAAAGAGCAACCACATCGCATCGCTTTTCAGTTAGTGGGCTTTGACAGAGGGCGAAAACTAGATGCCGTTTCAGGGGAGTTAGAAGACCTGGAGTTTAAATTATCAGGATTATGGCAGTTCATTCCTGTCTGCTCTACTCCCTGTATCTCCGTGTTCCGAAATTTCTCTGATGAAAGACTCGAATTTATTAAGCAGTCCGAGCCTGCCCGAAAGGTGAAATTCATGAAGGCTAGTCATATACCTTTGCTATGGAAGGATGCACCCGTCCGACCCTTCAGATTTAATCCCAAATTGGAGAAAGACCAACAAGGACGCGCCGTGTTTGTCACAATCAAGGCTAAATTTCTGCCGGGGCGTGATGTCTTCGGTTTTGTTGCACTGACTGCGCTACCACAAGAAGCTGCACCGAGATTTCTCAAAGCGTCTAAGGAGGATAAAGCCACAGTGCAACTTGCAGCTAAGAAAGCGCAAAGAGCAGCAGCACCACCTGCACCAAAGAAAGGTAAGTCAAAAGCGACTAGTCAGGATAATACCTCTGTGCCGCGTACCAAACCATTACCAAAACCAAAACCAAAGTTAAAAACGGGTGAGTAAAACCGCTTTAAAGTTTTATCAGTCAACGCCATCATGGGGTTCTATCTGTTGTGTGGCCCCCTGAATAAATAAGTATTTGCAATAGTCGAGTCAGCCCTAACTGGCGCTCACGTCAAATTAAGGTTTTGGGGCGGTTAGGCGGTCTTCTTGACATAAACCATTACAAACACTCTAGCCGCAGTGACTTTTAAAGACTTATTGAATGGTTTACCCATTATTGTTTTTATATTGCACCCAATTAAGAATTGCTTGCTATATGACTCATTTTGGTATCATCTGCCCCGCAGCCACTGGTCATCTCAACCCCATGACCACCTTAGGTCTTGGACTAAAACAACGCGGTCATCGCGTTACTGTAGTAGGAATTCCTGACGCTCAATCTAAAACACTGGCAGCAGGATTAGAATTCAGGGAAATTGGTGGCTCTGAGTTTCCTGCTGGCATAAGTAAAGAATCATTGGCAAAGTTGGGGGAACTGAGTGGGTTGGCTGCTCTAAAGTACACCATCTATCTGGTACAACAGTCAGCGGTTATGTTACTCGAACAGGGTCCAGCAGCAGTTAAAGAAGCAGGTATAGAAGCACTGCTAGTAGATCAGGTTTCGCCAGGGGGAGGGACTATTGCAGATTACTTAGGTATTCCCTTCATTTCTAGTGGTGGCTCTTTGCTCCTTAACCAAGAAGAAGGAGTTCCTCCTTTTTTCACATCTTGGAACTATAGTCCAAGCTGGTGGGCGCGTCTACGTAACCGAGGAGCTTATTATTTATTTGAGCGCCTTAGGCTACCTATCCGGCAGATGGTGAATGAGTATCGCCAAAGGTGGAAATTGCCCTCTCACTCTAATCCCAACGATCAATACTCCCAACTAGCCCAGTTGAGTCAACTACCTGCCGAGCTTGACTTCCCCAGGCAGGAGTTACCCCAGTGGTTGCATTACACCGGGCCATATCATAATCCAAGCAGTCGCTCCCCTGTCCCTTTTCCTTATGAACAATTGACTGGACAACCGCTAATTTACGCCTCTATGGGTACTATACAAAATCGTCTGCTAGAGATTTTTCAATGTATTGCTAAGGCTTGTGAAGGGTTAGATGTGCAATTGGTAATCTCTTTGGGTGGTTCAACCAGTCCAGAGTCCCTGGCAAAATTACCCGGTTCACCCTTAGTTGTAGAATATGCACCTCAGTTGGAATTGCTTCAAAAAGCCACTCTCACTATTACCCACGCTGGGCCAAATACTGTTTTGGAGTCTTTAAGTAACGCTGTACCAATGGTAGGCATTCCAATTACCAACGATCAGCCAGGAACAGCAGCACGTCTGGCTTGGGCGGGGGCTGGGGAGATGATACCCCAAGCTCGCTTGAGTGTCCCCAGGCTGCGAGAAGCAATTAAGCGGGTGTTGACAGAAAACTCTTACAAACAGAATGCAGTTAGATTACAAAAAGCCATTCAGAGCGCAGGGGGAGTAAGTCGAGCTGCTGATATTATCGAACAAGTAGTTTCTACAGGTAAGCCTGTCTTAGCTCAAACTCGATAATAGAATTATTGGCGTTGCTGAATAGCTTTTATAATTTTTAAAACCCTTATCTAAATAAGGGTTTTAAAAATTATCTATTGATTTAAGGCGCGTTAACACCAATGACGGCATATCCACCACCAAACAAGGATAAAAAGCTAATTTTACAAAATTAGCTTTTTATTTAAAGCTAAAAAGCTAAAAAGCTAAATTAATTAATTGACAAAATAATTAATTTAGCTTAAGTTAATTGGCTAATTTAATAAATTAATCAAAATAGAGATGCTGACAATTACCGTAAGCTCGTTGAGTGGCGGTCAGGGCAAGACGACAACAGCCCTGTTCCTTGGTCGGCTGCTATCACGCCAGGGGTTGACCACCTTGATGCTCGACTCCGACCCCCAACATAATCTGACTACCTATCTGGGGTTCGAGTTGTCACCCAACCAACCAACCCTATTAGAGTTTCTAAAAAAAACAGTCGCACCAGAAGACTGCATCTACCCGACTCAAGACAACGACAATTTATTTCTTATCCCCGCCGATGACCAACTCGATACCGTACAAGATTATTTATCTAACAGTGGAGTCGGTGCAACCTTACTCAAGCGACGATTGGAAGCCATCAGCCAAATTTTCCAAGTTTGCATTATCGATGCCCCACCCCAGCGATCGCAAATTTGTTTAACAGTAATTGGCGCAGCAGATTTTTTAATCATTCCCGCAGAAGCATCGGTCAAAGGTTACGGTTCGCTCGTGCGGACGCTCGACTTACTAAGCGGCTTGCGAGATGTCGGAGCCACGAATGCCTCAATCTTAGGTGTACTACCCTTTCGAGATCGCTGGTTTGGTAACACCCAAGCGCAAGAAAGTCGGGCTGCGGTAGATGGAATGCGTGACGAAGTTGGCGAAAAGTTAGTTCTACCTTCAATCCGCGAGTCAGAACGTTACAAGCAGGCCATCAACAAACGTACAACCCTCTCGCAGTTGGGATACACCGACCTGGAATATCCATTTGAAATCTTAATCGATAAAATCCGCACGGATATTGGGAGCAAATAAAAATGTCAGATAACGTACTCAACCAACTACGCAACAAACGCAATCGCCCAACAGTTACACCACGTCAGGATGCACTTCTGACTCAAGAACAGCCCCAAGCTCAAGCACAGGAGCAAAACTCATTGCCGCAACCCACCCCAGTTACAGAACTTGCCAACTCAACTGCTGCTACAGCTGACACTATAGCTGAACTCAAAGCCGAACTCGAAAAATACCCCCAAACTCGGCGACATTCGGCAATCGTTCTAGAAAAAGACCTCGACCAAGAATTGACACGGTTTTGTAAAGAATTAGGCATCACAGTTGAGGTCTTTTTAGAAGCTGCCTGGACTGTTGCTAGTACTGACAATGCGCTTACAGAAAAAATTACCACGGAAGCCAAGCGCCGCTACGACCAACGCAAGCGGGTTGGGCATATTAAACGGTTAATCACAATGTTGAGCAACCCTTCAAAGTAAATAATGAGCCTCAATACCCAAAAAGAAGATTTCAGTTACGCTTATGTGTATGCCGTCACTGCAACTGCTGGCTACTCCTTGCAAGCAGCCACACGTAGGTTAGATGATAGCGGCATCGACGCTACAATTACCGTACCAGGAAAACTCAACTCCAAGCGTCTGCCGAGATTTGACGTACAAATTAAATCTACATCCCAAGATGTTAAGAGAGAAACATCCATCAAATACCGACTCAGCGTCAAAAACTATGATGAACTCCGGGAAGATGACCCCTTCGTACCACAACTATTAATAGTTGTTTTAGTGCCAGAAGAAGTTAGCGACTGGTTATCCCAAACCGAAGAATCCATATCCCTCAAACGCTGCGGTTACTGGCTATCGTTGCGCGGACAACCAGCGATTGATAACAAGACGAACATCACTGTGGAAATTAAGCGTCAAAATATATTTAGCCCCGACGCACTCAAAACCATAATGTCACGCATCGCCGTTGGAGAATCCCTATGACAGCTATTTTCCCGGATGTGGAAAAATTCAAATGTATCGACCCCCGACAAGTAGAAGCTTACTTAGTTGGGCATGGTTGGCAGCAACAGCAGCGTCAAGGTGATAAAGCTGCCATTTGGACTCTAGACGGTTTTGAAATTTTACTTCCCCTCAAACCAGAAATTATCGACTTTTCTCGTCGGATGGCGGAAGTCGTTGAAACTCTGGCGTTGGCAGAAACCAGAGATCAACAGTCAATTTTGGGTGACTTAATTACAAATGCACCTAATACCACCATTCAAGCAGTCGTCACGCACATCGCCACACCCAATGCAGATCACCTCAGTGGCGACATCACCATGCTGGGCATCGTGGTTGATAAACTGCGTCCCATCCACACTGAATTAGCTGACCGTGACTACATCCTGGCACTAAAGGCTTATCAAGAACGCCTGCCGGTTTACTGCACGGGTGACTTAATCAAGGAAAACGGGGTATTCATTCTGAAAAATCCCCATCACTTTAGCCTGGATCATAGTGAATAATGTTCTAACGCCGTGACCAAAGTAGGCTCAGTATTCAAGATTATGAATGATTACAACAAAGCCACAGCAAGGCTTATAGGCGAAATGGGTGTAGAGAAAAGCAATTCTCGCACCACATAGGGGCTGAAAGGGTTGTGGTTGTAGCACATTTGAGGGAGGATTGATCCTAAAGCTTCTTTTCACTGCCCGTGAACATCCGCGCGATCGCCGATTTTAACCCTGAATCACTCGCACTGACAGAGCCGTTGCCCATCACGTTGCACCCGGCTGAAGTTTATATCAACAGTCTTGGTGAAGGTTCAAGGCGGACGATGCGGGAAGCACTCAACGCGATCGCTCGACTGCTGACTAATGGCAGTTGTGATTCAAGTACTTTGGATTGGCCAAAGTTGCGCTATCAGCACACCGCTGCGGTCAGGTCAGTGCTGATGGAAAAATACAGCCCAGCAATGGCGAATAAAATGCTTTGTGCATTACGGCGGACGCTCAAGGAAGCTTGGCGGTTAGGGTTAATGTCCACGGATGAGTATGGACGAGCATCTGATATTGAGTCGGTGCGGGGCAAGAGTTTGCTGAAAGGGCGCGAAATTGATGCTCTTGAAATCTCGACGCTATGGTTAGATTGTATTCAAGATGACTCAACATTGGGTCGAAGGGATGCGGCACTGCTGGCAGTTTTGACGGTAGGGTTGCGTCGCAGTGAAGTGACTTACCTTGATTTGAGTGATTTTAAACCGCGCAGTCGTTCACTAGAAATACGTGAAGCTAAGGGGCGGAAGGAACGAATTGTATATTTACCTGAAGCTGGTGTGCAAGCTCTCCTTGATTGGCTACTGATTCGGGGTAAAGCTCCAGGGCCGCTTTTTTATCCTTTAAATAAGGCAAAGAAAATCATACCGAGACGGATGAGTGAACAAGGGGTGTTGCGAGCATTGCAACGGCGGGGGGAAAAAGCCGATGTGGAGGCGTTTACACCTCATGATTTTAGAAGAACTTTTATCGGTAATCTATTAGATGCAGGTGCAGATATCGTCACCATAGCGAAACTTGCAGGTCATGCGTCGCCAAGTACTACAAGTAAGTATGATCGGCGTGGGGAAGCGGCGAAGAAACGGGCGATTGATTTGTTGAATGTACCGTATAGTAGACGGGATAAGTGAAATTTACAGTATAAAAAAGCCAAATACGACACATTAGTTATTGTCATTTGCACTCAGGTTAGCAACTCCTACTCTGGTTATACCCCTCTAGTTTCTAGAGGCTTCTACCAGAAACGAGCCGCACATGATATATTCCTGCTACCTGACCACAATGACCCCCATCTGTCTAATGCTGCCAATGAATTTATTACAGAAGCGCGGAAATTATTTTGATTTTCTTGTAGGTATATAGTTTATCTATTAATAAATCAGTTCAAAAAAATCTATCTTTAGATAGATTTTTTTGAAAAACTTTATATTTTGAGAACCTTTAACAATCCTTTATGTAAAAATGTTTTTTGTATTGACATGAAAATCATGTCAATACTACGCGGCTAACCATTCAATAAATAATTTGTGGTTTGTGAAAAAATGATCTTTCATCTCGCTGTGAAGTAAGTCTATTCAATTAATAAATAATAGACCAAAAACAAGGACAAAATAATGAATGTTCTACAAGTAGAGATGGAGGTTCATGACCGATTAGAGATAGCTGATGCTCAAATCACTAGTTTAATAGTATGTAGAGAATATAATTAAATCAATAATTATCAACGTATTATGATATGCAGTTAGAAAATGTAGTTGAACCATTTGGTGAAGTAAATGTCTATAAGCAAAAAAATGGCGAACTGAAGATCGTTGCTACTATTCTCACTGTTCCCGATATTGAGGGAGTGCGAATGGGCCTTGCTCTCGATGGTTCAGCATCAATGAAAAAAATGTATGGGGTTAGTGGTATCGTAGGTGGAGTTTTGGCTAAAGCAGCAAGTGCAACTAACGTTGTTGAACCAGTTGCCCACACAATGGTGGATTTTTTATCCAACTTTTCATTTAATGGCAAAGTAAATTTAATCTATTGGGCTTGCAGTCCGGGTGGGACAGCAATAGAAGAATTAGGAGATTTTGACAGTCAAAATATTCAAAAGATGGTGGTTAAAGGCCCTAAGAAATGGGGAACAGGTACTAAATTATTACCACCTGTTCAATATTTTGTTGAAAAATTTAAAGATGCCCCAGCATTGGGAGTAAAACAGCCTGCTGCTATTTGTGTCTTTGTCACTGATGGAATTATTGAAGATTTAGCAGAAGTTAAACAATACTGTAGTCAATATGCTCAAGATATAGCCAAAGGTCAAAAGCCGTTTATGAAATTGTTCCTCATTGGTTTTGGTGATGAAGTCGATGAAGGGCAAATGGATGAATTGGACAATATGTTTGACAACAACCCAATCAAAGACAGTACAGGGCAAAGTATTGACCTTTGGGATCATCAATTAGCTAGTGATATGAGCAAACTAGAGCAGGTTTTTAAAGAACTTGTTTTTGAGGACATGATAGTTCTTGGTTCTGGGCGGATATTTAATCAAGTGGGAAAACCAGGACGTGATTATGCTGATGGAGTTCCCGCCTTACTCCAATTTACTCTACCTGCTGGCTCAAATGCCTTCACTTTGGAATTCCCTGGAGGAACTATCACTCAAGACATTTCAGCAGCACTATCACAACCATAAACACGTGAAAGATAGTCAGAGGAAGAGATAAATATGCATGGGCAAAACTCCGATTCATCACCAGAACAGAGAAATCATCAACTGCCTAGCAGTATGGTTGCAAAAGAGTTTGGAGAAGTGAATGTTCGCAATACAGGTCTGGAACTGCAAATTTTGTTCACGATTCTGATGGAACCTCAGGGTGAAGCAGCAGAAGGCTGGCAAACAGGAGTTGCTTTGGATGCGAGTGCATCAATGAAAGACTTTTATGGACGCAAGCTAGAAGGAAAAATTCCTGCTGATGTCAGTGAGGAATACGAAAAAAAAGGTTGGTTAGAATCTCGTGTTGAAGAAGGAAGGCGTGTTAAATCCTTTCAAAAAGCAGCCTATGAAGATGCTATTCAAAAGGGATATCTTCGTCCTAGTCCGAATATTGTGCAACCTCTTGCCCAGCAATTCATAGCCTATTTAGCAGAGAATTTAGATGCTCATGGTGGGACTACAGTTATTTATTGGGCGTGTGGTTCTGGTGCTGAAATCGAAATTCTGGGAGACTTTACAGAGGCTCAATGTCGCACCCTCGATGTGATTGGGCCTAAAAGCCTGAACTTTGGCAACAGCACTATACTAACTCCTGCTGTTAAATACTTTGCCGAACGTTTTGTAGATGCAAAACGGGGTATGTTTATTTTCATTACGGATGGTCGCGTTGATGACTTATCAGCAGTCAAGCAATATACAACCCAGCTAGCAAAAGATATTACATCTGGTCAGCGTCATCCGGTTAAATGTGTTTTGATAGGAGTAGGAAATCAAATTGACAAGAGCCAATTAGAAGAACTAGATGATTTTCATCCAGGCACAAATATTGACATTTGGGATTATAAAATAGCGAAAGAAATGGCATCATTAGTGCAAATTTTTGCTGAAGTGGTATATGAAAACCAAATAGTCGCACCAACTGGTACTATCTATGATGCGGCTGGAAACATCATTAAGAAATATACAGATGGATTACCAGCGAAAGTATCTATATCTATGTCATCCCAGTCTGAATGGTTTGAATTAGAAGTTTACGGTCAGAGGATTCGTCAACCTATCATTCCCCCTAAACCTGAAAAGTAGGAAGGTAGTCATGGAAGATAACGATGAAATTTATGTGATGGCTGATGCCAATTTTCCTCCAGTTATACCAGTTCCACCCCAGAAAAAATTTTCTAGTAAAACCCTATGGTTATTAGCAGGATTAATAGCGATCTCAGGTAGTGTATTAGCCTATATTTTAGTGGATAAAACATCTGTTACCGAGCCAAAGTCTGGCCTAAAAACGACTGCTACGCAAAAAATACAAAACTTCAATTTACCCAAAAATTCTTCATCTTTCCAAGTTGTAGCTGCAACGCAAAAACAGGAATTGACCTTGAAGTTTGACCTCAACAAGACAGAATTAATGCCAGTAGATATATCCAAAATTAAATCTTTATGGTCTAAGGTCAAAGGAGGAAAAGGTACAGTTATCATTACTGGACACACAGATAATTTAGGCACTGAGCCGTATAATCAAGGACTCTCCCAAAAACGTGCCAAAATAGTAGCTGAGATTTTGCAAAACCTGGGTATGAATAAAAGCTATCAAGTTAAAGTGCAAGGATTTGGCGAGACTAAACCTGTAACTAGCAATAGTACATCTGTAGGAAGAGCTATAAATCGGCATGTTTTAATTTCTTTCAATGTGGAACAGTAATATTTTGTAACTGATAAGGTGTAGCATTGCCAAGATTCGTCATCAAGTGTACATAACTCAAAATTTCTGTTGATTATAGAAATTATTGGCAATTTCAAATGTAGTTTTGTATTACAATCCGAAATTCTAGACATTCTATTTGGTTAAAAAGTGTAGCTCAATTAATCGCAGAAGACTAATTTATAATTCCAGGAGATAAAAATGGCATCACGTCGGTTACCAGTTTATCTGGTACTAGATTGCTCTGGTTCAATGTATGGCGATCCGATTCAGGCGGTTAACCAAGGAGTTAAGGCACTAATTGCCGAATTAAATACTGACCCTTTTGCTATAGAGACAGCATATTTGTCAGTCATCACCTTTCAAAGCGATGCTAAACAGCTATCTCCCCTTACAGAACTAATGGCATTCCAACCTCCCAGTCTTTCTGCTAGTGGAGCCACTTCTTTGGGCGCAGCACTCAAACTTTTAGGTAAATGCTTTGAAACAGAAGTTAAAAAAGCTAGCGAAACACAAAAAGGCGATTGGAAACCCCTAGTGTTTCTGATGACTGATGGAGAACCCACCGACACTTGGCAACAAGCAGCATCCGAATTAAAAGAGAAAAAGCCTGCGAACATTATTGCTTGTGCAGCCGGTTCTGATGCGAATGAGTATACACTCAAACAGATTACAGAAATCGTTGTGAAGCTGAATGACCTCCAGCCAGATACTCTCAAAGCCTTCTTCAAATGGGTATCACAATCAATTAAACAGACTTCTCAAAGTGTGGCGCAAGTAATGGCAGACAACGCACCAGTAAATCTGCCACCACCTCCACCCCAAATCCAAATCATACCTTAACAGTATTTATTTGTAGGTAGTACTTGATAAGGTGCTACCTGAATAATTATAGATTCACAAAGAATGTTGCGGGGGTGACAATAATGAGTACATCAGAAGAGTTGACACAAGAAGAATTGGAAGACTTAGTTAAAACTATTGCTTGCCAGCTTTATATTGAACCATACCAAGATAAATATCAACAAAATTGGAATAATTGGAACAACGATCCTACATTTCAAAATCGCATCAATAAGGTTCATAATAGTTTAAAAGAAATGTCAGATCAGTTGTTCGCATATCTATTAAATTCTGGGAAATTAGGAAAAAAAGAAAGTCATAACAATACAGACATCAATTTTCTTGCTGTAATGTGGCAAATATGTATGTATGGAAATATTTATACGTTAGGTCATGACGAAAAAAAAAGCGAACAGAAAGATACCCAAAAGAAAGTACAAGAAGTCCTTCTTAATGTCATCCGCAAAGCTTTAACAGCTTCAGAACCAGAACCAGTAGCTAATTTATCATCCCAAAACTCTGGTGAATCTCCTCAAGAAACCCCTACACCTCCTACTACTGCAAATTGGCATTATCTTCCAGTGCAAGACCCACTAGATAAGCATAGTGAATTTCACTGTGAGGCTCAAGAATTAGCAGATAGCTTCAAGATAATTGGCGCACGAGTTCGAGGTAAGGCACACAAACATCAAGGTACTAATTGTGATGATTGGTTTGAATTTAAAACTAGTGGTAATTGGACAATTATTGCTGTATCTGATGGTGCTGGTTCTAAAAGATTATCCCGGATTGGCGCTAAAGTTTCCTGTGAAGCTGCTGTAGAATATTTAGTACAACAACTACAAAATTATTCAATCAAAGAACGAGATAATATAGATGATTTATCTCGTTCTTTGACTAGAAATAAAAAATGGGTATTTGCAGGAGAAGATATTGAGTATGTTCAACAATACTTACACACAGCAATAGAACAAGCCTATAAAGCTGTTGAGCAAGCTGCTACAGAACTTAATAATAATCGCGAATACGCTCAAAAATTTGATAAAAAACTGGAAATAAATGATTTTTCTGCAACTCTATTACTTGCCCTACACACCACTGTTAAAGCTGGCGGAAAATCATATAGTTTAATCCTCACTTGTCAAATTGGAGATGGGATGTTGGCAGCTTTATCCCGTGAAAATAACCTGACTTTATTAGGTGAACCAGATAGTGGTGAATACGGAGGACAAACTGAGTTTTTGACATCTAAAAACAAGCTACAGAAAGCAAATTTAGTACAAAAAACATTTGTATTTGCTGGAGATATTAAGGCTTTAATGGTTATGACAGATGGTGTAGCTGATGACTACTTTCCATCTAAACCTGGGATGTTAGCACTTTATGGAGATTTGGTTCTCAATCAAGTGATTCCAATTGCCGAGCCACAAAATAAAGACATTGTTAATGATGAGTTACGAAATACAAAACTCAGAAATATTCAAGGTTTACAACACGCTAAAGAGAAGCTCTTATCAAAAAGAAAAAGAATTATTGGACCTAATACAAAAGATGAACCTGAAGAAGTCAATATTTACTCTATTGATGACTATGCCAGAGAATTAGCTAAAACTGTTGAACAAGTTGTAGCTTCTCCGGTTTTATTGGCAGCAGCAAAAGCGGAAATGTATCAAGAATGGAGTAACAAAAGACGAGAAGAAAAATTGCAATTGTGGCTTGATTCTTACTATCGCCGGGCTTCATTCGACGATCGCACATTGGTGATTCTTTATCGGTAGGACAAGAAATGGCAAAAGCAACCCTGATAGATAACAGCACTATTGAGTATCTCCCAGATATGATTGGCGAGGGAGCAATGAAGCAAGTTTACTTCACTGCTGATAAAAAATCGGTCATCTGCTTCTACAAAGGTAATCAGATTGATTATGATACTAATCGATTGTTACGTTTAAAAAGAATTTTAGGTAACTATAATCCTACAACTAGCACAAATGGTGACTATTTTCAGAATCTTTTCTGTTGGCCTACAGGTATTGTAGTTAAGCCACATTTAGGCATCATCACTCCTGCTTATCCAGACGAATTTAAATTTAAACAAGGTAATTTTGCAGGTAAAGAGAAGGAAAGTACATGGTTTATAAGCTCGAAACTGCGGGCAATCTTGCCCGCAGCAGAACAAGGAAGTTGGATTAATTATTTGCAAATCTGCATACTTTTAGCACGTGCTGTTAGACGCATGCACCAAGCCGGGCTTGCACATTCTGATTTGTCTAACAGAAATGTTTTGATTGACCCCACTACAGGAAAATGTGTTGTCATTGATATTGATTCATTAGTTGTTCCTGATTTGTTTCCACCAGATGTATTAGGGACAAGGGGATACATTGCACCAGAAGTATTAACAACAATTCATTTACCACTCCACGACCCAAATCGACAACATCCATCAACAGCTACCGACCAACACGCTTTAGCAGTGCTGATCTATCAGTATTTATTGGGTAGGCATCCTTTAGAGGGACCCAAAATACATCCTGCATCTTCTACTGAGGAACAAGAACTTTTAGAAATGGGATCTAAGGCATTGTTTATTGAACATCCTACTGATCAATCAAATCGTCCCCATGATTTAAAAATACCATATACTGCACTAGGCCCACATTTGAGCAAATTATTTGAAAGGGCCTTTGTTCAAGGATTACACTCCCCTCAAGCACGACCAGCTGCTATTGAATGGGAACGGGGTTTAATCAAAACATGGGATCTGCTTTTTAAATGTACTAACCCTCAATGTCTAAGCCAGTGGTTTGTTTTGCATGACCACAATAATATCAAATGTTCATTTTGTGACTTACAACCTCAAGGAAGTACGCTCATTCTCAACCTGTTTGTACAACGTCGTCATGGTCAGTGGAATAGAGATGGAAAGTTAGTTGTTTATAATGGTCTTAGTCTGTTTAAATGGCACGCCTTTGATAATATTTTTCCAGGTCAAGAAGCGGACAAAACTCCTCAAGCTTACTTCGTTTTTCATGAAAATAAATGGCTACTCATTAACCAAAAACTCACTTCGCTCACATCTCCTGAAGGTAGCATGGTAGCACCTGCTGCGATATCGGGACAGGCTGGGGAAGCTATTGAGTTAAAGGACGGAATTAGATTCCATTTCTCTCAAGATCCTCATGGTAGGATGGTGGAAGTACAAATGATTAAAGTGTAAAAATTGGCAAAATTCTATAAGCACTATTAAGGTGAAACCATAGCTAATAAGTCATAACTAAGTGTTATGTTTGATCAAATTATGAACTTGCTTGGAAGATTTTTCCTGTCAAATATTGAACAAGCACAGACTGTACAATCCTCTCCAAAACCAGTCAACGAAGAGTTGATTATTCACAAGACTGAACCAGAAAATATTGCAGACTGCCAATATGAAAAACAATCTTCTCGAACAGCAATCACATTTCTGCAACAACAACTGAATACTCAGCAAAATAATGAAACTCTATCGCTATGGCCTCCTAATGGAGAATATCAAGGCCCCATCATCATTAATCATTCCCTGACTTTAGACGGTCAAGGTGCGACTATTTGGTCACTCATAGGGCCAGTTCTATCTATTCAATCAGATAGAGTCATTCTCAAAAATTTAAGAATAGAAGTTACAGGTTGTAAAGATATTAGTAGTCAACAAGATGCTTGTGCCATTCTAGTCAATTCTAGCAAAAACTTAGAGTTTCATAATGTGGAAGTACGAGGAACAACAATGGGATTACCAGAAGAAGAAGGCGCGTGGAAGTTTCCCAATTTACTGACTCTTGGGAAACTAGCACCAAGAACAAAGTACAACTTTCTATTACAGATTGTTGTTCCAGTTGCCTGTCAAATTGAGTCACAGATATCGGGAATAGAATTGACACCTCACTACCTTACTCCTGGTGAAAATGAAATACAACTCCATTTAGAAGAACTTTTACCATCTACGTATATTAATGGTAATCTTTTTATCGTTTCTGCATTTTTAAAAAGACGTATCACCTTAACTGCCTATGTTGCTTCTGTAACAAATTCAGAGCTTTTATTAATTCAGAACCGCATTCTTTGGAAACCAGAAGAATGTGCTTCTAGGGATATTTCAGAATCAAAGCCTGAAATTCAGGAAGTTGAGGCGATTTCATTGGATACGAACAATAGAGACGCAGATAAAATTGAGGATGAAGTATCCAATAATAATATTACATTAGATAAAGAATGCGAAGGGCAACTGCAAAAATATTTAAGAGGCTCTAAAACTCGTAGAGAAGTCAAGCCTAATAATCAAGTTTTTCAACCAGTATCAAATAAAGTACAAAATCCGTTACAACAAGATACAGAAATAAAAAAACAACCGTATGATGTCTTAACAACACTTAACCAAAATTCTCAAACTGAACAGATTCAATCCAGCCAAAAACAATCATCTAGTGAGTCTAAATCTAGTATTAAAAGTTATATTGTGCCCAGTCCTGTTTTTAACCCTAAACCTATCCCTAGCGAGTCTACAGAAAACGAACTGTGAGAACATAAATTCGTTATTTTAATACTAAGTAATATTTCGTCAAAGTACCTTTGTATCACGGATAAATACCTAATTAGACCAAAGCACAAAAAGTTGCATACTCAAGGTATATCCAAACTAAAACATAACATCCGCAATTCCACTCAAATGTTAAAAATGAAGTTAGTTGCTAGTTTAGTCTTGTACAAAAGGAAGCTAGTCTATGAATTTTTTAGGTAGTGATCGCAAAAAATTACGCAAGGCTATTCTTAGCGCTTACCCAGACCCAGGCGATCTAGAAATCATGGTTAATGAAGAGTTAGGAGAAAATCTCCATGCTATCGCTGGGGGAGGACAACTTAATCAAGTTGTATTTAATGTGATTAAATGGGCTGAAACAAAAGGAAAATTGGAACGCCTCATTATGGCAGCCTATGATGCCAATTCAGGCAATTCAGACTTGAAAGAATTTTATCATTACATTATAGAAAAAAAATTTATTCTGAATCCCATATCTGGGGAGTCTAGTGTAAATATTGGACCGGATATTGAATGGTTAGGACCAACAGAAAACGTCCAACTTGAAACCTATTTACAGCCAGAACCCGAATTCTTAGACGCTATTTTTTTCAAACGAGCCGTCGAAAATTTAGCATCTGTATGTAGAATCGAAATTTCCTCACAAAGAACTAGAGGTACGGGTGTCTTAATTGCAAATAGGCTAGTTCTGACTAATTACCACGTTCTTGAATCAAAGAATAACGCAGATATTAAAACTAATGCTCTCAATGCCATTTTACATTTTGGCTATTTTAGCTCCGATTCTAAAAATGAAAGTGAAGGACAGATATTTAAATTAGATAGGGAACAGCCAATTTTGAACTTCAGTCCAACTGAAAAACTAGATTACGTTCTTCTGCAAGTGGAAGAAGATATTGTTCAAGCTATTCCATCTAAAGGTATTCAACCCGCTCGTTGGAATGCAAGTAATCTTCCCGTAACAGGAAAGGGGATTACTCTTGTGCAGCATCCTAAAGGAGACACAATGAAAGTATGTATTAGTCGTGATGGCATAACTGGCGTGTATCAGGAAAGAGGACTAATTCAATATGTTAGTAAAACAGAGCCAGGTTCTAGTGGTTCGCCATGTTTTGATGAAAATTGGAATTTGGTTGCTTTACATCATGCTCAAAGAGATAGAATGTTTAGTTCTATACGTGGTACTATTCGTGAAGGAGTTTTATTTAATTCTATCTATCAAGAAATAAAATCTTACCTAATAAATGAAATTTAAACAGTAAAAGGGAGAAATTATAATGGGGCGTAGAATTATCAGAAAACGATTTGAAGCTGATAGTACAGATGTAAAGTTAGACAGCTATTTTGACAAACTAATAAAATACATTCCCTCTGAAATTATTGGGGCTTGGATAGCTATTAAAGGATTAATTAAAAGTGCTAGCGGTGTTCCAGTAAATAATTCCTTATGGATTATATTTTTTATACTTATTGGCTTAACTTCTGTTTATATATTTAAACAAATTTCCGTTTCTGAGCAAATATCTTCAAAAGAAGAAAAATTATCAATTACAACTCAAATTATAATTTCTACATTGGCATTTATTGTATGGACATTTGCTATTGGAGAAGAACCCTTTTCATCACTGCCTCTTTACAAGCCTGTATATAGTTCAATAATATTAATATTATTTAATCTTATAATACCTTTAATTTAAATAAATATTATAAGATAAAAAATTGGCTCTTCATTACTTATTATGCTAAATCTGTATGTAAATAAGCTTGAATGCCTTACTGGGCAATAATAACAGACGTTAATATTAGAATTTGAGGCTGAATTCAGAGATCGACGCTGTAACTGCCTAAAAGGCTTGATTTTCAAGGCAAGTTACGAAATTTGATTAAAATTTCAGCATAATAAGTACTGAAGAACCAAAAAATTTAAATTAATACTTAATTCAGATTTTTAAAATCTATGGAATCCGATAATAAAAAAGTAATCGAACTTTTGCAAGAACAATTAGATTATTTCCGAAGAGAATATATCATTACGGCAGACCCAAGCCGCAAGTTTGAACTTTCTAAGAGGATTGAAGAAATTGAAAAGCAGTTACAAGCATCAGAGGATAGAATAAATACTTCTAAAACAAAGGATTTGCATCTTGTAATTGATAACTCTAAACCTATCAATTTAACAGGGAGTCAACGCAAGGAATTCCGTGAGGCACTCATGGATGCCTTCCGTAGCAAGAATGATTTAGAAATAATGCTGAGTGAAGAATTAGATTGGAACCTTGATCAAATTGCTGGTGGAAATAACTATCAAGATATTGTATTTAACCTCATTAAATTTGTGGAAGCTAAAGGCGAAATTAAAAAACTATTAGAGGCGGCAAAACTGTATAATTCAGGCAATTATAAATTACACAATTTTTATGTATCAATAATTAATTCTTAAAAATATATGAATAATAATAAAAACTCTTATACCAATTTAATATGAAGCTGCGTATTATGGTAAGAAGCCAACTCTTAAGTTTAAATAGCCATGAGCCGCCCGTTTAAGATTGAAATAACAGAGAGCGAAGAGGAACTAAAAAAACGTCTACATGGATGCCTAAGCCAGGAAGTCACCCCCCTGACTGGCTACAAAACCGTGCATGAAACGTTAATTTCACACGGCTCCTTAGTGGCAGTAATTCTCATTATGAGAATTACTGCCACTATCATTGTCATCTATGCAAAATTTTCAGTTAAAGGTATGGTTTTTATATCCTTTAACTCGTAAGTGCAGGGGCCTTTTTGAGTCAGCCAGGAATTTTTGATGAAATAGTGCAATACTTTCACTCAATCCTGAAAGATTTTCAGGAAATTGAAAGCGGAGAAATATTTATAACGATAGAAAAAAATGTGAGCTATTATTCGACTTCAAGCAATCAGCTTTTGCACGTTTCTCCAAAAATGGTATTACAGGCTACTATTTTTTAGCGTTGGCAAAACTTTTCTCTCTACTGCTAATCATTAAAAAATATGGAAAAATATTCTAAATTTCCGAAATCAAATTTTGTAGATTTGTAGTTTTGTAGAGATAATATTTCTATATAGCCGTTATCATCTGTTTTAGCTATGCATATTAGTATTGCAGACGACCTCAAAAAAAAGTTTCATGCCACTTGTGCCTTACGGGGATTGAAGATGAGCCAAGTTGTAGCAGAACTCATTGAGCAATGGTTGAAGGCTAATAATTGTGTTGTATCTGGTGTTGAGTTTGATGAATCTGCGATAAGAGATAAAGCAACTAAGTTGTGATTAACGCGATTGCTTAAACTAGCGACAACAATTTTCAACTTGTAGTAATTGAGAGGAATTGATAAATATGGGTTTATCTGGCCCACAACGTAAAGAAATACAATTAGCTTTGATTGATGCTTTTCCTAATACAGCATCATTAGAGCAAATGTTGTCATTTGAATTAGATATAAATCTAACGGCGATTGCTGGCGAAGGGAGTTTACAAAATATTGTCTTTAAATTAATACAAGCAGCTAATTCTCAGGGATGGATTGAAGATTTAATTCGTGCTGCGTGTGATTCAAATCCTGGAAACTTACTACTGAAGGCTACTACTGAAAGACTATTGATAGCCCAAGAATCCTTAACAGATTCTAGCTTGAAACTACTTTCAGATTTTAGCAATAAAGAAGATGACATAGCTAATAAGCAGGTTCAGGAATTTGTAGAGGATAGCGATATTGATTTTGAAAAATTGAAAATATTAGGTGTTCGACTAAAAAACCCAAACTTAACAGAAGAACAAATCCGTCAATCTATTAAACTAAATCCTAATAATGCTGGATTATACGATTTTTTAGGATTTTATCAGTATAGTATAAGTAATTATCAAGGTGCAATTGAAGATTATACCCAAGCGATTAAACTTGAGTCTAATAATGCTTATTACTACAACAAGCGTGGGTTGTCTCGATATAAGTTAGGAGATTATCAAGGTGCAATTGAAGATTACAGCCAAGCGATTAAACTTGAGCCTAATAATGCTTATTACTACAACAAGCGTGGGTTGTCTCGATATAAGTTAGGAGATTATCAAGGTGCAATTGAAGATTGCAACCAAGCGATTAAACTTGAGCCTGATAATTATAGTTGCTATAACGTGCGAGGTATGGCTCGCGATAGTTTAGGTGATTACAAAGGTGCAATTGAAGATTACAACCAAGCGATTAAACTTGAGCCTAATAATGCTTATTACTACAATAATCGTGGTTACTCTCGCTATAAATTAGGTGATTACAAAGGTGCAATTGAAGATTACAGTCAAGCAATTAAACTTCAACCTAGTGATGCCGATTTGTACAACAAGCGTGGGTTATCTCGATATAAGTTAGGAGATTATCAAGGTGCAATTGAAGATTACAACCAAGCAATTAAACTTGAGCCTGATAATTATAGTTGCTATAACGTGCGAGGTATGGCTCGCGATAGTTTAGGAGATTATCAAGGTGCAATTGAAGATTACAACCAAGCGATTAAACTTGAGCCTAATAATGCTTATTACTACAATAATCGTGGTTACTCTCGCTATAAATTAGGTGATTACAAAGGTGCAATTGAAGATTACAGCCAAGCAATTAAACTTCAACCTAATAATGCTTATTACTACAATAATCGTGGTTACTCTCGCTATAAATTAG
>NZ_KV757693.1:0-172 GCF_001712795.1 Nostoc sp. KVJ20
AGTTTGACGGTGTTGTCAAAACTAGCAGAAGCGATGGTCTTGCCATCGGGGCTAAATGCTACGCCCCTGACCGCATTGCTATGCCCCTTGAGGGTGAAGATTGTTTTACCTGTAGCCGCATTCCAGAGTTTGACGGTGTTGTCAAAACTAGCAGAAGCGATGGTCTTGCCAT
>NZ_KV757693.1:185-1874 GCF_001712795.1 Nostoc sp. KVJ20
ATTGCTATGCCCCTTGAGGGTGGAGATTGTTTTACCTGTAGCTGCATTCCAAAGTTTGATGGTCTTGTCAAGACTAGCAGAAGCGATGCTCTTGCCATCGGGGCTAAATGCTACGCTAATGACCGCATCGCTATGCCCTTCCAAGCGGTTTATCTCTTGAGTATTGTAAATTGCTCGCTTGAGTGCCACTACAGCTTGCTGGTTAGCCGTTTGTTCTAAATTGGCATTCTGAGGTGGTCTACCTAAAAATTGTCTACCTGACTGTACGGCTGCAACCGCAGCCTCAAGATGCTTGTTAGACAGTAGGGAAGTTTCAGAGGTTTGCGCCAGAGCAATTACACCTTGTTGTTGCGCTACCTTAGCATTTTTTTGGGCGTTCCACCATTGATAACCAGCTAATCCAGCTAACCCAAGGGATAAAGTAGCAAATATAGTTACAAATTGGTTTCGCTGTTTCCTTTGTGCTTCTATTTTTATGCTTTCTTTCTCTTCTCGCTCAAGCCTATTTCGCAGTTCTTGACTCTCCTGAATGTACTCCTCGGCTACCCCATTGAGCATTTGCCAATCGCCAAATCTAGCTAAATATGCTTCTGTTACTGCTAATCTGTCATCTTTCCTGAGAAACCCTGGCTTTTTCTCATTCCTCTCCCATTCTTGCGCTTCCGCTTCAATCTGTCGCTCAATGGCTATTCCCAACTTATATTCCTCTTTCCACTCCCGCAACATTTGCCAGTGGCGGATTAAGGCTTCGTGGACAACATCTAAAATTACATCCTGGGAATCCGGCTCATCTCTCTTCGTAATTAATCGTGCATCTTTATCCGCTAACTTCTCGCTCACCTGTTGCAAAAGTTTCAAGGAATGATGGGAATTAACCAACTCGCGTAAACGCACGCGCCGCCGTACATCTGTAGTTTCTCCCATCTGCGTTAATTCTAGAAAAATCCGCCGCGCCACAGTTTTTTCTGCTGCTGAAAGACTTTTGTAAACTGCATCAGCGCTTTTTTGTAGCGTTCCTTCTACCCCGCCTAAATCCTGATAAGTTTTCAAGCTGAGAACCTTATCGCCTTGATTTCTCGACTCACGCCACAATTCTGTCAGGGTATATTGCAGCAAGGGCAAACTTCCGGGGTAATCCTCAACATCATTAATTAGTTGCTGTTTTAACCTTCCCTCTATCCCTAATCCTACCCAATCAGCCGGTTTAGTAATCGCTTCTTCAATTTCCTCACGGGTTAAATGTTCAACGTTGATGTAAGGTTTATTGATTTTGCCCGCAAATTTGGGATATTCTCGCCATCTCCCCCGAAAATCCGATCGCATCCCAATGAAAATATAGAGGTTATCTGTACAGTCAATTAATTCCCGCAAACAGTCAAAGAATTCTTGGCGCTGGCTGTCATCGCACATAGTAAAGCATTCTTCAAACTGATCGATAATCAAAATGACTGGTGTGTTTAATGTTTTTAACTCCTTGCCGATGACATAGGCAAAATTACCCCTCCCCAACCCTCCCCTTGTAAAGGGGAGGGAGCTAGATTTTCCAGTTTCTTCCCTTGGAAAGGGAAGGGAGTTAGATTTTCCGGTCTCCCCCCTTTCCAAGGCTTTCAAGGGTAGGGGTTTAAGAAAGAGGGAGAAAAGCAGGTAAAATACACAACTGTTGTCAGACCGCAAAAATATGCAAGTCAG
>NZ_KV757694.1 GCF_001712795.1 Nostoc sp. KVJ20
GATCGCTATTCTGATCTTTTCAAAACGCGAATTTTAGCCCAATACGCTTGGGTTAAGGTTACTGATGTAGATAATTTGTCTTTGAAGACGCGATGAATCGCCATCTCTACAAGTGTTTTGGGCTTATCTGAACTGTATTGCCTTAAAAAGGGGGGAACCGGAGTCAAAGTCCCCCTTTTTAAGGCTACGGTGTACACACAAGTCAAAAAAAGATCAATTTCGCATTGTTCTCTCGTTTATCTCGTTCCTATGCTCTGCATAGGAATGCCTGATTAGAGGCTCTGCCTCTAGTCAGATATTGAGTCAGAGACTCAATGAATGCATTCCCAGTCGGAGACTGGGAACGAGGAAATGCTTATCAAGCTAGGTTTTTAGGACTTGTGTGTACACCGTAGCCTTTTTAAGGGGGGTAGGGGGGATAAATAGGTGCTGAAAGTCACAGCTAACCACTTTTCAAAGAACCTCTAAAGAGTGTCGCGCTTTGCCAGATATTGATACGTCTGCCAACGTGCATCAACCTCAGCTTGGGCTTGTTCTAACAGGTGTTTGGCAATATCAGGTTTGCTCTTGGTGAGCATTTTAAAGCGATTTTCTTGATACATCGAATGTTCTACCGATTGCGTAGGCGATCGCATATCCAATTGCAATGGATTTTTACCCTGGTTAAGCAACTCTGGATTATGCCGATACAGCAACCAACGACCTGATTCTACCAGAGTTTTCTGATGATTCATCCCTGTGGTCATGTTGATGCCGTGGGCGATGCAATGGCTGTAAGCAATAATCAGTGATGGGCCATCATAAGCTTCTGCTTCCAAAAATGCTTTCAGGGTATGTTCATCTCTAGCGCCAAGGGCTACACTCGCTACGTAGACATTTCCGTAGGTCATGGCAATCATCCCTAAGTCTTTCTTCGGTGCTGGCTTACCACTAGCGGCATATTTAGCAACTGCGGCTTTTGGCGTAGCTTTGGAAGATTGACCGCCTGTGTTGGAATATACTTCTGTATCCATCACCAAGATGTTGACATTCCGACCACTAGCAATTACATGATCGATACCGCCAAAGTCAATATCATAAGCCCAACCGTCACCGCCAACAATCCAGACGCTTTTTCTCACCAAGTAATCTGCAAGAGATTTGAGATTTTGGATTTGGGCATGGGGCATGGGGCATGGGGCATGGGAGTGGTAATTCCTTTTTTCTAAAAGTTCATCTAGCTTTTGTTTCAACAGCGCTACCCGTTCTCGTTGTTCCCAAATATCAGCCTCAGTGTTTTGTTTGGCATTGAGAATAGATTGTACCAACTCATGAGGTATTCCCAATTCCCCATTCCCAATTCCCCATTCCCCATTCCCCAATTTTTGCAACAATTCTGCTGCAAACTCAGCTTGTTTGTCGAGGGAGAGGCGGAAGCCAAAACCGAATTCGGCGTTATCTTCAAATAAATTATTAGACCACGCGGGGCCGCGTCCTTCGGCGTTGGTTGTCCAAGGAGTGGTGGGGAGATTTCCACCATAAATTGAGGAACAACCTGTAGCATTGGCGATGACAGCGCGATCGCCAAACAGTTGTGTTAATAATTTTAAATAAGGTGTTTCACCACAACCTGCACAAGCACCAGAGAATTCAAATAAAGGTTCTTGGAGTTGTTGCTGGCGAATCTGGTTGACTTTTAGCGATCGCCTATCAGGATTAGGTAAACTCAAAAAGAAATCCCAGTTTTTTCGCTCTTGTTCCCGCAATGGCAACTGCTGCGCCATGTTAATTGCTTTCAGCGATGACTCAGATTTATTTTTAGCAGGGCAAATATTTACACAAATCGTACATCCCGTGCAGTCTTCTGGTGCTACCTGAATGGTAAATTTTTGATTGGCAAAGTCTTTATCTTTTGCACCAGTTGATTTAAAGGTTTCTGGTGCATTGACTAACTCATCTGCTTGATAAGCCTTTGCCCGGATGGCGCTATGGGGACAAACCATGACGCACTTCCCACATTGTACGCACACATCCGGCTCCCACACAGGTATCTCTTCGGCAACGTTACGTTTTTCCCACTTGGCAGTACCTACGGGGAAAGTGCCATCAACTGGTAGTGTGCTAACAGGTAAATCATCACCTTCCCACACCATGATTTTGCCCAGAACTTCTCGCACAAATTCGGGAGCGGAGTCTAGCAATTTTGGATTTTGGACTTCGGCTGCGCTCAGTCGAACGATTTTGGATTTTGGATTGTTGATTGTTTGGGGGATATTTACTTTATGCAAGTTGTCTAGGGTGTTGTCTACAGCTTGCAAGTTCATGCGGACAACTTCTACGCCTTTTTTACCGTAGGTTTTGTCAATTGCTTGTTTGATTTTAGCGATCGCTTCTTCTTGAGGCAAGACACCCGCTAAGGCAAAGAAGCATACCTGCATAATCGTGTTAATTCTGCCACCCATGCCACTTTCACGGGCAACCTGGCTAGCATTAATTACGTATAACTTCAAATGCTTGTCGATAATTTGCTGCTGCACCTTCAACGGCAGATTTTCCCAGACGCTATCTACATTGTATGGACTATTCAGCAGCAAAGTCGCCCCAGGAATAGCAGCCTTCAAAATATCTATGCGTTCTAGAAATCCCCAATGATGACAACCAATAAAGTTGGCTTGGTCAATTAGGTAGGTGGAGCGAATTGGCTCTTTCCCGAAGCGGAGGTGAGAGACAGTCATTGAGCCAGATTTCTTGGAATCAAAGACAAAGTAGCCTTGGGCGTAATTATCGGTTTCTTCACCAATAATTTTGATGGAGTTTTTGTTAGCGCCAACAGTACCATCAGCGCCCAATCCATAAAACATTGCCCTGACAACATTATCCGATTCTGTAGAGAAGTTAGAGTCAAAGTTTAGAGAAGTATAAGTAACATCGTCATTAATCCCAATCGTAAAATGATTCTTCGGTTTAGCTTCGGCAAGATTATCAAAAATCCCCTTCACCATCGCCGGAGTAAATTCTTTAGAAGAAAGACCATAACGCCCACCAATAATTTTAGGCAGAGGGGAAAGAGGTAATTTTTCATTCTCTCCATGCCCAATGCCCAATGCCCCATGCCCCATTCCCCATACTTCATGAATAGCAGCCACAACATCCAAATACAAAGGCTCCCCGGCGCTACCTGCTTCTTTGGTGCGGTCGAGAACTGCGATCGCTTGTACACTAGTTGGTAATACTGCAACAAACTTTTGGACATCAAAGGGGCGGTAAAGTCGCACTTTGACTACACCAAGTTTTTCACCACGGGCGTTAAGGTAATCTACTGTTTCATGGACGGTTTCACAACCTGAACCCATAAGAACAATAACGCGATCGGCATCGTTGGCACCGTAATATTCATAGATTTTATAATGCCTTCCTGTGCGTTCTCCAAATTCATCCATGATCCGCTGGACAATTTCTGGACAGGCGTTGTAGTAAAGGTTCGCGCCTTCCCTTCCTTGAAAGTAGACATCGGGATTTTGAGCAGTCCCCCGCAATACGGGACGGTCTGGGGTCAACGCACGGCTGCGGTGGGCGAGTATTAAGTTATCGTGGATTAGCGATCGCAAATCATCATCTGAAAGTAATTTAACTTTCTGCACTTCATGGGAGGTGCGGAAGCCGTCAAAGAAATGCATAAAGGAGACTCGCGTCTCTAGAGTAGCAGCATGAGCGATGAGAGCAAAATCTTGACTTTCCTGAACTGAAGCGGAACACAGCAGGGCAAAACCAGTAGCCCGAGCTGCCATCACGTCGCTATGGTCGCCAAAAATAGATAAAGCGTGAGTAGCCAAAGAACGGGCTGCAACGTGAACCACGGCGCTAGTCAGTTCACCAGCAATTTTGTAAAAGTTGGGTATCATCAACAATAATCCCTGAGATGCCGTGAAGGTGGTACTCAGAGAACCTGTTTGCAAGGCCCCATGCACAGCACCAGCCGCTCCTCCTTCACTCTGCATCTGCACGACGCTGGGAATAGTCCCCCAGAGGTTAGGACGACTTTCGGCTGACCAAGCATCTGCCCATTCACCCATTGCTGAAGAGGGGGTGATAGGATAAATGGCAATCACTTCATTTAGTTTGTAAGCAACACGGGCGACAGCTTCATTCCCATCGATGGTTGCAAAGGTTTTGTTCATAATTGGATTTTTGTCCCCGTCTCTCAGTGTTAATAGTAAGAGCAGAATTCAGGAGTCAGAATTCAGAATAGTCAAAGAATTAGGAAAAAAATTTATACATAAATGTACTAATAATGCTGCATTCCTTTTAAAATCTGACTTTTGACTTTTGGATGTTGAATTCTTACTAAGAATTTATCAATGAATTTCGGCTCTTTAGTTAACTTTAAATAAATACTTCATATATTAGTATCTCATCCGAAATACTGTGTCTATTAATATGTATTAATAATGTACTCAATAGCTAAAGCAGTTATTAGATAAGGCTTTCAGTTAATTGATTATTTTTTGTGGGGTATGGGGTCGGGCTTTTATCTCGTTTTCATCCCCGTTAGGGGAAGTGGTTATGTAAAGTTAGCACTTTCTGGAATTTTGACTGCTAGCGTTTTGTTTACATCCCCGTTAGGGGAAGTGGTTATGTAAAGAGTTACCTTTTGGAAACCTTACCAGGAGCGGGTTTGAAACCCCCTAATCGACACACCTTTTTTCATTGTCAATAAAACGGTGCTTATTGATAAAAAAGTTGTGATTTTGTCGGCTGAAACCCTTGCTAAAAGAGCAATCGACACACCTCAACGAGATTATGCGGTTTTCAAGGATCGGGCGAGGTGTGTAGATGAACTTCAACACACTCTATGGAGTGTAAAATATCTTACTTAAGATTGTCAAGCTGTTCAGCTTTGGTTTTCGATGTTTAGTTCATCGCTTCAAATCCTTGATGTTCAATGATCTTCAATCCATGAGCAAGTAGAGACAGCAGTAAGCGGTTGCAAAATTATTGCTGAATGAATTGAAGGCGATCGGCTCAACGATATACCAAAATGAATGCGTGAATTACTGAAATGAGAAAGCAATCAAGCATTTTGAGAAAGCAAAATGCCTTTTTGCTTGCTGAATCCACTGAAATGAGAAAGCATTTAAGCTTTTTGATTAAGCAAAATGCCTTTTTACTTGCTGAATCCACTGAAATGAGAAAGCATTTAAGCTTTTTGATTAAGCAATCAGGCATTTTGAGAAAGCAATTAGGTATTTTGCTGATTAAATTCGACTTTATCTTTACTTTTACTTTATAAATGACTCCTTATACTAATTTAATTAATGATTGCAACACATCCTTGGGTAAAGACGCGATGAATCGCGTCTCTACAAATGGTTTATTTATCGCATTCTTTTTTCAAATTGGTATTAGATGTTGCTATTAAGATCAACGTAATCAAGTGCTGATGTTTGTTAGAGGTTGAATGAACAAGTGTTTCGCTGTGACTTTAGGCACTTTTAGATCCCCCCTAACCCCCCTTAAAAAGCTACCGTGTATACACAAGTCGAATTACCCCCCTTAATCCCCCCTTAGAAAGGGGGGAAAAAGAAATCTAGTTCCCTCCCCTTTGCAAGGCGAGGGTTAGGGTGGGGTAAAACCTTGGGTTTTTCAGCTATTTCAGACTTGTGTATACACCGTAGCCTTAAAAAGGGGGGAACTAGAATCAAAGTCCCCCTTAAAAAGGGGGATTTAGGGGGATCTAAAATTTTTGATGCTGACAAGAGGACTTTTCAAACATCCTTTAAGATTCAAGCTCAAAACCAAAGGCGATCGCTCAAAGACATCTGCGGTAAGAACAGTTTTCAGGCTTAGAGGTTGTTTGAAAAGTATTTCACTGTGACTTTAGGCACTTTAGATCCCCCCTAACCCCCCTTAAAAAGGGGGGAACCGGAATCAAAGTCTCCCTTTTGAAGGGGGATTTAGGGGGATCTAAAATTTTTGATACCGACAAGAGGACTTTTCAAACATCCTCTTATCAGCTTTTCCATATAATACAATACAGTTGACCCATGAAATATGACCCGTAAACCTCACGATCAGTTCGCCAATCAGTTTTTAGAGGAGCTACTATCACCCTTGGGCAAGGTAGAAGCCAATAAAGAAGTAGTTGATGAGACTCGGCAAGTAGATGTTTTGTTTTCACCAGCACCTACATCTCAAGCGCAAACGCAAAATCTAGGACTACTAGGAAGAATTGCTTTGCAGAGTACAGCCTTGCTAGAACCATACCGCAATCAACCCAGTAAGACAGAGGTACGAAACTGCCTTCTAAAGCTGTTCACTGTAATTGCAGATTCGCAACGCAAAGCCAAAAGAGAAGATACAAGTTTACCAGAGAGTGATTTAGCTCGGTTATGGATTTTAGCACCTTCGGCCTCCCCGGCATTGCTAGAAAGTTTTGGCGCTAAACTAGAGCTAGAAAACTGGATGAGAGGGGTATATTTTCTACCTTTATCTTTTAGAACGGCGATACTAGCGATTAACGAGTTACCTGTGACTCTAGACACGCTGTGGTTTAGGCTTCTCGGCAGGGGAACTGTTCAGCAGCAAGCAGTGAGAGAACTAGTTGCCCTTCCACCAGAGAACCTTGTACGCCGTAATGTTCTAGAAATAATTTACAGATGGCGTATCAGTGTAATGATCCAGCAAGACTTAACTGAAGACGATCAGGAACTAATTATGAATTTAACAGAAGCTTATCAAGAAGCAAGAGCGCAGGCTGTACAAGAAGGAGTACAGCAAGGAGTACAGCAAGGAATACAGCAAGGAGTACAGCAAGGAATACAGCAAGGAGTACAGCAAGGACAACGTTTAGTTGTGGAAAATTTGTTGAGATACAGATTTGGTTCTGTGGACGAGGAATTGTCGAGAGTCATCGATAGTTTGTTGCAGTTCCCACCAGAGGAATTTACACCTTTATGTTTGCAATTATCTCGTGAAGAATTGTTGGCAAGGTTTAGCTAATAATCTGTCATTAGTCATTAGTCATTAGTCATTGGTAAGGGTTTTAATACCAATTTAATGTGAAGTTGCACATATCTTGATCCCCCTAAATCCCCCTTAAAAAGGGAGACTTTGAATTCCCCCCTTTTTAAGGGGGGCTAGGGGGGATCGAATTCTATGCAGCTTCATAAAGAATTGGTATAAGGCTGTTTACGTTTCGTGACATAATTTGGTTTATTCCTGCCGACTTACTTAAGTAAGTTGACAAACTACGAATTGATATTACTTGCTTGTAGTGTAGATTCTGTGCTATCAGTCTTCAGCTGACCATCTTCCATATAAATGATGCGATCGGCAATATCAAGGATGCGGTTGTCGTGGGTAACTAGCAAAATTGTACAGCCTTGTTCTTTAGCTAGCTTCTGCATGATTTCCACGACATCGCGCCCAGATTTCTTGTCAAGTGCAGCAGTGGGTTCATCTGCTAAAACAATTTTAGGATGACTGACTAAAGCACGAGTGATCGCAACTCGTTGTTTTTGCCCTCCAGATAGTTTCTCTGGGTAATAATTTACACGATCAGCTAACCCGACAGTTTCCAAAATAGCGATCGCTTTGGCGTTAATATCCTGATTGAGAAAATCGTCATGCAACTCTAAGGACATCCGCACATTTTCTCTTGCTGTCAAAAAAGTCATCAAGTTATGCGCCTGGAAAATATAGCCAATTTGGCGACGCAGCTTAGTTAACTGCTGCTTTTTCGCACCACAAATTTCCTCTCCTAAGATTTTAAGGCTACCTTCTTGGGCAGAACGCAATCCACCCATTAAGGTTAACAAGGTGGTTTTCCCCGATCCAGAGGGGCCAGTCATAATCACGATTTCCCCAGCCTTAATCTCTAAATTAATGTCGAATAATACTTGTTTGCGAAGCCCACCTTCACCAAAGTAATGGTTGAGATTACTAACAGAAATTACAGATTCTAAAGTAGAAAGTGTTGAATTTGAATTTTCTGGTAAAGATTTTTGCAACATAATATTTTATCGGTTATTGGGTATAAAAAAATAATTACGTCTCTTGTAGAGACGCGATTCATCGCGTCTTCTTCTCCACAGACACGATAAACCGCGTCTAAAAAACTAAAAAACATCGGCAGGGTCAGCAGATCGTAATTTCCGCATTGCGATCGCACCAGAGACACTACACATGATCACGGTCAAAATCCAAACCTGGATCGCCCGTTCCATTTTCATAAAAATAGGAAGCATTGTCGCAGCGTATGTGACTTGATACAACCCAAAAGAAAGGAAGAATCCAGGCAGAAAACCTAAAATAGCTAATAACAATGCTTCTTGAATTAAAACTCCCAAGAGATAGTTATCGGTATATCCCATTGCTTTGAGGGTGGCATATTCTGGCAGGTGGTCAGAAACATCAGAATAAAGGATTTGGTAAACAATCACGATACCAACGATAAACCCGACTGCTGTACCCAAACCGAAAATAAAACCAATGCCAGTACCTTCTTCCCAGTAAGTCCTCTCCACTTTGGCAAACTCTTCTGGAGTCAAGACTCTAACATCTTTAGGTAATCCATTCACAAGTTGCGATCGCACTTTTTCTACATTGGCATCTGGTTGAAGCGTAATTAACCCAACTTCGATGCGATCGGGTTTACGTTCTGGGAATAGCTGGAGAAAGGTAGAGTCACTGGTGATCACATTACCATCGGCAGCAAAGGAAGCACCATCAGTAAACAAGCCTTTAACAAAAACGGCTTTGCTATTTAATTCTGTGTCAAATTTGCCTGTTTTCTTAAAGATATCAGCAACCGCCCCGTATTCTGGACGACCTGCCTGGTCAAAAATAACTTGGTATAACTGTTTCAGATCATCCTGATTTTGGTTAATTTCGGGCGATTTGAATGCGGGTTGTACCGGATCAACACCCCAAACCAAAATGGCACGCTCAAGACGTGTTTCGGGATTTCGCCACTGTCCGGTGCTGATATAGACAGAATTAACTGACTGAACACCTTCATAACCTAATGCTTGATACAGTCGTTCTCTAGAAAAGTTTTTTACCGAAAATAAAGTTTGAAATTGGGGATTAATTAAAATCAAATCTGCCTGTAAATTGCGATGAGGTTTCACAGCAGCATCAAAAAGGGCACTTTCAAATCCCAACTGAATAAACATCAGCATATCGGCAAAAGTAATACCTGCGACTGCAACAGCCAGACGGGTTTTTTCCTTCATTAACTGCCGCCATGCTAACGGCGTTTTGCGAAATAGTTTGGAAAACATATTGAAAAAACCCTTAATAACTCAGTGTTTCAGTTTGCTGTTCAAGCTGGCGCTCTCGCATTAACAAAAATAATGGAAGACCTAAAGACACACCAACCAAAAGATTACAGGCAATATAAACCCAGAGATTTTGCATTTTCAGACGTGTTCCCTCCCAAAATACAAATGTCCATAAAACTAGCGATGAAATAATAACATCCATACCAAAAAAACCAGAAATTTTGTTGGCAAAGAGTTGTTCAAAAAACAGCTTTATATCCAGACCATGCTCTAAGATGAATGGAACAAACTGGGAGTAAGGTAAAACGAAGCCAAGTACACAAAGCAGAAGATATATGACTTTAACCATGATTAGATTCACCTTATAAAAATGATGGAATACACGAGACAACAAACAACAACTCTATATAAGACTCCTATTTAATTTCTGAACAAGACTCAGTACGGATCTATGCTTTCTTTCCTATTCCCTATTCCCTATTCCCTATTCCCTGTTCCCTACCCTCCTATATTTCAATCGCTGTCTGTACCTGTAAGTTAGTGAAACCTGCAACTCGCTTGCTGTCTTCAGGATTGAGGCGAATTTTCACCTCAACTACTCGGCTATCAAGATTCTCCCCTGGCTGGTTGCTGAAAACGTTTTGTCTATTCACCTGCAAGCCAATTTGAGCAACGGTTCCTCGCAATTCACTGGCAAATGCTTGACTGCTAATCACTGCTTGTTGTCCTAATTTCACTTTACCGATATCGGTTTGATAAACTTCTGCTATTGCCATCATTTGGTCTGTTTGCGCTAAGTCTGCAATGCCAGAAGCACTAATTTTTTCTCCGATTCGCGTATGAATTTTGATGATTTGTCCCGCCATCGGTGCTTTGATGTAAGCACCAGCCAACTCGGTTTGGGCGTGTTTGAGTGTAGCGATCGCATTTTCAACTTCTGTCTGGGCTGCGGCTACATCTACAGGTCGCACTTCTGCAATACTGGTAAGTGTGGCTTTGGCTTCACTAACTTGCTTGCTACCAGTGGCGTTAGTACGGGCGAGTGCTGCTTTAGCTTCAGATAATTGTTTGGTAGCAGTGGTATTAATCCGGTTGAGAACTGCTTTGGCTTCGTCTACTTGCTGTTTAGCAGTTTCTACAGTCAAGCCTTTGCTGTCATATAAAGAATTAGAAACTGCACCTTGAGAATATAGCTGCTGATAACGTTGATATTCGGCTTCAGCATTTTTGAGTTCTGCCTCTAGCTTCTTAATGGTTGCTTCTTGCGCGATTCTGTCTCCTTCCCACTGTGCCTCTATGCGGAATATCGCTTCCTGTTGCGCTGTTTTATCTCCTTGGGATTGCGCCTGGAGGCGTTCAACACTTGCTTGCTGGGCGTTAATTTCTCCTACTTTTGCTCCAGCTTGCACTTGAGCGAGTTTGGCTTGAGCAACTCTAACTTGTTGTTGCGCTTGTAATACAGCAGTTTGTAAGCGATCGCGGGCATCTAAAATTGCTACCATCTGCCCAGCTTGAACGCGATCGCCTTCTTTGACTAAAATTTTGGCAATGCGATCGCCATCCAATGCCAAGGGTGCAAACAAGCTAATTACCTCTGCTTCCGGTTCTAGTCGTCCTAATGCAGCCACTTTTTGACTTTTAGGCGTGGTTTCTACTGGCTCAGATTTCTCAGCTTGACTAACTAGCCCAAACTGAGAAATCCCATAAACAACAATTCCACCTGTAATAGCAGTAGCGGCAATTACTAATGCAACTAACCATTTATTGGAAGCTTTGTTTGATACTTTTTGAACCATCTTTTTTACTCTCCTAAAAAATCATTTTATCTACATCAAATGAGCCGATAATGGTAGCAACTAACTCCCAACTCCCAACTCCCAACTCCCAACTCCCAACTCCTAACTCCCAACTCCTACCCCATGCTGCGACAAATATGCCGTGAGCATTTTGCCGAGTAGCGCACATTGTTCCATAAAATCAATTGTTTCGTCACCCCATAACTTCTCTAGAATTAAACCATTCACAAAGCTCAAGACAAAAGAAGCCAATACTGGATCTTGAATACCTACAAAATCGCAGGCAGCTTGCTGATAACGCTGATTGTTCCGCTTAAAAACACTATTATTCAACATTTCTTTAGAGTCTTGATGTTGACAAAAATCAATCCATATATAAGTCCATTTAATAAAGTAATCTTCATTTTTTACTAAATATCTTCCTAGTGCTTCCATTCCTTCTTGTAGGGTTTGCGCTCCTTCCAATTCAGCCAATGCTGCACTTAAATCTTGCTCACATATTTCTTGGGCCAATTGCTCAAATAAAGCTTGTTTGCTAGGAAAATAGTGGTACAACGTACCAGTAGAAACCCTTAATCCTTCGGCAATTTGGCGCATAGTAATGGAACCATAGCCTTTTTGGGCAAATAAATCAAAGCACTTGTCGAGCAGTTCTTTACGGTATTGCTCATGGTCAACAATCTTAGGCATGACTCAGGTTGTTATATCGAACGCTCGTTATATATAAAATTAGCATCTTTGGTATTGATATAGAATATTGCAAGGAATGAAGTACACAATAAAGCCTGTTTCACTCTAAATTTTCCTGTATGTACAAGGATATATTATTGTCTGCGTGAAAAAACTGAGTAGACATCTATAAAAATCCTAAATCATTCGTGAGAGATTTTAAAATAATCTCTTATGTGTAATTAGCTACTATAAAAATGGAAGTCATTTGCGTGGACTTCATCAAAACAACCTACAAATGCAGGTTTTGTCTGTGTTGCCGCGATTTCTAATCGCCAGAACTGAATAAAGTTTTACTTTATCTAGTTAATTGGCTTAAATCGAACATGCGTTATATTTTAATCTAGTTTTGCGCTAGATGTATTACTCATCAATTTTCATCGAAACAGAATTCAGGAGTCAGGAGTCAGAAAACAGACATAAATTTTGTACGAGTGGCGGTAAGCGAGTCCATGTTCACTTTTAGCGTCTTGTGCAGAGCATCTTGATTCTGACCGGAGCTAACGGAAACGTCTCCGGTTCCGCTCCTGAATTCTTCTTCATCTTTGCCACTTAGTACAAAGGTATCAAAACTTGTTTTGTAATATAATAATACGTGTGTTTTTTTAAGTAAAATTTATGGCTGATCGGAGAAAATTTTTAACAAGAGCAGGATATACAACTCTTTCTGCCTTATTGACTATGGGGTTTTTACAGAAGGATAAGCAAAAAGAAGACCAGAGTACCAATGAAATTGCAGCAAATTATCCAAATATAAATTCTCCTCTTCGGCAATTAGCTGCGGCCAAAGGAAAGCGTTATGGCGCAGCAATTTCTAGTGAATTTTTGCAAACAGAGAAGGATTACGCTAACCTGATTGCTCGTGAATGTTCGATTGTGACACCAAATGGTGAATTGAAATGGAACGCTACAGAACCACAGCCAGGAAAATTTACTTTTGAATCAGCAGATGCGATCGCTAATTTCTGCGAAAAACATAATATAGAAATGCACGGGCATACCCTTTTTTGGCACATGGGAAGACCAGACTGGCTTCCTTATCCCCCCACACTGAAGATGATCGAACGCCATGTTAAAGGAGTCATGGGTCATTATCGTAAGAGCAAGGTTTTAAAGTCTTGGGATATTGCCAATGAAATTATTGCTGATAATGAAAATGAAGCTGACAATGCTACCTACGGTTTGCGTAAAGGGGTAAAACGAGAATTGATTCGAGATTTATTTTTAATTGCCGCTTCAGTTGATAACACCAAGAAATTTTATCTAAACGATTTTGGCATCGAAGGCGCTACATGGAAATCAGACCGATTCTTAAAAATGATCGAATATCTAAAGAATAGTGACGTTAAAATTGATGGGGCAGGCATCCAGTCGCATCTATGGTTTTCTACTGCCTATGCTTTTGATGAGAAAGGATTTAATTCCGTCTTAAAACGGCTTAATGATCTTGAAGTTAAACCAATAATTACAGAATTAGACATTATCATTGATGCCCCATTACCCGATAGTATCAAAAAGCTAGACCAGATGGTAGCCGACAGTTACAAGCGATATCTTGATCTGTGCTTTGCGGCTAAAGTTGATACTGTCATTACATGGGGGATTACCGACCGTCATACCTGGATACGTCATCCCGACTGGATGCCAGGAAAAACCTTTAGGGACAATCCAAGTCTCTGGAAATTTCTGCGTCCACTTCCCTTTGATGAGAACCTGCAACCTAAACCTGCCCGCAATGCTATTGCCAAGGCTTTCAGTAGTTAACTTAATACTCAACCCAAGCTAAAATAGCTTTTTTTAAAAATTATTCTAAGCGAAGTATGTGGCGATGTTCTTCGCTACTCACAAACATTAAAATTGAATAAGATGCACTGACTAATTAATGATTAAGCCTTAGTACAGTATTTCATAAATTCTGGATGAATTGAGCGACCCACTGGTAAGGCTTCAAGAAACTCTTTCACGCTATGAACTTGTGAAATCTTGTACTTAGAAATAGCAGCATTTTATTTTTTTTTTCTTGACTTGAGATACTCCAAATTTCTCGTAAAAATAATGTGCCAACAAACCAAGGCTCAAGTAAGTAACGTCTCCAAAGTCTTTTAGGTTCAGAAAACAAGCGATACAACCATTCCAACCCCACTCTTCCCATCCAGCGAGGAGGAGTAGGCACTACTCCTGCTACATAGTCCATGCAGGCTCCACTAGTCAAAATAGTGTTGGTATGAATATGCTCAAGATTTTCAGAAATCCAATGCTCTTGGCGTGGCATACCCATCCCTACCATTAATACGTGGGGTTTGTAAGCATTAATTGCAGCCAGAGTAGCGAGATTTTCTTGACTATCTTTATCCATATCAATATAGCCATGAGCGCAAGCAATCTGTAAACCAGGAAATTTCTGGCACAAAATACTTACTCCTTTTTCAGCAACTCCTGGCTTTGAACCTAAATAGAATATACGCCAGCCTTTATTAGCAGCTTCCGCCATCAAAGACCATACCCAGTCAGCATAGGTTACTCTTTGTTCTCGTTTAATTGGAAAACCCAACAACTTTCCAATTAACACTAGAGGCATACCATCAATATGGGTATATTCTGCCTTGGCATAAAAAGCTTGCATTTCCGGATCATTATGGAAGAGATAAAGACTATGCAAGTTGTGATTAGCAATAATCCATTTCTTGTTCTTATCAATAGATTCTTCAATCAATAAATTTAAGTCGAGCATAGAGAGTGCATCGAATTGAGCACCCAGAAATTTATAAGAGAATCGATTTTTCATGTCTTTTTTTCTTTTGATCAGTATGAGAGGTTATCTCAAAATAAAGGTGAGTATTTTAAAATTAGTTTTTAGCAATATTTAAATACTTCGAGATTAAAGTATTTAAAAAAACTGATTTTTCTTAGTTTAAATATAGTCTAAAAAACAAATCTAACTAAGAATGACTGACTCTCATGAGTATTTCCGCGATATTTTGCGCTCTTGCATTCCAGGAATATTTTTCTGTAATTAACGTATACGCTGTATCTACAAGTGATTGATATTTATCAATACTAGAAGCAGCATCTAGCACTGTGTTAGCAACTTCTTCGCTAGAGTATCCTGTTACTAACAGATGTTCTAAGTGGCGAAATTCTTCTAATCCTCGCAAGCCTTCTGGTGTTGATACAACTAACTTTTTACTGGCAAAATAATCTAATGCTTTATTGCGAGCGCCGCCTGCTACGGCTTGTTTTGAGAATGGCAGTAAAGCAATATCTGCATATTTAAGATGGGCAACAAAATCTTCTCTCCTAGGTAAAAATCCTAAAAAAGAGATATTAGAGGGTATTGGTTCTGAAATATCACTACTATCCCTGCCAATGACAATAAAATGTACTTTATCTTGATGACTTTCAAGGGATTTAGCAACCTCAATAGCCATTGATACAGACATATCATTAGTTGGAAATTGAAATGTTTTGGGAGCAATAAGAACCACTATTTTAGCTGGTCTGAATGCTTGATAGGGATCTGTATCAGGAAAAGCTTCAGTATTTAGTAAGTCTTCAGTCACTCCATTCCCGATGCAATAAATTTGCTGTGGAGTTATACCATACCATTGGGAAATTAGTCTAGGAATTGATTCACCTGCTGCAATAATCGGATTGCCAGAGAATATCAAAATTCCCTGAGCAATATATGTTTTAATACATTGTGCAAACTCTTTGAAAGGATTGGCAACTGAAAACAAGCGCATCCAGTATTCATACGGTGAAAATGTATGAAAATCAAATACAAGAGAGGAATTGCTGTATTTTCTAAGCTTTAATGAAATTAGAGCAGCCAATCCAGGTAGTGTTTCTTGAGCATACACAATATCTGGGCAGAACTCGTCGATGCACTTTTCTATAGCTTGAATATATGACTTTAAGCCTCTTGAACCAATCGAAAGAGAAGGTGCATAATTAACAGATGAACAATCTAAACCTAACTGAAAAACATCAAAATATTCCGTCAGATATTGTCCTAGATAAAAAGGTCTAGTAAATGCACCAAATGGTTGACTAGAATCGAGTGTTGAGACAATTAGTAAGCGTTTACCCATAGAATGATCAATGATTATTTGATTATTTAATAATTTAAAATTGCATTTGTCAAATTATTAAGATATTGATAAATTATCCAAATACTATTGACTCATGAATCTCGTGCGAGTATCAAACTTCTGAGTTAGTTTGATTGATGTCCTCAGCAAATGTGGGAGAAATCGCCAAATCCTTGTAACCAATAATTGCTCTGATATAAGGTAAGAACCAATAAAATATCCAAAATGGCCCAGAGTGTCTGCTACAAAATATAGTCCATGATTTCAATGGAAATCCTTTAATTTGCAGTACCTTTTTCAAGCGTTCTAATATATTTAAATTGGTATCTACCCAGCTGTTGCGGATAGAATTTTTATTACAAGTACCAATATATCCAGGAGCTACCCATATTTTACAACCCATTTTACGCGCTCTCAGGGCATAATCTAAATCTCCTAAACTGTGAACAAAGGCTGTATCAATATTGCCAACTTTTGCAGCAACACTTTTAGGAATTAGCACGCAGTTACCATACATAGCATCGCATTGTTGGATAACAGAACTTGGTTCTAAAAATTCAAACTTGTTGGAATACCACTTTTTAGATTTTACTGCTCCTCCATAGGTTGCTTTTCCTGTCATTGAGTCTCTAGTTGAACCAACTACAATTGAGTCTGGATAACCAAGTTCTGTCAAATTTTGATGAACCTGCAATAGTTTACTCACAGCATTGGCTTCCAGAAATGTGTCATCATTTAACCACAGATAATAATCATATTGATGTTTTATCGCCTCACCAAAGGCGAGATGCATTCCTCCCACCCAAAATAAATTGCCATTACCCTGAAGTATTTTTACCTCTGGGTATTCTGCTTTGATAGCCTCTGTAGTCCCATCAGAACTACCATCATCAGTTAAATAAACATCACAATGATTGTTTTGCTGATACAAAGCATTTAGACAGGCAAGAGTTGTATTCCGCCTGTTATAACATGTCATAATTACAGCTAAATTTGCTTGCTTCATTTCATTTACCTCATATAATAACTACTATCTATAAAAACAGTCAGGAAAATCATGCACTTTTATGCAACTTTTACAAATCTACCTTCATAATCCAAATATCAAATTTTTACTTTTTGTATATTTTTATGTAAACTTAAAATTTAACCATCTTTTCTATCCAGCCACTAAAATTAATATCTAAATTAAAGGTTTTTAGTTTTTGTTCCATTCTTCTGACCACTAACATATATCGATGCCAAACTGAGATGCGAGGCATATTAAGTCTGACAACCTCTTGACATAACCATCGATATTTATCTGAATTGATATTGATTTTTTTCAATCTTTTAATTTGTGCATTCCAATCGTTATAGAAAAATAAGTTGAAGTAATGAATGGATATAGTATCATCCCAATGTTTAATTTGTAGTTCTTTTGATAAACGGTTGTGTAAAGGTAATGGATAACTATAATTAGAAGGAAGATGTTCGACGTTTTCTTCCAACGCACATAAAGTTACAGACAAAACAGACTGCTCAACAAAATAAATACCCTGGGGAGGAGTAATATCTAAGCGCATTACTTTTTCAAAATTTTCTTTCCAAGTTGTAAATATACCTGCACTCCTTCTCACAGCAACCAAACCAGAGTTCCAATAGCCTCTGATTCTCTTATTACCAATTGGTGTGTCAACAAATACCTCACGTTTTACTCCCAGCACTTCATATAGTTTTTGCCAATACCATTCTTGAGGATCTTGTAGACCTGTAGAACCAATTCCTTGACCATACTCAGGACGCATTCGTACATTACACTTTGCTGGCAACAAAAATTCTTTTGGTTCCGAAAAAAAGCATTTATCACTGTCTAAAAAAACTAATATTTCTGCATCGATATTTTGTTCTGCATAGGCACAAACTAGAGGTTTATTAGCTAAATAGTATTCATGAAATTCTTGATTGATCGGAATTTGTTGATGGATAACCTGTAACGCTTCAAATGCTTGTTGAGTTTGTTTTAATATCGGTTCACCTACTCTGGGATGAAAGCTATATATAGGTGTATTTTTCAAGTCGCCGCAGAATTTACGAATACTTTCTGCAAGCATCAAAGATTGACCTTCTAAACGGCCAGGTTCTGTACAAATTATAAAAGCTATAGGTATTGACATATTATGAAGTATTGATTTACTAAACTAATTACTAAATGAAGATTTCTTTGCGATCATCAATATTTCCTGAAACAAAGCTGAATAACGACGTGCTTGAAGTTCTAGAGTGAATTCTTGTTCAACTTTTTCACGTGCATAAAATGATAGTTTTTGCAACCTCTGTTCATTTTCAAGTACCCAGGTAATCCCTTTGGCAAAATCCTCAACTTCATAAGGTTTAGCCAAATAGCCGTTCTGCTGATGATCAACAATATCTTTTAAGCCAGTAGAATTAAACGCCACAACTGGAGTACCACAAGCGAGGGATTCTGAAGCTGTCTGTCCAAAAGATTCTTGTAGAGACGGTACAAGCATCACATCTGCTGCTGAGTAAACAGTTGCTAGAGATATATCATCGTGTAAGTGTCCCAAATAGTGGGTTGTGAAACCTAAATCAGGTGGATTTTCGGGTTGAGATGCACCGAAAACAACAATCTCCAACTTATCTTTCCAGCCAGATTTGCTTAATTCTTGTAGTGCTGGTTGCAGGTAATGAAAACCTTTTCTATGGTCATTAGTTGCATCTAATGCTCCAAATAGAATAAGTTGTTTATCCAGAGGTAAATTGAGTAATTCCCGTGCTGAACCTTGATGAACAGGTTTATACTTTTGAGTATCCAGTCCATTCGGAATGACTTCAATTCGCAAGTTCTTAAACAGAGAACTAGACTTGGCGCATTTGGCTAACCAAGAACCGGGTGAAACAATTGTCAGATTTAAATTTTTCAAAGCTTTGGCTTTACGTTGCCATACCCAGTGGGATAAGTCCGAATCCTTTTTGCTATTGAGTTGAGGACAGGCTCCACAGGATATTTGGTAGCGATCGCAATCTCCAGCATAGCCGCATCCCCCAGTAAATGCCCACATATCATGAATTGTCCAGACCAAAGGGCGCTTTAGTTTCGCAAGAGTTTCAATTTGCATAAAAGCTGCGCTAATCCAATGCAAATTGATTATATCTGGATTAATCTGAGCAACTTGAGAAACTACTCTATCTGGCAACCATTGAATAAAAAACGGAGTATTTTGCTTTTGAGAATAAAGCTTCAAAGGCAAAGTTTCAAATGTCAACTTTGCTTTGGCGATACCTTGAAATAATCTAATCTTAGGCGCAATTACTGTTTTATCATCAGTAGATTTTTCTTGCACCAGCATTTGTGATTGTAAGTCAATATCTTGTAACCCTTTGTGCAAACGGTATGCGGCACGAGCCGCACCACCAGCCACATCCTGGGTACTAAGGAGCAAGACGTTCATATGAGTACTATTTAACTTTAAAAAACATGGTTGATAACACTGATTCTTTATCCCATAAAATCAGTATTATTTGTTTGGCTTGATGCCCTCACAATATAAAGATCCTGGTAGATATACTGTCCCATCAGCATTTATATCTAAGACTTCATTACTAAAGTTGGGAATATCACTTGTATGGGCATCTAAAAGTTTAATATCCGAAAAACCAACTCTTTGAAAGAGCGTTTTCATGCTATGGCTATCATACATCCACTTATGTTTTTCACCAAGAGAAGTTTCATCGATCATAGACTTGCGGACATACCGTGGTATTAACCTTTTTACCATGTCAATATAAAGGTATTTAAATTTGTTTCTGAGTTTATTGTGGTTGATACTAAAAACCTTTTGTAATAAAGAGTTGGTATTAGTTATTGCTACCTCTTCTTTGATATTCACACCTGTTCTTTCTTCTACATACTTGATGGATGATTCATCATTATTTTCAAGCACTTGTCGCCAATAAGTTTTCATCAAACCGCCATGTTTTGTTCTAACCAATTGGTCAATTAACTCAATAATAATCCATTCATATTGTTTCCTTGATTCTTCATGTTCAATACTGTCGATAATTCTTAAATATTCACGGCATGTTCGCTCTAAGTCAGGAACAACAATGCGTAAAATGCCTTGAGGTTTTAGAACTCTGTAGCATTCTTTCACTAACATTTCTCCCGTTTCCTTAGAGAAATGCTCTAGAACATGACTGCTATAAATTACATCAAAATAATCTTTAGGGTATGGAAGTGGTTGCAGTAAGTTATGAGCAATTACGTCAGGATGCTCAGAATTAAAATCTATATTTATCCATTCAGAAGAAAATCTGTGCCCACATCCAAAATTTAACTTTTTCATGTTTTCTCTCCTT
Organism: Nostoc sp. KVJ20; assembly: GCF_001712795.1. GTDB lineage: Bacteria > Cyanobacteriota > Cyanobacteriia > Cyanobacteriales > Nostocaceae > Nostoc. The sequence continues at coordinate 20,239 of NZ_KV757694.1, forward strand.
TTAATTATGCAAGTATGTAAATTACTTACCTATTTATATATTGGTGCGCGCTGGGAACTAAGAGTCAGAGATAGAGAAGTGGTGACATACATTAACCAATTCCAACCAGGAATTAATAACCTTGCTTCTGAGAAATTCACTATGACGATAATAACTAGCATCTGCATTGGCCAATAATCTTCTGGTTTTTTTGCCACTGAAACGATTCGAGTCAGTGCCATTACAAAGAACCGGATAAATCCTGCTGCAAAAGTCAAGAAACCTAAAAATCCTAATTCTAACAATAGTTCTAAAAAGCCATTATGAGCATTACTGGCCCAATCGTAAGTAGCTCTCAGATTAGATGCAGCATTACTAGTCCAAAATGCCGAATATCCATAACCTAGCCAAGGTCTTTCCAAAACCTTAGCTATCACTAATTCCCAAAGATCAGAGCGTCCATTTAAGGTAAGGTCTTTGCCAGAAGTACCAACTACAGTTTCCGCATTATTGATTAGTAACATTGAAACAATAATCAGTAACATTAAAGCTGTAGTAATCATAATAACTTGTAGTTTATAATTAGTTTTTTTAAATGATTGATAGAAAGGTAAAAGTAATATCATTGTCAATAAGATAGCTAAAGACGTTGTGGAACGCGTCAGGATAATTAGACATACAGATACCCCACATATTGCCCACATCAACCATCGATATCGATTACTACTAAGGGCAAGATGCAAAAAAACTCCTGCACTCCAATTCATCATGTATCCTAATTCATTTTTATGACCATAAATTCCGCTCCACATATCTAATAATTCTGGTGCTGTGTGAATATAACCTGGTACGAATGCAGAGAATATCATAGATAATAATGTAGCTGCACCAAGCGCCCAAGCTATTAGCCTCATTTGTTCCCTAAGCGGATAACGCATTGCCAAATAGATGGCAATAAAATATATTCTGATTAGACCTTTTATATAATTAAGACTAGAATTTATATCTTCTGACCACAATACAGAAAATAGAACGATCGCTAGCAAAAAAAACTGTAAGGGACTTTTGGTAATTACATAAATAAAACCTTTCCAGTATAAAAGAAAAAAATAAAATAGAATTAAATATGAAACTATATTGAACAAAGTATCTACCTTATCGCCTCCGAGGGTAGACATAGAGACTTCTTGTGCAGGATGTATTGTTAATGCACCTACAGCAATGAGTAATAGCAAAATAGTTAGTATTTTTTCCGTTAATTTTACCTTCATCGCTGACATTTAATTTCTTAATTTACTAAATATATCACTATTTTTTTATGGCTGAGTAATTCAATCTTTTCTTTACTTCCTCTTTAAAAATATCCAATGCAGTTGCTTTATAAACTGTTTTCTGCGTAAAGTTATCTGCCTCTATATTCCGCACAATAAACGGTGGATGTTTTAAGGGAAATTCCATCGCTTGCATGGACATATTAATGAATGAAAATTCTTGATTGGAAGTGAAATGAGTCGCGTCTGCACCAACACCAACATTAGAGATTAAATTGACGTTGGGAATAACGCTTAAGCTACCCTGTATCCAGCAAGCAAATGTCCATTGGTAATCCCAGGTTATACCTGTAGGATTGTTATAAACAGACTGAAATATTCGTCGCCAATAACTTACTGCTTTTGGGTCTACAAGAATATCATGTAAAAGGTTTTCTGCTTGCACCTCTTTCCAGAGTTTGATCGTCAAATCATAATGTTGCCAAGCACGTCTCCAACTTGCCCAGCCCCAACAATGGTTGTAACGAGATAGATAGTAACTATAATTTGTGCGTTTTCGTCCAAATTGAAGATTTTGAGCAGAGATGGTGGCAATTCTGGTATCGTTTCTATATTTTTCTAGTAGTTCTTCACTAAATCTGAAAAATGTTGGGTGAGGGATACAATCATCTTCTAAAATAATTGTTTCTTCAACATTATTAAATACCCAATCTAAACCACTAGAGACTCGTTTTGCACAACCTAAGTTGACATCAGAATAATTTTTGATAACTTCGCAGTCCCAATCAACTCTCTCAATAATTGCCCTAGTTGCTTCACACTTTTCTGCCTCATCTTCACGGTCAGTGCGTGGGCCATCTGCAATTACAAAAAGTTTTGTTGGTTTGGCTTGGCGAATAGCTTCAAAAACTTTCTCTGTTGTTTGTGGGCGCTTAAAAACAATAAAAGTTACTGGTGTTTCCATCATAATCAAGGTTAAATAATAATGATCAATATTTGTAAAAAGGAATAAGCGATCGCACCTGAATTTTAAATATTTTCTGTGTTCTTGGATCAAATGCGTTGCACACAAAAGCAGCAGCAGCTTGAGATATGATTGTTGCGATCGCAGCCCCAAGTCCTGCATACTTAGGAATCAGGAATAAATTCAGAATAATGTTTAGGATTGCTCCAAATAAAGTCTTACCTAAAGAAACGTGGTTCAAACCTTCAGCAATAAACCAAGGTGATGTTGCAAGACCCATAAATACAAACAAAGAAGTCCAAATATGAACTGCTAATATTGATCCTGCTTCTGCATATCCACTTCCAAACATCACCATAATTATCTTGTCAGATAGAAATGACATTGGAAGCGCAATTGCCAAAGATATACATGTCATTAGACTTAGTAATTGTCCGATTCGCTGATAGTAAAGACTTTCAGATTTTTCCTTAGCTGCGTAAATTGCAGGAGCAACAGAAGAAACAATAGCCCCCGGAATAAAATACCAAATTTCAGAAATCCTGACAGCAGCAGTATAAACTCCAACTTCACTATTTCCGATCATGTGGCCTAACATCACTTGATCTATTTTCATAAAAATCAGGATAGCGAACCCCGAAAAAATTAGAGGTAAACTCTCTTTCAGAAGAGTTTTGGCAGCAGAAAAACTCCAACGCCATAACCACAACGAAGACCCTTTAACTTGGTAAACAATCAGCAAGCCAATTGCACTCATCGCAAATTCTGCTAATGTTACCCAAGCAAAAGCTAACAATGGTGCTTTTGTTAAAATTAGTGCGATTTTGATGGCACTATTTAGCAGAAACGCTGTGTTCTTAGCAATCACAGTGTATTTTGACTGCACCTGTGATTGAAACCACAGTTCAACAGTATCAGCCGCCCTAAAAATTCCTGCCATTGCTAAAATTGCAACTAGCCATATCTTCAGTGTTTCCTGCTCACCTAAGAAAAACATAGTGCTAACTGCCAATAAGACAGAAGCAATTCCACCCAGCAACTTTAGCCAAAAAGTGGTTCCTAAGATTTCCTCTTTGTTTGATGATTGACGCACAAGATGGCGAACTACTACGTCGTCCAGTCCTAGAGTGAAAATTGGGCTAAATAAGGTAACAAAAGCTAAAGCATAGTTAAAGACACCATATTGCTGTACTCCTAAGTAGCGTGCTATCCATACTCCTACGACTAAGCTTGCACCCATACGTAGAATACGGTCAGCAAACAACCAACTTGTATTGGCAATAATTGCACGCAGTCCAGAACGAGATTTAAGTTTTGATAAGTTTTTAATTTTTAGTTTACTTAACATTATTTTTATGAATTAATCATGTAAGGTTCTCATATCCCTATCAATATCGCCTACAATACTTTTAATTTCCCAGTCATAAAAGTTTTCAAAAAATAGCTACATAAGAAAACAATGCCCTTTGTTTTCCAAAATAAGTTATGCTCAAACAAAAATATTATTTTTAAATATGAAATAAAATCTTGATATTTTGGACATGGTATTGTTTTTAACTCATTTAGAGATGTGAAAGCCAATAATAAGGGTAAACTCAAATTATTTTTTTGCAGAATGTAATTAAATAAGGAATTGCGTTTCCAGAATCTCTTGTATTCATAGTTGTTATCTATGTCTAAAAATTTCTTGTTATGATACTGGTTATTTTTATGTATTCTATACATCACTAAAGGTTTAGATATATAAAACTTTTTAGCTCCTACTAAAGATGCTCCCCATACCAGACAGTCATCAGCCCTTACACGCCAATCTTCTACATTTGGAATAGGCAAAAATTTTCTAATTATTTCTCTACGGATTGATAATGTTGAAGTTATGGAGCCAATCCATTCACCACTATATAAAGTTCTGATTACTGAATAACCCAAATCTGAATCGACAGCATCAGCTTGAAATGTTTCTTCTACTGCCCCAAATTTGTTATACGCACAAAAAACAAAATCACATTCACTACGTCTCTTATAAAAATTTAATGCAGTTTCTAAATATTGAGGTTCATAAATATCATCGGCATCTAAAAAAAATATAATGTCTCCAGTTGCAGCTAAAAAACCTTCGTTGAATGATGATAGTTGTCCTTGATTTTTTTGTTTCAAGATAGATTTAACATTAGTTACTTGAGTAAATTTCGTGATTACTTCTACCGAATTATCTGTGGATGCGTCATCAACAATAATAATCTCATCAAATTTAACTGTTTGATTTAAAGCGCTATTAACCGCCTCTGAGAGAAATTCGGCGTAATTGTAATTATTAATTAAACAAGATGTTTTGATTTTATTTTTATCCATACAAAATGCCTCAATAGATAACAAAATAAGACGGAAATATTTTTGGTAACCGATAATTACCAATAAGCCGGATATTTTGAGGGACTTGTAGGGACATCATCAGGTCTACACCTAACCCAGGATTCATTATAAAGAGACTGAAAAAATGGAATCTTATCCCAACGGTTGCCTTTAATTCCAAAAAGAATTTGAGTTGCTCCTCCAAGGTGGAGAGCCTGTTTACCAAGAGATTTAATGTAAGCAGCTAATGGAAGTCCATAAGCACCACATCCGATAATAGCTATGTCAAAATCTTGATCTTTAATCTTGTTACACATCCAATCATAAGCATCGAACCAAGTATTGAACTGGGTTTGAGTTCCCGCTAGAGACTGTACGGCTTTGAAGGTAATTAATTCAAATTCAGGCAGAATATTTTGGTTTTCAAAAAGTAACTTTCTATTGTTTTTATATTGCGATGAAATTGTTTCTGCAAAAGGATGAATGACTAAAACCTTTTTTCCCTCAAGATTCTTGCTCCAAGGGTCGTTGTGATAATAAGGTTCAAGCGTATTTAATTCTACAAAAGAAGCTTTTGGGCATGAATTTCTGATAATTTCTGGCTCTCCAGTTTGAAACCATACTCCTAAAACATCTATAGATTTTGACGATTCTAGAAAAAGTTGACTAAATCGATCTAGATGTTTTTTATCTGCTGGGAAAAATCCAGAATCATTAGATATTGACTCAAATATAGATCCCTTGTAGCCTCCTTTCAGATATTCATGCACACAATAAGCTTCTGTGCTACCAAAGCGAGAAATCATAAAAGGTTTACTATCTTTAATAAGATTGGTAACTAATTCATTACTCTGTTGAGGAGATAAAATTTGCTGATATATATCGTAGTTTTTTACATGATTTTTGAGAATTATTGCCTTTGTGTAAATAGAGCCTTTCCATTTAGCTAATGGAGTATTTGATTTTACGAATTGCTTGAGATTTTTACTTAATGTCATTAATTTAGTCCTACAGTCAAAAATTTTGTTTTAAATGGTTGTAGTCAGATTCGCTTTCGGAATTTATCGAAGAACTTAACGCTCTTTGGAAAATTTTGTTAGGCTGCTAGATACTAAATCTTGTTCAATTTGTCGTTTTTTGTTGTCATAAAAATAATTATTAGGTTCATTTTTAGTATTCACACCATTGATAACTATCCCTAATACCTTCTGACCTGACTGAGTTAAAAACTCTTTAGCTGCATTCGCACTGTTCAGGTCAACTACTCCAGGACGAACGACTAATAAGATACCGTCAGTGAGTGTACTTAGAACAGCAGCATCAGCTATTCCTGACAGAGGAGGAGTATCAAAAATCACTAAATCATAATCTCTCCCAAAGCTGCTAATTAATGTTGCCATGCGTTGAGAATCTAGCATTGCAACTGGATTGGGAGGTAAAACTCCAGAAGTAAGAACCTCAAGATTAGGCATAACTTCTTGTACGACTGTATCTAAAGAGGCTTGTCCAATAATTACATTACTTAGTCCCATTGCATTTGGTAGCCCCCAGATATGATGCTGTATGGGATGACGCATATCTGCATCCACCAATAACACCCGACGCCCTGCCTGAGCCATAGTCACAGCTAGATTTGCAGATACGTCAGACTTTCCTTCTTTGGCAACGGAACTTGTAATTACAATGCTTTTAAGCGGTTTATCAGAACAGAGAAACTTCAAGTTAACTTGTAGTATTTGGTATGCATTACCAACAGGGAAGTAAGGAATATCTCTGCCAATAATTTTGGGAATAGCTCTATCGAGTCCTGCTATAGAAGAAGACTCTTTACCATTTCTACCTTGTGTAGGAATTACACCTAAAACACTGTATCTCAAGACTTCTTTAGCTTCTTTGACGGTCTTCACCGAGCGGTCTATTAAGTCTAAACCAAAGGCGATAATGATACCTAAGAAAAGACCAATTCCTCCTCCACCAACAATAAATAAGATTTTGCGAGGCCCTTCTGCTTTATCGGGAATTAAGGCATAGGAAATCACACGAGCATTAGGAATCTTTTGATTCTGTGCAACATCAATTTCTTGGCGTTTCTTTAAGAGTGTTTCGTAAGTCGTTTGAGCCGCTTGCAGTTTCCGTTCTAGCTCTCGTTGGCTTTGTTCTAGCCTTGGCAAATTATTTGCTCGTTTGATGTAGGCATCTTGCTGTCGCAAGAGTGTGCCAATTTGTCTTTCTAGACCAACCCGTTCTGCCTGAGCACGAGTAATATCTGCAATTAGGCTTTGCCGGAGTTGTCCAACCTGTAAACTTCCCTCTGTTATCTGTGCTGTACCCGCTACTTGTCCTACCCGCTCTTTTAGCAAGCTTTTAAGAGCTGTGACCTTTTCTTCTAAGTTAGTGATGGTAGGGTGTTCAGGTTCAAAACGAGTCCGCTCTAGTGCTAGTTGACTTTCTGTTTCTTGAAGTTGAATAAGCACTTTTTGAACCCCAGGTGCTTGACTCAAGTCAGATGCGATTACACCTTGCTGTGAATCTACTTGAGCTTCACTGCGTAACTGTTCTAAACGACCTTTGACATCATCTAGTTGAGCTAAAGCTTGAGAAATTTGGTTTCCTAACTTGGAAATCGTATCGACTGCTGCGGTTGCTTCTTGTTCTAGGACAACAATTTTATTCGTTTCTTTAAATAGTCGCAGTTTTGATTCGGCTCTTCTGACAATTTCCTCAGCTTTGGGTACTTCCGTTACGAGAACTTGTTTGGCTGTCAGTGCTTCATTCTGATTAGCCTTGATATTTAGGTCGATATAACTGTCGATAACTTCATTGACGATTTTGGCAGCCAGTTCTGGGTCGCCGCCTTTATAAGAAAGTTGTACAACATCAGTGCCTTTGATTCCTTCTATTTTTAGTTGTTTTGCCAGGTCGGGAATCGACAGCGGTTTGCCTTGACTATCTTTGAGCTTGAGAGAATTAATTGTTTTCTCAATCACTGGATTTGATCCAATAACTCTCACCTGAGTTTCTAGGGGATTGTCATTTACGTTCAAAGCCTCCAGGCGTCCTATGTCTTGTGGTAACCCTGTGAGTGAGGAAGATCGATTTGTTTTAATCATCAAGCTTCCTTCTGCTTTGTATGAGGGTTTTAGGGAAAATGCATACAAGCATCCAAGGGTAACAGCTATGCTAAAAATTCCGACTAGAGGTAACCAACGCCGTTGAATAACTTCTAAGTATTTTTGAATATTTACTTCTTCAAAGTTGGGTAAAGATTCCATTGTCATAATATATACAAACTTTTTTTTATAAAAAACTGACTATTTACTTGCAGGAGATTTTTCTCAGTATTGTACTGGTAGTAGGACTGTAGTCTACTTTGCGATGGTAATATTTGCGTTGATTCTCACCTAATGCTTTTTTTACTAAGGTTGTTCAATATCTGAAGTCAACTAATACTTTTAGCAGTCTCAATTTTGACTTAGATTTTTTGATATTCTCCTGACATCAAAAACAGGATAACTCACAACTTTTTCCCTGATTTAGTGGCTTTTCATCATTTTGATTAATTTTGGTTAACTTAGTTTTATGTTGTTACTGATGCAAGTATTGATTAGTAATCTAACACTCAACATCATATTATGTAAGAACACTGAATTTGATAACTTTACAAAAAATTCATACAAGAAGCTGGTATATTCGCTATCGGTTTACTGATTTTGAAAAGACAAGGGGAGTTAATTCTTTTAGGGTAAGCGATATAACAATTGTGTCACTAGACAAGGAGTGAAACCACTTTAGAGATCAGCTTTATGTAGTGGAAAGAGACATTTAGAAAGACTATATAGATATTTACGTAAGTGGCTTCGAAGCTTTCAGCAACAATTAATTGTTGCTCTGAATAATGGCCAATCTGGGAAATGATATGGGATTGGCAAGAATAAAATTGTGTGATTTTAGTATCGAAAATTTAATGATTCGCGAACAGTTTAATTGACCCAGACTGGTGAAAAACTTTTTTGATGTGGCTTGAGGTGTGAAAACTACAACACAGTGCCCGTCCTTGGGTTTATATCCCGGTTTTTTGGCTTGCCCGTAAATTTGCAATTATCTTGTTTGTATTCTGCAATTGAGGCACAATACTACTTCCAAGATTTATCTAAGAGTGTATATGTTGTCTTATACGTGTAACTACAGGGTAGCACGCATGATAGATAAACGGCTAGTAAGTAAGTTGACATAGTAAAATCAAACTATGTGAAGAAAGATAAAGTAGGATAAAACCCTTTTCCCTTCTGTCTCCTGCTTGATCGCAACGACAAATTTTTACGCTGACCGATTGAGTGCGGCTAAGTAGGATGGATTAATCTATATCTGACTAGTACAGTACTGCTAAAATCCAGCTACTATCACAATTAAGCAGATAAAGGGCTTAACTCGCATTTCTCACAAGCTTTGCGATCGCTAATTTCGTAATCTTTGCCAGAGTGGCTTTTGAGCCTTTTTCTTGGTTAATAATTTTGGCACAATCCAAAACGCATAAATCTAGGTTTTATAAGGCTTTGACAGATGTGGTGAAAAATCAAGGTTAAGCCTCTTGTTAAAGGTAGGCAAATTTTCGCGACAATGTACCTTATATCTCACTATATTTTTAATGAAGTTTAGGCATATTTCTTACTACCTGTGTTAATCTGAAGTACCCAAACTAGGTTGCTATTTGTTGCTTTCTGTATCTAGCCAATTGTAATTATTAAACTGACATTAAATGTTGAGAGATTGAATTATGAAATCCTCTTCTATTATCTTAGTCGTTGTGATTAGCGCCCTTGCTCTCTCCCAGAAAGCCTATGCTAACCAAGAGAATGTTCCTATGACAACAGACGATCGCAATCAGGCTGGAGTTTTATTGACAGAACCAGCCACGATTAACGCTACATGGAGTAATTTTATCGGACAGACTAATAATCCCAAACAAACTACTGAATCAATTTCGCTAGTGCAGGAGCAAGGATGCCCAAAGATTAACCCGCTTGAGTTCATCAATAACCCAGAGTCTTTCTTTAAGCAATGTCAGAAGCCAGCAAATACCGAAACTTCTCAAAGTACTGAGCCAATTGAGTATTTCAAGGTTCCTAAGCTGGATTCTGGTCTTAGGGTGACAGTTACTCAATTTTAATATAGCAATTCGATAGCGAAGCGGTAGCGAGTCTTGTCTACGATACGCTACGCGAACGAGCGTCTTTGATTTGGAGAATCACTCGTAGAGGTAAGGGACTGGGGACTCAACTTAAGGTGAAAACGAGTAAGCGAGAAAACTGTGAGATGTTTCTTGGTTAAAAGTCTGAGATTATTACCACTTCTCCAAGAGTGGGTAATCTTGTTGTTCAAGTTGTGCTGTACAACAATGAGCACCCGCCCCTAAACAAAAATCTTTTCGCTTCAACAGGATATTAGTGGCGATCGCGGGTGTTTGTATCTTGCCAAGTATTATCCTTGGTGTTAATGTGACCACTGTTACTACTTTTAGTCTATAAAATGTTTCCAAAAGTAATCAAATTGATAATACCGCATCTAATGCAGATGTCTGCGTGCAGTATGACACAAGTGCAATTGTCACAGATATCTGCGTCTTTGTGATCTTAAAGCCCGAATTATATGTATTTGACCAAACTGCTGAAGAAAGGCGTGCTTGAGCAGGAGAGGGGCTTTATTTCGTGTTTAACAATCGCCTGCTATAGGAATCCGCTTTGATTTCTGAACGAATTTGCGTAGACAGGCAATAGGCAATAGGCAATAGGCAATAGGCAACAGGCAACAGGCAACAGGAAAGAAGGCTTCTTAGTTGTACTGAGTTTTTTCACCAAATCAAATATGAGTCCTATATGTACTCAGCTTCATCATGATTGGATTATCTAGTAAAAAAATAGAGGTAAAAAATGGACATTTGATAAGAGTTACATAGAAGAGGTATGACCAGAATATTAGTATTTAAATAAATAATATTTTTGTTATTTAATAATTCTGATTTATTTGGAGAGTTGCTGTTAATTTTTTATCTTTTGGGTAATGAAATTGTTGCTTGGTAAGCTTGTTATTCTTTCCAGTAAATGCATTGGATAATTAGACTAAACATAATTCGTGTTTGAAAATATGCAAAAATCAATAAAAAAGGAGTGTAATTACTTCAAGTTATATGCTGATAATACTTTAGGTAATTGATTTGTGACTGGTGATGATGTTAGTATTAAAGGGTGGGTTGATTTTGGGTTTATTATCTCCAACAATTAACTTGTAATGTATCATAAGACCAAAATTCATCAGTATTGCCAATTGCATTGATTAGCAGTGTGAAGTGACTATGGGTCTGAATATCTAGACTTGATACCAATAAATTGATGAGGTTACAGAGGAGCAAATAACCATGAGCAACTTAACATCTCCACCTACCGAAGTTCAAAAAACGAAGAAAAAAAGTTTAGCCGCAGATAAAAAGCCTCGAGTTACAGATGATATTGTGCGTAGTTATCTGCAAGAGATCGGGCGTGTAGATTTGTTGACTCGCGAACAAGAGGTTATTTTTGCCCAACAGGTGCAGCAAATGATGAATTTATTAGCTGCTAAGGAAGAATTGGCTGTGAAATTAAATCATGAACCAACGCTGCAAGAATGGGCAGATCAGTTGGAGTCAAGTGTTGAGGTGTTAGAGCAACAGCTAAGTCAAGGACACCAAGCCAAGCAGAAAATGATTCAGGCTAATCTCCGGTTAGTGGTAGCAGTGGCGAAGAAATACCAGCACCGCAACTTGGAATTTATGGATTTAATTCAAGAAGGTACTTTAGGTTTAGAGCGAGGAGTGGATAAATTTGATCCCGCTCTTGGTTATAAGTTTTCAACCTACGCTTACTGGTGGATTCGTCAAGGAATTACACGAGCGATCGCTCAACAAGGACGGACAATTCGTTTACCGATCCACGTCTTTGAGAAACTGAACAAAATTAAACGGGTGCAGCGAGAATTATCTCAACAGTTGGGCCGCGTTCCCACTACTGCGGAAATTGCCAGCGCTTTATCTTTGACACCCAGCCAAGTTAGAGAGTGTTTGTACTTGGCCCGCCAACCTTTCTCCTTAGAGGCGCGAGTTGGTGAACAACAGGATACAGAATTGCAGGACATACTGGAGGATGATGGCCCTTCTCCCGAAGACTATGCTGTTGAAGAATCTCTGCATCAAGACTTACAAGACTTGTTAGCAAAGCTGTCTCCCCAGCAGCGAGAAATATTAACCTTGCGCTTTGGTCTTACTGATGGCTATGAACTTTCTTTAGCACAGATTGGCGATCGCATGGGTATTAGTCGAGAACGGGTGCGTCAGATAGAACAAAAAGCTCTCAGTCTCCTCCGACGCCAAAAGGAACAAGTACGTAGTTATCTAGCTAGCTAAGGTTATTTCTTACAAGAGTTTAGGTATTTAAACTCACAAATTCACCATCGTGACTAGATAAAATTCAGTCATTTTGGGGGAAAATAAACCTAACTAATCTCTCTCGAAGATTTGATATGAGCACACCAAAAACAGTGCAACAATTGCAGGTAGAATGGGTGACTTCTGAAAACTTTCGGCGTTATGGACAGGTAATTTTTGCAAGTCTTGATGGCAAAAGTTACGATGGAGAAGATGCCCAGTTAAACCTGCAAAACGGGATTCCACGATTTTATATTATGCGGTTGGAGAAGAGAGGGCGAAAGTTTCACAAAATTACTCGCCATCTGCAATGCACTCAATGTCTGGGTTCTTTGGAAGGGAAAGATTGGTTAATTGCAGTTTGTCCTCCTCATAATGATGTGAATGAACCAGCATTAGAAGAGATGGCTGCTTTCCGGATTCCGGGGAATTGTTTTATCAAGCTACATGAGGGTACTTGGCACGCTGGCCCCCATTTTGACCATGAAGCTGTGGATTTTTATAATTTGGAACTAGCTGATACAAATATGGTGGATCATTTCACCCATGATTTTTTTAAGAGTCATCAATTAGAGTTTGAGATGGTTTAGGTAAAAGCTAGCAATAGCTTCGCTGCGGGCTACATAACCCGCCAGAGAATGAATTCTCTGGCTCATAGCTAAAGTCTACTGAAGTAGACTGAATATTTTTGGGGATATCTAGTCATCTGAAGATGACTTTCGCTATGATTCTTGGAACTGAAGTTCCTTGCGGGACATAGTTTTTGCGTTAAGTTGACACCAATGATTCATGAATTGCCCCTACAGCGTATAGTTTTGCGTAAGTCCTAATTCTAAAAAGGTATCCGTAACCAACGAATCACAATATCGGATAAACGATCGCGCCAT
>NZ_KV757695.1 GCF_001712795.1 Nostoc sp. KVJ20
CTTGTAAAGGGGAGGGAACTAGAATTTATTGTTTCCCCTGATGATCTTGCTTATTACGAGTCTCTCCAGCCTCTTGCAAAGGGGAGGGAACTAGATTTTCGTGTTTCCCCTTATGTTCTTGCTTATTACGATTCTCTTCAACCTCTTGCAAAGGGGAGGGAACTAGATTTCTTTTTCCCCCCTTTCCAAGGGGGGACTAAGGGGGGTAATTCAACTTGTGTGTACACCGTAGTTATTAAGGGGGGGAACCGGAAGAACATATATCATATCAAAGTCCCCCTTTTTAAGGGGGATTTAGAGGGATCAAGATATATGCAACTTCACATTAAATTGGTTTAACAAGAAAGAATTCAGGGGTCAGGAGTCAGAATTGAATTATGTGCAAGGGTAGCGAGTCCGCGTACCCTTACAGCTAACAAAGTAAGCTAGCTACACCCAATGTCTCGTAGAGAACATCTTGATTCTTACCGGAGCTAACGGAAACGTCTCCGGCTCCACTCCTAAATTCTGAATTCTGTTAGCGGATAGCTAAGGTTTAGCCCATTCTGACTCCTGAATTCTTCTTCAAGAAATTGGTTCAAAAACCATTTGCGGAATTAACACTTCATCTTGTAATTCTCCAACACCCAAAAAGCGAGTCTCTTCTTCATAAACTCGCACCATCCCAGTAATATCAGAATTTAGAGAAACTCGCTGACCTTGACACCATTTTTGAGCAGATGTTGCTGGTAAATTCACAGACAACAAATGTTGTAACGCTGCATCAGGGGCAAGAGGTTGAAATGTCCCGGCTTGCAGTTTAGTTTCTAAGTCGCTCAAAGTGAGACTATCTGTTAAATCGAAACCACTGCTTTGGGTGCGGATTAAAGCCGCAAGAGTGCCACCGGTTTTTAAGATTGCACCTAAGTCACGAGCGATCGCTCTAATATATGTACCAGATCCACATGCGATCGCAACATCCAATTCGGGAAAATCTCCTTCTCTCCAGTCCAAAATTTCTATGCGAAAAATTTCCACTGTCCGCACTGGAACTTCCACTATTTCACCTTTACGTGCTAAATCGTAGAGGCGTTTACCATCTACTTGAATTGCACTGTAACTCGGTGGTATTTGCTCAATCTTGCCTTCAAATTGTGCCAGTACAGTTTTCACCTCTGCCAAACTCAATCCAGCACAAGGTTGAGAATTGATGATTTCACCTTCTAAATCATCGGTTGTAGTCCGCACACCCAGGCGAATCGTAGCCTTGTAAGCTTTGTTTTCTGGGAGATATTGCAATAGTCTTGTGGCTTTACCAAGTGCGATCGGTAAAACCCCTGTAGCGGCTGGATCTAAGGTTCCCGCATGTCCTACACGTTTGAGGCGCAATAATTTTCGCACCCGCGCTACGCAGTCGTGGGAAGTCCAGTCAGATGGTTTGTTTAAGTTGAGAAAACCTTGAAATAACACAAAATCAATACTTACAGCTTCTAAACTCTATTAAATACTTATTTAATGCTCAAAGCATTAATATTTGGTAATCAAGGCTTAATTAAGCATTAATTTATACACATTAACTAGACTAAATACATTCTCTAAGCACTTTACCGAATAATGCACAAAAAGCGCAGATAACGCCGAGCATGTACAGTAAATACCACGATGTCACTTATAAGTGACAATACATATTATTGTAATCAATAAAGAAATTTTATAGAAAATTCATAAAATGAAAAAAACAATCTTCACTACTACATTAATTCTTTGTTCTATGTTGATTGCAAGTTGTGGCGATGGCAATACTGCTTCTCAACAAAATCAAGTTAATCAAGCAAAGACTGCAACAAGTACTCCAGTTAATTCTGAATCTATTTCTGCAAATAAAGAAAAGATAGATAATATCGAAGCTAGCAAAAAAACTAGTAATTCAACATCAAATGAAAAAACACCTATTAAAAACAATAAAACTAATGAAGTTCCTAACGATAAACCGACATTGGGTACTATCAAAGAGATGCAAAATGGAGACTTAAAATGTTACGTTACTGTTATCGACGAAAATGATAAATTACATGAAGGTGTCGGTGCAACATTTGATGTTTGCGAACCAGAGAAATACGTCAATAAAAAAGTACGAATGTATTATCAGATAGAAAACGTCAGTGATTGCCAAAGTTCTGAACCTTGTGGGAAAACAATCAAAGAATGGCTAATTAGCAAGATAGAAATTCGAGATTAAGAATCACAAGATTTATTTTTAAACGCACCGCGGCACTCCCTACCCTCAATCTACTCATAGGGTAGGGGTTGGAGCAGATGACAACGATTGCACCTTTGACTAATATCGACCTATTCTCGCTACAAGAACAGAGGTCAACCCCTTCTCCTGCAAAGACGCTGCGTGAACTGGGAATTAAAAGTAAGGTTCGCAGACTCAGCTAAAACTGGTTAAGATTTCAACTTTGCCCTTGATAAAAGGGCTAAAAGTCTTTTGAAAAAAATTTTTGAAGAAGAATTCAGAAGTCAGAATTCAGGAGTCAGAATCAAGACGCTCTCTACGAGACGCTTCGCGAACGCTATCAGTCGGGGATTCAGACCCGCGACTGATTGAAGACCACCCAATTTTCAATTTGGTGGGGGTCTTAAACCCAATTATTCATCCGCCAGTCATACAGAAAACATTGCTGAATTCTGACTCCTGAATTCTGTTTGATAAAATAAGTTGATATCTGTAAATACGACCGGGAATCAATGAAAACTGGCATTCAAAAAACAGCAGAAATTCTAGAGCAAGTTCACCAATTAGAATCTACACTGGGTCTAAAGAATGAAGCCTGTCGTTCCAAATTTTTGATTCACCCTGACTTTAGATCAAAAGTTTTTTTATTTTTGCATGGTTTTACAGCAGGCCCTTACCAGTTCGAGCCGCTCGGTAAAGCCTTATTTAACACCGGATATAATGTTTTAATTCCTTTACTACCTGGTCATGGACGCTCCGGTGACTGGAGGCATCAAAACCCTCCACCTCTGCCAACAGATATTAAGATTTATCAAGAATTTGTAATTAAATGGTTAGAGATTGCAAAAACGTTAGGTCAAGAAGTTGTGATTGGTGGATTATCGACTGGTGGAACTTTAGCTGCTTGGTTAGCTTTAGAGCATCCTCAAGAGATTGACTGCACCTTATTGTTCACGCCTTATTTGGGTAGCCGCTACTCACTATTCGATTTACTTATAAAAATCTTGCCAATTTACTTTGAATGGTTTAACAAAGATGCACCTGGTAATTTTGGTTATAAAGGTTTTCGTCTTAAGGCATTACGGATATTTCTTGAATTGGGATATCAGGTTTTAGAAAAGGCTCAAGGCTGTGTTTCTGCCCCTATCTTAATGGTATGTAGTGAAGCAGATCATGCTGTTAATCGCTCGAAACAGCAAGATTTTTTCCGAAGAGTACTTAAGCAGCAACCAAAATCTTGGTATTACTGTTTCGATGATTCACTTCAAATTGAACACCGAATGATGACGAAACTGGAAGACAATGATTATGAGGAACTGATAATTACCCTTGCGAAAGCATTTGTTGAGAGTGATTTGACTTGGCTAGAGTTTGAGCAAATGGCAGCGCGGATCACGCAGGGACATGCCTATGACCAAATCATGCGAGAACTCAACTTTGATAGGCAAGTTTCTCAACAGCTATCTGCAATGATGACTCAAGCTTTTGGCTGTGAGGATCTCAAATGCATCAATCCAGATTCCTAGTGAGCATCCCAATTTTGCAAAAAAACGAAGAGACTCAAAAAATATGTTTAGTCCAGTATGGACATTAGTCGCTTTCGAGCGATCGCTATAAATTTCTGCCGCAGATATGTATAAAAATAACGATCATTTCGTCAGTGTTTAGATGTGTTTGCCCTGATTGGGAATGCCTTCGGTAAGTTGACTGTAACTTTAGTTCCTTGCCCCACTTCACTAGACAAGGTAATATTACCACCATGTAACTCAACACAACCTTTAGCGATCGCTAACCCTAAGCCTGTACCAGGAATTGTGTCAACGTTACTTCCACGACTGAAGGATTGAAACAAATTTTCTTGATCTGCTATCGGGATACCAATTCCCTGATCTTTGATGTAAAAGATTACTTCTGATTCTTTAGTGATGAGGTGGAATTCCACAGTACCTCCATCTGGAGAGTACTTAATTGCATTGGATATTAAGTTAATAAAAATTTGCTGTAAAAGTCCGCGATCGCCCCAAAATTCCTGGTTTTTCCCAGTAATTTTAAAAATCAATTCGTGGCGATCGCCTGCTGTTTCCCGCTCTTGTTCTATGAGGTCGGAGAAAAAATGTAGTAAATCGAGTGGGATTGGTTTAAACTTGGGTTTTTCTAGTTCAAATTGGTTAACCAGAAGCATATTATCCACAAGTTTGGACATATACCTTGCTTTCTGTTCAATGATTCCCAAAAACCTCTGTTGTTTAGACTCATCTAGTTGCTGACTATGTTTTACCAAAGTTGATGCAGCAGCCAAAATAGAAGTTAGCGGCGTTCGATACTCATGGGAAACCGTTGCAATGATTTGGGATTTAAATACATTGAGTTGCTTTTCTTTGGCAAGGGCTGCTTGAGTTTGGGCTAACAATTCCGCCTGTTGAATAGCGATCGCTAGTTGCACTGATACTTCATTGAGCATTTGGGCATCATCAGTTTGCCAGTGTCGTTCCCCAGAATTATGGTGAGCAATCAATAAACCCCAAAGCTTGGGCGTTGGGTTCCCATTATTACTCAGATTAATCGGAACCACCAGATTTGCTTTAGTATTAAATTGCTCTTTTAGGCTGACACAATTACACAAGCCAAGTTCATAAATATAAGGGATTGGGGATTGGGAATTGAAAGGCAGAGGGGCAGAGGGGCAAAGGGGCAGAGGGGAAAGACCTACTGCAACTTCTCCCCTGCTCCTCTGCTCCTCTGCTCCCCTGCTCCCCTGCTCACCAGTCCCCGCCCCAATGCGATCGCACAATTCGACAGTGCGGTATGATTCAACTGATGAGGCAACTATATTACCGTCTGCATCTGGGGCGAACTGATAGACCATAACGCGATCGCACTTCAGAAGTTGCTGTACCTCGGCTACAGCCGTATTCAAAATTTGCTCTAAGTTAAGAGACTGGCGAATTCGTAAAGCAGTCGTGGCAATTAGGCGCTGTCTATCTTGAGTTTTCTGGAGTTGGGCTTGCAAGCACGATTGCTTAATGGCATTGCGGACTGCTAGTTGCAGCACATCCTGTGTCAAATGTTGCTTGACTAAATAATCCAAAGCACCCCGTTTCATTACTTGCACAGCAACCTCTTCATCGCCACGCCCTGTCAACATAATCACGGGGACAGAAGTCTCAAATATCTCCTGCTGCATCTGATCGAAGAGTTCTAACCCACTCATATCAGGTAGGCAAAAATCCAGCAGAATGACATCGCAGCGGACTTTTCGGCACAAAGCAAGTCCATCTTCGGCACAATCTGCCTCCAAAATCTGGTAGGACTGGTGCGGATCTTTCAAAAGATACCGACGATAGATTTTTCGATCTGCGGCACAATCATCGATGATGAGTAGCGTCCGTATGTCCAACATAAGGTTATGAGGATCAGGGAGTCATATAGATCCCTTTTATCCAGATTGTGTTTTTATTGCATAATTCTAAAAATAATATAAAATAAGTATAAATAAAATCTAAATTCTTTAGTAATTCTAAAGCAATACAAGCAGTCGAGCATCGGTAAAAAACAGGAAAATGGGGAAAACACATATATCAGAGACAAGCAGACACAGTGACTCAAAGAGGAAAATGTCGCTGTGTCCTCTGAGCCGTCTCCTTAGTTATCCCATTGTCCCTACTGCCTCATCAGCAGAAAATAAACAAATTAATCCAAGACGGGTGGCGTATTGGCTTCAAGCCAGTAGTCCACAAATGCCTGGATCGTCTTTTTTAATTCCTGAGCATCCATCGGCTTTACCAGATATCCATTTGCGCCCTTTTGGTAGCACAATTCAATATCCTTGGGGTTAGATGATGTGGTAAAAACAACGATGGGAATTCCCTTGAAACTCTTGTCTTGCTTGAGCCGATCTAAAATCTCACGGCCATCAATACCTGGCAGATTGAGATCGAGCAAGATCACAGAGGGTCGTAATGCTACTTTAGAGTTGGGTAAGTTTTCGCCCTTAGCGTAGGCATCTTTCCCCTGTTGATAGAGGAACTCTAAAACCTCATCTCCATTAGTACAACGGTGTATGGGGTTTTGGACAGCCATGCGCCGCATGAGGCGTTGCAGCATCCGAAAATCTTCATTGCTGTCCTCAACAACGAGCAGCGGTTCATGAAGTTTTTTTGTCATTCGTGGTCTTAAAAGAGCTTAACAAAAATACATATTTAGTCATTATCTTAAACTATTCCAGCGTAAAATAGAACATTGAGCCAACGCCGAGGGTAGATTCAACCCAAATTTTACCGTTGTGAAGCTCAACAATCTTCTTAACAATAGCTAGTCCAGCACCCGCTCCTCCACCGTATTTTTCCTGGGAATGAAGCCGCTTAAATAATCTAAAAATGGTTTCTAGGTGATGCTGTGGAATTCCAATACCGTTATCGCGGATATAAAAAATTGGGGATTGGGGATTGGGGATTGGGGATTGGGGATTGGGGATTGGGTTAAGAAAACTCTTCCCTAGTCGCCAGTCCCTAGTCGCCAGTCCCTCATCTAAGTAGCCAATCTCAACCCATTGCTCCGCTTTATCGTTGTATTTGAAGGCATTACTAAGCAAATTACTGAAGACTTCATTAACGAGAACTCGGTCACATCGAATTGTTGGTAAAGGCCGAGGAATGCGAATATCCATCAGCCCAGAGTCTTGGCGACTAGCACGAAAGACTTCAATTACTTGGGTGAGTAATTCGTTGAGATCAGTTGCTTGCTCTCGCAGGTGCGCTTGTCCTAACTGCGAGAGTCGCAGCAAAGCATTAATGAGAGTTTCCATGCGTACAGACAATGAGACTACTGTTTGCAAGCACTCAATTCCTTCATCATCTAATAGTTGACCATAGTCTTCTAGCAGTACTGTCGAGAAGTTATAAATTCCCCGCAAAGGTTCCTTGAGATCATGGGAAGCGGCGTAGGCAAAGGATGCTAGTTCTTGATTGCTGCGCTCTAACTCCAGGTTGATTTTAGCTAACTCATCTGCCTTTGAGAGTACAATACCAACGATCGCATTATTGAGAGCGATCGCACTATCAAGTTCACACGCTTTCCAAGGCAGAGAAGTTAATCTAACCGTTTCTTGCCATTGTTCAAAAGATTTTCGTGGAGATAAGGTATAGCTACCATCTGCCTTGGTTTGAATAGATTCCTGTGGATTTCCTGCCCAGTGTACCGTTTGGAGAACTTCAGGACGAAACCAAAGGATGTAATAGCGGCGAACTTTAGAAATCCGCAGTAGCAGCAAACCACTCGCAGTATCTTTAAATCTCAGCGCTTCTGGGTAAAGCTTCGGCAGAGAATCAGTGGAAAACAAGTTGTCACTAACTTGGGTATCCGCCCATTCAATGAGCGCCCGAACTTCATCAATATTTGGTGTTGTTCCCACAAGAGTAATTTCATTATCCAGACAAACTGCCGCTCCAGAGGCACTAACAAGATCGAGCAAGCGGATTTCAGGTTTAATTAGAGCATCGATAAAATTGTCTGCTTGGGAAATAGATTCAAGGAACTCGGACTGTAGCGATTTGAGTTTTACCTTATAATCCCATTCTGAGTGACTAATTTTGTGCGCTAATTCTGAAGAGACGATTTGTCCCAAAAATTCGCACATCTTGCGGACTTCGTAAGAAATATACTTTGGTGTTTGATGGTGACAGGATATTAATCCCCAAAGCTTCTGCTCTTGAATGAGCGAAATCACCAAAAGAGCTTTTACTCCCATGTTTTGATGATATTCTGCACAACACCAATCAAAACTCCGTAGTAGACAGTAGCTTAAGTCAAGATGCTGATGTGTTGTCGGGTTTTCCGTTGGAACTAGTTTGACAGGTTCGGCAGTCAAATCGGGGAGAAATCGGAGAAAGCAGCGTGTGTATAACTCCCTAGCCTGAGCCGGAATGTCTGTAGCGGGATAGTGGAGTCCTAAATAAGGTGATAAATCTTCCCGTTTGACTTCTGCAACAACAGAACCCGCTTCTGACTGGTCAAATTGATAGACCATCACCCGATCAAAACCAATGATTTTTTGGACTTCTTCAGCTACCAAATGCAAAAATTCTATCAGATTGGATGTGCTTTGCATTTTTGCGATCGCTTCACCCGCCAAAGTATGGAAGCTTAAGAAACTCAACTCCGATTTTGAGTCAGTCGGTTCTAGCTCCAAAATCACAGCCTCTTCTGTACGATGAGCAATAGCGTCAAAGTATCGTTCACCATGCAAGGTATTTATTAATACTTTAAAAGCATTAGCACTGCCAATTTTTTTCACCAAGCACTGCTTAACAGTTTCCACTTGCAAAGAGTTAAGTAAATAGCTCAAAGGTTTACCAAGTAAATCTTCTGGCTCTTTGCCCAAATATGCTTGGGTATTGTTGCTAACTTGCAGTATCTCTAGCTGAGTACTGAGTGCTAATAGAATACCATGAGGTTGAATAGAGCCAGGTATGTGAATAGGTTTGCGATCGTGGTTAGTCAGGGCTGTTGCTTGGGCTGTAGTATATTCAGGCTGGCTCATAACTGAACTTATGTAAAGCTGACTTTTACAATAGCGCAATTAAATGTCACATTTCTTTAAAGTATATGCCGATAAGTTATGAATGCGATCGCATCTCAACTGTACTTATTACGGTTACAGCAGATTGCAAGTTAATGAAGTACAAAAATACCCCACCCTAACCCTCCCCTTGCAAAGGGGAGGGAACTGGATTTCCGGTTTCCCCCATTTGCAAGGGGGGATTAAGGGGGGTAAAAGATGTACTTCATTTAGATGCAAAATGCTGTATTACCTTAAACAGCAAGAAATCTTTGTCAATTGTTCAGCACTCATTGAGATAACAATGACAATCTGGCTTATCAATCAGTGATTCCACCAAAGCATTTAGGGCAGTTGCAGCTAAAGCGCCACCTCCCAAAGTTCCTTCAACTGTAATATAAGGTATCCCTTGTTGCATCAGTTGTCGCTTGGCTGCGGGAGCATGGCTAAAGCCAATGGGCATTCCTATTACTAGTGCAGGCTGAATTTTCTGGTTAGCGATTGCTTCACAAATTTCTACAAGTACTGAGGGAGCATAACCGACTACCAGCACACAACCCGGACTTACTTGCTGCAATTTTTCTCGCCATTGTCGATGTTGCCAAAAAGCGAGTTCTGCTTCTGTGGCGGTGGTAATATGAGGGTTATCAATCAAGGTTTCAATGCGGCATCCCAAGTGAACTAATCGGGTTTGATCTAAAGCAGCAGCAACCGTTTGGGTATCGACAACAATTTGACAACTTGAAGATAGAGCTGCTCGACTAGCTGCGATCGCACCTCGACTCAATTTGACAAAGGACACCAAACTGACATCGCCACAAGCCAAAACCAACTGAGAAATTAGGTGTTGTTCAATTTCTGAACGGTGAGACAAATCAGGTAGTAAACGTTGTAGCGATTCAGTAAAAGCTTCTGAATGGGTATGAATTTCGGCATCCAAGCCACTCCACAGATTTTCCAATCCCCCCAATCCGGCTTGGGTTTCGACATCCAGTAACTTCAGTTGTGCTAAAACTTCCGCCTGGATAATTTGACAATGGCGATCGCGCCCCAATAATCCTTCTAATGCTGATGCAGTTTGCCGCAGTTGAGAAATTTGTTGCATCACCGCCCGATATTGTTGCTGGAGTTGTCCCATGAGGTTAACAGTTGTATCCGCCTCTGGTTCAACTTCCAAAATATTGCGGATGTGGTTTAGCTGAAACCCTTGCTGCTTCAATGCTACAATCCGTTGCAACCGGAGGATATCTTTTTTGGTATAGAGACGGTAATTGCTAGGCGATCGCACTGGTTGCGGTAGGAGTCCCAATTGATGATAATGGCGTACCATCCGCGGAGTTAAACCGCCTCCTACTGCATCAGTGAGTTCTTTAATGGTTAAGCAATCAGCATTCATGATTTACAAAAAAGCAGGAGTTAGGAGGCAGCAGGTTAAGAGTATAAATTAAAACTAAAGTTGCTGGGTTTAGAGCCAGGTTTCAAGAAAGAATTATGTTAGATGAACTTGAGCAAGCTTTGGCTAAATATCCCGGCCCTTACAAACAGACTATAGGAATCCGCTTTGATTTCTGAACGAATTTGCGTAGACAGGCAATAGGCAATCTTGCTACAGGCAACAGGAAAGAGGGCTTCTCAATACTTGTCGGGTTTTGGGGAAAAGGGGAAGGTGGGGCCCCCTCTGGGGATAAGGGGCGGGGGGAAGGGGAAAGAAAAAACCTTTAACCTTTACCCTTTAACCTTTTCCCAAAACCCAATTCCGAGTTAAAAATCCAAAACCTGAGCAGTATTGGAGGGCTTCTTAGGAACGTGGATTTAATAAGATCCAGAAATTGAGGATGCAATGATAGGCTGAAGTTATCTATAGGTATCCTGTGTGTAATATGAATTCCTACTCATCCGAAGTCGAAGCAAAAATGCAACGTCTTTACCAGTCCTTGTCAGAGAAAGATCGTCGTCGTTATGCAGCGATTGAAGCTCTAAAACTGGGATGGGGGGGAATTAACTACATCAGTCAACTATTTGGGTGTGATGACGACACCATTCGGTTTGGGTTGAAGGAACTGGAAGATGAAACAGCGATGAACATGAGTGAGATTCGTCGCAGTGGAGGAGGACGCAAGTCTAAGGTTGAAACTATCGAGGGTCTAGATGCAGCATTTCTAAAAGTAGTTGCTGAATATACGGCAGGCTCACCAATGGATGAAACAGTGAAATGGACTAACCTAACTCGACAAGAAATCGCTCTGCTTTTGACTGCGGAGGGAATCAGTGTTAGTGTCACCGTCGTAGACCAACTGCTTGAACGTTACCACTACCGTAAACGCAAAGCCCAGAAACGGCTGGCAACAGGGGAACATCCACAGCGCAATGAACAGTTTGAAAACATTGAACACATATCATTGTGTCTTATCAGGCCGCAGGCAATCCGGTTTTGAGCATGGATACAAAAAAAAAGAATTGATTGGAAAGTTGTATCGTCCGGGACGAATGTATACAACTGAAGAGATTGAGGTATTCGACCATGATTGGAAATCTCTGGCAGATGGAGTGGCTATTCCACATGGCTTGTATGACCTGACACAAAACGTTGGTTACATCCAGATTGGTACTAGCCATGATACGGGTGAATTTGCCTGTGATTCCATTCGCTATTGGTGGCAAAACTATGGCGCGGTGCATTATCGGTCGGCGAGTTCGATTCTCCTGATGTGTGACGGTGGTGGCAGCAATAGTTCCCGACAATATTTGTTCAAACAAGATTTGCAAGCCTTGGTCAACGAACTCGGTATTGAAATCCGCATTGCTCACTATCCCCCTTACACTTCCAAATACAACCCTATTGAGCATCGGCTGTTTCCACATCTGACCCGTGTTTGTCAGGGCGTGATTTTCGATTCGGTCGAAATGGTTAAAAACTTGATGGCAAATGCCAAGACCCAAACTGGTCTGAAGGTGTTTACAACTATCTTGACTCAGGTATATAAAACAGGTCGCAAAGTCACAGGGGATTTCAAGCAAACGATGAAAATTGTGTTTGATGATTATTTGCCCCAATGGAATTATACTGCCAAGCCACAGGTGTGATAATTCTGGATCTTATTTAATCCATATTCCTTAGTTGTACTGAGTTTTTTCACCAAATCAAATATGAGTCCTATATATTGATTTATATCAAATCCATTGGCCTCAAAACCTTTTCCTTTTCCCCAAACCGTATTGCCCAAATTTCTCACTAATAGTGTGGGAGGAATTGAGAATGGGCGCTTACCAGCCAGCGCAAAGTGCAACGCAGCGCATTGGTGTCAACTTAA
>NZ_KV757696.1 GCF_001712795.1 Nostoc sp. KVJ20
TCACCCGTCCGCCACTAAATCCCGAAAGATTTCGTTCGACTTGCATGTGTTAAGCATACCGCCAGCGTTCATCCTGAGCCAGGATCAAACTCTCCGTTTTGTATTGGAAAGCTCTATAGCTCAATTAGCTGCTCTTTTAAAACTTCAGCTTAGTTCTCTTTATTTGCTTGACGCAGGCCACTTGTTGTATAATGGCTTTCAAACTATAATATTTTCAAGGTTCGGTGTCCTTCAGGCGTCGCTCTTTCGCGCTCCGCTTCAGGCACTTATTCAATATAGCGAACCTACTTCATTGTGTCAACTACTTTTTCCAAAATATTTTGGGATTGTTTCTTCGTCACTATCAAAGCCTTAGGGAGTAAGGGTTTTAGGCTATAGTATTTCTGGATGTCACTAAGGAAGCAATTAAAGTTGTGAGGAATTCTGGTATTTTGCCGCCCTGGTTGGTTTTAGATCCACTGTTGCGTGGCTGGTTGATGGAGGATATTGGCAGGGGCGATCGCACTACAAATACCCTACTAATAGAAGATGTGACTCTAGGCTCTGCTAAATGGATCGCTAAAGCTTCAGGGATAATTGCTGGCTTACCAGTTGCAGCTAGGGTGTTTCAAATTTTGAATGAAAAAGTCAGCTTTGTGGCGGTTGCGGCTGAAGGCGCATGGTGTGAGCCGGGACAGGTAGTAGCTGAAATTCATGGTTCGCTGGATGCGCTACTGATGGGAGAACGGGTGGCGCTCAACTTGGCTATGCGGTTGAGTGGGATTGCAACGCTGACTAATATATATATAGAGAAAATTGCTGATTTACCTGCTCAGTTGGTGGATACGCGTAAAACCACACCAGGGCTGAGACTGTTGGAAAAGTATGCAACTGCTTTGGGTGGGGCAATTAATCACCGCATGGGTTTGGATGATGCGGTGATGATTAAGGATAATCACATTGCTGCTGCTGGGGGAATTGGAGAAGCTGTTACCCGTATTCGTTCTCAGATTCCTTATCCCTTGACTATAGAGGTTGAGACGGAAAGTTTAGAGCAGGTGAAAGAAGCTTTGCAGCATAAGGCTGACATTATTATGTTGGACAATATGCCTTTGGATATGATGCGTCAGGCGGTGCTGTTGATTCGTGAGCAGGATAGCCGAGTGAAAATTGAAGCTTCGGGGAATGTGAATTTGGAAACGATTCGCGCTGTGGCGGAAACGGGTGTTGACTATATTTCGAGCAGTGCGCCGATTACTCAGTCAAAGTGGCTGGATTTGAGTATGAGGATTGTACTTTAAATAAAATGAGGCGGATCATCACTTGTGCGATCGCTTTAAACAAAAGGTTTACTAATTCGCAGTCCCATGATCACTAAGTCCCGTTCAACACTATCAAGTTCGGCAATGTTAGGTAAATGTCCCCAGCGCTGAAAGCCAAACGTTTCAAAGAGTTTTAAACTGGGCTGATTGTGGGCAAAGATGAAGCAAACTAGGCTCTTTATACCTAAACTAGGACTTTCGTTAATTGCTTGTGCTAAGAGTTGCCGTCCCAAGCCACACCGATGAAAGCTAGGGGCTATGTAAATACTAATTTCGGCAGTCTTACTATAAGCGGGTCGCCCATAAAAGGATTGGAAACTAAGCCATCCAGCGATTACTCCATCTACTTCAATTACCCAAAGTGGCCGTTGTGAAGGCGATCGCCCCTTAAACCAAGCAAGGCGACTTTCCACTGATACTGGTTCTAAGTCAGCGGTTGCCATGCGGCTGGGAATTGCAGTGTTGTAAATTGCCACAATTGCAGGCAAGTCAGTTTCAGTCGCATGGCGAATAGTCATTGATACTGTCTCGGAAAAATCTTCAGAAAATATTTAAAAATAATACAGTGTTAACAGTAGCAATTCTATGGATTCTATCGTGATTGTCACAGATACTTTACCAGGTAGGGGACTCGTACCTTACATCAGATAATTGCTAACTCTACTAGCAAGTATGCGATAAACCACTACGAAAGACACCACTGTTGCTATAACTAGAGGAAAATTCAAACGCACTATGTACTGTATTTTGTGTAACAGAGAGGCTTTATAACTCCTTACTTTTAAATTCTAAGTTTTTATTCCTAAAGCATCGTTCAGCATTCATCCTAAAGAAATAGATAGTTCTATTATGTCAGGAAAAATCAAATCTTTTCTCTGAATATTTATATAGTAATTTTTTAATATTGAGATAATTTGTTTTTTTAAAATTCAGTGTGCATAAATATTGTAGCAACATTTTTACTATAAGCTTTTATCCTTTGAAAACGTATAAATCCTTTATTAGCAAGATTTACAGGCAATTCAATTATGTTTTTATACATATAGAATTTAGGTTTATGTCTAACACTAAATTCTATTTTGCAGTCAT
Organism: Nostoc sp. KVJ20; assembly: GCF_001712795.1. Taxonomy (GTDB): domain Bacteria; phylum Cyanobacteriota; class Cyanobacteriia; order Cyanobacteriales; family Nostocaceae; genus Nostoc. The sequence continues at coordinate 2,391 of NZ_KV757696.1, forward strand.
ATTTACAAAAGCTGATTTTAAGTTCGTATTAATCAGTACAAGTTTTATATATAACTCAAGATAGAGGTTGTCACCATAAATAATTCCTTAAAATTAATCAATATAAATATAAGCATACACATAAGCATCAAATCTATAGATTAAAATTAAGTGAACCTGTTATGTCTATTAATTGTTTAAAAAATCAAGATAGTAATATTCCAAATATTGTCGAAATAGCGCTTTTTATAGATAAAATAAAAAATAGCATTTGGCTTTTTGGTATTCCATCTTGGCTTTTCGGGATAACCGATAGAAGTATAGCTGTATTTGCCGATGGTTCTTTATCTGCTATAGAAATATTTCAGCTATTTACAGCCTCTTTCTTTTTTATGAGTTGGCTATATTTAAAGCCAGAAGAAAGCTTCAATAGCAATGATTTAGACCCCACTCAATATCAAGAATATCTCGCTCGTACTCAAGCTAACAAGCTGCAAATAAGAAAGCTACACATGATTAGCCAGGAGTATATTTTACCTTTCCCATATATTTGCCAAATATATCATCTATTGAACTTAAAACATTTAGAAACAGTTCATAGATTTAGCCTTAATAATCTTAAAATTCTTAATATCAGCCAGTTTCAAACTACAAATGTTGGTGGTAAAATCACATTTCAAACGATATTAGATTCACCAGCTAATCCTTTGAGAATTTGGCGGCAGCCAACTGTGGAGGTGGATTTAATATTACATACTCCCTACACTGTTGAACTGAGTATTCCAGTCTATAATCACAAAAGGATAATTGTGATATTTAATGCTTTCCCTTTAACTGACTCAGAACATCAGTTGTTTATAGATATTTATAGTGACTTAGAGTGGCCAAAGCCATTATTACAAATAATATTGCATTTTGCTTCTTGTTTGACACTTTTTGAAGATTTGCCGTACCTAAAAGCTTTAGCTGATAAAAATATAGAGCGTTTATTCAACTTAAGTAGAACTTCAAATCACGAGAGTGCGTTGCTGTTTAAAAGGTTTGTTGAGCTATATGGATCGAGTGGAGAAGCAACTAAATTACTTGAGGGAAGGGAAGAGAGTTAGGAGACGCGATTAATCGCCTCCGTACAAGAGTTAGGAGTTTAAAAGTTCTAACTCATAATTTTATTTAGTTAAGCGCGTGCTAGTAATGGAGCAGCAGCTAGTAAGGTTTTGGTATAAGGATGCTGAGGATTGGCAAAAATCTTTTTTGTAAGACCGAGTTCGACAATTTTACCGCCATTCATTACGGCAATACGATCGCACAAAAATCGAGCTAACCAAAGATCGTGAGTGATGAATAGATAAGTTAACTCAAACTCTTCCTTTAACTGCAACATCAAATCCAGCACTTGCGACTGCACACTGGCGTCTAACATACTCACGGGTTCATCACAGATTAAAAGTTTAGGGTGAGTAATCAAAGCACGAGCGATCGCTACTCTTTGTTGTTGTCCACCAGATAAATCTGAGGGATAACGCTCATAATAAACTTCTGGCGGTGTTAACCCGACTTTATTTAGCATCCACAAAACCTGTTCTTTTGCCTTGGTAGGATTGGCAAGATTATGGATAAATAAAGGATCTGCAATACTTTGTCCCACTGTCATGGCTGGATTGAGACAAGCATGAGGATCTTGAAAGACCATTTGTATTTGTCGCCGTGAAGAACGAATTTCTTGACGCGACAGTTTAGTTAAATCCTGTCCTAAAAACTCAACTTTGCCACTAGTGGGACGAATTAGTTGCAAAATTGTTCGTGATAGCGTACTTTTACCACAACCTGATTCCCCAACTAAGCCGAGAATTTCTCCTGGATAAAGATCCAGGTTGATTCCATCTACTGCTTTAATTGTCTGCGTTTGTGTATTAAACAGTCGTTCGATAAAGTTAGGTTCTATGGTGTAATGTTGCTTGAGTTCTGTAACACTCAAAATTGGGGATTTCTCATTAATAATCGGTAATTGCTTTTCTCCGTCATTGGCAATTATCAATTCTCCACTATCATTTACTGCTTGAATATGTAAAGCTGCTTTTAAAAGCGATCGCGTGTATTCATGTTGAGGTTGCCGAAATACGGTTTCTGTAGCACCCATTTCGACCATTTTGCCGTTGTACATCACGCCAATGCGATCGCAATACTCAGCCACCATTGCTAAATCATGAGAAATCAGCAACAATCCCATGTTTTCTTCACCGCACAGGCGAGTTAATTCTGTCAATATCTGTGCGGAAACAGTGACATCTAAACTGGTTGTGGGTTCGTCAGCAACAATTAACTTGGGATTGAGGAGTAAAGCTAAGGCGATCGCTACCCGTTGGCGCATTCCACCGCTAAACTCATGAGGATACTGATTCCAACGACTAGCGGGAATATTCACCTTAGCTAAAGTAGCAAGTGCTTTTTCTTTCGCTTCCCGCGTTGATAATTGTGGTGAGTGCGCCTGGAGGGTTTCGATACAATGCTTACCAATCGTCATCAGTGGATCGAGACGTGTCATGGGATCTTGAAAAATTAACGCGATCGCTTCTCCCCGAAATTTCTGCAACTGGTTAGGTGTCAAGTCAAACACCGATTGTCCTTGAAATGTCACGCGTCCCTCAACACGACTAGAGGCTTGTAGTAAACGCATTACTGCCCGTCCAATAGTTGATTTACCACAACCTGACTCTCCCACTAATCCCATTCTTTCACCTGGTTTCAAGGTGAAAGATACATCATCAACCGCCCAGCTTGCTTCTTCTCCACTCCGTGCAGGATAGGCAACTCGCAAATTTTCGATACAGAATAAGGCTTCACTCATAGTTAGTTATCAGCCCTGAGCTACCAGTTTTTATAATTTCAAATTTAGGATAGTCTATCAAATGAAGAAGAATTCAGAACTCAGGAGTCAGAATTCAGAATAAATTCTGTACGACTGGGCGATAGCGCCGCTGAATCTTTTTCCTTGATTATTACTCTATCCCTTTATCGGTAGAGTAATAAGCAATTCAGAATTCTGAATTCTGGCTCCTCTTAATTGGAGACAGCTATCGATATTCTTGATAAGCACTGCTAAAGTTGATACAGCACACAACTATGATGTTATAAGTGCAAAATTTAAATCTGTAGGAACTAGAATCAAAATTAAGTCAGTAAATCAGGATTTTCAAATTAATATTATGGAGCAAAGCCAGCCAGAACAGCGCCGCGCCGCTGATCAAGTGTTTCAACAATCCCTCGAACAGTTGGAGGATATCTTACAAGAAATTTCAATTGAGGAAGAAGAGATCCCCCAACTGCATACTAGTAATTTCACGGAAGTAGAACTTGACGAAGACTTGATAGATATTGATTTAGCGGCTCTTGAAGACGCAGTTGCTGATATTGAACAATATCTCGAAGAAAAAACAAAAACCCAATTGGGGTAAAAAGGTGAACTACTCAGATTTGCCTACTGGCAAATCAATTGCCGTTGAGCTTCGTACAACATTAAAGCGGCTGCGATCGCCACATTCAAAGATTCCACTCCAGGACTCAAAGGAATTCTAACTTGCTGATCTGCGATCGCTGCTAAATCTGCCGACAATCCAGCACCTTCATTTCCCAGTAAAATCATACTGGGTTTTCGCCAGTCCACTTCCCAATAAGTTAAAGTCGCACTCGGTAAAGTTGCCACTACCTGCATTCCTGCTTGCTGACTTTCTTGCACTGTCGCTTTTAAATCTTCGGTTACGGCTGTTGCTAGGCGAAACCATTGCCCTGCGGAAGCACGCAGAACTTTAGGGCTATCTAAATCTACACTATTTCCACTTACCCACAAACCTGATGCTCCAGCGGCAGCAGCAGTACGAATCATCGTACCCAGGTTGCCGGGATCTTGTACGGTTTCTAAAGCTAGCACTAAACCAGTAAATGGTAGTTGAGTTTGCTGTTGGCCTCGTTTTGCCGTTGCCACCACACCATCAGGTTGGACTGTGGTAGCGATCGCATCCAAGACTTCTCTGCTGACAACTTCGGCGCGATCGCATCTGCTACAAGCTTCTGACCACAGCGAAGGGTGGGCTGCTTGCCAATCTGGGGTACAACATACAGTTTCTAGGGGGTAATTCACCGCACAAGCTTCTTCTAACAGGTGCGTCCCTTCTAGTAAAAATAACTGCTGCTTGTGCCGCTCCTTGGTGGAATGCAGCTTGCGAATTTGCTTGACTAGGGAATTTTGTAAACTGGTCAACACGATTTTAGATTTTAGATTTTGGATTTTAGATTAATCCAAAATTGGCAATCTAAAATCCAAAATTGATGATATGCGGAACCCGGGACTTGAACCCGGAAGCCTTGCGGCACTAGAACCTGAATCTAGCGCGTCTGCCATTCCGCCAGTTCCGCTGGCATTTCTACTTATCGACAATTTCTTATTATTGCGTTATGTTTTACCTTTGTCAAGTAAAATTTTAATGCCTTGTTAAAAGGCTCAAACTGTAAACGAGTTTTTTAGGAGATCGGTTAAATAAAAATATTAACTCAACAGTAGAGCATTGATTTTTAGAGAACACTTAAGTTATTTTACTGAGTATTTTTTTTTGCTTAAAAATACTACTTATTCATTCTTTTTTTGAAAATTTTTAAAAAGCTCAAAATGCTTGCTGTTACTTATTCTCAGCCCGGATTATTTACCCAAAAAACAATTTTTTTATGCAAGACGTTGCCCTAAAACGTGGACATTTTGAATCTTTACTGTAGAATCAAAACCAACTTCAAACATATAAAATACGTATTACTTTTGGAGGTAGGCTTATTAATCCTTCTACCAGCTTACCAGATGCGAAAATTGCTCCAGAGGCAGACTCCTCAGTCTTGCAAATTTGGGGCGGGCATCCTTTGCGGGGTCATGTGAAAATTAGCGGGGCAAAAAATTCAGCATTGGTAATCATGGCTGGAGCCTTGCTGTGTCCCGGCGATTGTCGTATCCGCAATGTCCCCTTATTAGCGGACGTTGAGCGGATGGGTCAGGTGTTATCGGCCTTGGGTGTACAATTAACACGACAAGGTGACATTTTAGACATCAACGCCAGCGAGATTAAAACATCAAAAGCTCCCTACGAACTAGTTACCCAGTTGAGGGCGAGTTTTTTCGCCATTGGGGCCATTCTGGCAAGACTGGGAGTAGCGCAGATGCCCTTACCAGGCGGTTGTGCTATTGGAGCCAGACCAGTTGACTTGCATGTGCGCGGACTGCAAGCAATGGGAGCGGAAGTACAAATTGAGCATGGCATTTGTAATGCCTACGTCCCTGGCAGCAGCAGGAGATTAAAAGGTGCGAAGATTTACTTAGACATCGCCAGTGTTGGAGCGACAGAAAACTTGATGATGGCGGCTACCCTAGCAGAGGGTGAAACGATCATCGAAAATGCTGCCAGAGAACCGGAAGTAGTTGACCTAGCTAACTTCTGTAACGCGATGGGAGCGAAGATTAAGGGCGCGGGGACTAGCAGGATTATTATCGAAGGAGTCCCCAAGTTGCATTCTGTTGACTACAGCATTATTCCCGATCGCATTGAGGCCGGGACGTTTTTGTTGGCAGCAGCAATTACCCGCTCAGAACTTCTTCTCTCGCCAGTGGCTCCAGAACATCTCATCCCAGTGATTGCCAAGCTGCGGGATATTGGAGTGACAATAATTGATGAAAAGCCTGACCAATTACATATTCTGCCAGCGGAAAGCCTTAAGGCAACGGATATTGAAACTCAATACCATCCAGGTTTTCCCACAGATATGCAAGCGCCATTCATGGCTTTGCTGACATTGGCAGAAGGCGACAGCGTAATTAACGAATCCGTCTTTGAAAATCGTTTGCGTCATGCCTCAGAGTTGAATCGCTTGGGGGCAGATATTCGTGTCAAAGGCAATGCTGCTTTCGTTCGGGGAGTACCAAAATTATCTGGCGCACCAGTCTTAGGTACAGACTTACGAGCATCAGCCGCGCTAGTCATAGCAGGATTGGCGGCAGAAGGGCAAACCACGATTCAAGGACTACAGCACCTCGATCGCGGCTATGATCGACTCGATATGAAGTTGCAGCAATTGGGGGCTAAAATCCTCCGCGTGGGCGAAACACCAGCAGATGCAGAAATCGCTCCCAGCATCAGTAGCCTGTCAAGTTGAAATTGATCGGTTGAAACTGGCGCAGGGACAAGGGAGATGAGGGAGACAAGGTAAAATTTTCTCCCTTACCTCCACGATCTATACCCTCCGCGCTGCTGAATTCTCCTGATAGATAGAGGCTTTTAAGTTTTATGCATATCTTTTTTTGATGAATTTTCAAGAAAAATCTGTGTTGGCTGTTACAATATTGTTAAGAAAAGTTGCCCGTTGCATTTTGGGAACGCGCAATTGGGTTTTAACTCTCTTGAGAAGACAACGCAAAAAAACATTTTCTAGACCAGCTGTGGGAGGCTGGTCTTTTTGTATTTAAAGTACCCATGCATTGGTTATCTGATAAATCACTACGAACACTTTGAGCATTTATGGGTAGTAAGTTCAAGTCTCAATACGGTTCGGTTAAGGTTTTTTGATGGAAATTGTAGAGCGCAAAAATCCGATAAATCGTTATAAAGACGCGATAAATCGCCGTCTCTACAAGTGTTTTGGTCTTATCTGAACTGTATTGATCTATATTCAGAATCACTATAGTGTTTTGAGATATCAATCCCAGCAAAAATACGGAGTTTTATTTGTGAGACTACACACAAAATAAAAGACGCAAATTTATCCTTTGCGTCTTCTTTTAAGATTTTAAAAATTAGAAACTAAATGTGGTTCTCAATGCACCAATAACAACATCATCATTGTCGTTGTTGTGATCTGGTGATGTTAACCAAATAACTCCTGGAGTAATGGTGATATTGTCACTCAGCTTATACTGGTAGAACGCCTCAAGATGATAGGACGTATCAGGATCACTAGCCAATCCTGCGATGTCAGAGCTTGTCACTTTTGGCTCCACACCAGCGATAATACCTGCTAAGTTACCTTTTTTACCGAGGTCAGGGAAGCCGAGGGTGACAGCATAGTTCCAAATATCAACATCTCCACTGGTTCCTCTTAAACTTTGGCTGTTGGTGTATCCAGCCCAACCACCCAAAACGATATTATCAGTGATGCCAATGGATGCTTGGACGCCGTAAGAATTACTGGAAAATCCTACTTGATCTTCTGGTAAACCCTGGATAGCTGCTATATCCTGGAAAGTGGCAGCATTGCTACCTGTGAGTAGTGGTTGGTTGTAGGAATTGATGTAAGTTAAACCGATAGAAATGCGATCGCTTGGTTTAACTGTCAACTGCGCCAGCGCACCATAAGCACCATTGAACAAACCATTATTAAGGGTAGGGTCATTCGCTGTACCACTCAAGTACCCTAGACTTAGTGCTAATTTATCACTAAACTCGTGTGTTACTCCCAACCCCGCGCCGCCTATTTGGTTATAAATTGGGTTGCGTGTACCAAAGGTAGACAAAGCACCAAAAGCACCATCACCGTCAAAGAGATTGACAGTGCTGGTAACGTCGTCTGCTGCACCTCCATTAGCGATCGCGATCACCTGTGTTTTTTCGCCCAAAGGAAATCTGTAGAACAGTGCATCTATCGCAGCATTAGTAGTACCATCTTCGCCAGCAAAGAATAAGTTACCCTCTGGTGTACCAATATTCGGACTGAGAATATTATTAGCCTGGATTCTGGTAAACAGCGTATCTTGTCCTGTGAAGCTGGTGACAAATTCTACTCGCGCCCGTACTCCTAATGTTGTGTTCTCGTCTGTAATTTCTTCACCGTTGACTGTATTTCCTGACAAAACATCGCTAACGACAGCAACAACTTGTCCTTGCAGTTTGGTTGTGGTTGAAAATTGATTCGCCTCCAATTCAGCAGTGCGTACTTCTACTGCATCTACACGATCTCTAAGTGTCGCCAGTTCTGCGGAATAATCTTCTTGCAGCTTTTGTAATGTGGCTAAATCTTCTTTATTAACTAAATCGCCTGTAGCTGTTGCAATTAGTTCGTTAACCCGATCAAGACAAGCATTCAAACCGGCAGCAAACTCATATCGCGTTAATGCCCGATTACCGCGATAAGTGCTATTTGGGTATCCTGCAATACAGCCATAGCGCTCAACCAACGACTGTAATGCTTGGAATGCCCAGTCGGTGGGTTGTACGTCAGAAAATTGAGACACGGAGGTAACTTGCCCCATTATCTGATCTGGGGCTATGTTCTGAGTTCTTGTGTCTGGATTGGCTAAAACTTGCGGTTGGTTGATTTCAGAATTGCTGGAAGTTTCACCTGCAAATGCAGCAGTATTCACAAATAGCATTACGCTAAAAACTGCTGGACTAACCAGCAGATATTTACAGAATTTTTGCATTTTTTTCCTCACACCAATCTCCAATTCACACCTAAAACACGTTTAAAAAAACGTGTTTTTCATGAAAATATTTCTCAGTAATTTTATCAGAACTAAGCAAACTTTTTAACAAAAAAAGTCAAGAAATCCTAATTATTCAGGGAAAACTAAATTGCAGAAGGCTGTACCGTCTGCAAAAGTGTTGTTGTTATTCATTACACAGGAAATCCAGAATGATATGATGTGCTGTGAATGAGAATGAGAATTATTATAGTATAAAATCAATAATCAGTCTCATTGTCAATAGGAATTATGACAGAGGCAAAACAAGCATCCGTTTTGAGGGGAAAAGACCGTGATGATGAATTACAGAGGACTTAGAACAGGCAGACAAAGAAGCGGCATCTTGTCTATAATTGCTCTGCTAATGTTGTCAATGGCTAGCTGTAGCCAATCGAATCCGAATCAAGGAACAACTTCCGAACAGTCGCCGCAAGTACAGGAAGCTGCTTCTACCCCAACGGCGCAGTCGGGAAAAACTAAAGTAGTGGCGACATTTTTGCCGATATATTTGTTTACTAAGGCGGTAGCTGGAAACGTGGCAGATGTAGAAATTTTAGTGCCGCCAGGTACGGAGGTACATGAATATCAAGCGACACCACAAAATGTCAAAGCGATCGCTACTGCGAATGTGTTAGTAAAAAATGGTTTAGGTTTGGAGGAATTTCTGGAAAATACTATCAAAAATGCCGAAAATAAAAAACTAACTGAAATTGATGCCAGTAAAGGTATTAAACCTTTAAATGAAATTTCACCTGTTGTAAAAACAGCGAAAGAGGAAAAAGACCACGACCACAATCACAGCCACGCCCAAGGTAATCCGCACGTTTGGTTAGATCCAGTTTTGGCAAAACAGCAAGTAACAAATATTCGGGATGGATTAGTTGCTGCTGATCCAGCGAACAAAGCTATTTATGAAGCTAATGCTGCTGCTTATATTAAAGAATTAGAAAATTTAAACAGCGAATTTCAACAGACTTTACAAAAAAATCCTAGTTGCACCTTTATTACCTTTCATGATGCGTTTCCATATTTAGCTCAACGCTATAAACTCAAGCAAGTTGCTGTGGTGCAAATTCCCGAAGATCAACTTTCACCAGCGGATGTGCAAAATGCAGTCAATGCTGTGAAAAAGTACAAAGTTAAAGCTTTATTTAGTGAACCAGGAGTAGATAACAAACTTCTAACCAGCCTATCCCAAGATTTAAATTTAACTTTGCAGACGCTAGATTCATTAGAAACTGGCGAAACAGATCCACAGCATTATTTCAAAGCGATGCAAGCTAACTTGCAAACTCTAGAAACAGCTTGTAAATAGGTTTGTCATTTGTCAGATGTCCTACCCTGCGGGAAGCCGCTAGAGCGTCTATGTCCTTTGCAAATGACAAATAACCAATGAAAAATAACCAATGACAAATGATATTGCTATTTTGAAAGTAGAAGGATTAACTGTCTATCAAGGCAGCTATCTAGCTGTTCGAGATGTTTCCTTTGAATTATTGCCAGGAACAGATACAGCCATAGTTGGCCCTAACGGTGCTGGTAAAAGTACCCTGGTAAAAGCGGTTTTAGATTTGATACCTCGAAGTGCTGGTACGATTGAAATATTAGGTCGCCCAATTGCAAGACTGGGGCGTTTACGTCACTTGTTGGGCTATATGCCGCAAAATTTCATCTTTGACCGTAGTTTTCCCATTTCTGTCAGCGAATTGGTAGGACTGGGATGGGCTAAGGAAGGTAAAAGGGGGGATTTATTTTTTTCCAAGCTGTGGAGACAAGACCGAGAAAAATCGGCAGCAGTAACAGAAGCTTTACGGCGAACTGATGCTTATCATTTACAGCATCAAGCTATTGGTACTCTTAGCGGTGGTCAACTCAAGCGGGTTTTATTGGCTTATTGTTTGGTAATGCCTCGAAAACTGTTGGTACTAGATGAAGCCTTTGCTGGTATTGATGTGCAAGGTGCAGCAGATTTTTATGCTTTGCTAAATGAATTAAAGCGAGAGGAAGGTTGGACAGTATTGCAAGTTTCCCATGATATTGATATGGTAAATCGCCATTGCGATCGCGTGCTTTGTCTGAACCAAAGCATTGTTTGTACTGGTAAGCCAGAAATTGCCCTTTCACCGCAAAACCTTTTAGCAACCTACGGCCCAGGTTTCAGCCGCTATCAGCACCAACATTAAAATAATTCGTAATTCGTAATTCGTAATTAGACTCCCAGAATTAGTTAATGCCCATAAGTATGAATTTTTTCAATGATTGTCAGATAGCTTGGCTTGCGATCGCCAGTAGTAATGACTTGCTAGAGTTATTACAACTTGCTTCTATACAGCGTGCGATCGTAGGTGCTGCGTTGATGGGCATACTTGGCGGGATGTTGGGTAGTTTTGTCACCTTACGCCAGTTATCCTTTTTCAGCCACGCGGTTGGTCATGCAGCATTGGTAGGTGTAGCGTTAGGTGTGCTGCTACAGGTAAATCCTACTTGGATGCTGTTACCTTTTACCTTAGTTTTTGGTGTTATTGTTCTCTACTTCATCGACAAAACCGACTTAGCTAGCGATAGCGTACTTAGCATAGTGTTATCTGGGGCATTAGCGATCGGTTTAATTCTCACAAGCTTAATTAAAGGATATCGTGGCAGCTTGATGGCTGTGCTGTTTGGGGATATTTTAGCGATCGATACCACAGATTTGATTTTGACGCTGTTAGTACTTGTAGGAGGTAGCATATTTTTACTGTCAACCCTGCGCCAGCAAATTTTATTGACCCTTAACCCCGATGTAGCACAGGTTCAAGGCGTTCCCGTTCAATTGTACCGCTATGCTTTTGTGGTCTTGCTTTCACTCGCCGTTGCTGTAGCGATTAAAGCTGTTGGCGTTTTACTGGTCAACGCCTTTTTGGTTATTCCCGCTTCCACCGCCAAACTGATGAGTCACCACTTTAGGTACTTTCTAATCATGTCGGTGATCGTTGGTTCCATCAGCAGCATTGCTGGCATCATGGTGTCAGGTATTTTCAACCTTGCTTCTGGCCCAAGTATTGTTCTTGTCCAGTTTCTACTATTTGTAGCCGTTTTCATCTGGTTTAAGTTGAAATTGACAGCCGCCTAAATATTTTTTTCTAAGGCCTTGCTATATTCTTTGATGTTTGCTACATTGATTAATCGTGGCTCACAAAAGCCCCAGCCGGGATAGCTCAGTTGGTAGAGCAGAGGACTGAAAATCCTCGTGTCACCGGTTCAAGTCCGGTTCCTGGCATACTTCACAGAGAAAAACGTCTCTGACATAACGCATAAACTGACGTAAAGCTAAAGCCTAAAACTCTGAAAGCTAAGAAGTGGGAGAGTTTCTAAGTAGTTGAAATCTTGTTAACCTTTATGCTTAAAATTGCACAAGAGGTTTATTTAGCATCTACTGACAGCTAAAGTTAACCCTTTGCAGGACTCACCTAAGCAATGCTGACTGAAATTTTACCTTTCCGTTTTGAGTTAGACACGATCGCGATCGCAGGAGCGAGTTTGTGGTCATTGGCGCTATATCTAGGTTTTTCCCCAGTTAATGAATGGGTAATCGAGCAACTTAACCGCTGGTTTAACTTTGCCGAGCGATCGCTTTATACTAGCCAATCAGAATTTGAAAAGACTCGTAAAGCCAGAGAATCTCAAAATGCTTTCTACGCTTCTCTGTTCAGTATCGTGCCTTTTTTAGTAGTTGGTGCTTTATGTAACTGGGGTCTGGAAATTAGTTTAGGTGAGAGTTGGGGAATTAGTACAGGTATATTAGCTTGTATGGGCGCTGGCATTTATGAACTTGGGCGCAGGGATGGAGAATCTTCGGATTAAGAGAGATAAGGGGCATGAGGGAGAAATTTCTTATTTCTTTAGCCTCCCTCTACTCAGCAATAGTATGTAAGCACAATGATCCGTCCGTAACACTAAAGATTACATTTTTTAATTAGAATTATGGAGGATAGGAATTAAAAATAAAATTATGAACAAACTTTTAATGAGCTTGGCACTAGTGTCAGCAAGTATTTGTACAGTACTATCTATCTCTACTTTGTCAAATGCTTTGTCAGATCGTTGCTCACTTCAGAATCAACTCAGCATTCTTCCGCCCGAAATCTTCAACAAAATCTTTCCTGAAGAAGTTAATCGGTTGAGTATATTTCAAAAACGTCCGCTAACTTCAGCTTCGGAAAAGGAAATTAAGCAAGCTGCTGTAAACTATACTCTTGCCCACTCTTGCCGATTTAAGATACTCAGCGGCATACCTGAAGCAATATTTGCCCGTCCAATCAAAGCTGCTGAAATTCCTTCTACTGGTTTTGGTGAGTTTGATTTTATGGGTAAAGAACCGCCATTGATGTTAGTAGTAGTCAAAGGAAACTTTGACATTAGCGGCTTTCAATCTTCAAATCCTCGTCGTTCAACAAAGTATACTGCTTATATTTTTGACCTCCAGGCTGGTACACCAATTTTTTCCGCAACTGGATTGGCAGGAGAATACTTCCGCAACGCCCTTAATGACTCAACGGTGCCAGATGATTTAGAATCTGTTGGTCTTTAATCAATACTGCTTGGGTAAAGCATTTTGAACTCGGAATTGGGTTTGGGGAAAAGGTTAAAGGGTAAAGGTTAAAGGTTTTTTCTTTCCCCTTACCCCAAACCCAATTCCCCAAAACCCGACAAGTATGGGGTCTTTAATTGTTACCCAATTTCCTCACCAACAATCTGTGCTATCTTCTGGGCTGCACCGCTTTCACCGCGAATGTTACGGAGTTTAGCGCGGATATCATCCAATTTTTCTGGATGGGTTAATAAGTCTAAAACCATTTCCCCAATTTCTTGCGGTTGAAGTTTACCCATAAGTTCTGGCACTATCTCTTCCTGTGCCCAGATATTTGGCCATGCTAATAAACCTTTGCGTCTCACAAATCTTAGGAATAGCCAATTAATTACGTTGGCAAAGGGCGTACCTACACCTGGCAGATTTGCCAGCAACCCAGGTAAACCATCCCAAGAACGCATGGCGTCAAGTTGCTGCGTTGGCAGCAAAACAATCATTGGTATTGCTAAAGCACCAAGTTCGGCAGTGTTTGCCCCCACTGTAGTTAAGCAAATGCAGCACTGGGACAATAAATGATATGCAGGGTTTTCTTGCCACAGTTCCACAGTTAAGCCCGTTGTTGTTTTAAGCAATGCCTTCCCTCTACCGTCCTCTGGGAGAATTAAGGAAGCACCGCCAAAGCCAAAGATTTCAGCAATAGAGTTCTTTTTGAGATCGGCAAAACTAGCTAAAGTTTGTAAATCCAGAGTTGGGGCTACAGGAATCACAAATTTGGTTTGCGGCCTTTTTGCATGAATGTATTCGGCAATGCTTAGAGTTAATGGCACTCCTTGGGATAATTTTGCTGCTTTTGATCCAGGGAGTAAACCAATGATTGGGGAGTGGGGAGTAGGGAATAGGGAGTAGGGAGTGCTGACTTGTTCTTGGGCTTCAACCATCAAATCTCCGACGACAGTGAATTTGTGGGCATATTTTGCTGGGACTTTGGCTGCAACTTTGGGTTTCATTACACCAAAGCGATCAATCCAGTTATGCCACCTGGCCTCCCATTCGGCGTAAACCACTGTGCGATATCCGAGTTTTTTACCTATGACTACGGGAAAAATTTGATCCCCACCGAGGAAAACAACTACACCGCGACTTCTCCAGTCCCAATTTTCAAATGTTTTGCCCCAAAGCAAAAATTGCCAAAAATGCTCTGCTCCTTGTACTCTATCTACTTCTGGGTAAGAAAGAGCGATCGCAGCTTCTTTTCCACTGGCATTTGAGCAAGGTGACAATACCACAGAAATCCTCACTACAGAAGGATCATCCCCTAGTTCTTGCCGCAATGCCTTTACTACTGGACGCACCCAGGTTGTTACCTCACCTGGGCCATTTGATAGGATGAGAATATCTACTTCAGTCATTAGTTAATGGTCAGGAGTTATACCAATTCTGTATGAAGATGCACATCATAATACCCCCCTGTAGTCCCCCCTTGGCAAGGCTACGGTGTACACACAAGTCCTAAAAACCTAGCTTGATAAGCATTTCCTCGTTCCCAGGCTCCGCCTGGGAATGCATTCTTGAGTCAGAGACTCAATATCTGACTAGAGGCAGAGCCTCTAATCAGGCATTCCTATGCAGAGCATAGGAACGAGATAAACGAGAGAATAATGCGAAATTGATCTTTTTTTGACTTGTGTGTATACCGTAGCCTTGACAAGGGGGGATTAAGGGGGGTAAAACCCGGATCTCAAAGTAACTCTGATTTGTGTGTACACCGTAGCCTTGGCAAGGGGGGACGGCGATAGCCGGGGGGTGAATATATGCAGCTTCACAAGGAAACGGTATTAGGGGCCATTATTTACATACGTTGAATTTATTTCGCAATCCACGCAGCCTGAAAAAAGTCATGCTCACAAAACATAGCATAACGATAGGTTGAATATACAACAGGATTGGGAGTGGCATAATTGTCAACTAAATTTTCTAATTGTTGTGTTAGTGGTTGAAAGTCTGCGCTGCTGTAAGTACGAATCCAGTCTGCATATTGATGATTAGGAATGCCATTACAAGCCAACTTTTCTCCCAAAAAGGCATACAAACGCATACAGGGAGACATCGCCGCAGCAGTTAAGCCCACATCTCCACCCCAAGCAGTTGCTAATAAAAAATCAGTATAGCGGCGGGTAGCAGATTGTGGTTCTACAGAATGCAAATTGACTCCCCACTGCGAAGCATAGCTACTATGCAACCGCAGTTCTTCTAAAACACCGCTAGCTAAGTTATGAAATGTAGTGAAGCCTAACCAGTCTGGTGCTTTAGCTGCGGCGATACTGTACGCACGGGCAAAAGCTTCTAAAAAAAAAGCATCTTGCCCTACGTAGTAAGCAAATTTTACTTGCTCAAGAGTACCATCGCCAATGCCTTGAACGAAAGGATGCTCTAGGCAAGCTTGGGCTAAGTCTTGATTTGCTGCCCATAATTCCTTAGATAAAGTCATTTGTTATTTGTCATTTGTCATCTGTATATTATCCCTCTGTTCTTTTAACTCTCTCCCTTAAAAAAAAGTACTTAAAAAGGGAAGAACTGGAGCAAGACTGAGCCAAGACTTCCCAAAAAGTCAACAAAACTGGGTTTACCAGCGCTTACCTTTTCATTGACGGGTGTTTGCAGTTCTTTAATAAAAGCTTGGGCTGTTAGCGTTCCAGGATTGTTGTTTTGGGATGTAAACAATTTTTCAGCAACTTGGGCGTCTTGGAATGCACCTTGTCTATCTAGTATTTGGTAACGGGCGACACCACGAGCTAAATAAGCACCCGCATATTCTGGTTTAATAGCGATCGCTTGATTAAAATAACTAATTGCTTGCTGTTGGTTGCCTTTTTGTGCTTCTGCTACACCCCAAGCATAAAATTCTTCTGGTGAAGCAATTTGTGATGGTATACCAACTGCACCTTGGAAGTTAGCACCATTTAGGTAAGCACCAGTCAGTTCTACATTTGCTAGATAGGTATTTCTCAAGTCAGCACCCGTCAAATTTGCCCCACTAAATTTAGCTTCGCTCAAGTTAACACCAAATAAACTAGCGCCACTCAAGTTTGCACCCCGCAAATCTGCACCGCTCAAGTTTGCACGGCTGAGGTTAGCACCTGTGAGATTAGCACCACTCAAATTCGCTCCAGATAAGTCAGCCATCACTAAACCTGCGCTAGTCAAATCACAGTTTTGACATTGTTTAGTTGCCAACAACTGTCTAACATGTTCAGAATTTGCTGCTTGTACACTGGTTGTCAAACTAATCGTGGTTAAAAATGCGGCTACACCTAGAATGTGGTTTTTCATATTTATGTAATATTTCTTACTCAATACCAACACTAACTGAGATGGATTTATACCTCAGAATTATGATATGAGCAATCTTAACAATTTGACCTCTGTAGTTACCTATATTACTTATAAATTTGGGTATAGCGGTTATCAGTTGGGTTTGATACCAGTGTTTCACAAGCGATATCTTCTGTTGCGTTTGCAACGCGATCGCATTTCTCTATTTTATAAACAAGCGATCAATGTCAAGCAAAATGATGTGCCTCCACAATAGTCATTTGTTTTTGTATGCTCCGATTTTAAATAAATATGAGACTATAGAAACATTAAAGCAGTCAGAAAAACGTGAGTCAGCAAGACAAACTCTTAGACAAAATTCTCTCTGGGACTTCTGATACAGACATCCCTTTCGCCCAACTGTGGCAACTTTTATATACACTAGGCTTTGATGAACGGATTCGTGGCGATCATCGTATTTTTATCAAAGCCGATGTTGAAGAAATATTGAACCTACAACATAAAAGAGGAAAAGCCAAAAGCTATCAAATTAAACAAGTTCGGGCAGTAATTCTCAAGTATAAACTAGGAAGTAAAAATGATGTTTCGCTATGAAATCATTCTCTACTGGAGTGAATTAGATCAAGCCTTTATTGCTGAAGTACCAGAATTATCAGGCTGTGCTGCTGACGGCGATAGTTACCAAGAAGCCTTGCATAATATAGAATTAGTTATGCAGGAATGGATAGAAACGGCTAAGGATTTAGGGCGTCCAATTCCTCAACCTAGACCACGTTTGATGTACATTTAATTGATACAAAATCCTACTGCCATAATAATAACCCATAGCAATCCTAAATTATACGTGAAAAATTAGATACCCAACTTATTTGATAAGTTGGGTATCTGAACAGCGCAAAATATAATTGAAAAGGTTAGTTACTGGCAACCTTACAAATTACCATAATATGTGATTTGTATTTGTTAGTACTATATTGAATAAGTTGTAATCCAGAACGTTCTAGTTCTTGTAAAAGTGCAGGCATTTCATGCTTATGATGTCGCCAAATAGTAATTTCTTCACCTTCTGAGATTTCAATCTTTTTATCTATCCCCATCTGATTAAAATTTATTGTGTAATCCTGATGTAGTTTTATATTAGCGATTATACTATCTGTTTTTAAATCATACTTCCTCACTAATTCACAATCTTCAGATTTAATCCCAATTTTGTTTTTTACCCATCCATATATTTCTTCTACATGATACTTGCAGCCACCTCTCACGTTTCCATCCCATCTGGAGTTAGAGCCAATTTCATTAGTGAATACCAGAAAATCGTTTTTCCCCATGCTATCTCTAAAGTTTTTGAATACCTTGTCTCTATTTTGATGATTACCAATAGTAACCCCTAAGTGAAAAAATATTTTTGCTGTGTCATCAATTTCAAGGTTAGCTTTATTTTGTTGGAATAAAGTTTTGGGTATGCAACTATTTTCGATGTCAATTGTAGAACTGATAAAATCGACGAGAGGAAACCATTTTTTGAAGTTTTTTCTAGATAAATTCAGCAATTCATCGCTAATATCCAATGCGATATATTTATTGATTTTTGCTAATTTATTAAGTCTTTGAATAAAATCTTTAACCGGATATGAATTTCCTGCACCTACATCTACAATATTGACTTTTTTCCCATTTTGAATATTGTCATTCAAGTATTGAAAGTTATTCTTTAAAAGTTCAATTTCTACATTTGATGTTCGATACCATGTAGGAATAAGATATTTGAGATAAAACTCATTCCAGATGTTTGCGCCTCTACCTTTATAAGAATACTTTAATGGTATTTCTCGTCTGAATTCTAATGCATGAATTATTTCTAAAACTTCTTCTTCAGAAAAAATAGAGTAGAACTCAGAACTTGGCTTGGCTGTGCGGCTGATAACAGTTGAGATATCCGAGGGAAGTGGGGAATTGCTATGAAAATTTTGAGCCATTATTCTTGTTCTTTGGTTTTCTTAGGTATTTAAAATTAGCCGCAATGCTTGCCAAAGAGGTATTTTCCCATACCGTTGTCCCAAAATTTGGAATTTCCACGACAAATAGATCCCACATTCCTCACTCTCAATTAGCCAATGTGGTTTTTTACAATCAAAATACGAGATAATTTTCCAAAGATACAGGGGTGAATTCCAGTGGTTCAGCAACCAGAACTCCAGGAAACTTCGTCAATACAGTCAATCCAGCGCGTGCTTAAGAGTTTAAGCACTTACCGATGGACTTCGCTAGGAGCATTGGTCAGTCTGTTGCTGTTGACGATCGCAAACGCAGTTACCCCACAACTATTTCGGTGGGGAATAGATCAAGGAATCATCAAACAAAACCTCCAAATTGTGCTGTATAGCGCCGCCTGGATGGTAGTCGCCGCGATCGCTCGTGGTGTATTTAACTTTGGACAAAGCTATTTAGCAGAAGCAGTGTCTCAGGGTGTAGCTTATGACCTGCGAAACAAAATTTTTAGCAAAATTCAAACTCTCAGTTTCAGCTATCATGACCAGGCGCAGACTTCCCAACTACTAACCCGTGTCACCAGTGACATTGAGCAGATCCGTACCTTTGTTGGCACTAACTTAATTCAGGTCATCGGTTCAATTGTGACATTGGTGACTATTTCGGTAGTTTTGCTGGTGATGAACTGGCAATTAGCGCTGATTACGCTAACGGTAGTACCCCTAGCCGGATGGTTAATGGCGCGATTCATCAACCGAAATAACAAACTTTTTCGACAGGTACAAGAGCAACTGAGTAACCTCAATGCTGTATTGCAAGAGAACTTACTCGGAATTCGGGTAGTGAAAGCCTTTGTGCGGGAATCAACTGAAAGGTCGCGTTACACAACACTGAATGATGGCCTAGTCAAGGCAAACATGAAAACCATTAGCGCCATCCGTGATACCTTCCCCGTGATCTTTTTGCTGAGTAATTTAGTAACACTGGCAGTTTTCGGCTACGGGGGAGCGCAGGTAATTGGGAATAGATTTTCCATTGGCGAACTGGTGGCGTTTAATTCATACCTAGCGTTGATTCTCCAACCAATTTTGTTAATTGGATTTGCTGCACCTGCGATCGCTCAATCAGCTGCTTCCGCCGAACGAGTCTATGAAGTTGTAGATGCAGAGGTAGAAATTCGCGATCGCCCCGGCGCTGTCCCATTTGACACCTGCGTTGGTAGAATCACCTTTGAAAATGTTTCCTTTCGCTATCCAGGAGCAACAACCGAAACTCTCAAAGAAGTTTCCTTTGAAACCAAGCCCAAAGAGCTAATCGCCGTTTTAGGGATGACTGGTTCCGGGAAAAGCACAATTATGAACTTGCTTGCCCGCTTTTATGATGTCACAGGGGGAGCAGTTCGCATTGACGGACGAGATGTAAAAGATTTTACGCTCAAAAGTCTGCGATCGCGTATTGGTATTGTATTTCAGGAAACCACCCTCTTCTCTGGCACAATCCGCGAAAATATTGCCTACGCCAAACCCGATGCAACCTTAGAAGAGGTAATTGAAGTTGCCAAAACCGCACAAATGCACGATTTTATTAGCGGTTTACCCGATGGCTACGAGACAATTGTGGGAGAACGGGGCGTGGGCTTATCTGGTGGACAAAAACAAAGAATTGCGATCGCTCGTACCTTACTAACCGATTACAGCATTCTGATTTTGGATGATAGTACCTCAGCAGTGGATGCCAAAACTGCTGCCCAGATTCAAGCCGAACTAGATGGCTTCATGCGCCAAAAAGCTTGTACAACTTTTGTAGTAGCTCAACGCATTAGCACCGTCAAGAATGCCGATCGCATTTTTCTGATAGATAAAGGACGATTGGTAGCACAAGGCACTCACGAAGAATTGATGCAAACCAGCCCACTCTACGGGGTGATTTTAGAATCTCAAGTAAAACCAAAGGAGAAAAATAATCCTCAATTAGCATAATTAATTTTGCTCACACCCTTCTAAATAAGTCGGTGGGAATAAACCAAAACGTAAATAGTCTTAAAACCCTTATCAATAACAAATGACAAATGACAAATGACAGCCCCACCAATTAGCCTTAATCGCACCGACTTAACTTAATAAAGACTTTTAATCCAAAATCCCAAATCTAAAATCCAAAATTTTTATGAGAGGCACTATTCCCGTTGTTGCATCTGAGGAAAACGCGAGTCAGCAACTCTCCACCCTGCGGCGCTTTTTGCAATACGTGCTACTCTATCGCAAAGAAATTCCCATAGCCCTGACTTTAGTATTGATTGGTGCTATAACCCAGGCAATTGGGCCATTTTTCCTCGGCTGGTCGATTGATCGTCTCATTGCACAAGGTAATTTGCAAGGACTGCTGCTGTTATTAGGGCTACTTGGACTAAACTACGGACTTGGTGTATTAGCAATCCGGGGTCAAATCATTCGAGTCGGTTGGATTATGCAGCGATTGCTGGCTCAACTGAGGCAAGATATTTTCATTAAAATCCAAAGTTTGCCACTTAGCTTTTTTGATCGCAGCGAAGCAGGCGATTTAATGAGCCGTCTGCTGAATGATGTTAATACCGTGAATCAGGCATTTGGACTGACGATCGCCCAAATGCTGGGCAACACTTTCAGTTTGATCGGTATAATCATTGCGATGCTCTCAATCAACCTGCAACTCGGTTTGTTGAGCAACCTGGTTGTGCCACTGATGATTTTTACCACAAGCTTGTTTGCACGTTGGGCGAGAGCCAGATTTCGCGTCACCCGACAAACCATTGGGCAGCTTTCCGCCAAGTTAGAAGAAGATATTGGCAGCGTGCGAGAAGCACAGGCATTTAATCGTGTACAGACGAACATCGCAGAATTCGACGTTCTCAATGCCGCCAATCGTGATGCCAACGTCGAAGCTGTGGCAATTACTTCAGCCTTTTTGCCCTCCATCGATTTTCTCAACACACTAGCAACCGCAGGTGTGCTGGCTTATGGCGGCTATCTCGCAGTTACAGAAGCAGCAACAGTGGGTGTAGTGACCTCCTTTTTACTTTACGTCCAGCAGTTCTTCCGCCCTATCCAAATTCTCAGCCAGTTTTACACCCAAGCTCAATCTGCCTTTGCCGGATTAGAGCGAATCTTTTTATTACTAGATGAGCCGTCAGAACTCAAAGATGCACCCGATGCGACAGAAATGCCGCCTATTCAAGGTGAGGTGACATTTGAGAATGTCAAGTTTGGCTACAACCCAGATCAACTGGTTCTCAAAGGAGTGAATTTGCACGCCTATCCAGGGCAGATGGTTGCGTTAGTCGGGCCGACCGGTTCGGGAAAAAGTACAATCATTAACTTGATTTTGCGCTTTTACGATGTATCTGGCGGTGCAGTGAAAATTGATAATATTGATGTGCGTAGTGTTACTCAAGCAAGTCTGCGGCGTCAAATAGGCATCGTTCTGCAAGACAATATTCTGTTCAGTGGTACTGTTGCTGAAAACATTGCCTTTGGCGCTCCTTATGCCACCCAAGCTGATATCGAAGCGGCTGCACAACTGGCAAATGTACATGAGTTCATTACCTCATTGCCACAAGGCTATACAACTCAATTGGGTGAACGGGGAGCGCCCCTAAGTCAGGGACAGCGACAATTAATCAGTATTGCTCGTGCGGTGTTGATTAACCCGCGAATTCTGATTCTTGATGAAGCCACCAGCAGCATTGACACACGTACAGAAGCACTAGTACAGAGTGCGATCGCTCGCTTGCTCCAAGGTCGTACCAGCTTTGTAATTGCCCACCGTCTCAGTACAGTTACTCAGGCAGATCAGGTATTAGTAATTCAGCAGGGACAAATTGTAGAGCAAGGTACTCACACTGAACTTGTCAATCAGCAGGGTGTGTATGCCAACCTCTATGCCCTTCAACTAGGTGCAGCAGACACAATGGTTCTTCAAAACGAAAAGTAAAATATATTTGAAGAAGAATACAGAATTCCTTTTCATAGCTCAAATTTATTAATTGCCAGCCAAGGAATGAAGCTACCTAACCTCGATTCGGAAACTATCAATCGCATCATTGAAATGGCATGGGAAGATAGAACATCTTTTGATGCCATTGAGGCTCAGTTTGGGCTTCTGGAGAAACAGGTAATCGCCCTAATGAGGCGCGAAATGAAGGAATCTAGTTTCAAGATGTGGCGAGAGCGAGTTACCAAACGCAATACAAAGCATTTATCGAAGCGAGAATTTATTGCAGGCCGGTTTAAATCGCAGAATCAAAAAACGTAAGGAATTGGGTGAAAAATACCAAATTCAGAAGCAAAATGACGAAAGTTACACTCTACATTGCAGCTAGTTTGGATGGCTACATTGCTCGCAGCGATGGCGGAATTGATTGGCTATCAATCCTTGATATAGAAGGGGAAGACTATGGTTACACTGATTTCTACGAATCGATTGATGCGATCGTATTAGGCAGCAAAACCTATGAAGTAGGGCTTGGTTTTGATAAATGGCCTTATCCAGACAAAAAATCTTTCGTTTTCACTCAGCGCCATCTCAAATCTGACCGCGAAGACGTTGTATTTGTTTCAGATACAGTACAACAGGCGTTAGCAAATATAGAGGCTCAAGGCTTAGAAAACATCTGGCTAGTTGGTGGTGGAGCATTAATCAATTCGTTTCTTCAGCACAATTTGATTGACGAATATATTATTTCAATTATTCCAACTATCTTAGGTGGCGGCATACAACTTTTCCCACCGCCTACCCCTGAAAAAAAATTGGAGTTGATTCACTCAAAACAATATCCAAGTGGTTTACTTCAAGCACACTATAAGCCAATACGCTTGGGTTAGCGTCAAAAACCATAAACTGCAATACGCTTGGGTTTAGAAACTAAACCCAAGCGTATTGCAAGGCGAAAAAGAAAAGGTTAAAAATCCATACAGTTCAGATAAGCCCAAAAAACTTGTAGAGACGGCGATTCATCGCGTCTTCAAAAACAAATTATCTACACCAGTAACCTTAACTGAACTGTATTAGGTTAAAAATTTATAATTTTGCTTCAATTGGTGAGAAGTCCGATGCTCGGAAGCCGACGTTCGGAACTTCGGGTAATTTGAACTCCACCTAAAACGTCACTGTTAATTAAGAATTACGAATTCAGTTTAAACAACCTCAAGAAGTTTCTGAACAGCCTCACTAAACTGCTCGTAAGGAGAAACTCCCACGATAGTTTCTGCTAAAATGCCATCTTTGAAAATTAAAACTGCTGGAATGCTGCGAAGACCGAATTTTTTGAAAATCGGCTTGTTGCTGTCAACATCTACTTTCACAACTTTAGCGCGACCTTTGTATTCCTCGGCAAGTTGATCCATTAACGGACTGATCAGGCGACAAGGGCCACACCAAGTAGCAGTAAAATCAACAACAACAACTTTCTCTTCGCTTCCATTTAAAACAACATCAAATTCACTTTCTTCAACGTAAGCAACTATGTGAGTATCAGTAGACATTTTTTAATTCCTTTAGTATCAAACTAAAATTTCAGCAAAGGACTAACTATATAAACTATACTCCCTTCTGAGTATCAGATTCACCAGTCAGCTACATTGGTAAACCCGCGCAGCTGAGTTTTGCTGAGTAGCGTATATTTAATAACACACATTTCTTGTACGTAGAATGCGATCAAAATGTAACTTACCATTCAGACTACTTCAGTGCGTTAGGTTCCGAACGAGTAATGAAGATTAAATCACGAGATATTTAAAAAGTGAGAAAACTGTGGAATAATACACAGGTGGTAAATTTAATGGCATTCCATAAATTAATAATAAATGTAAAACTATGATTACTCAACATTACAATTCAATTCATCTTGAAAACAACTTGCTAAAACAAATCAAAATTAAAGAAAATCAGCTAAAAATTGCACAAGAATCTAATATGCTCTATGTAGTAGAAGCATTACAAGATGAATTATTAGAGTTACAGCATCAATTGTCAGAGCCTCAAGACGTTGAGGTTCACGCATTGATGAGTTTGCTAGACGATTAAAATTGTAAATTTGTGTTGCAAAGTTTATTGAAAACACAAAAACTCTGTTATATCGAAGCAGAGCATAGTAATTGCAATGCCTGTAGGTGTAGTTTAGGTGCTATGGCTTAAGAATTAATGACAAGAAGTAGCGATCTAAAATGTCATAGTAAAGATTATAATTCTTACTTTAGATTAAGATTTTAGGGTTTTCGCTGAGTATCTGGTCTTTTTATCTGAGGTACTGAATCAATCTTAAGAATAGGTTTAATTGAGCGCAGTTGTCTTTGCCTAAGAATTTGAATTTCTCTCTCAATTGAATCTTTTCCTTGCCTAAAAAAGTCCTGAGAGTTATGTGGAACCAAGTCACGAGATAAATTTTGAGCTTGTGTTGGAGTCAAACGAGGAAGGGGTTGTTCAGCATTGGCGGAAGTCTGTACAGCCAATAAAAAAGCTGTTGAAACCACCCAGGGTTTTATTTTTATACATCCGGCAAATATCAGGTTTAACATGATTGATACATCCCTTGTGTGAATGCTGATTCAAACCATCTTGTTTTGGTCTGATGATAAGCAAAATACACTTATGGGGTTGCTAATTACCTCCCACAAATGGATGAATTAATCTTGAAATTTTTGATGGATGTTAAGAGCAAGAGAATTGTGCTGGATATGAAAAATGTACTATTCAGTAGCTAATGGTATTTTTGCCTTTTGAAACACTTGCTCAATAGTAAATTGCAGTCCTTCAAACAAAGAATCTGTGAGTAGTTCTTCTCCCATATAAGTTTGTGGTGCTGCATCTGGATAAAAAACAGTAATGCTTCTGGCTTTAATATCTAATATCCACACGCGCAGCACCTTAGCATCTAAATAATCTTTGGCTTTAGCCACCATTTGTCCAAAGGTTTGTCCTGGGGAAATAATCTCAATCACCAAATCAGGAGGAACAGGACAAGCTTCGTTTTCATCCCAGTTAGCGGGTAAACGCTCATAAGAAATGTATAAAATATCTGGAATTGGCATCCAATCTCGTCCCCGACGAGTTAATGCAACAGCCCATTCCGGGCAAACTTCTCCTTTCCCCTCACACGATTGCTCAATCAAATTGAGAAGAACGCGGGTAAGTTTAGCGTGAAAAAATTTTGGTGACATTTTAGGAATTGCCTGACCATCAACTAGCTCATAAGTTATGTCTCCCTCTTCTGGCGGAAGATTTAGAAACTCTTGCAAGGTTAATTGATTCTTTGCTTGGAGTATCATGGCTCAATAATTCGTAATTCGTAATTCGTAATTCGTAATTGAATGACAGAGCAACTAATTTTTGTTCTGACTCCTAAATTCTTTACATTCCCCGCAAAACTTGGCGAATAATATCAGATGATACTTCATCGGTAACCGTTACTACACCAATCTCCGTTGGTAAAACAAACCGCACTTTCCCGGCTTGGACTTTCTTATCTAATTGCAACGCCTCAATAATTGCTTCAATATCTACCCCAGTTGGTAATTGAGTTGGTAAACCCGTTTTTTGAATTAAAGCATTTTGACGTTCTGTGTCTTCTTTTTGCCACAGTCCTAAATCCACAGCAATTTGACCGGCTGCTACCATACCAATGGCTACCGCTTCACCATGATTTACTAGACGATAACCAGTCAAACTTTCCACTGCATGACCGATGGTATGTCCATAGTTGAGAATCGCCCGTAATCCTCCTTCTTTCTCATCTTTGCTAACAACATCAGCTTTAGCTTGACAAGAGCGCGTTAATATGGTATGTATCAGTTCAGGTTTTACATAGCGGAGTTGGTCAAGGCGTTTACTTGCTTCCAACTGGGCAAACAATTCGGCATCCCAAATCACACCGTACTTAATAACTTCTGCCATCCCTGCCCGAAACTCACGCATAGGTAGAGTTTTTAACACATCTGGGTCAATCAAAACGAAACGCGGTTGGTGGAATGCCCCAATTAAGTTTTTACCGTGGGGATGATTCACGCCAGTTTTGCCACCAATTGCCGAATCCACCATCGCCAACAGAGAGGTAGGTACTTGGACAACATTAATGCCGCGCAACCAAGTTGCAGCCGCAAAGCCAGTCATATCACCAATTACACCTCCGCCCAAAGCCACCATAGTAGAAGAACGTTCTAGGCGGTTTTCCAAGGCGATATCGTAGAGTTTTTGGATAGAATTGAGGGTTTTATAGCGTTCACCAGGTGGTAGAGTGCAGCTAGCGACTTCAAATCCGGCAGCTGTTAGAGATGCGATCGCTCTTTCGCCAAAATGCTTAAAAATTGTCGGATTAGAAACCAGCAGTACCTTCTTGCCTAGCTTGAGACTGGCCATCTGTTGACCTAATTGATCTAAACTCGAAGGTGCGTTAGCGTAGCTCGACGAAGTTATCGCAATCTCATAAGACTGCTCTGGTAAATTTACATTAATTACAGAAGTCATTGCCCAACCCCAAACAAGCGTCCGTGGGCTGTATTGTATCGCAATCTCGGAAATGGGCATAGGGCATTGGGAATTGGGGATTGGTTAAGAAACAAGGAAGCAGGGGAAAAGTTGTAGTAAGTATTTCCCCTCTACCACCATGCCCAATGCCCCATTCCCAATGCCCAACAACTAATGATTCAATAGATTTAGGAAGTATTCTGGAGAGCAATAAATGTTTGCAATTGTATCTTATGTCGTCTTCTTGGGTTTATTCTTTGGCTTATCTGTAGGTTTGCTGTTCGGTCTACGGACTGCCAAGATAATTTAATCGAGAGATAGATTCAACCCAAAACTCTTGTGGGGTAGGCATCTTGCCTGCCCTCAATTTACGAATGGTCTATAAAACCCTTATTTTTTCACCACGTCCACGTCGGCGGACTTGGTAAAAGTGCTGTAAGCTTTAGTCCGTCGGCACTTACTCTCTGATGTTGACAAGAAGTTAATTGTTTTTTCCTAAAGTATTGTTACCGCATCGTGATATGATTCAGCTGACTGAATGTGCAGTCATCATATTTAACTGTACTGGTTTCAAGTCCCGTGAGCTTGTCTGACGAATCAATTGCGCCCACTCCGACAACGCAACAAGATGCTAAAACCGATTCTGAAGACACAGAATCGGATAACTCCATGCAAGAGTTCTATCAACTCTTCCAGCGATTGTTGGTAATCACGCTTGTCTTGACGGGGGTTATTTTTATCTCTGTGTGGATTTTTTATTCCTTAAACATTGCCCTAAATTATTTAATTGGGGCGTGTACAGGTGTGGTTTACTTAAAAATGTTGGCTAGAGATGTTGAGCAGCTCGGTAGTGAGAAAACCAGTCTGAGCAAAACTCGTTTTGCTCTATTTATGGGAGTCATGATCGTAGCAACTCAATGGCGTGAGCTACAGATTCTACCCATTTTTTTGGGATTTCTAACTTACAAAGCCACGCTCCTCGTCTATATGGTGCAAATTGCGTTCATTCCTGATTCTTAAGAATTCAGGCTCACAAAGATAGTAATCCCATCCTCGCTCGTTGGGGAAAATGCTTGAAGAATGCAAATGCTTAGTGTCTTAAACGCCTTTAATTCTTTTCCCCTCGCCGAATTAGAAGTAGGACATCATTTCTACTGGCAGTTGGGCAATCTTAAAATTCATGGGCAAGTTTTTCTCACCTCATGGTTTGTGATTAGTATTCTAGTAGTAGCCTCAATAGCTGCTACTCGAAATGCACAAAGAATTCCCAAGGGCATCCAAAATTTGATGGAATACGCCCTAGAATTCATTCGTGATTTGGCCAAAAACCAACTCGGTGAGAAAGAGTACCGCCCTTGGGTGCCATTTATTGGCACATTGTTCTTGTTTATTTTCGTATCGAACTGGTCAGGCGCACTAATTCCCTGGAAGCTCATCAAGCTACCTTCAGGCGAATTGGCAGCTCCCACCAATGACATCAATACGACTGTTGCATTGGCATTGCTGACTTCCTTGGCGTACTTTTACGCAGGTTTTAGCAAACGGGGTTTAGGCTACTTTAAGAAATATATAGAGCCAACACCTGTTTTGTTGCCGATCGCAATTCTTGAAGATTTCACCAAACCTCTCTCCCTAAGCTTCCGGCTATTTGGTAATATTTTGGCGGATGAATTGGTTGTAGCGGTGTTGGTGCTGCTAGTTCCTCTATTTGTACCTCTGCCTGTAATGGCCTTGGGTTTGTTTACCAGTGCCATTCAAGCCCTGGTTTTCGCCACCCTCGCCGGAGCATACATTCATGAGGCAATGGAGGGGCATGGCGGAGAAGAACATGAGGAGCATTAAACTTCTCAGTTGATAGCACAGTTCCAAGAGCATATTCGCTCAAAATATCGCAAAGCGCGATCAAAGAACTTATGTGCAGCGTGAAAACCACGTTTCTAATCGTTAACGTACTTTTGTTAGTTTTGTAATCAAAGCAAGGAAAATCAACATGGATCCATTAGTTCAGGCTGCTTCAGTTCTCGCTGCTGCTTTAGCGATTGGTTTAGCTGCAATTGGCCCTGGTATTGGTCAAGGTAACGCTGCTGGACAAGCAGTAGAAGGTATTGCTCGTCAACCTGAAGCAGAAGGAAAAATTCGCGGTACTCTGCTATTAACCTTGGCATTCATGGAATCCTTGACTATCTATGGTCTAGTAATTGCCTTGGTATTGCTGTTTGCTAACCCCTTCGGCTAATACCTGAAAATTTTGTGAGTGTGGAGACGTGAATCATCACGCCTCTACAATCTAAGAGGTTTTAGGTATTTAGTCATTCTAATGTGATTTTAGATTTTAGATTTTGGATTTTGGATTTTGGATTATCAAGAGTTTCCGGTACATGTGCCGAAGGTGATTGGTGAAACAAATCTCAAATCATTAATCTAAAATGCTCAGAAGAACATAACCCTTGGATTAGTGTTAATCCCTTTGGGTTCAGCAGTCGCTCATGGGGGAAACCCCCATCGCCCTTGGCGTCTCCCCTTGGGAGAAGACCGCGCTGCTTCACCAAAATTGCAAATCTAAAATCCAAAATTACTTGACCCTTGTTGGCTATGGGTCTCTAAAATATGAAAGGTTGGATGACGTTGCTAGCCATGAAAACTGCTACTCCAGCCAAAGAGGAGACAAATGTTTGATTTCGATGCTACCTTGCCCTTCATGGCATTGCAATTCCTGCTCTTGGCAGCTTTGTTGAATGCAATTTTCTATAAGCCACTGACCAAGGTACTAGACGATCGCGATAGTTACATCCGAACGAATACCCTTGAGGCGCGGGAGAGCTTGGCTAAAGCCGAGCGCTTGGCTACCGAATATGAGCAGCAACTCGCAGACGCTCGCAGACAATCGCAAGCGACTATAGAAGCAGCTCAACTTGAAGCTAAGAAAATTACTGCTGAGAAAATTGCTGAGGCCCAAAAAGAAGCTCAGACTCAACGAGAACAAGCTTCTGTTGAAATAGAACAACAAAAGCAGGAAGCTTTTCGTACCTTAGAGCAACAAGTTGATGCTTTAAGCCGGCAGATTCTAGAAAAACTATTGGGGCCAACTCCAGTTAGATAAGCTAACTAGACTGGCTCTGTGAAAGCATACGCGCAACTGGGCCCTAGTCCAGAGCGCAAAATTTAAGTGTCACAAAAAGGCACTTTTTTCCCTTCTGGGAAAAGATACTTAACTTCCTTACGGGGAAAAGATACTTAAATTTCCCTTTGGGGAAAGATACTTAAAATTTCCCTTGGGGAAAATACAACGTATTAGCAGCGAGCAGCGCACTTGTAAATGGGTATCATGGGGACATTCTTATTACTTGCCGCAGAAGCGAACGCTGTTCACTCTGAATTGGCAGAAGGCGCAGCAGAAGGTGGTTTCGGTCTAAACCTAGACATTTTTGAAACCAATCTGATCAATCTAGCGATTCTGATTGGCATATTATTCTACTTCGGACGTAAAGTTTTAAGCAATATCCTGAACGAGCGACAATCCAATATTGCCACCGCAATTCAGGAAGCAGAAGGGCGCTTAAAAGAGGCAAAGATTGCCCTTTCCCAAGCGCAAGAGCAATTAAAGCAATCTCAAGCAGAGGCAGAACGCATCCGCCAATCTGCTGTAGAAAACGCTCAAAAAGCGAAAGAAGCCTTGTTAGCGAAGGCAGTGCAAGACGTAGAACGCTTGAAACAAACAGCAGCAGCAGATTTAAACACCGAAACTGATCGAGCGATCGCTCAACTGCGGCAACGGGTAGCTACACTAGCATTGCAAAAAGTCGAATCGCAACTCAAAAGCGGGATTGCCGACGATGCTCAACAAAGTTTAATTGACCGCAGCATCGCACAACTGGGAGGCAATGTATGACAAGTCAGGTAGCGGCAGCTGAAGTAGCCCAACCTTACGCACAGGCACTTTTGTCAATAGCGCAATCGAAAAATTTGACAGAAGAGTTCGGGGAAGATGCGCGGACTTTCCTCGGCCTGCTCAGAGCAGACAAACAGCTACATAACTTCTTCAGCAACCCGTTTATTCAGTCTGAGAACAAAAAAGCTCTCATCAAACAAATACTCGGTGAAGGATCTAACCCCTACTTACGCAATTTTTTGCTGGTATTGGTAGATAAACGGCGCATTGCATTTTTGGAATCAATTTTTCAACAGTATTTGGCGCTGTTGCGGCAGCTGAATCAAACCGTATTAGCGGAAGTAATTTCAGCCGTTCCCCTCACAGAAGCTCAACAGCAGGCAATTACAGAAAAGGTGATCGCCATTACGAATGCTCGCCAGGTAGAACTAGAAACCAATGTAGACAGCGAGTTAATTGGTGGTGTGATCATTAAAGTAGGTTCTCAGGTAATTGACGCCAGTATCCGGGGTCAGTTGCGCCGCCTTTCATTGCGCTTAACCAATAGCTAGAAAATTGGGACTGGGGACTGGGTACTGGGGACTAGGAAAAAGATTATAGTCATAAATTCTTTCCATCCCCAATCCCTAATCCCCAATCCCTAATCCCCAGTCCCTTTTACTTCCGTCTCGAAAGCAAAAAAGATAGACACATGAGCATATCAATTAGACCTGACGAAATTAGCAGCATTATCCAACAACAAATCGAGCAATACGATCAAGAGGTCAAAGTTGCTAACGTTGGTACTGTCCTCCAAGTTGGTGACGGCATTGCCCGGATCTATGGTCTGGAAAAGGCTATGTCTGGGGAACTCTTAGAATTTGAAGATGGCACAATTGGCATC
This sequence comes from Nostoc sp. KVJ20, assembly GCF_001712795.1. Taxonomy (GTDB): domain Bacteria; phylum Cyanobacteriota; class Cyanobacteriia; order Cyanobacteriales; family Nostocaceae; genus Nostoc. Next base: position 34,021 of record NZ_KV757696.1, read on the forward strand.
GCTCAAAACTTAGAAGAAGACAACGTGGGCGCGGTGTTGATGGGTGAAGGGCTAGAAATTCAAGAAGGTAGTTCTGTAACTGCCACTGGTAGAATTGCCCAAGTACCTGTGGGAGAAGCTCTAATTGGAAGAGTTGTAGACGCTTTGGGTCGTCCCATTGATGGTAAAGGAGACATCAAATCCTCAGAAAGCCGTTTGATTGAATCTCCAGCACCAGGTATCATTGCCCGTCGGTCTGTACACGAACCCATGCAAACGGGGATCACAGCTATTGACTCAATGATTCCTATCGGTCGTGGTCAGCGGGAATTGATTATTGGCGATCGCCAAACCGGTAAAACTGCGATCGCGATCGACACCATCATCAACCAAAAAGAAGAAGATGTAGTTTGTGTCTACGTTGCGATCGGTCAAAAAGCTTCCACAGTTGCTAACGTGGTGCAGACATTGCAAGAAAAAGGCGCAATGGATTACACCGTCGTCGTCGCAGCTAGTGCCAGTGAACCAGCAACCCTACAATACCTAGCTCCTTACACAGGCGCAACTATTGCTGAGTACTTTATGTACAAAGGCAAAGCTACCCTGGTAATTTATGATGACCTTTCCAAGCAAGCCCAAGCTTACCGCCAAATGTCCCTACTGCTGCGTCGCCCACCCGGACGCGAAGCTTACCCTGGTGATGTATTCTACATCCACTCCCGTTTGTTAGAAAGAGCCGCAAAGCTGAGTGACGAATTAGGTAAAGGCAGCATGACCGCCCTACCAATCATCGAAACCCAAGCTGGTGACGTTTCAGCATACATCCCCACCAACGTAATTTCTATTACCGATGGTCAGATATTCCTGTCTTCTGACTTGTTTAACGCTGGTATCCGTCCCGCTGTAAACCCCGGTATTTCTGTATCCCGTGTGGGTTCTGCGGCTCAAACCAAGGCAATGAAAAAAGTTGCCGGTAAGATTAAATTGGAACTAGCCCAATTTGACGACCTACAAGCCTTCGCTCAATTTGCTTCTGACTTAGATAAAGCCACTCAAGACCAGTTGGCACGGGGTCAACGGTTGCGCGAACTTCTGAAGCAGCCACAAAATTCGCCACTCTCAGTATATGAGCAAGTAGCAATTTTGTACGCTGGTATTAATGGCTACTTAGATGACGTGCCTGTAAATCAAGTAACCACCTTCACCAAAGGTCTGCGGGACTACTTAAAGACTGGTAAAACCCAGTATGCCGAAGGAGTAAAAGCCTCCAAAGCACTAGGTGACGCAGAAGAAGCTGCCTTGAAAGAAGCACTCACCGAATACAAGAAGACCTTCAAAGCAGCAGCGTAATTAATAGTGAGGAGTGAAGAGTTAAGAGTTAAAAGTTAATGAAATACTCCTAGCTCTTAACTCCTAACTCCTAACTCCTAACTCCTAACTCAAGAATATGGCCAATCTAAAAGCAATACGCGATCGCATTCAGTCGGTCAAAAATACCAAAAAAATCACAGAAGCCATGCGTCTCGTAGCTGCGGCTAGAGTACGTCGGGCGCAAGAACAAGTGCTAGCGACTCGTCCCTTTGCCGATCGCTTGGCACAAGTATTGTATGGTTTGCAAAGCCGTCTGCGCTTTGAAGAAGCAAACCTACCACTACTGAAAAAACGCCAAGTTAAATCAGTTGGGCTGTTGGTAATTTCAGGCGATCGCGGTCTATGCGGCGGCTACAATAATAACGTCATCCGTCGTGCAGAAAACCGCGCCAAGGAAATCCAGGCAGAAGGTTTAGACTATAAATTTGTACTCGTCGGACGCAAATCTACCCAGTACTTTCAACGCCGCGATCAGCCCATCGATGCTACTTACACCGGCTTAGAGCAAATCCCCACCGCAGCGGAAGCCAATCAGATCGCTGACCAACTACTTTCCTTGTTCCTTTCGGAAGAAGTTGACCGCATCGAATTAATCTATACCAGATTTGTCTCTTTGGTTAGCTCCCGTCCGGTAATCCAAACCTTACTACCCCTCGATCCACAAGGTTTAGAAGCAGGAGATGACGAAATCTTCCGCTTAACAACCCGTGGTGGTCAATTTCAAGTCGAACGGGAGAAAGTGACTAGCCAAGTCCGCCCGTTGGCTCCTGACATGATTTTTGAACAAGATCCAGTACAGATTCTTGATTCCCTGTTACCTTTGTATCTGAGTAACCAGCTATTGCGGGCGCTACAAGAATCGGCAGCTAGTGAACTAGCAGCGCGGATGACAGCCATGAGTAATGCCAGTGAAAATGCTGGTGAACTGATTAACACCCTCACCCTGTCTTACAACAAAGCACGACAAGCTGCAATTACTCAAGAACTCCTTGAGGTTGTAGGTGGTGCTGAAGCACTAACTTAGAAATAGCTAATTGTTAATTGTGATAAATAGCTAATTGCTAGTTTGTTTTGAAATTAGCAATTGGCTATTTTGACTAAGTGGAGCCATATATTCTGACTTTGATAATTACGAATTACAAATTAAGAATTACGAATTCAAAATTGCGTATTATAATTGAAGTATGAAGCGCATGGGTCCGTCACGGTTTCGACAGGTTGGCGAACGCTGCTCTGTGATTCAGGTCGAGAGTGAGTCTCCTCTCGGAAATCAAAGGCTCAAACAAAAAGTAAATGCGAATAACATCGTTAGCTTTGCTCGTAAGGATGCTCTAGTAGCTGCCTAAACACCTCTTATAGGTTCGAGCGTCTTTAGTTTGACTCCGTTAAGGACTGAAGACCAACCCCCAACGGATGCTCTAGCAAGCGTTCTCTGGTTGGCTTGCTGGCTAAGATTAAATCAGAGCATCCTACGTTCGGGATAATGAACGATTCCCGCCTTGAGGGTCAGAAAGGCTAAACCTGTGAATGAGCGGGGGGTCAATACCCAATTTGGACAGCAGTTCGACTCTGCTCGGATCCACTAAAGATAAGTAACAAATCCACCAAACACTTTAATGTTTAGGTGGATTTTGTTTTATCGAACAGAATTCAGGAGTCAGGAGTCAGAATTCAGCAATGTTTTCTGTATGACTGCGGTGCTTCGTAGCGTATACCCTTCGGGATGCTTCACTTAGAGCGAGTATTTTCGAGTCGCGTCTGAATAATCGACGTTTTTGCACCCCTACCAAATTTTCAAGTTGGTGGTGCAACAATTCCTGCGCCGGTCTGAATCCCCGACTGATAGCGTTGCGGAGAGCGAGTCCGCGTTCGCTTTTAGCGTCTTGTAGAGAGCGTCTTTATTCTGACTCCTGTTAGCGGATAGCTAAGGTTTAGCCCATTCTGACTTCTGAATTCTTCTTCAATCAGCTAATTATTCTGTTTCTGGGGTTCTTTGCGTGCGCTTCCAAACCTCCTTCCCCTTTTTTTAAGTACCCGTCGTAATCTATCTGCACTCAAGTTGACTTGACGCTCAGATGCCAGTTTTTTTGCTAATTCTTTAGAGTTATAACTCTCTGACTCTTGAGCTAAACAATTTTCTAGATAAACCAAATCTGATTCCGAATATCGCGGTTTTCCTCCTCGGCCAGGAGCATCCCATAAACCCACTAAACCCATCTTTTCCCAGCGATGAAGGGTTTGATGTACTGTTGAAATCGCCCAGTTCAGGCCTTTAGCAATTTGCTCATTTTTTAAGCCGCGAGTATTCAGTAGTAAAACTTGAGCACGATCCCTAGTACGTTGAGGTACATCTTTGGCTTTTCTCAACTCTTCTAAAGTCAGCTTTTCTTCCTCAGTTAGAAAGACTTTTAATCGGCATCCCATAGTTAATAACCTTTTATGCAATAAATTTTTGTCATTTTTATGTCTATTCACGCCTATATACTTAAGTAGCTTAGTGCTTTATTACACTCTCTAAAAGCTAAACTACAAGTATTAAGGTTGTCAGCGTCTAGAAGACTGCTACGTGATAAGTATTTGGATCGAGAACATTATCAAAGTTTGCAATTTATCATCAGGAATTTTTGTAAAAAGTTAGGCATATCAGAGATGACACCATTAGCCTGTATAGGCAAATTTATTTAATAGCCTGAAGCTGTAGCTTATGGCTATGAAAATAAGAATTTGCTGGCGTTATTCCGATTAATGTCTAAAGTCGATAATAAAGGACTGTATCACCAAACTTCTGAGATGATTCGTATGGTTACGGAGATTTATGGAAACTTTAAAAATGATTTTTACGCTATTTTCCATTTGGATGAATAAAAAAAGATATGCAAGCCTAGTTTCTTTTGATTCAACTAGTCTCTACAAAATTGCTTTGCTAATCTCCAAAAAAGTATCTGCTTCATCAAGTTTACATAAAATTTATATTTTACACAACTAGATTCTTGCTTGAGATAAAAATATATTCAATACCCATTTGAGAAAGCAGTGTTAGCAGCTTTATTTGATGTAGATTTAAAATCTAAAACAACTTATCTTACTTTTCCTACCTTTCCTACCTTTCCCACTTTTATACTTAGTTATAAGAGAGTATCTTAAAAAAACCAGCTTTTTATGATTGATATTTCAATCTATTTTTTTAAGATATTTATTTTGCGATCGCTCAATAATGTGTGCCACAATCATCAGATTTATTTGTAAATTATGGTCTGTAATTAGCATTTATAGGTCATTTTCAAAAATAAAGGCTAATATAACAGTCTTAAACGTGTAATTTTTTTTAGTTTGCAGGTTTTCAGTTTTTATTGTCAAATAATATAATAGAGATGATATTTTTGAATTAAGACATGAATAGATAAACAGCAAAATTAACTACTCAGTAAATTCTTAGAAAAGATTAATATGTAGTATATTTTCGAGTCATATTTTTTGCTAAAAAACAGCCATAATTGATACAAGTTAAATTTTTCAAAAACTGATATTTATTACAACTTAAACAAAAAATAATAGAGAGAATGGGGGCAGAAGAAAAACCTGTTAATTTGCGATCGGAGACGAATAATGGTAGCGATGTCTACGACCGGCGATGCCCACGCAGAGAACGTTCAACATCGGTTAACTATACAAACTGTAGAAATTGCCCCTAATACAACGGCGATTCGCTCTCTTGATTGGGATCGCGATCGCTTCGATATCGAATTCGGACTGCAAAACGGTACAACCTATAATTCATATCTAATTAGGGGCGAACAAACAGTTTTGATTGATACTTCTCACCAGAAGTTTCGTCACCTGTATTTAGAGACTCTCAAAGGTCTTGTTAACCCCAAGACAATTGATTACATAATTGTTAGTCACACAGAGCCAGATCATAGCGGCTTAGTAGAAGATGTCCTCCAGTTAGCTCCTAGAGCTACCGTCTTAGCCTCAAAAGTTGCACTTCAGTTTTTAGAAGGCTTAGTACACGATCCTTTTTCCAAGCGGATTGTCAAAAGTGGCGATCGCATAGATATCGGCAAAGGACACGAAATGGAATTCGTGAGTGCGCCTAACCTGCACTGGCCGGATACAATCTTTAGCTTTGACCGCAAAACCCAAATTCTCTATACCTGTGATGCTTTTGGGATGCACTTCTGTGACGATCGCACCTTCGATGAAGATTTAGAAGCGATCGAAGCTGACTTTAGATTTTACTATGACTGCTTAATGGGCCCTAACGCTCGTTCGCTGCTGAATGCGATGAAGCGGATGGGTGAGCTAGGGAAGATTAATATAATCGCCAATGGTCACGGGCCTTTATTATACCACCACTTAGATGTTCTAACCGGGTGCTACGAAAATTGGAGCCAAAAACAAGCTAAAGCAGAAACAACAGTTGGCTTGTTTTTTGTCTCAGAATATGGGTATGGTGAGCGCCTTGGTCACGCAATTGCCGAAGGTATACTGAAAACTGGCGTTGGCGTAGAAGTACTGGATCTGAGTACTGCTGAAAGCCAAGAAATTCAAGAACTAGCTGGGAGAGCAGCAGGCATCATTATTGGTATGCCTCCAACTACCTCCGCCGCCGCCCAAGCTAGCATCAGTTCGGTGCTAGCTGTCGCCAAGAACAAGCAACTGATTGGGCTGTTTGAATGTTACGGTGGGGATGATGAACCCATTGATACACTCCGAAGAAAATTTCTCGATTCTGGCATCAAAGAAGCCTTCCCAGCGATTCGGATTAGAGAGGCTCCCAGCGCATCAACATTCCAGTTGTGTGAAGAAGCGGGTAAAGACATCGGACAATTGCTAGTGCGCGATCGCAACATCAAGCAAATCAAGTCCCTTGATGTCAACATGGAAAAGGCGCTGGGTCGCATTAGCAGCGGACTATATATAGTCACAACTAAAAAAGAAAATGTATCCAGTGCAATGCTGGCATCCTGGGTAACGCAAGCGAGTTTGCAACCATTAGGATTCACAATTGCCGTTGCTAAAGACCGCGCCATTGATTCCTTAATGCAAGTAGGCGATCGCTTCGTCCTCAACGTTTTGGAAGAAGGCAATTATCAAGAACTCAAGAAACACTTCCTCAAGCGCTTGCATCCCGGTGCTGATCGCTTCGCGGGAGTAAAAACTCAAACCGCGAAAAACGGTTCACCAATTCTGACAGATGCTCTGGCATACATGGAATGTGAAATACAGAGCAGCATGGAATGCAGCGACCACTGGATTTTATACTGCACCGTCCAAGAAGGTCGTGTTTCCAAAAACGATGGGCTGACAGCTGTTCGCCATCGCAAAGTAGGTAATTACTACTAAGAAATAGGGAAGAGGTAATAGGTGACAGGGGACAGAAAAGAAAACTATCCCCTGTTTCCTATGATCCATACCCTATAACCTGTTCCCTATTCCCTGTTCCCTGTTCCCTGTTCCCTATTCCCTATTCCCTATTCCCTATTCCCCAACTTTAAAACAGCTATGACCAATTCCAAGCCACGCGACGTACAAGTTTTACCAATTGCTACAAATACTAAGGCGATCAGAGCACGTAGTTGGTCACGTCTGCGGTTTGAAATTGAATACGCACTTGAAAGAGGTACTACCTCCAATTGCTATTTAATTGAAGCTGATAAAACCGCACTTATTGATCCACCGCCAGAAAGCTTTACCGAAATTTATTTAGAGGCATTGCGGCAGACTTTAGATTTGCAACATTTGGATTATATAATCCTGGGTCATTTTAGTCCCAATCGAGTTGCAACCCTCAAAGCAATTTTAGAATTGGCACCACAGGTAACTTTTGTCTGTTCTCTTCCCGGTGCGAACAATTTGCGTGCTGCTTTCCTAGATCATGATTTGAAAGTCTTGGTGATGCGGGGGAAAGAAACTCTGGATTTAGGCAAGGGTCATGTTTTAAAATTTTTACCCACTCCTAGTCCGCGTTGGCCGGAAGGACTTTGTACCTACGATCAGCAAACCCAAATTCTCTACACAGATAAGTTATTTGCAACTCATCTCTGTGGTGATGAAGTGTTTGATGATAACTGGGAAGCGCTCAAAGAAGACCAGCGTTACTACTTTAACTGCTTGATGGCTCCCCAAACTCCTCATGTGCAAGCAGCTTTGGAGAAAATATCAGATTTGCAGGTGAGAATGTATGCTGTGGGTCATGGGCCTTTGGTACGTAGCAGCTTAATCGAACTCACCAAAGCTTATGGAGAATGGAGCCGTTCTCATAACGATCGCGAAATTTCCGTTGCCCTACTTTACGCTTCAGCTTACGGGAATACGGCGACTTTAGCACAAGCGATCGCTCTGGGATTAACCAAAGGTGGAGTTGCAGTTAAATCAATCAACTGCGAATTTGCTACCCCTGATGAAATTCGTATCAACCTAGCACAGTCAGAGGGTTTTATCATTGGTTCTCCTACCATCGGTGGTCATGCACCAACTCCCATTCATACTGCTTTAGGGATTGTGATCTCAAGCGGTGACAACAGTAAACTCGCTGGGGTATTTGGTTCATACGGCTGGAGTGGCGAAGCATTTGACTTAATCGAAGGTAAACTCCGAGATTCTGGATATCGCTTTGGCTTTGACACCCTGAAGGTGAAGTTTAAACCTGATGATGTCACTCTCAAATTCTGTGAAGAACTAGGTACAGACTTTGCCCAAACACTGAAAAAGGCTAAAAAGGTACGTGTACCACAACAAGCTGCTACCCCAGTGGAACAGGCTGTTGGTCGGATTGTTGGTTCCGTTTGCGTGGTAACAGCAAAACAAGGAGAAGTGTCTACCGCAATGCTAGGCGCTTGGGTTTCTCAGGCCACCTTCAATCCACCCGGAATAACAGTTGCGATCGCTAAAGAACGAGCGATCGAATCTTTAATGTATCCAGGCGGTAAGTTTGCCTTAAATATTTTACCTGAAGGCAATCATCAAGACTACATGAAGCATTTCCGTAAATCTTTCGCGCCTGGGGAAGATCGATTTGCCAACTTTAGTACAGCAGTTGCAGATAATGGCTGTACCGTCCTCACTGATGCATTAGCATATTTGGAATGCTCAGTCAACCAACGTCTGGAATGTGGCGATCATTGGGTTGTGTATGCAACTGTGGATGAAGGTAAATTACTCAAGCCTGATGCTGTTACTGCCATCAACCATCGTAAAACAGGCACTCATTATTAAATCTTTATAGGTACTCTTCAACTTAGAAGATTACCCTGCAATGCAACTCTAGCAGCATTTTTGTTACTTACTCTGTCTGCTAGAGATACAATCAACCTCACTAGATGTCTGTACATCTAAATGAATCCACCTATCACTCTCATGTGTAGGTGGATTCTTTTTTTTGGTAGGAAAAAGGTTTTGAGGTAAAAGTGCGTTCTGCTAGTCAGGGATGCCTGCCATAAACCATGAGAGAAAATCCTGTATCAATGCGTTTAGAAATAACAGCAACCGCAGAACTGACGTATCTACATAATAAATTCATAGTTTTTTTATCATAAGTTTACACGTATATAGTGAAGAATTTAGCGAGTGCAAAATATGATTAAGCGAAGGTTATGAAACTTTTAAAATCTGCTCTCATCAGTAATTGTAATGTTTCATGACTAAGCCAGACGATTTATTACATTGAGCCAGTGAAAATAAGGAGATATTATTGATTAGGAAAATAGACGCGCAAAGTTTTGAGCTTAAGCCTCTTGGGATGTATTTGGTTGAAGCTGAACTAATCACTCCAGATGAATTAGACACAGCACTTAAGATACAAAAGTTGAGTGGTGAGCAGTTGGGAAAAATTCTGGCAATGCATGGTTTTGTTAGGCAGCAAACCATTGAGTACTTCATGTCAAAGGTTGTATTGCCAGAGCGACGCAAAATCCTGAAAAACCAGTCTTATTCAGACAATGGTAACAGCGATCGCATCTCTGTAATTGAGTCAAAGAGTTATATAAAACCAGTAGATGCGATCGCACCATTGCAATCATCGCATAAATTGAAAGTATATCTTTCTGCCAACAAAACCCTCAAATTTCTGCTTGGCGTGGTACTTTTCTTGGCTATTATCAGTCTTTTGGCTAATTACAATGTCTACTATCTACCTGACTTCCCTGGGAGAGATATCTTTAGAATTCTATTCGATCTCAACAGCGAAGATAATATTCCGACAATTTACTCTGGAGGAGCTTTACTATTTTGTTCTATTCTGCTGGAGATCATCTTCCAAGCTCAGAGGTTAGCTAAGAATAAAGATGTCTGGGCATGGAGAGGATTGTCAATAGTTTTTGCTGGTTTATTCTTAGATGAATTGATCGGTCTTCATGAAAGACTAACTACACCACTGCGAGGTACATTTAATACTAGTGGTTTTCTTTACTATGCTTGGGTGATTGCGGGTGCTATCTTCGTACTCCTCTTTTTGCTAGTATTTGGGCGATTTGTCACGACTCTTCCTGGCAAGACACGACGCTTATTTTTCATTTCTGGAACAATTTACGTAGCGGGTGCAATTGCTACTGAATTGGTAGGCGGATATTATGAATATTACTACACCCCCAATAGCATGCTTTATGTCTTCATAACAACTATAGAAGAAGTGCTAGAGATGCTGGGCATAGTTATCTTTATTTATGCGCTTTTGTCGTATATAAGTTGCAATATTAAAGGTATAGATATAGGAATCCACATTATCGATTCTAGAAAGCAAGGCCAGCGAACTTAGAGGTTATTTGAAAAGTATGATTGCTAACATTTAAGCCTCGGAAACTTAACCCCCTAGTACCGCAAGGCGGAATTAAAAATTAAAAATTAAAAATGAAGACAGCGTAAGGGTTTTGTTGATTGGGAATGGGTGGTTTATTTCCGCCGTGCTGTACTAGTCATATTCCCTACAAGGGAATGGGGGTTTTAAAGCCTCTTGAACTTTTGAGGAGAGGTTTATATTTTGCAACTTTTAAAATATCCTCTAACTGCCCGAAATCTACTACTCACTCAGAATAGTAACAATCTGGAAATCACTTTTGAAGGGGTGGTTCATGAAAAAGTTATTCTGCAAAACTTTGCTGTGGAAAAACTAGATAATCTCTCAGCAGTGGGTAATATCCTGTTTAATGGGCCAATTACAATTAGTGACAGCTTTGATATCCTGAAAGCCAACTCCACCCAAAGCACCATCTTCAACAAAAACACAGTCACCTTTCTGAATGACCTGAAAAATAATATCAATGGTTTTGACAACTTAGCTGATGTCATCAATGGTCAGGGGTGAGTGCAATTTCAGTATTAAAGCGGAAACAATATAAATTCATTTGCTGAAATTCCGCAATTGCCACCAAGACAATTGTAAAAACGCAGTGTAGCCTTTAACTAGAAAAAGAGTATCAAGGCAGTTTTTAGAAAAAATGCCAACTATGGCCACTAAACTTTTATAATATTTGTTGTTCTTATGACTCCAAAACACACCAAAATCCAATTTCCCCTTTGGCAGTATTTGAACCAGCCCTTATTTAGTCACGATACTAAATTAGTATTGAATCCTCAACGTTTTGCATTGATCTGGCGTCTGCAACTTCTAGAACGCTGCTGGACTAAAGAATGTGATGCCAAAGGGCCTCAACAGCATTAGCGAGCTAAAAAACCGGCAAACTAAGCCTCGTTTACAGAATGGGGCTTTTTGCCGTCAAGTAAAGCACTGACAGTCATATCTCCCATAACATTAATCGCGGTACGGCAGCGATCTAGAAACCAGTCTACAGTAACTAGCAAAGCAATGTACTGGGTAGGTAAGCCGACAGAAGTGAACACTAATGTCATTGTTACCAGTCCCGCATTAGGAATATTCGCCGCACCTACGGATGCAAAAATCGAGGTAAGAATGACAATTAACTGCTGTCCTAGACTTAGATGTTGCCCAATTAGTTGGGAAATATACAACGCAGACATTGCTTCATAGAGGGCAGTGCCATCATTGTTGAAATTTGCCCCGACTAATGCCCCCAAGGCAGCAGAAGATTCCCTTAAACCAACTTTCGTTTGCAAAACCTCAAAGGTTATGGGCATTGCCGCCGCTGAGGAAGAAGTTGAGAAAGCTGTCAAAAATGCATCAGAACCGCCAGCTAGAAATTTTAGTGGGTGTACCCAAGAACCAAATTTTACTCTGGTGAGGTAGTAACACGCTTGCAATACCAGCGCTAACAACACCGCGACGATAAATGCAGCCAAAGATTTAAATGGTGCAAAGCCCTGCATCGCCACGGTTTTAGCAACAATTCCAAAGACTGCGAACGGCACTAAGGCAATTACCCAGTTGAGGACGCGGACTACCGCTTCAAATAAAATTCCGATGACATCCTCTATCGGCTGGAATCCATTCTTGCCTTGAGCGATTTGTTCAGATTTTAATGCCCGCAGAACGATGCCAAAACTTAGAGCAATCACAATTAGTTGGATGACATTATTATCAACCAATGGCTTGAGAATAGCCTCCGGGACAGCATCTTTGAGTATTCCCCAAGGGTCAAGACTCTGAGGAGCTATTTCTGTACTTGTTGAGGTCGTTACATTTCCCCAAGTCCCCGGACGCAGTACATTGGCTACGAAAAGCCCCACTAAAATAGCTACGGTAGTGTTGGTTAAAAGTAGCACTGCCAGCCGCCGTCCGGCTGTCCCAGGGATGTTGGTAGTCATCAAAGTATGCAGCACTGCTACCAGAATTAGGGGTGTAGCCAAGGCGCGGAGAGCCTTTAGCACCAATTCCGCCGGAATTGCTAAATTATTGATTAAGGCAGCATTGCTAGGATTGGGATTCCCTGCACCAAGGGCAATTCCGACACTGACTGCCACTACTAAGGCGATGAGAATTTGCAACGTGAGAGGGATACGCTGCCACCAAGGGCGAGTTTTGGTTGCAGGCGAAGTAGTACTCTCTGTTTGACTCATTAGTTAAATACTGGTTAACTGCTGTAACTGTTAAAACAACACTAATGATAGTGACAATTTCGGAAAAAGAACAGCTTTAATTTTGGGTAAAAACTGTTAATCTAAGATTCCGTTGGTTTGCAAAATCTAGCTCGAAAGGGTATACCACAAGGTAGGCCCCTAGAGGTATCTTGGCTTGTGGTTGGAGATGCTTATGTCCTTTGTCCCGTTACATATTCACAGTGACTACAGTTTGCTCGATGGGGCAAGTCAGCTACCAGAGTTAGTGAATCAAGCGATCGCACTGGGAATGAAAGCGATCGCTCTTACCGATCATGGTGTCATGTATGGCGCTGTTGAACTGATCAAAATTTGCCGGAGTCAAAATATTAAGCCGATTATCGGCAATGAAATGTATGTAATTAACGGCGATATCGAGAAACAAGAACGCCGCCCCAAATATCATCAAGTAGTTTTAGCTAAAAATACCAAAGGTTACAAAAATTTAGTCAAATTAACCACAATTTCTCACCTCAAAGGTGTTCAAGGTAAAGGAATTTTTTCTCGTCCTTGTATTAATAAAGATTTATTAAAAGAATATCATGAAGGCTTGATCGTCACCAGCGCTTGTTTGGGTGGAGAAGTCCCCCAAGCGATTCTCAGTAATAGACCAGATGCCGCGCGGAAAGTTGCTCAGTGGTATAAAGATGTATTTGGTGATGATTATTATCTAGAAATTCAAGACCACGGTTCCCAAGAAGACCGGATTGTGAATGTTGAAATAGTCAAAATTGCGCGGGAACTAGGCATTAAAATCATTGCCACTAATGATTCACATTTTATATCTTGTTTTGACGTTGAAGCCCACGACGCTTTGCTATGTATTCAAACTGGCAAATTAATTGTTGAAGATAAGCGGATGCGTTACAGCGGTACGGAGTATCTCAAATCTGGTGAGGAGATGCGGCAGCTATTTCGTGACCATTTACCGGATGATGTAATTGCCGAAGCGATCGCAACTACTGAAGAAGTGGCCGATAAAGTTGAGCCTTACCATATCATGGGTGAGCCTCAAATTCCTACACCTCCGATTCCTTCTGGTCATACTGCTGACACTTACGCCGAAGATGTTGCATGGAGCGGACTTTTAGAACGCTTAAATCGCAAATCTCGCCAGGAAGTCGATTCCGTCTATAAAGAAAGATTGGAATACGAACTGAAAATGATTCAGCAGATGGGTTTTTCCAAATACTTTTTAGTTGTATGGGACTACATCAAATTTGCTAGAGATAATAATATTCCTGTGGGGCCAGGTCGGGGTTCGGCGGCTGGTTCATTAGTTGCTTATGCAATGCGAATTACCAATATTGACCCTGTACATCATGGGTTACTATTTGAGCGTTTCTTGAACCCAGAACGGAAATCCATGCCTGATATTGATACAGATTTCTGTATTGAACAACGGGATAAAGTTATTGAATATGTAACTGAAAAATATGGTGCAGATAGAGTTGCCCAAATTATTACTTTTAACCGCCTAACTTCTAAAGCAGTTTTGAAAGATGTCGCCAGAGTATTAAATATTCCCTACGGGGAAGCTGACAAAATGGCGAAAATGATTCCTGTGGTGCGGGGGAAACCAACGAAACTCAAGGTGATGGTTTCCGATAAAACTCCAGAACCAGAGTTTAAAGAGAAATATGATAAAGAACCGCATGTTCGGCATTGGCTTGATATGGCGATGCGAATTGAAGGAACTAACAAAACTTTTGGTGTTCATGCCGCAGGTGTGGTAATTTCTGCCGATCCACTTGATGAAATTGTCCCGTTACAGAAGAATAATGATGGTTCCGTAATTACCCAATATTTCATGGAAGACTTGGAATCAATGGGTTTGTTGAAAATGGATTTTCTGGGTTTACGGAACCTAACGCTAATTCAAAAAACTGTAGATTTGATTCAAGAAACAAGAGGATATCGGGTTGATCCCGATGAAATTCCTCGCCAAGAAAGAAAAGCCCAGAGGATATTAGCTAAAGGTGAACATAGCAGTTTACCTAAAGATGTCCAAAAAACTTATGAACTATTAGAAGCAGGTGAGTTAGAAGGGATATTTCAATTAGAATCTTCTGGGATGCGTCAGATCGTGCGAGATTTGAAACCTTCTAATATTGAAGATATTTCTTCTATTTTGGCACTTTATCGACCGGGGCCATTAGATGCGGGACTGATACCTAAATTTATTAACCGCAAACATGGTCGAGAAAAAATTGATTATCAACATACCATTCTGGAACCAATATTAGACGAAACTTATGGAATTATGGTCTATCAAGAGCAAATCATGAAAATTGCTCAGGATATGGCAGGATATTCTTTAGGACAAGCTGACTTGCTGCGTCGGGCGATGGGTAAAAAGAAAGTTTCTGAGATGCAAAAGCAGCGCGAAAAATTCGTGGATGGCGCAGCGAAAAATGGCGTTCAGAAAAAAGTCGCGGATGAATTATTTGAGCAAATGTTGAAGTTTGCTGAATATTGTTTAAGCTATGACACGGAAATCTTGACAGTAGAATATGGATTAATGCCGATTGGAGAAATTGTCGAAAAAGGCATTGAATGTACTGTGTACAGTGTTGATAGTAATGGAAATATTTACACGCAACCTGTAGCACAGTGGCACGATCGCGGACAACAAGAGGTATTTGAGTATTGCTTGGAAGATGGTTCATTGATTCGGGCAACAAAAGACCATAAATTTATGACTGCTGATGGTCAAATGTTGCCGATTGATGAAATATTTGAACGTGAATTGGATTTGATGCGGGTAGAGGGTTTACCGGAATGAGGGCAATACGGTTCGGTTGATGACAATAGATCGCTAAAGATGCGATCAATCATCATAAATAAAGACGCGATTTATCGCGTCTCTTGCATTAATTGCGGTTTTCCCCAAAGTATGGTTTCCTGCTTGTAAATGGCAATTCCTGGTTTTGCTCCTTTGGGTTTGTAGACGTGTTTTAGCTGAGTGTAAACTACTGGAACTTGCTCACTCTGACGAGCGCGACTGTAATATGCAGCAAGATTAGCTACAAATTGCAAATCAGCTTCTTCTGCAACAGCACCCGGTTCTAGACGTAGTAACACATGACTCCCTGGAATTTCTTGAGCGTGGAACCATAAGTCATAATCTCCAGCTACACGAAAGGTCAATTGGTCATTTTGGCGATTGTTACGACCAATTAATACTTCAAAGCCACCGGGAGTCAGGTAACGATGAAAGTTCGTGCTGGGAGGTTCGTTTGCACTGCGGCTGCGGTATTCGGGATCTTCTAGATATTTTTGCCCAATCAACTCTTCGCGGATTTCTTCTAAAGCTCGTAAATCTTCTGCTGTTTGGTAGGTGTCTATCTGAGCGATCGCAGCTTCTACTTGTTCTAAATACTCAATTTCTGTCTGCACTTCCAACAATAACGGTTCCACGGCAGCACGAGCGCGTTTCAGTTTTTGGTGCTGTTTGTAAAGACTTTGGGCATTTTGGACGGCATTTTTATCTGGCTGAAGTGCGATCGCAATTGGCAAATTTGTCTCAAAATCAGCCAGGATAATTTCTTTCATCCCCGGTTCCCAGTTTTGCAGGTGAGCCATCAATAAATCAGCTTTTTGCCGATAATCATCGGCTTGATCTGATTGCTGCAAACGCGTCTTAAAGGTTTGAGCTTTGTTACGTAATTTCGCCAGAATATTATTCAATTTCTGACTCAACTGATGGCGCAATTGGGAAAATAACTGTTGGTCAATCTGGTTACTGTAATAGTGGTTGAGTAACTCTTGAATATCTTTGACTTTTTCAACTGCACCCCAACCCATGACGGTGTAGCCATCTTTTGTCCAAGCGGGTTGAAATTTTTTGGAATCCAAGGCTTGCAGCCATTCTTGCCAACGCTCAAACAACCGTCGCCAGTCGTCGGGGTTGAGAGTATCGGTGGATGTTTCTGGTGCAATATTTGCTTCTAACAGCATTAACTCCAGCAGTGCTGCACTCAAGCCACTATAACTCTTGAGCAATTGCCGCTTGATTGCCCCTGGGACTAAACTTACCCGTTCTTGCCAACGTTCTTGGGATTCGTTCAAACTAGGGACAGTGCCAGTCAGTTTCGGTGGGGTTTCATAAGGTTGTCCGGTTTGGATGGGACGGACACTAGATTGTTGCTGACTGACTTGATGAGCGGCGGTGATAATTATATTGTTAGCGTCGGTGAGAATGACGTTGCTATACTTGCCCATAATTTCTGCATAGACATGATACAGGGCACTTTCTCCGGGACGACGAGCAAATTGCAAATCAATAACCCGCTCCCAAGGAGCGATCGCTTCAATAGCTACCAGCGCCAAACCACCCAATTGGTGTATCAGTTGTTGGCTAAAGGTAAAAGTGTCTGGCGATCGCGGCGGTGGATCACCAATACAAATATGTGCAGCTTGGGGATGCCAAGAAATCTGTAGCCAATCCCGCTGTTTCAGGGTGCGTAATGCGATGGCAATAGTGTAGCGATCGCGCTGATAAACCTGCTCTGTCCGCGAGGGCAGCCAGTTAGCGCGTATTTCGCTACAAGTAGCTGTAAGGGTCGTGAAGTCAACTGGTTGCATAGCCATTCGCGTTCAAAGGTCGATGCTCAGTATACTTCTATCGTCTCTAATATAGGAATCCGCTTTGATTTCTGAACGAATTTGCGGAGACAGGCAATAGGCAATAGGCAATAGGCAACAGGCAACAGGCAATAGGCAATAGGCAACAGGCAATAGGCAATAGGTAATAGGCAATAGTTAGGCAATAGGGCTTTTCAATACTTGTCGGGTTTTGGGGAAAAGGGAAAGAAAAAACCTTTAACCTTTACCCTTTAACCTTTTCCCAAAACCCAATTCCGAGTTAAAAATCCAAAACCTGAGCAGTATTGGAGGGCTTCTTAGTTGTACTGAGTTTTTTCACCAAATCAAATATGAGTCCTATATTGATATTAGCAATTACTCAAATAAGCAAATTGTATTGCCAAATTCCGTACAAGTTTAGTTGGCAATACCATTTGTTTTAAGGTTGTTCATGGGAACTTCAGACGTAAAAAGACGCAAAATTTGCGTCTCTACAAAAGTTATCGGTATGTAGATGATCTGATCCAAATCCTATTGGATTGGTTGGAAGGTTATTTAGTGAGCAACAAAGTTTCTTTAACTGGTTGTAGCAGTTCGGTATAAAGTTCACTCAACTGAGTTGCAACACCATGCCAACTAAACTTGTTTTCGACGCGCTTTCTGCCAGCTTTACCCAATTCATCTCGCCATTCTGGATTTAAGAGAATTCTGTCGATGGCAGAAGCAAAGGCATCTACATCTTGCGGTGGAGCCAATAAACCAGTTTCTTCATTAACCACCGTAAACTGAAGTCCACCGACATCGCTAGCTACAACTGGTGTACCGCTTGCCATCGCCTCGATCGCTACGAGTCCAAAGGGTTCGTAGTGACTGGGAACAACGCAAACATCGGCAGCTGCGTAATAAGTTGGCAAAATATCTTGACTCAGACGACCGGCAAAAGTAGTAAAGTCGCTTATGCCTAATTCGTTGACAATTTGCTCAATGCGATCGCGTTCTATGCCATCGCTGTTACCAGGAGTACTACCACCACCAATAATTAGCTGGAGATTCTTGGAGTCGCGTAGCCCAGACTTGTTTACTGCCCGCACCAAGGTTTCTATGCCTTTGCGTGGGTCAAAACGACCTACATATAATACAACTTTGGTTTCTTTATCAATACCCAATTCAGCCCTGGCTGCTTCTCGTGCAATCGAACCAAACCGCTGAATATCTGTACCACAGGGAATGATATCGATATTACCTTCAGTGGAAACTAGCGATCGCATATGTTGCTGTTCTTGCGGACTTGTTGCCACGATTCGCTCTGCTATTTCCAACACCTCTTTTTCTACTGCTAATCGCTGACTGGCAATCAGAGGGATATCTTCTATAGTGTTGTACTTGACTGCTCCCAAGGAGTGATACGTGTGAACCTGTTTACTCTGTTGGATTTTCTTTAACTCCATCCCCACCCAACTAGAGAGCCAGTAGTTAGTGTGAACTAACTGGTATGTAATGTCATTTTCTACTTGAAATTTGAGGAAATTATCCCGAAATTCTGGCAGATATTCAAAAATATCATCTCGCGGCACAAACTCAAGGGGGCCAGCTTTTAAACGAATAGTTCGACAATTTTTGCTGTGTTGAACAATCGAGTCTTGCTCCAGACTCACTTTGCGGGTAAACATATCAACTTGCCATCCTAGCTGCGCTAGTGCTTTACCCACCTGGCGCACATAAACATTTTGTCCCCCAGCTTCTTCTTTCCCTATTTCAATCGCCGGGTCTCCGTGGACGGAAATTAAGGCGATACGTTTTTCGGTGGTAGAGTTCATAGTTTGTGTGTTGCTGATTTTCACAAAGTTTTAGGCTGTTTCAAGTTCGTGTATAGCACGCTTTCTTGAATTGTTTAGGAACTTTGATTAATATTTATCTTAATTTATTATGTCTAATATTTATTTACATCTTCTTACCAAAAGTATACTATTAGGTTGCATATAAATATTTAATTTCTTTAGATATAGGATTATTTCTATACTTGTATCTCACACTTTTGATAGATTCAAATTATATTTTTTTATATATGATCTTTGAAAGGCAAAATGGCTAAAAAGCCTATAAATACTTACTTTAAGCTTCCGTGCTTTCTCTTATTTCAATTCGGATTGCTGTATTAATTCAGAATATCTAATACTTTTGATAGATAAATATTATATTTCGTCTTGTTTGTGCAGATATAGTCCCATAGATAGATACATTAACGTGAGTTCGACGAAGCGAAAAAGCAGGCGCTCTACGTGCTGTTGAAGTTCTAACCATCTACCACAGTCAATTCCAGGATTTAGGCATATTCTACAAACTCTGTTTTACAAGATAATGCGCGGTCGCGCATTATCTTGTAAAGAAACCATCAAGCTTTTTGGCGATTTTTGCGTCACGATCAACTCACATTGTATTAAGTAATGAGAATAACTGTTAAATATTGATGCAAAATTGGGTAATCTATTGAATTTACTTCAGAAAGTTTCAGATTATATTTTCAATCATTAATAAATTTCAGGAGCAAATCAGGTGTTTACTTCAACCTTACTCGCTGCTGCAACTACACCCCTACAATGGAGTCCTACAGTTGGGCTGATTATCATTCTCGCTAATATTGTTGCCATTGCCTTTGGCAAATCTAGTATCAAGTATCCCAACGCAGAGCCAAAACTACCCTCATCTAATTTATTTGGTGGTTTTGGTTTACCAGCGCTTTTAGCAACTACCGCCTTTGGTCACATCTTAGGAGTGGGCGTTGTCTTAGGGCTGCATAACCTGGGAAGAATTTAGATTCTTACCCAAGTTAGCTTTTATTTGAAGATTCTTTTGTCTCCAGCTTTGAGCCAGAGAGTTAGTTCTCTGGCTCTTTTTTATTGTGGTGGCGACAACTATCTAACTCTTAACAAATGTCCACTCTAGTACCTTAATGGGAGCTTCTTGTAGTGCTTTAGTTAGTTCGTTACTACTTTCAAATTTTACCTGGGAGAGTTCGCAGGCTTCGACGTTGACTGTAAATTCATTGTCCTGGAACGGCCACGGTTTAACAACAACCAAGTTATCACTGCGCTGCATGATGTCATAGCGCTGACCTTCAGGGCCCTTGCTAATCTCTAAACACCGCTCATCTTCAGGTAGTTGTTGCTGACATAAGATGAGAGAAAGGCGATCGCACCATTGCATAAATGCATAGGCTGCATCAACTTCCTCCTTTTTTATCCCCAGTTCTTTGCGCCAACGTTGCTGATTTTGAAGTTGTTCATCCAAAACTTTGTCTAGTTTTGAAGACTTTCCCCGCCTTGGCTCATTTAAACGGCTGATGTGCATGGAAATTAATAGAGCTACCCATCGTCCACGGTAAAGGGCATTCTTTGCTAGACCAGCCAAATTCTCGACACCGGCATCTGCATCGGCATTTGAGTTGAGGGTGAAGTCCTTTGGCACACCCGCTTCAGTCAGAATATCTTCTTCCCACTCTTTTTCTAGGTCATCGTGATGGGAAATTGCAGTCATCGTTTCATATAACCTTGCTGGAGCATCTTTACGTCGCCATTGTCCCGCCAGTTGAGCTGCTAATAGAGCATGGGCACGATGATAAATGACTTCCCAACCATTTGGCATAGCGTTGACAATCACAAGTTAATCTCCTAATTCTGAGTTTTGAATTTGAGTTGAATTAATTTCTGAAATCAGAAATGTTGATGTAGATATTGATGAGCGATCGCTCTAACTTTTTTAGTGTGACTGAATAATAACTATAGGTATTTTCACTTGAGTGTAATAACCAAATACTCAGTTGAAATTCCCGACTTTTCTAAAAAGTCAGGAATCTTTTTGTTTATGAGAGATAGCTCAACAGCCCAACAATTACTAAAGAGAGTGGCTGTCTACCGGATGATTGAACTTTTCAAGAATCTGTTAAAAATCTCTTTACATCAAATCAACCTATACTCTAACTGCAACCTATGCAATTAAGAGTGACTTTCTAGCGGATCAGCAATATATTTGAATGTTGGCTCCGAATTCCAAGGGCCACGTTCATCTTTACCATTTCCGTTTGTAGATAGGTTGTAGTAGAGAGCAACAGTATCATCTGGCTTAACATTACCAAAGAATGGATCTGTCAACTTACCTAGTGAATCTAGAGCTTTCATAAACATCTGAGTATGAGAAATTTCTCGTGTTAACAGATGCACTAAAGTCTCTTGAGTTCCTTTGTCGGTTGCCAACTTGATCAATGATTCGTAAGTCTGACGAGCGCCTGCTTCTGCTGCAACATTGGCTCTTAAATCACGCACTACATCTCCACCCTCATTCAAGTAGCTTGCAGTCCAAGCAGTACCTTGGCTATCTAGAAAATGAGGCCCAATTCCTCGAACTGCAAAGAGAGTACTCTTATAAGCCTCGGTTTGATCTACATTTTTAGTATGAGCTTCAATGAGTTTACCAACCATTTCTAAATGGCTGAATTCCTCAATTGCAATGTCTTGGAGCATATCTTTAATGCCAGCATTTTCAACATGGAATGATTGAACCCAATATTGAAGTGCTGCACTCAATTCTCCAGTAGCGCCGCCAAACTGCTCTAAAAGTAACTGAGCAAAACGAGGATTTGGCTCACTAACGTTAACTGCACGAATAGTCTCTTTTTTGTGAAAAAACATAGATTGATACTTCCAAAAATTATGATGTTAGAGAAGGGAGCGAAACTTTAGCAGTTGCACCTGCCAAAATTACTAAAACTACTCAAGCAATAATACTTATAAGCTTCCTCAACAATCTCGCTTGTATCTAAGTTATCAACTCTGAACTAAAATTCTTTCTACCAGATGGGATAAATACCAAATCCAAAAGTTAGACAAAAATGTTTATATCAAGATTATTTGGATAATAATTAGCATTTATAGTATAAAAATGTTATGCAAAAGTTTTCTCAGATAAATCAGGAATTATTGAATAGACTAGTTTAGAAGTTATTCGCCCTATAACTAGATATGAATACATGAATAAATTATATTTTTTATGCTTTTTATATCTATCTAAAGATGGAAAAAAGTTATCTAACTTTTTGGAGATGCATTGAAATAATTTTTAATTCGTAATTTCTCATTACTGAAATCCCCTCAACCGCTATTTTCAAGGTAGATTGAGGGGCAATACTTTTCGGGTTTTGGGGAAAAGGGTAAGGGGTAAGGGGTAAGAAAAAACCTTTAACCTTTACCCTTTAACCTTTTCCCGAAACCCAATTCCAAGTTCAAAATGCTTATCCGAGCAGTATTGGATTGAGGGGATAATATGTAGTCAATATTTGCAAAAGGAATATCAAATGGCGCGGGAGAATTTTGTCTCTCGCGTTCTGGTGTGAGTATCAAATATGACGGCGATATTTCTGACTAATAATCTACCGATGTCTGTAATTTGGATCTGATTTTTTGATAAACTGACTAGACCATCGGCTTCTAGTGGTTTTAATGCCTCTATTTCCTCGGAGAAATATTCATCAAAATTGATATGATATTTATTTTCAACATCTTGCTTATGCAACTGGAAGTGAGACATAATACCCATGATGACATCCCGTCTGATGATGTCATTTTGAGTAAGTTTGATGCCTTTACTAACAGGTAAACTACCTGCTGCAATTGTCTGATAATAATCCTTTAATTCCTTGTGGTTTTGGGCATAAGCATCTTCTAGCATACTGATGGATGTAGAACCAAAACCAAAGAGTTCTGTTTCAGCGTGAGTAGTGTAGCCTTGAAAATTGCGTTTGAGAGTGCCATTGCGTTGAGCGATCGCTAGTTCGTCATCAGTTTTAGCAAAATGATCCATCCCAATAAATAGATATTGGTTATTCGTCAATTCTTCAATGGTCATTTTCAGAATCTCTAACTTTTCCTCTGCTGGGGGTAGCGCCTCTTGAGGAATATTTTTTTGCGTCGGTTTGAGCCACGGTACATAAGCAAAGTTAAAAACCACAATTCGGTCAGGATCTAATTCAATAGTCTTTTTCAGCGTCTCCCGAAACGTCTCGCGGTTTTGATAGGGTAAACCATAAATTAGGTCTACATTCACACTTTCAAACTTAGCTTCTTTGACCCAACTCATAACATCAAAGAGCATTTCTTCTGGCTGGACACGATTAACAGCTACTTGAACTTGGCTATTAAAATCCTGAATGCCAAAACTAATACGGTTAAACCCAATCTCTCTCAGAAAGAAAATGTAGTTTTTATCGATATAGCGGGGATTAATCTCAATTGAGATTTCTGCTTTTGAATCGATGTTGAAATAGCGATTTATATTTTTCCATAAAACTTCTACCTGGTGACGCTCTAAGTAATTAGGAGTACCACCTCCCCAGTGGATTTGCAGTACTTTTCTGTCTGGATCGATTAAAGCTGCGGTGTTTTTGATGTCTTGAATCAAAGACTCCACATAAGGTTTAGCAATATTCTTGTTGTTGGAAATTACCGTATTACAGCCGCAGAAGTAGCAAGCACTTTGGCAAAAAGGGATGTGGAAATATAAAGAAAGAGGGGTTTTGCGTTGGTTCGATGCTGCGATCGCGGCCTTAAAATCAGTTTCGGTGAATGTTTCGCTTAACTCTGTAGCCGGTGGGTAACTGGTGTATCTAGGTGCGCGAGTGTCGTACTTTTGAATCAGATCCAGATCAAACTTGACACCAGGTAGTAGAAAAACCATTGAGTTTCTTTCCAATGAATGAAGGGAGTGGAGGGAGATAATGGAGATGAGGAGCAGGGAAAAAATAACTAATGACAAATGACAAATGACAAATGACGAATGACAAACTTAATTAGCCGCAGCGATTTCAGTACTACCTGAATTCTGAGAACGAGTTAGGCTATTAAACAGGACTTGACCGAGTGCTTTGATTAAACTTCCTTCTAACTCCTGAGCCATCTGTAAGTTCAACGCAAAGGCATGATTCGCTTCTGTAACAATCCGTTCTGCTGTTATATCATCAACAGGTAATGCATTTAATGCCTGACGATACTTATCCTTAAATGCTTTTTTGTCAGGAATTTGCTCAAAGTTGTAGAAGGATGTGCCTTCATAACCAGAAAGCTTCAAAGCTGACTGAGCAACTTTTTGCAGCATTTGACCCCCTGAAAGATCGCCCATGTAGCGAGTGTAGGCATGACCTAGCAATAAGGCTGGTTCACTAGCAGAAATTTCCCGAATGCGATCAATGTACTTTTGGGCAGCGGATGAGGGTATAACCTGCTCTCTCCATTTATCCCCATAATAGAACACCATGTCTTTTTCGAGCGAGGATTGGCGATTAAGTTCAGGAAAGTAAACCGCACTAATCACAGGATGGTTTACATGGCTCTCTAATGCTGCTTCTAGTTCACTGTAGATGTAATACAAGTTGCTTAAGAACTTGGCGAAGCAGTCTCTATCCACAACTCCTTGCAAAAAACATTTCATGAATCCCACATTTTCTGCTGATGTGTGGGCTTGTTGAGTTCCAGAACGCAGTTTGATGGCGAGATTGCTACTCATTGTTGCTTCCTTCATTTTCAAGCGCAAGGTTTCTGGACAGCCACCGACTTAGGATGCCTGCCAATTCCAGCTAAAAGATTGTTATTCTAGGTTTAGAGAGGATTTGCATCAGTCCATCCAGCAAGTACCACTGCCGATGTAAATCCAGGTATTTTTATTTCTCCTAAGATTATTTAACTATTCATTCATATATAACTATGAAAGATATTAGTATTTATTTATGTTTTTCTGATACTCATGTTCAGGCACATTTCAGTTGAGTATAGGAATCCGCTTTGATTNNATCAAATATGAGTCCTGTAGTAACAAAACTGATTTTGCAATAGGCATTTTAACTCTGCTGAAACGATCGCATTCTTTAATACCAAAGATCATTGAAGAGACGAATAACACAGCCGCACGAGCATTTTCCCAGGTTTTGGATACAAATCATCCAGAGTTTTTCCGCCGGTTGGAGAAGTGTTCTGACCTTAATCTGAAATTAGCAAAGATTAACAACAGCGATGCCTCGGAGAAGGGCTGGTTTATCCTGACTAACTTAGATAATTTGGATTCAGCTATTAAAGCTTATAAACAA
>NZ_KV757697.1 GCF_001712795.1 Nostoc sp. KVJ20
CAATTGATTGCGGAAAAGAAATCCTCCATGCCACACAAAACCAAATCATCGGGACTGGAGAGTTAGAAGCCATCAAGGTGCATAAACCTGCTTTTGTTCTGGGTGAAAGAGTGATCCTCTGCTCTCACGACAAAGGAACAAAACAACGGCTGATTTTGGGGATTGCGCTGGTGCATAATTCTTGGTTTTACCTTGTTGAATTGATGTCACCAACGTTAATTAAGACACCAACTATATCGAATCGTTTCTCATTAGTTGGTGAAAAAAGTTTGGTGCGCGTGAATGCTTGAGTTTCTTGGATTGCAATTCCTCTTTCTTCACTGTTTAAGCAATAACCAGGGAGTTAATTATGTTGATACACAAATGGCGTGACTCAAATATTAGCCAAATGCCAGAAGTTATGCAGCTAGGCAAATACAGCATACCCAAAGGCTACGTAAATGCAACTCAGATGTGCCATGCAAATAATAAGTCTTGGGGGCATTACAAAGAAAGGAAGTCCACAAAAGCTTACTGGACAGCACTTTCAAACGACATCGGAATCCCGATATCGTCTCTTGTCATCGAAGTTGATGGCTATGGCAGTTCTCAAGGTACTTGGATTCATCCAGAAATCGCAATTGATTTAGCTCAGTGGGTTTCTGTCGAGTTCCGCATCTGGGCTAACAGAACTTTGATGAAAGTGATGCTCTCAACCCAAGTAGAGCAAGTATTACAGCAAGAACCACCACATACATTAGCTCCATCGCACGAAGCTGCACAGTTAGCAATGATGTTGGGTGAATTTGCTGGACTAGACAAATCCCTCACCGCCCAGTTAGCAGTTAATGCCGCAACCATTGTCAACCCTGCACTTAAGCCAGCAGCCGATGAACTCAAGATTGCGATTGCTCAAACCAATGTTGCAGAGGACGCATTTCTAAACCCAACACAAATCGGTGAGGTAGTTGGAATGTCTGCACGGGCTGTTAACCACTGCTTACTAAGTTCTGGACTGCAATACAGAACAAATGACAAGAAAATTCCCTATCGTCCTACTGAATCAGGTAAGCAATGGGGTCGCATGGTTCCCGCAGTCGCCAAATCTTCAAACCAAACTGTTTTTCAACTGCGGTGGTTGCCCGAAATAGTAAAAGTCATCTCTCAATAATTCCCTACCTAACTCAACAACAATTATGAACACTCTACGAAAAACCTTGGCAGAAAAATACGGTCTAGTTGCTGATATTATGCACGACGATTATTTTTTTGTTCAGCTACCAGATAACGAAGATCATTCACTCAAGTTTTTAGAGAGTAATTTACCAGAGTGTATTCGGATTGAGCTTGCAGAATGTTTTGCTGGTAGTGTGATTGCGGCTTGGGAAGTCCCGTTATTTTTACTCCCTCAAGTGTTACAGCAAGCCCATGATTTTGTTATTGAGTATTGGGAGCAAGTATCTCAAGAAACATGAAGTCTTCTCCATCAACCAAAACTAGCAGCAAATCCTTAATTTATACGTTCTTTAGTTGGAGAAAACTATCATGCAACAACTCACACTCTTCTCTGAATCAACCCCAGTTTTACCTATCACTTACTACCCCGATTTCTTAGCTCTAGAACAAGCCAACGAACTCTACCAACACTGCTTGAAACTGGAGTGGCAGCAGAACCAAATCAGAATCGCGGGTAAAACAATGCCCGTTCCCCGCCTCGAATGTATTTACGGTGATACAGGCTGTGATTATCTCTACTCCAACAGCGTATTTTTAAAACCCCTGACTTGGACAGAACCTCTGTCTAACTTGCGGGACAGAATCACTGCGCTAACTGGCTATAAGTTCCGCATAGTCATCGGCAATCAATACCAATTCAATTCAAAATTCAAAATTCAAAATGCAAAATATAAAATTCGTGCATTAAAGAGTTGGCAGTGTCGTCTTGATTGAACCCACTACTTATTGTGGATCGCGCTCATTTGAGGAGCAGATAAGTCTGTACTCCAAATTAATCAATTCAAAAATTTCTTTCTTCTTCATAATTTTGAATTTTGAATTTTGCATTTTGAATTGTTTGGATTTCTGGCTTGAACACGGCAGTTTGCTTGTGATGCACCCTGGCTGTCAGTCTACGCATCTGCATCAGGTTCCCAAGACAAACAAAGTCGTTAGCACGCGAATTAATTTGACCTTCCGACCACATACCGGAGGTGGGAGATGATTCTGACTTGACTCGGATCATGTAAAATGACAGTTTCTTAGTTCATGTGTACTATATAGTCCGGTTAAAAAGCAGTCAATAGGACGAAAAAAACACAAAACAACTACCAATACAAGTCCTGTTGATTGCTTCCCTTAAAACCACGCTTCTTTAACCCGTGTCTACGTAACTCACCTAAAAGGCGGTATGACTCAATACCCCAAGCTTTGCATTGCTTCAAAACACTGGAGGGGATATGAATATAATCGAAACCGATTCTCAAGCTCTACACTTACAGGAATGGCTGGGCAGTGGCGTTGACGAAGAAATCATTGCTCTGAATGTGCGATCGCTCCACGCCACAACACCTTACGAATACTTGCTCTACAGCCCCAAAATCTCCCGCCGCAACGATGGACGATTACGCGATCGCGATTTAAAGAAATACCAGCACATAGAACTAGGCGGCTGGTGGTGCAGTGGCGTTGACCCCCTCAACAACTACGCCCTGATGATGTGGGGCTGTTTCAAACCCGACCATCCCAGACGCGACCGCCAAAAGATCCATAAATTCATTAAGTATGAACACCCATACAGAGAAGAAACACGTGCTTTCTTCCTCCTAGTACCGAATCGCATTTGGGTGAAAGTCTCTAATCGTAGCGGCATCCCCATCACAGAAGAAGACTTACAGCATCCCGGCGGTTTCTGGCACTGGGTTTGGCGGCATAATGTGCCAGTGACAATTGTAGAAGGTGTCAAGAAAGCGGGGGCATTATTAACTGCTGGTTATGCTGCGATCGCAATTCCGGGAGTAAACGCAGGATACCGCACACCCCAGGATGAGTACGGTACTGCCATCGGTAAGCCATTCCTCATTCCCGACTTGAAACATTTTGCAACACAGGGGAGACAGGTTAATATTTGCTTTGACCAGGATAATAAACCCGAAACTGCACAGAGAGTCAGAACCGCTATCAGTCGCATGGGACGACTGCTGGTAAATGAAGGTTGTTCGCTGCGAGTTATTGATTTACCATTTGGGGCAGAGAAAGGGGTTGATGATTTTATTGTTGCCAAGGGCCAACCGGCATTTGATGCACTCTACAATACGGCTGTTGCACTAGAGTTGTGGGAAATCAAGCTGTTCACTCTGCTGACTTATCCTCCAGCGATCGCACTCAACCAAAGATTCTTGGGCCAGTTGCTCGTACCCGAAGGCGAAAAACTGATTATCCTCAAGGCTCCCAAAGGTACTGGTAAAACCGAATGGCTGGCAACTGAAGTGGCAAAAGCACACGACCAAGATAGACGGGTATTAATCATCACCCATCGCATCCAGCTAGGTGAGGCACTGTGTAATCGGTTTGGTGTTAACTATGTTACCGAAGTCCGCACGAATGAAACAGGCACATTATTAGGATACGGGGTCTGTGTAGACTCCCTGCATCAAGAAAGTCAAGCGCGATTCAACCCTAACGACTGGGCGAATGATGTAATTATTATTGACGAGTGCGACCAAGTTTTCTGGCATTTGCTTAACTCTGGTACAGAAGTGCAAAAACGTCGGGTATCTGTTCTCAAAAACCTCAAACAACTGGTACAGAATGTTTTGGGCAGTAGTCAGGGAAAGATTTATCTCTCAAGTGCCGATGTTTCCGATACTGATGTAAAGTATGTTTTATCACTCGCTGGTGAATATCGAGTTAATCCATTCGTCATCGTCAACAATTATCGGCACGTAGCTGGAAACTGTTACAACTATTCTGGGAGTAACCCGAAGAATCTTATCGCGGCACTTGATAAAGCGATAGCTTTTGGTGGGCATCATTTACTCTGCTGCTCTGCTCAGAAAGCCAAGTCCAAATGGGGAACCCAGGCACTTGAGGAACGTTTTCGTCGCAAATTCCCACATCTGCGAATCCTCAGAATTGACAGTGAATCTGTTGCTGACCCATCACATCCAGCGTTTGGCTGTATCGCTCATCTGAACGAAATTCTGACCCAGTACGATTTGGTTATCGCCTCTCCAAGTTTAGAAACTGGAGTTAGCATCGACATTCGAGGACATTTTGATGGTGTTTGGGGGATTTTTCAGGGAGTGCAGCCGGTTAACTCTGTGCGTCAGATGTTGGCAAGGGTTAGGGAGACAGTTGACCGTCATATCTGGATCAGAGAATGGGGAATGTCGGTTGTAGGGAATGGTTCCACAACGATAGGAGGATTGCTCAGAAGTCAACACGTCGCCACACAAGCTAATATTGCGCTGTTGTCGGCGGCGGACAATGACGACTATAGCTTTATTGACCAGAACTTTCAGCCGGAGTCATTGCAGACTTGGGGCAAGCGTGGTTCTGTCATCAACGTAGAGATGCGGCGCTATCGGGAATCTGTGCTTGCGGGTTTGGTCGAAGATGGGTACACCGTTATTGATACTGACGATGTTGATGATGATGAAAGCGGGGCAGTTATCGAGTCAGTTAAAGCGGCAAGTCAGGAATTGTATAATGCTGAGTGTCAGGCGATCGCTAATTCTCCAACCATCTCTGATGCCGAACTCAAGAAGCTGCAAGACACAAGGGCGAAAACCAAGACCGAACGACACCAGCAGCGCAAGGCGGAATTGTCCCGTCGCTACGAAATTGACGTAACCCCTGATTTGGTTGAGAAGGATGACGACGGCTGGTATCCCCAACTGCGGATGCACTATTATTTGACGCTGGGGCGAGAGTTTTTGACGAACCGTGATGCGAAACGGGCTAAGGCGCAATTAGAGGCGGGAGAGAATTCGATTTGGAAGCCGGATTTTAACAAGGGACAGCTATTACCTGCTGTACTGTTACTGGAAAATCTCAATCTGTTGCAGTTTCTTACACCAGACGTTCAGTTGCGTGGTAGTGACGAGAAGATGGTAGAGTTTAAGGCACTGGCTGTTCAGCATCGGCACGTTATCAAAAATTACTTGAATGTTTCCATTTCTGAAAAACACACACCGATAGCGATCGCTCAGAAGTTACTTGCCAAGATTGATTTGAAACTGGATTATGTTGGCCGATTGGGCAAGCGTGAAAATCGGGAGTGCGTTTATCAATTCGTTGCCCCTGATGATCAGCGTGATTCGATTTTTGGGCAATGGTTAAATCGGGATGAAGCGTTTTCTTGTGAGTTGGTGTCAGTCATGAATAATATAGAATTACAAACACAAGTGACTGGCACAACCTCCCAAATATTAGAAGAAGTAGTGTCCAGTCCCCAAGGACAAACCTGGAAAGGGCTGAAGCTGAAATTGCAGCAAGGCTTGGACAGTATTGGCTCTTGCTACAGCGAGTTAATCTCCAAAGTTGGCGACGCTGTTGGAGTGGCTGATGGTGAGCCGTTTTGGAATGGGTATCTGGGGCAGTGGCAGATTGCTGTTAACTTTGCTTCGGGGTGTAAGTCTGTACTGTGCGATTGGTTGGTGATAGTTAACTGAAATCACACTTTCAACCAAGTTAACTTTGAGCCGGAGCCACAATCGGTAAGGTAATCACAAATTCTGTGACAACACCCGGTGTAGAATTCACATTCAAAGTTCCGCCATGTTTTTCTATAACAATAGACCCAGCGATCGCTAATCCTAATCCTGTTCCTTTACCAACACCTTTCGTGGTAAACAAGTGGTCAAATACTTTTTGTTTGACTGATTCACTCATTCCCACCCCATTATCAGCAATTTTCACCTCAACAATTTTCTCTTTCAATGAGGTGGTAATTGTAATCCGATTAGGATTGGCTTTAATCTCCCTAAAACTCCGGTCTGTATTTGATTCATCCAAGGCATCAATAGCATTCGCTAGTATGTTCATAAATACCTGATTTAATTGACCTGGGAAACATTCTACTTCCGGTAAATTACCGTAGTTTTTGATAACTTCAATCTTCGGACGTTGCTCATTTGCTTTCAGACGATGTTTGAGAATTAGAATTGTACTATCAATGCCTTGGTGGATATTGAAAGGTATTTTGTAGTCTTGATCGGCACGAGTGAAAGTGCGGAGACTGGTACTGATATTTTTCAGCCTGTCACAGGCTATCGTCATCGAATCAATCATTTCGGGTAAATCTGATAAGCTATATTCCAAGTCAATTTCTTCGGCATGGATGAGAATTTCATCTCCCGGAGCAGGGAACTTTTTCTGATAAAGCTTTAAGTGTTCAACAATATCAGCAAAGGTAGGTTTAGCTTGTTTTACACTGGCAGCAATAAACCCCAAAGGATTATTCATTTCGTGAGCTACTCCAGCAACCAATTGACCAATAGAGGACATTTTTTCGCTTTGAAGCAAATGAGCTTGGGTGTTTTGTAGTTCTTTAAGAGTTTGCTCTAAATCTTCCGCTTTTTGCCGTAAAGTTTCTTCTGCTGCTTTGAGTTCGCTGATATCCCTTGCGATCGTCGAGAAATATTCAACTTCTCCGTCAGGTGATTTGTGAGCAATAATCAGTTGCGATATGGGAATTTCTCGTCCATCTGCTTTTAAAACAGCCGTTTCCCCGACCCAATTACCGACTCTAACTGATTCTGGTAATCCTTGATTCTGGATAATCTCATTTGCCCATTTCGGATGATTTCGGCACAAATTCCTCCCTTCAATGGATTCTTTTTCTCCCAGTTCTAACATTCTGCGAGCTGCTTTATTAAAGTAAAGAACCTGCCCACTTAAGTCAGCAGTGCTGATAAAGTCTGGTGCTGCTTCTAGAATTGCCAACAACTTCGCCTGTTCTTTCTCGGCTTGTTTATGCTCACTAATATCACGAGCTACGCCAACAGTCATTATCACTTGACCTACTTCGTTGCAGATCGCAGATTTGATTGTATGGAATAGGCGTACTTCGCCATTGTACCGAGTTACTGGCTCTTGGGGAATTTCTAGGGTCTGTCCACTTTCAAATACGTAAGCATCATCTTTGATATATTGCAAGGTATGGTCTGGTTCGCTGAAAGGTGCATCAATCATATTTTGAAGCTGTGACTCACTCATCCCGTAATAATCACGAAATGCCTTATTTGCCCAAATAATCCGAGATTTAGCACCTTTAACCAGTACCATATCTGTAATTGCATCAAGAATTTGCTGATAAGTCTTTTCGTTTTCGCGCAGAGCGCTTTCAAAAGACTTTACTTTTGTAATATCTTGTACTGTTGAGACAATACTAGTTACCTTGCCATCAACGTTAGTTATCAGAGTGTGACACCAATCACAAATAATCACTGTTCCATTTTTTGTCAGATTCTTACTGAGATTATTACCTCCCACTTTCTCTTCAATTAATAACTCCATTATTTTGATGACCTCTACTCTCTCACCCTCTGGCACAATTATTTCTGGTAATTGACAACCTAGTACTTCACTTTTGCTGTATCCAAATAGCTGTTCAGCAGCCGGATTCCATTGTATTACTTGAAATGCTGTATTCCACTCAATTAAAGGCAAAGGATTACGTTCTATAAGTAATAAAAATTTATCTTGCAACTGTTTCAAATCTGGCTCTGCTAATTGATGTTCAATTTCCTGGCCATTTATACTAACTTCATCAACTTTTAGCAATTGGTTGACAGAAAAATTGTTACCGGATTGAATGCCTTGCTGTTGAAAGTTCATCCTGCTCTAACTGAATAATATATTTGCTTGGTACTTAAATCTAGGATTCCCTATTCTTTAGGTAATGTAACATTCCTCTTTCTAATAATATCCATCTGTTGGAAATCGGAGAAAAAAAAAGAACAATTCTGAAGCCAGAAGTACGTCCCTAAGAGTAACTTGAACCAGATGTGGCTTACGTAGATAAAATACAGACTCAGCATGGAATTAACCCGCCCTCCACACCCCATTAATAAAAGTGGAAGTAATAATCGGGGGGTATGGACGGTAATGAAGAACTCAGTGGTTTTTGGTGGAAGCGGGTTAAATATTACGCTCGGCTGGCGATTGAGCGAGTGGAGTACGGTGTATAATCAGTTAAAGAATTACTCAGTAGACTAACAATTTATGAGCGTTGCGGTGTGATGCTGGAGTTTGAGGATCTTGACCCTGACAAATTTGCTCAACTGGTTACAGATGCTCCACAGTGGACTGAATGGATGGCGTAGATTTCTCATTCGATAAGACCAGTTGACTGTTAATTCCTCAAGCATCATTTCAGTGTGAGTGTAGGTGAACAGTCCTGTAATATCTATTGCTTCATTTATTGACTTATTTTGGAAGCCGAGCTAATTCTGAAGCTTTAGAATCTGGCAAAATTTCCGATGCTTCCTCACTCTCAACCTTTAAAGAACGCAGTAATTCCCGAATTACATCATTAAAGGGTCTTCCTGTTTTTGCACAGTATTGTGACAATTTCTCTATTTCTGTTGACGTGAGATTTACTGTCAATCGTTTAACTGCCCATTTTTTATTCACCATTTGCTTTTTATACTGCCCTGTTACTTTTGTCACAGAAAATTATACCTCTGTTTCAAAGCCTCTCCTAATCTGGCTCTTAGCCTATTTAATCCAATTAATCTCAAAATAATTGGCTTTTTTATCGGCGTTGCTGATGGTAAAGCGTTCTGGAACGCATACCTGGGGCAGTGGCAGGTTTGGGTTAAGTTTGCAGACGAGTGTAGGTCTGTAGTGTGCGATTGGCTGGTGAGTGTGTAGGTCATGTCCTGACAAAGCTCCCAATTAATTACAGGGATGATGGCTGCATTGGTTAGGAATTTATCAACCTTGCTTGCTGCAAGGGGTTTAAGTTTAATGTCATGAAACCTTAAAATGAGAATTGGCGATCGCTAGATATTGACCACTACCAACATTTTTATGGCGGTGGATGCAGTCCCGCCGAGGTCAAAAGGCGACGCAAGTTAACGACTCCAACCCGATTTAATTGCAGAGCTGACACTGTTGCTCGACCACAGGAAGTTTTACCAATAACCTGTGTAAAATCATCGTTCCAGCTAAAATGCTCTGACCAAAGCTGCTGACGAGGATGAAACAGTCCCACCTCAAGTTTTGTTTCTGGATCGCAATGGCTGGTTTTGGTATGCTTTCGACCATTGCAGCCATAACACGACCAAGCTAAATTTTCTACAATCGTTTCTCCACCTGCCTGACGGGGTTTGATGTGTTCTATAGTGAAGCTGTCAGGAGAAAATTCTTCTGGACATCGGCAATATTCACAGAGATTTTTGGCTCTACTGGCTACTGTTCGTCGCATTGCAGCAGATACTCTCTCAGATTCAAACGGCATGGAATAACTGAGATTCCGAGACAAATTGACGATTCAAGGTCAGCAAATCCATATTCCTTAGCCTTGCTAATTCCATAAGAGCTTCCAGACGTTCTACCCTCAACTGTTCTAGTTGATCCTCATAAGTAATCAATTCTTCATGTTCCATGTCGGTGAGTTCCCCCCACTCACCGCGTTTGCGTAATTCTTCTAATCGTTTCTGCTCATTAGGAGTCAGGCGACGTTGGATGACTTCAACCAGGGCTAACTCAATCGGATTGGATGCAGCAAACTTAGAGGGTTCAGACAGAAACTCTAATAATTGAACTACCGCACTTAACCGCTCTTCTGACAACTGCTCAATCAGTTCGATCGCTCTTCTACGAATATCGGTTGCTGGAGTCATGGAAGATCACGCTTACCTATGTCTAATCAAATTGTACTCAGACTGGACGGTTTTTTCGATTTAATTAAGAATTCATCAACCCCTGCCTCGGACGCTCATCTAAAGATGGAAGTTTTTGCTAAAGCATCAAATATTACCAGTATTTAACATTAAAAGCTTTCTTTTCACGTAGTCAAGCAATTAGCAATATCTTGACATTCTTTGTGACAAAAATGACTTATCTAGGGAGTACTAAACACATGACAAAAGTATTGTAATTTCAAGGTTTCTGACAATCAAAGTAAAAAGCGACTGCCGCTTAATAAGTAACAATCGCCACATAAAAACACTCTTGCATTTTTAGGATAACAGGAATGAAAGTGATAGTTACAGTAGCCCTTAAAAATCACATCATCAGTTTACATTCATCTGACTACTGGATTATCAAAAGCAGCAATTAAACAGCATATAACAGACCGCTATAACAGTGGAGAAATGCAAGCAGATTTGAACATTTTTCAAGTGGATTTTGAATCAATCAGCACTCTTGTTGTCAAACAAGCGAATGATAACCCTGTAATCACCACCTCACAAATCAAGGGTGATTTGCAAGATATACAAGCTCGTTGCGGGTCAGTCAGTTTGGTTATTGTGGATTATGTGCAGTTGATTGAACCAATGCGCCGTGAACGTGGCGAAAACCGCGTGCAAGAAATCGACTCCATCTTGAAACAACTCAGGGCGATCGCTAAACAATTCAATTGTGCTGTCTTGGGTTTAGCGCAGTTAAAAAGAGAAGTTGATTCACGTTCCGAAAAGCGTCCAACCAAAGCAGATTTTCGGGAATCTGGAGGATTTGAACAAGAAGCTGCTGTGATGTTGGGTTTGTATCGAGAAGATTACTACGACAAGCAGACTACCCAAAAAGGCATTTTTGAAGTTTCAGTTTTGAAAAGTCGGTTTAGTAGTGAGACGACTGTTAATCTCTTGTTTGATGAACGATTTGGACAGTTTAAGAATTTGGCTAAATCCAACTATTAAAACTCATGAAAGCGCTATCTGTTCGTCAGGCATGGGCAATTATTTATGCTCTTAAGGATATAGAAAACCGAGGCTGGCCCATTCATTATCGCGGCGACATTCTGATCCACGCAGCCAAGACTTGTACCAAGAAAGAGTACCAGCTAGCGAGAGAATTTTGCCAAGAGATGGGGGTAGTAATCCCAGAATTAATCTCTCTCCGTCGCGGTCAAGTCATCGGTATAGTCACAATAGTAGATTGCAAGTTCTCACAAGTTGCGTCTGGTTGGGGGATGCCTGAGCAGTACCACTGGAAACTGGAGAATCCACGCGAAATTACACCGATTCCCTACATTGGGCGGTTGGGAATTTTTGAAGTACCCGATGATTTGGTCATGGAGGTGGCTGCATGACTAAATCAGTAATAGCTGAGTTGTCTGCAATACCCGAAAAATTCTTAGAGAAAGCGGTCAAAACCTCACAGGGGGAATCAGTCGGTTGTCTTTATCAGTACCTCGAAACTAAAAAGCTACTTGATGGGGAGACTGTTTCTTATCCCCGTGTGATTGGTGAACGTGACCCGAATAATCCCTTTCATTGGCGATGGGCATTCAATTGGAAAGATAAGATAAACGGGGCATGGAAAGGCAAAAGTATAGGTTCAATTCCCCCTGGCGCTGTGACAATGATTCGGACACTGCAACAAGAGAGGGCAACGCGAGAGAATATCATCGCCTTTATCAAAAAAGCGAAAACCAAAAAAACATTACCAAAATTAGATGTCTGCAAAAATTTTGATAATACAAAAATAAAACCAGTTCTGCCAGATGATGCCCCGATCGCTATAGTACTTTTCGCAGGCGGCGGCGGAATAGAAGCTGGGATGGTTCAAGCTGGTATTCGCCCAGTCATTGCAGTAGAGCTTGACCCAAGCAAACCAGACTTGAGCAGGGCGATCGCCAAAACCCATCACCACAACTTTAGCGAGTATGGCTGTAGAATAATCCAGCTAACAGTCCAAGAAGTAGCACAGTTAGGATTTCTAGGTTTTCCGCGATACCCCGACTATCTCCATGCCTCCCCAGTATGTGCCAACTTCAGCCAAGCTCACACAGCTAAGGCGGGAAAAGGCATTGAAACGGCTGATGATATGACGGCTGCGATCGCTATTGCCGAAGCAATCCGACAGTTGAAGCCACGGGTGTTTACGCTGGAGAATGTCCCGCGCTATCAGAACAGCCAGAGTTTTGCCATCATCCTGAATGCTTTGGAGCAAGAGGGATACTCAGTCGATTACAGCGTGGTAAATATGTCTGACTTCGGACTGCCCCAGGCGCGTCGGCGGTTAGTTCTAGTTGCCAGTAAAGGTTTTCAGGTTGCGCTCCCCACGGAGAGTAAACCTTGTGGTTGGTACGAGGCAATCGCCCATCTCATTCCTACAATGGCTGATTCACGCTTGCTGCCTAAACAGCAACAAGCTTTAGAGAAATTTTTAGCCGGAAATGCGCCAACACCACTGCTAATACAAAGAGTTGGGGGACGTTCACAGTCCAAGTACAAACCTGGGCATTTACCTTGCAACACTATCTTGCGATCGCACTTCACAGATCACTTGGGCTGCAACCGGAGCAAATTCGCTAATATCTGGTTGCCTGATGGTACGGTTAAGTCCCTATCAATTCAAGGTGCAGCCATTTTACAGGGTTTCCCTAGCTGGTACGAATTCCCGCCGGAAGCTGCTACGGCTGGATCAATCATCGGGTATTCCGTGCCTCCTTTGTTCGCTACTCAATTATTCACCTCAATACAAAGTATTTTGAAAGCTGCAATTGTATGACTAACCTTGTCCAAAACTTAGAACGGTACTGGTACATCTCCCCACCTTGGGATCAACCAATTCCGCCCCTCCTGGTCAGTCTGCTTGAACAGGTTTATGTCAAATCAGCCAAGGTATTCGGTTACTGTACTGGCGTGGAATGGTCAGAACGTGGCTGGAAATACGAAATCTTCGCTGGTAATACCAAATATTACTGTTTTGGAAAGTGAACTTATTGGTACGGGCAACTTATCCTTCTTCTCTCATTCTCCGAAAACATTCGTCATTTCTGACTTTCAGAGCTTTTATAAAGGAAGCGATCGCCAGATTTTTCCTAATAACAAATATAAGACCAATTTTTTCTAATAGTATAACTTGTATTGATTGCCTTATGGGGCTTCTAGCAATCACCTTCCCAGAAAGTGACAGAAGAAGAGTATGTGGGGTGGGGAGGTTGCTTTCTAATTAGAAAGTTCATGCTTTCGTCTCAAGTCTGTCCTTTGTTGCTTGAATATCACTTACTAGAACACAAAGCTCTATCATCCTTCATTATTTTCTGATTAGTCTGCAAATAATCATGTAGCAAATTGCAACCCCGTGCCAGTAATTTTTCCAGTTGGATATCTGCCACTTGGAAAATCACTGTACCATTACCACTACCCGCAGCCAGAGTCTTGCCGTCATTACTGAAACTGATGCTGGTTAACTCTTGCCTTTCGCCTTTCAAAGCAATCAGTGATGTCCCTTCTCGGTTCCAAATTCTCACTTTGTCATCACTGCTAGCTGCCAAAGTTTTACCATCGGGACTAAATCTCACACTGATGAAACTATCACCATTACCTGTAAGGTTATTTAGCAGATTTCCGTCCCGGCTCCAAATCCTCACCGTACTATCAATACTAGCTGAAGCGATCGCTTGACTATCGGGCGACCAAGCAACCTCATTTACCCGGCGGCTATGACCAATTAAGGTGTATAGCAATTTACCATCTAAACTCCAGATTTTTACGGTTTTGTCATCACTGGCTGAGGCTAGCAACTTTCCATCAGGGCAAAAACTTACCCAATTTACTGCATCTTGATGCCCTTGCAAGGTGTTGAGTAATTTACCGTCTCGACTCCAAAGCTTTACTGTTTTATCGTAAGGATTCAGGTCTAATAT
>NZ_KV757698.1 GCF_001712795.1 Nostoc sp. KVJ20
CATGCCATAAGTACCACCAGAAAAACGTCCGTCGGTAATTAATCCCACCGCATCACCCAAACCAGCACCGATAATTGCCGAAGTGGGAGCCAACATTTCTCGCATTCCAGGGCCACCTTTGGGCCCTTCGTAGCGGATTATGAGAATATCACCAGCTTGAATTTTACCCGCCAGAATTGCAGCTAAAGAGGCTTCTTCCGATTCAAATACCCGTGCGGGGCCGGTAATTACTGGTTTCTTCACCCCGGTAATTTTGGCGACAGCCCCTTCTGTTGCCAGATTACCTCTGAGGATGGCTAAATGTCCTTGGGAATACATGGGGTTATTCCAAGTCCGAATCACATCTTGATTGGCAGATGGTTCTTCGGGGATGTCTGCTAATATCTCTGCAATGGTTTGACCGCTGATAGTAATGCTATCACCGTGTAATAAATCATGCACAAGTAACATCTTCATTACTTGCGGAATGCCACCAGCTTTGTGCAAATCTGTAGCGACATATTTACCACTTGGTTTTAAATCACACAAAACGGGAACACGGGCGCGGATTGTTTCAAAGTCGTCTATAGTTAAATCTACCTCAGCGGCGCGAGCGATCGCTAAAAAGTGCAGCACTGCATTTGTCGAACCACCTACCGCCATGATCACAGAGATGGCATTCTCTATAGATTTGCGGGTGATAATTTGGCGGGGCAAGATTTGTTTACGGATAGCTTCGACTAGCACAGATGCCGATTTTTCCGTGCTGTCGGCTTTTTCAGCATCTTCCGCTGCCATTGTTGAGGAATAGGGTAAACTCATCCCCAACGCTTCAAATGCTGAAGACATGGTGTTAGCTGTGAACATTCCCCCACAGGAACCAGCACCAGGACAAGCCCGACCTTCAACTTCTAATAATTCCTTTTCGTCAATTTTTCCAGCACTGTATTGACCAACAGCTTCAAAAGAACTGACAACAGTTAAATCGCGTCCGTTGTAGTGACCGGGTTTAATTGTACCACCGTAGACAAAGATAGCGGGGATATTCATCCGAGCGATCGCTAGCATTGCTCCTGGCATATTTTTATCACAGCCACCAATCGCTAGTACACCATCCATACTTTGTCCAGTACAGGCGGTTTCAATCGAGTCTGCAATGACTTCCCGCGATACTAGGGAATATTTCATCCCTTCAGTTCCCATCGAAATCCCATCGCTGATGGTTATTGTGCCAAACATTTGCGGCATCGCCCCGGCGGTTTTAATTCCAACTTCTGCCCGTTGCGCCAGTAGATTTATCCCCATATTACAGGGAGTGATCGTACTGTAACCGTTGGCAATACCGACAATGGCTTTATTGAAATCTTCATCTTTAAAACCAACTGCACGCAGCATAGCTCGATTTGGCGATCGCTGCACCCCTTGCGTGACAATTTGGCTTCTCAAATTCTCCGACATTTTTTTTCCTTCCCTGGCATCATCGCAACTGTTGCGATTGTATTATCTGATTTTCTCATGCATACGCGGCGCGATCGAACATGAGCAAGCAATAAAAATACCCCTCCCCGATCAGGTGGGGTAGGGGTGTAAAAGCAAGTAGAGCTTTAGCGGGGTGGGTTTCTAGCGGGAATTAGGATGATTAATCTAACTTGATATTAGACCCCGATTGTTCACTCATTAATTAAAGGATAATGTCGCTTGCTACTAGTCCTGGTGCTCCTGCGAGTTGAACCTCAAACTCGGCGGCAAAATCGAAATTGGTGTTAGCTTGAAGAATGCCTCCTGCATAACGGACTTGACCGACTGCGGAGAATGCGCCAGCCCCGATGAAAGTGAAGGCTTGGTTGTTTGCTATGAAGGGGTTGGCGTCAATAACAGATAGATCAATTTGATCACCTGCAAAGATACCGTTTCCAACGAAGTCAGTGATCACATCCCGTAACAAACCAGGTTGACTTTCTGAAACTGAGTTGAAAACGAAAACATCGTTACCCGATCCTCCAGTCAGGCGATCTGTTCCACTACCACCGATGAGGCGATCATTGCCACTACCGCCGTTAATAGTATCGTTACCCAATCCGCCGCTAATGGTATCATTGCCGCCATTGCCATTGAGGACGTTATTGCCAGAGGAGCCAATAATTGTTTCACCGCCTTGGCTACCCTCAACATTCTCAAAGTTAAGGATGGTTTCAGTATTACCATTAAGGACAGAGGTTAAGCCTGTTGCCAAGTTGATTGTTACTCCGGAACCAAAGGTGACACCGGAATAATCAATTGTGTCTACACC
Source organism: Nostoc sp. KVJ20 (assembly GCF_001712795.1). GTDB lineage: Bacteria > Cyanobacteriota > Cyanobacteriia > Cyanobacteriales > Nostocaceae > Nostoc. The sequence continues at coordinate 2,270 of NZ_KV757698.1, forward strand.
AGTTCCGCCATTATGGACATCAAAGGTTACAAAGTCGGTATCAATGATGCGATCGTTGCCACTGCCGCCGTTGGTTGAGTCTACCCCAGTACCACCATTAATGGTATCGTTGCCGCCATTGCCGTTGAGGACGTTGTTGCCGGAGGAGCCAATGATTGTCTCACCGCCTTGGCTACCCTCAACATTCTCAAAGTTAAGGATGGTTTCAGTATTGCCATTAAGGACAGAGGTTAAGCCTGTTGCCAGATTGATTGTGACCCCGGAAGCGAAAGTGACACCGGAATAATCAATGGTGTCAACGCCAGTTCCACCATTATGGACATCAAAGGTTACAAAGTCGGTATCAATGATGCGATCGTTGCCACTGTCGCCGTTGGTTGAGTCTACTCCAGCACCACCATTAATGGTATCATTGCCACCACCACCAGATAATTGGTTATTTTGGTTGTCGCCAGTAATGCTGTCATTTGCATTTGTGCCAATGACATTATCAAAGTTGACTACAGTAAATGGCAATGCTCCCAAAAAAGGAACGTTATTGGCAGTCAAACTTTGATTTTGCAGGTTAACGGTGATAGATACTCCAGGCAAAGATTGGGATGCATCTATGGTATTGTTGGCAACATTAGCATTAGCAATAATCTTTTCGACTTTAAAGAGTTGGTCTTGCCCCAATCCTCCAGCTTTTTCAATGGTTCCAATACCTGACAAGGTAATTCTTTGACCTAGTTGACTGTAGTCAGCGGTATCAAAGCCATCTCCACCATTAATGTTGTCGTTACCTTGACTGCCTTTGAAGATGTCATCGCCTACGCCCCCATTGAGGCTATCATTGCCACTTCCCCCATCGAGGCTATCATTGCCAGCACCCCCATTGAGTGTATCATTGCCAGCACCACCATTGAGGGTATCGTTAGTGCCAAGAGCGTTAAGAATGTCGTTACCGTTCAGTCCGTTGATGGTATCAGCAGCATCGGGGATTAAAAGACCTGGAAAAACAAAAACTGGATCGACGATACCGTTCAGAGCAGGGCGAAAAGCAAATGGTACACCGTTGAAGGTATTGTTGTCATTGAAATTGCTACCGTTTATAGTTGCCATAATGAGTTCCTCTGATAGTTTCAAAAAGTAAAAGTTAAGAAATTATCTCGTCATTTCCTCGCTAGGAAAGGAGTAGGATAAATGAATAGACATTTGAACCAGACCTAACTTAAGTAGGTCTTTACCGTCAATTCTAAAGATTTGAGAAATACTGCATATATCGATGATGTTGGCATTAAAAATTGTGCCAGCAATCATGTTTTATCCTTGTGCCTGATATCTTCATTTCCAAGACCAGGCTGCTAGGTAAGAAGCAGATTTACTCGGATTTAACTTTAGGTGTCTTTGATGTTTTTAATTTATATCCAAATCACAAGGTCGTGATAGTACCCCTCAGGGTACTTTGTTTTATTTATCAGAAAAACTTACTAATACCAATTCAATTAATGATTGCAACACGTCCTTGGGTAAAGACGCAATGAATCGCGTCTCTACAAATGGTCTATTTGTCGCGTTCTTTTGCGATCGCCAAAATATCAATACTTACGACAAGCCATGTATATTACAATACTCTTGATTTGGCATTTAACATGCATTTTTCCTTGAGATTATGGCTGGCTCAAGAAGTCGTTAATAGCGTGTAATAATTGATGGAAAGTGTAAGGCTTCCTTAAAAATATATTGACGCCAGCGTTAGCGGCTTCAACCATCTGACTCTCAGACACAGTGCCACTGATACCCATAATCTTGACTTGTGGATTCATTTGTTGGATTATGTCAATGGCAGTCAATCCATCCATTGATGGCATCATCATATCCATCAACACCATGCTGATTTTATTTTTATGCTGGGCGTATAATGAGATTGCCTCAATGCCGTTAATAGCTGTTAGAGTTTTGTAGTTGTGGTCTTCTAGCAAAGTTTTACTAATCTCTAGAATAGCGGCTTCATCATCTACAACTAGAATCAATTCTCCGTTGCCGTTGGTCAATTCCAATTTTTCTGGTTGCTGCTTTGTAGTTCTGTTTATGGCTGGTAAGTACACTTCAAATTGGGAACCTTTACCTATCTCACTAGACACTTTCACAAAACCATTGTGGTTTTTGACAATCCCAATCACCGTTGACAAACCTAAGCCAGTGCCTTTACCTAGTTCTTTGGTTGTGAAAAAGGGTTCAAAAATGCGCTCCAAAATTAGTGGCGGAATCCCAAATCCTGTATCTGAAATAGTTATGAGTATATATGGGCCCACCTGAGCATTTAGATTCATTTTGGCAAAGCTTTCATCAATGAATAAATTCTCCGCAGATATAGATAAAGTGCCACCCTTGGGCATGGCATCACGAGCGTTGACGCACAAATTCATTAACACCTGATGAATTTGAGTAGGATCTGCCAAGATAGTCCAGAGTTGATGTCTAGGTAGATTATTGATAATTGCGATGGATTTGGGAAATGTGCTTTTGACAATTTGATTAATTTCTAGTAATAGATGTTCTATTTGCAAAGAAATACCACTGCCTTCCGACCTACGAGAAAAAGTCAGAATTTGTTTGACCAAATCCGCCGCACGTTTAGAGTTATGTTCGAGCAACTTCAACAGTTGGTGATTACGTGCATCTAGATTGGGAAGTTTGAGCGCTAACATTTCTGCCGAGGAGAGAATGGGCGTCAAAATATTGTTGAGGTCATGAGCAATACCACTTGCCAAGGTGCCAAGGCTCTCTAGGCGTTGGGCGCGGAGAAATTGAGCCAGGAGTTGTTTTTTCTCGGTGATATCAGTGTCAACGGAGAGGATGGATTTGGGTTGTTCTGCTTCATCACGCATCAGTGTCCATCGGCTTTCCACGATAATTTCTTTGCCGCACTTTGTGACTTTATGTAACTCACCTTGCCATAAGCCACAGTCAATAACATTTGTTAAAGCTGCTTGCAATTGCTGTGAGTTTTCTTTGCATATCAGCTCCTCCAGGTTTTTTCCCAAAGCCTCGTGAGCTTCCCAACCATACAGACGTTCTGCGCCTTGATTCCAGAATAAGATTTGGTTTTGGAAGTTTCGCACAACGATCGCATCAGAAGCAATATCTAATAAAGCTGCTTGTTCGCGGATTTTCTGTTCTGCCCACTTGCGCTCAATGGTCGTAGCCAATATATTAGCGATCGCTTGCAAAAAGTGAATATCATTTTGGGTAAACTCTCGGTGTCTAGTTGTGTGTGCGCCTAAGACACCAAGAGGTTGTTTTTGACCCTGAATTATGACGCTAATGCCACTAATTACCGAGTGGTTAATCAATAAAGGTGGCCCTTGAAACCGTGTTTCTTTGGTAAGATCGCAAACAATTACTGGCTCATGGGAAAGTAGTGTATAGGAAGCCTGAGTCTGATTCCCTACACCTAATTCTAATTTGAAATTTCCCACTAGCCCTGATTGCCAACCGAATCCCGATCGCAACAATAAGCTGTTCTCATCCGGGAGGAGTTCTAAAACTTTACTGTACTCTACCTCAAGGCTTTGAGTAATCAGGATAACAGCTTCGTCCATTAATGCGTAAAGGTCGATATTCGCCAGAGCTAATTGACCAAGTTTAGCCACAGCTGCCTGCTGGCGTACACGCGCTCTTAAACCCGATTCCACCCGCTTGCGTTCAACCAGTTCAGTTTGTACCTGCTCATACAATTGAGATTGCTGGATGGCAATGCCCACCTGCATTGCCAATTGTTTGAGTAAATCGATTTCCCATATCTGCCACTGGCGGGGTGCTGCACACTGGTTAGCAACTAATAATCCCCACAATTTTTTTCCTTGTAAGATGGGGACTGCCAAGTTCGCCCTGACCTGAAACTGAGTGAGTAAATCGCGGTGGCATTCAGTCAGACCTGCTGTATAAATATCTGCGATCGCTTGGATGCGCCCCTGTCTGTACTCCTCACCGTGAGTTTCCATGAAATAACGGTCTTTGACTTGGGTATGCAGAGTCGAAATCCAATTTTCATCAACAGATTCCACCACCACGACTCCGGTGTAGTCTGCTTCAAACTGATACATGAACACTCGATCTACTTGTAAAAACTGACGTACTTCAGTGACGGTGGTATTGAGAACATTATCCAAATTCAAACTCTGGCGGATGCGCTGGGCAATTGCCATCACTAGTCGCTGCCATTGAATTTGCTGTTGTAATGTCTCCTCTGCTTGTTTACACTCTGTGAGGTGACATACTGAATTAAACTCATCATTGTTCATCTTTCAATATGCTGGTACAGGGAATAGGGAATAGGGAATAGGGAATAGGGAATAGGGAATAGATATGTACCGAGTTTTATTTAAAAATCAAATAGGAGTCCTGTCCTATGTAGTTAAAACTATTTGATGACGGGAGGATCTAAATTTTACGGCGGTTGTTATTTTTATAGTTCTTCCTTAAGAGGTGCGCCGATTTAAAATATGTTTCCTTTATTGCAGCATAAATTATCATTTGTAACAACTTTCGGAAACTGTATGTATATTGAGTTAATGAGTGAAATCAGGTGTTCAATCTGGCTTCGACAGAGTTTTTTACCTGTTTTGACCACTAGGGTTTAGACTAAACCTTACTTATAAAAAAAGTGGTATTCATTGTAAAAACTGAATACCACTCTGTATTTGTTAAAAATTCCCGATAACGGAGATATTTCAGCCAGGTAGAGTTATCCCAGTTACAGCGATCGCACCTGCGATCGCACTGGCGGCGAGGGAAGTAATCGCTGTCCCAAATATCCACCAAGCAGCGTTTGCAACGGTTTTCTTGGTTTCTTCGGCTTGCTTTTTAGCTTGCTCTTGGATTGCTTTTAGGCGTTTTTGGGTTTCTTGTTGGATGCGTTCGGCTCGTTGCAGTACGCCATCCCGCGCCGCTTCTATTTGGTTGATGATCCGGTTAGCATCAGCCTCCGAAATATCTTCACGAGAACTGATCACAGCAACTAGGGTGTCACGATCAAATTGACTGAGGCGATCGCGCAATGCTTCAAATCCAGCTTGGGGATCGTCGAACACTTTCGCAAAGTCTTGTTGAATCCCTTCATAGTTGAGTTCCGAACGATCCAGGGAGTTAAGATAGTTGCGAACTTTGGCAAAAACTCCATCCAGCACTGATTGCACTCTCTGCTGAATCTGCTGGAATTGTTCGACTATGGAACTACGAACAGAATCAATTTGATCCACAATTCGGTTAGCTTCTTCTTCTGAGATATCCTCCCGTTGGGATAATAGCGCCACAATTGTCGAACGGTCAAATTTCGAGGCGCGATCGCTTAAATTCCCAATTCCAGCGCGGGGAGAAGACAGCAGCAATTGCAAATCGCGTTTGATTCCTTCGGGATTTAGCTCGTCTTTGTTGGTATTACGCAGATATTCTTCGAGATTGGCTTCAAAATCTAAAGCTTGTTGAGCAGTACGCTTGGCTAAACGTCGTGGCGCTTTCACAATGTCACCAATCGCATCTTGAGCGCGATCAATAATCTGATTAACTTGCTCTTGGCTCAAGTCTCCCCGTTGACTTACGAGTTTAACTAAGGTTTCTCGATCAACGTGAGATAAGCGATCGCGCAGTGCTAAGGCTCCAGCTTTGGGATCATCGAGTAATTTTTCCAAATCGGCTCTGATACCTTCTGGATCAAGTTCTTCCAAGTTGGTATTGCGGAGATATTCTGCGATCGCTTTTGTCGTTTTTTCGTACTGTTCTTTCGCTTGCTGCGGTACTTGCAAAATACTATCTCGGACTGATTCAAGCTGATCGAGAACTTGGTTTACCTGTTCTTCGCTCAAATCTTGACGCTGACTGAGCAATTTTACCAGTGTATCGCGGTCAAATTGCGATAGGCGCGATCGTAATAGGCTAATTCCAGCTTGCGGATCGTCTAGCAGAACTCTAAACTCACGTTTGATAGCTTCAGGATTGAGTTGATCTTTGTTAGTATTCCGCAGATAGTCTTCAACTCTTTGGCGTAGTTCATCAGCTTTCGCTTTTGCTTGTTCTTGCAATTCTCTAGCACGATTCAAGAAATTATCGCGGTTGCGTTCGAGTTGACTAACAATATTATTAGCTTCCTCTTCGCTGATATCTTGACGTTGCTGGAGCAATTGTACAAAAGTGTCGCGGTCAAATTGTCCGAAGCGGCTACTTAAATCTTCAAATCCAGCTTCCGGATCTTCCAGCAACTTGCTAAAGTCCCGTTCAATAGCTTCAGGATTTAGTTCTTCTTTCCCCGTCGAACGGAGATAATCTTCGATACGGCTGCGGAAATCTTGCCCTTTTTCTCGTGTTTCGGCTTGTTTGACAGTTTCTAAAACTTCCAGGCGATCGCTTTCCATTTGATCGGAAATTTCTTTCACTCTGGCTTCACTGAGATCATCTCGCTGCTTCAGCAAGTTGGTAAAATATTCTTGATTGATTTCTTCCAATTCCCGTCTGACAGTGGTCGGATCTGCATTTACGTCATAGATGACTTCTTTAAATTCATCTACTAGGGTAATTCGGTTAAAGTGCCAAGGAAATGAATGCAATATATAGTCTTCTACGTCTGCCTTAATTGTGTTCTCAAGTGATATTGGCAATTTTGCAGATACTTGCTCAGACGCTTGCTCTCTAAACTTTTGAAATTGTTCTGTGATTTGATCGACATCAACATCTTGAACTTTTTCTTTTAGCTTTTGCAACTGAGTTGTAATTTTGTTAACATCTATATCGGAAAGGTTTACCCGTTCCATAACTGCTGGTGCAGCGGCGCTCAAACCATATCGAATGGCTTGCTTGATTACACCATTGCCATTACCACCTCCAACTGTAACCAGTTCTTGGAGTCGTTCACCCAATCGCTCAGAATTGAGTTCTTCAGGAGTGGCAGACTTGAGCAAATTAATTACTTGCTCCGTGGGATTTTTGCGATTCAAAGCTTGTTGCCAAGCACCTTCAAATTGGTCAGCAATGCGATTAATCTCTTCTCTAGATAAATCTGCACGACTGCTGATTAAATCAACAAATGTTTGCCGATTAATGTTTTGCAATAAATCACTATTAGCAACCGATTGCAAATCAGTATCTTTAAGCAACTGGTCAAATTGATTCCGAAGCTCTTTGATATCCAGCTTTGGCAATTCCAGAGAACCTAAAGAACTTTGGAGCGTATTTTTAATCCCTTCAGAATCAAAACCTGAAGTTAATTCCCGCCGAACTGCGGCTGTAATCTCTTCAGCAGTAGAAACTAACTGTTTTTTTGCAGTATTAGCACCAATACCAGCACTTGCTGTACCCATCAAAGCTTGAAAACCAGAAGTAACAGTATTAGCAATAGAACCAATTAAAGAACCTGCTGCTGATGAACCCAACCAAATTACCAGTGAGAAATAGGTAGACCAGATGACTACACCGATAATTGCTCCTAAAAATGCACTTTCGATTAAGCTAAGTTTTACCGCTAAAAAACAAGCAATAAATAATGCAATGCTAGCGGTTATTAATGCCCAAGCACCAACTTTACCTTGAACTTTCCGAATTGTCTTACCCAAACTTTCTGACTCATCATCAGAATCCGAGTCAATTTCCCAAGATGAAATTCCTACTGCAACTGAAAAGTTTGTGAATAACAATTGAAAGGCAAACGCCATTGCAACTCCAGCCAGCAATGCTACCAAGAATTTAGGCCCAGAAAACATAACTGATGCTTCTTCTGGAGTTAGTACTTCTTGCGCTAAAGTTATTGGCGCTAATCTAAAAGGTAGCCAATTCCATCCAAAAATAGTTAAAACACTTTGAAACATAGGATTTTCTCACTTGCACTCAACTAAATACCAATTCTGTCTGAAGATGCATAGAATTAATACTCTTCTGTATTCCACCAAAGTATCGCAGGGTAAAAATATATGCACCTTCACAAAGAGATGGTTATGAATACCCATTTACAAAATGGCTTATTTCTCAGCTTAATTATTAGTTATAGAAGTTGGCACTTTCTTAGGTAATAGGTTTCTTTGCCAGAGGTCGTATTTAAGCAAATAACTTTTCAATTGTTTTTCTGAGATAGAATAATCTATATGTATTTGTACATTTTCGTTAGACAAATATTTTTATAAAAATTACTTTTTATAAAAATGTATCTACAGATATGGCAGTTTATAACCGCTTGAGCTACCGCATTAAATTTTATAAGACAATCTTTTTTGTATCAACTTTTAGCGCAAAATTTGATAGATGTAATAATTTCTATCATAAGTCTTATAAGACAAATTAATATTTTATACTTGATATTTTTTACTCATTTAGATAAAAGCACCTATATCTAATGATAGAGAGAAAAGTTCTTCCAAGCGATTGATGAAACTGAAATAGAAACATGTATTAATAAGGGTTATTACGAGCTATGAATTAGTGAATAATTAATTTTTGCTGAGGAGAAAGAATAATGGTTGTAGGTGTACATAAACGTGCTGTAGGCGTATTTTCTAATCGTAGAGATGTAGAACATGCCTTACATGAATTAAAAAAAGTTGGTTTTGATATGAACAGAGTCTCTGTCATTACCCAGGATGGAGACAGAGAGGACATTGCTGGGGCTGAAGTGAGCGATCGCGTCGGCGATAAATCTGACGAAGGTGCTAAAGTCGGAGCAGCCACAGGCGGTGCTTTGGGCGGATTAACTGGTTTATTAGTTGGTCTTGGCACTTTGGCAATTCCAGGAATTGGGCCAATTATGCTGGCTGGAGCCGCAGCAACTACTCTAGCTACAACTCTCGCGGGCGCAGGTATTGGCGCAGTAGCAGGTAGTTTGCTTGGTGCATTGATTGGTTTAGGAATTCCTGAAGAACGAGCCAGAGTTTACGACGAACGTGTAAGACGAGGACATTATTTAGTTATCCTCGATGGCACAGATACAGAAATTCTCAGAGCAGAAGCAATTTTACATCAGCGGGGTGTAGAAGAGTTTGGCATTTACGACCACCCAGATGCTAAAAATGCAACCACTGGTTATGTCGCTCCAACACCTGTTGCGACTCATAGTGGTGTTGCTAGACGTGCAATTGGAGTCTTTTCTCATCGTCGAGATGCAGAAGTAGCACTTACAGAATTGCGAGATGCGGGTTTTCCCTTAAATAAAGTTTCCATCATTGCCAAAGATACAAACGGTCATGGGATCGCTGGTGTAGATGTAGACAGAAACGTTAGTACAGGTAATAAAGCAGACGAAGGCGCAAAAGCTGGAGCAGCTACAGGTGGTGTTGTCGGCGGCTTGACTGGCTTATTAGTTGGTCTTGGGACTTTAGCAATTCCTGGAGTTGGGCCTGTGATTGCAGGTGGCGCAGTAGCAACAGCTTTGGCCACAACATTGGCTGGTGGTGCTATTGGTGCAGCCGCAGGAAGTATTGTTGGCGCACTGGTTGGCTTGGGAATTCCTGAAGACAAGGCGCGAATATATAATGAACGCTTCCAAAAAGGTGACTACCTGCTAATTATCGATGCTACTGAAGCTGAAATTCACCAAGCTGAAGCTATTCTCAAACGTCGAGGTATTGAAGAATTTGCTATCTATGATGCCACTGAAATTAGTGAACATCGCCCAGGTTTTGAGCGAGCAACCCATAACGAAACGCCAGTTATTGATCCCGTTCGCCCCAATTACTCAACAGAGCCTCATAGAAACGATCCTACCGTAGTTATTGTTGACCGTCGTGATGAAGTACTCTAACTCAAGGTAGGTGTAACTCACACTAATTCCACAAAATTATCGGAGCAAGAAGTTGAATAAGAATGGAAAAAACAAAAATTAAAATGCTTTTTCGTTCTGGATTCCAAATTCTTTTTGATAAAGACCTTGCTCCTTACTAAAAAACTTGCTCCTCACTTGTACCGTAAATATCAATCAATTCTGAGCCAAAATTAAACATATGCAAAAGCTAACTCCTTTCCTAATTAGTGGTCTTTTAGTTTTTGGTGTTGCCGCTTGTCAAGATACCGCCAAAACAACTGTAACCGCACCAGCCCCAGACGAAGCCGCACAAGCTCCAACAGCAGCAACAACACAAGCTGCTAAAGAAGACGCACAAAGTGAACTTCGCAGAAGACAACTTGATGCTGATATTCGTGCCCGCGAACAGCGCAATAATGTCACTGGTGGCGACACAGACAGAGCCACAGCCGATCTAGCAAGTCAAGTTCGCTCCAAATTGGAAGCTAATATCCCTGGTGGTCAACTAACAGTTAATGCAGTACAAGATGGGACTGTAACTGTAGCTGGAACTGTGAATAATCAAGAGCAATTGGCTAAAATTGAGCCTTTATCTAAGGAAATTAAAGGCGTCAAAAATGTAGTTGTTAAAGCAGTGGTTGCTCCGCCAAAAAGCTAAAGCACCTAACAATAAATCCCAGTGAGTAAGTAGGCAAAAATAAATTTAGATGCTCTTACTCAGTCTTAGTGGTCAGTTGTCAATTATTACTGACCACTAAGAATTGACAACTTACGACCTTAATAATTATATTGACTGATGATTAGTTAAGTTATACAAACTTTTGTAGTCACCAAAAATAAAAACTATGGAAACCGAACAACAGCAACGTGAATCCATCAATACTTCTTTTTCACAAGGTACTTTAGCACTTGAAGGTGCTGACACTGCAAACTTGCCAAAGTTACCACCCGCAACTGAACCGGAATCCCAATGGCAGCAAATTAGCAGACAAATTACTCAATTTTTGGAGCAACTACCCGAATACTTAAGTGGCTTTTTTCAAAACTACAAGCAGCCTCTAATAACTGTTGCTTTAATTTTGGCGGCGATTGTTACAGCTAAGGTAGTACTATCAGTACTAGATGCAATCAACGATATTCCCCTACTATCACCGCTTTTTGAGTTAGTTGGAATTGGTTATGCCAGTTGGTTTATTTTCCGTTATCTCCTAAAGTCTTCAACTCGCCAAGAATTAGGTAATGAAATTAAACTACTGAAAAACCAATTTGTGGGCGAGTAAATTTGAAAATGCGCGGTGTCGAGATCCCCGACTTCTTTGAGAAATCGGGGATCTAATTTTTCACGAATGATTTAGGATTGCTATAGGAATCCGCTTTGATTTCTGAACGAATTTGCGTAGACAGGCAATAGGCAATCTTGCTACAGGCAACAGGAAAGAAGGCTTTTTAGTTGTACTGAGTTTTTTCAGAAATCAAATATGAGTCCTATATAGTGCTGATTAGCGTTAATTTAGTCAGAATATTTATTCTACTCAAATTGCCTAAATGACAAATATCGAGATGGACTTAAGATTAGTCCTGTAGATACATCCGAAGATGGAGAAAATCTATATATTTTTGAATTTAAGTCACTTCTAAAGATAGTAGTTTGGAGATGAGAAACAGCCTAATCTAGGTTTTGAAGTTATTTAATAGATTCTTTAACGAGGACATAAATTATGGCTAATGAAGCAGTTAAGAAAGGTACAGATTCATCTGATCGAGCCGAAGTAGATACTTACGATCGCGGCATTATCCCAGCAGAAACAGCTGCTCGTATGGAAAGAGAGGGAGGTAAGTACAAAACACTCCCCACAGAAGAAGGCGAAGCAGATGTAGCTACCGACGATCAAACTGATCCAGACAGTATACGCACCACTGACGGCTATACCGTAGATAAAGAAGGTTTGTTGAACAACTATGCAGTTGAACCGGAAATGTACTACGAAGAACCGGGTGATGCACGTAAACAAGCAGCAGCAGATACGGCAGAACGTGTTGAAGAACTCGGAGAAATTAATCAGGACGAAGAAGGCAAGTTAACAGAAAAAGGTGACAGCCGCGGTAGAGGCCCAGGAATCATTTAATTAACAACTATTCTTTTGCTGGGTGCAATTACACGTAAGAAGGCGAAATAAGTGGTTTCTAGAGACGCAATTATTGCGTCTCTAATTTTATGGGCAAATAAAGCCCAACCTGACATATCAGAATTTTTTAGCTTTTGATACATTGGGCTTGTAATAACTTGTGGTAGCCCATGTTAGAAGAAAATGCCCAATGCCCTTCTTTAAATAATTAACGGCTCAAGTTCACGATTATGCCATTGCCGCTGATACCATTCGGCAATTAAGGGACGGACAATAAACTTAGGCTGTCCATCGCCTTTAACGTCAATCCGTAAACCTGAATAAGGTCGTCGCTTCTGAGAACCTTGACCGTTGCGACCAATGAAGAGATGCGATCGCGCCATTAATCTATTGTCCTCTATCAAATCCGCTCCCTCAATGCGCTGGCGTCGCAAACTAAACCCACTCCCACCACAAACAATCCAGTGGATATGAGAATCAGCGTGTCCTGTATCCATTGTCTCCAGGTGTTCCAAGCAGTGGGCGTGACCGTTTAATACCAAATCAACTAAAGGACGCCCCTGATTTAAGGAACCGATTTCTTTAGCTACCGCATCCAACACGCCACGCAAGCGATCGCGAATAATCAGAGTTTGTGCCTGTTCCCACTTCGTCGCCTCTGTTACATAGGGAGGATGATGGAAATAAATCACCCTTCCCCGAACATCACTATTATTCCAAGATTCAATTAATCTTTGCTTGAGCCACTCCAATTGTTCAATATCAGTCAGCGTTGTTTTATTACTCGCTAGTTGCTTATCGATATCAACAATAATTTCTTCAATTTGTGACAATTTGGCGTGAAAGTCGTCTAATTGGTCGGCTTCGCTGGGGTTTTCCGGTCGAAGCTTGGCTGAGATTTCAACTATTTGCAACTTTTCTTGCTCAAAATCTTCCCGACGTTTTTCTAAGAGTCTACGATTAGCGTCACCTTCTTTGGTTTTAGGCAGCGGTGGTGGATCGTTAAATGTATTAGAATCCAAGGCAAAGAAATCAATACCGCCATAGCGAAAACTGTAGTAACGATTGGGAAGACGGGTAAATTGCCCAGGTTGATATGAAATACAACGACCTGTATCTGTCTTGGCTGTGTAGTGCTGATCTAAATGATCATTTAACTCTCCTGGAAGCTGAAACGCCTTTAGATAGTCCAGAAATGCCCGTGCGTAGGCGTCACCGGTTCCTGAGCCATGCAAACCCACATCTAGGTCTAAGCGCGATCGCAATAGACGACGAAGGGGTAATGTTGTTAAGGACGCAAAGCTTAATAAAATCGGCAAGTTATAGTAATCGTGATTTCCCGGTACAGGTAAAATGGGCAGCTTAAAAACCATCTGGTCATAAGCAACCCGTTTGGGATGCTCTCCGCCCAAGATAAACTCTCGGTAGGGTTGGATGAAGTTCTGCTGGTAGTATTCACTCGACCCCACCAAATAGATTACATCCCCCATGTGCAGCATAAAGCGGGATTCGTTGTGATGAGGCAGCATGAGTTCAGCTACCTGTCGCTGGGGATTGTGTCCCCGGTGTTTACCGGAACCACTATCACCTACAACTAAAAATGAGAATTCAGGATTGTCTGTTTGACCATCGTCCAACACTAGCCGAGTTTGGTCGATGTTCCGTTCCAAGATCAACGGATCTTGCCACCGTACCCGCTGATTCATTTTGCGAATTTTTTTAGCGATCGCTGGATCAGATACAAGTTTCAATACAAACTACTCCTGAATTTTAATTGAAGGGGAGCAGAGGAGCAGGGAGTAAGGGAGAAGAGTTTTCCCCTCTGCCCCCCGCACCCCGCCCCTCTGCCTCTTTTCAATTCCCCATGCCCCATGCCCTCACTCCTCTACTGTGTTTTTCATTTCAATAGTCAGATTCGGGAGTCCCTCTAGTTTTTCCGTAGGCTCAACTTCTTCTACTAATGGCACAAAAATTCGCAAGCCTGCCGGGACACACTTTATTTCTACTGGTGTTGTGCCTACGATTTCACCATCTAGAACAACTTTTTGTGGTGGCTCAGTCGTAATTTTAAACTGTTTAGCTCGCAGAAAGCCAATATCATTTCGTTCTGTAGCGTTACCTGTAGAAGCCGTTTGAAATAGATGAAATGTCGCCGCGATCGCTCCTGCTTTGTTAACTGGAGCGACAATTGTTAAATCTAGTAGTCCATCATCATAAATTAGACCTGCTGGGCCTTGAGCCAAAACTGAAGTGGGAGGCGCGGCATTTGCTACTGTTACTGCACAAGCGCTAGTTTTAATTATCCTATCTTCAGTTTCAATTTCAACATCAAAGTTACGTAAGTTTCTTAATTGCTGGATTCCTGCCAAGACGTAGGCCATCATCCCAAAGCGATTCTTGGCGTCTCGGTCTGCCAATTCTACAGTTTCAGCTTCAAAGCCAATACCTGCCAAGAGTACCATTGGCTGATCGTTGCAATAAGCTACGTCTACAAGGCGGGTTCCTCCTTCCACAATGGTTTTACAGGCATCTGCGATCGTGTCAGGAATTCCTAAAGCTGTGGCAAAAGCGTTGGCTGTGCCTCTGGAAATGATCCCAAATGGGATGTCAGTACCAACTACGGCCGCCGCTGCGGCTGAGAGAGTACCATCTCCCCCCGAAGCAATGATTGCATCTACTCCTCGCTCTACCGCTGCATAGGCTAGTTGGTCAGCGTCGATTTCTTCAGTTGTGAGATAAATATCTAGGTCAATATCTGGCTCTAATATTGACCGAATTTCTGCTAGTTCTATATCTGGGTCGCCCTGACCCGCAACAGGATTGAAAATGAGACAGGCGGAACGATTCATAAGAGATAACAATTAAGCTTGGATAACTAATGAAGATACCAAATTATTTTTAACATTCCTGTAAATTTTCACCTTCCGTTTTGGGACTGAGTTTTCTAGATATAGCAATCCGATAGCGAAGCGGTAGCGAGTCTTGTCTACGACACGCTACGCGAATGAGCGTCTTTGATTTGGAGAATCACTAGTAGAGGTAAAGGACTGGGGACTGGGGACTGGGGACTGGGAAGAAGGAATAAAGGTGTACCTAGCTTCCCAAAAATCAAATATGAGTCCTATATATTGAGTAAGTTCAGGGTAATGTGCGATCGCACCTTACTTATAAAATATTGCTACAGACTTCTCTCAGTGTCTTTATGTCAGCCTTAATTATCTGAACTACTGAATGTTGTAAAATAAGCAGTGGATTTTGTCGATTAACAAATTAAATTGTAATTTGGCTTTCAGGAGGGAGGAGATAGGAGGCAGTTCTTGCTGGAGGAACCCATGTTTTAAAATGTGGGATTGATCTTGGACGCAATGCAAGTCGTGGTACTTTCCGCCCGATACAATTCTTCTTCTAAACTGGGCAATGATTCAAAACTAAAGTTTTTATACATGCTTCTTTCCTCCTGCCCGACGCTCGCGGACTCGCTAACGCTGCGCTATCTGCCTCCTGCCTTCTTTGTAATTTGGCCATTTTTGGTAACTGAAGACCAAAACAATTGGACATAATCAGCATTTTCAATTCACCAAATTAATTTTATGGATGGGTCTAATTGACAAACCACTCTTTTTGGTATTATTTCTTTTCCCTGTTTGGTATCACTCTTGCCCGATACTTTCTGATAGCTGGAGGAGCATACTTGCTCTTTTATTTAGTTTTGGGAAAGTCCCTCGCCAACAAGAGTTTGCGTTTAAAACCGTTGATGAGTGGTTCCGTTAAAAAGGATATCGAATTATCAGTACTATCGGCAGTAGTTTTTGCTATTTGTGGAGCGTTTATCATCTCAGAGTATAGTTTGGGAGCAACGCTGTTATACACTGATTTATGGAAGTACGGGCTATGGTATTTGGTAGTTAGCTTTATTGCAGTGCTTGTTCTTCAGGATACTTACTTTTACTTTATCCATCGGATATTTCATCAGCCTTTGATTTTTAAGTGGATGCATTATGGACACCACCGTTCAGGAGAGCCAACCCCCTGGAGTTCTTCTGCATTCGACTTGCCAGAAGCGATCGTCCAAGGACTTTTCTTTGTAGGTGTAAGCTTTATAGTTCCGCTGCATTTTATCACTTTAGTTGCCGCACTTGTGATTATGACAGTATGGGCAGTACTTACCCATCTCGGATTTGAGGTATTTTCCTCCTCATCTAAAAACAACTGGATTGGAAAGTGGCTTATCGGCTCTACGCATCATTCCATACATCATCGCAAATACAAAGTACACTACGGTTTGTATTTTACCTTCTGGGACAAACTGCTTGGTACTGAAGACCCTAATTATGAAAACGATAGTCATTAGTCATTAGTCATTGGTCATTGGTCATTGGTCATTAGTCATTAGTCATTAGTCATTGGTCATTAGTCATTGGTCATTGGTCATTAGTCATTAGTCATTAGTCATTGGTCATTAGTCATTGGTCATTGGTCATTGGTTATTTACAAAGGACAAATGACTAATAATAAACTCACTAGTTAATGTGAAACTTAAATGAGTAAAAGCTTATTTACAAGATTGTGATTCGTCTTGATTTTTAGTTTTATGATGATTAAACCGAATCCCTACAAAAATATCGTAAATAAACTCAAAAAAGTCTTTCTTTTGTAGTAATCCTGAACTTTGATAACAGCCTTTTTCATCTAATAAAGGCTTCATCAGATAATATGTAGATTGATACTTGTACCAGGGAATGCTAGTCCATAAATGATGAATTAAATGGTAGTTTTGCCCTAAAATCAGGATATTAAGAATTGGGCTAGGGTATACACGAGCATTTTTCCAGCGATTGCGTTCAACAAAGGGACGATGGGGCAAATAATCAAAAAACAAACCCAGTATTAATCCCACAATACCAGAAGGTACAACCCAAAAATTGAGAACGTACATTAAAAAATGATATTGAATTGAGATATAAACAATTGCAATAACGATTGAGCGACTAATGAACCATTCCAATAGCTCATATTTGCGCCACAGTCGCCGTCTAAAGAAAAACACCTCGTGGGACAAGAATCGAAATGCAATCAGCCACAGTGGGCCACCTGTAGAAACAAAATGATCTGGGTCATCTTTGGGATCGTTGACATGAGCATGATGCTGCAAATGTACTCGCGTAAACACTGGAAAAACAAACCCTAGCATCAGGGCGCTACCATGCCCTAGCATGGCATTAATTACTCGATTGCGATGGGCAGATTGGTGACAAGCGTCATGAATTACTGTCCCAGCACAATGCAAGGCAATAATGTTAGAAATAAAGCACAGCCAGTCTGGCCATTGCCAAAGCCAGTAACCACAGTTGGATAACACTAGCACCGTCACCGATGCACAAAACAGTAATAGCGTTGGATTGAAATCACCAGGAGGCGCTAACAATTCTTTCGGTGGAATTTTCAGCAGTTTATGTGCTTCTGAAGTTACCGTTTTTACTTCTGTATTTACTACGTCTTTAAAGATGACTTCCAAGTTGTTGCCATTTAGGTTTTTATAGTCATCAACGGCTGGGTCGATGATGATTAGGCTCTTGTCAGGGATGTCAAAAAAATTAGGATCTAAAGAGGTCATAATTTTCCTGGTCGTGATTCGTTAATAAAATGGGCTTGAAATCCCCAACTCAGCCAGCACAGAATAAATTTCTTGCCCCGATTAGTAGAGATGAAACGCTGAAAATTTAGTCGATACTCTTCTCTATTCAAATTAGGTATGGACTGTAGGAGATAAGGGATAGGGAAATTTTTGAATTCTTTGCTACACTACACACATAAACAAAATATTTAATTTTTCATTTTTGTAGTTAGTCCTGTTACTTATCATGCTAGCGACAACGGCATATATATTTTTTGGTTTGATATCGACTATTTATCGATTCGCCAAGACAATACTTTTCCTATGTGCTGAAATTATGCGTTGTTATTGCTTTTGTGAAAAACAATTTTCAACAATATAAAGAATACAGTTATTTGAATAATAAACGCAAGAGTTTTATCGTAATTTGACGTATGATAAAAATATTTTATACACAAATATCATACTTCTAACAAAAATGTGCGTTTTATTTGCTTAAATATTTCATTCCTTTTTTTGGCTGATGCAATAAGTATATATACTAGCGATCGCTTTCCTCTTTTCGATTCCGTGTGGCTACTGTCTTCTTCTTGTAACCAAAACTCCATTGAGGGAGTCTCCTGGTAGGCAGAATATAAAAAATTTCTAATGAACTTTACTATGTATATAGCGATGAACTAGGATAAATAAATAACATGCGCTACTTAAGATTTACTTTGTAAATCAACTCTAACAATAAATATTTTCCTATGCGTCAATTATTACCAGTTTTGGCAAGTATGCTAACTCTCAGCAGTTTAGATACTCCCACGATGACAATAGCAGCTACAACACCTGATTTACCTAGAATGCTCTTAGTTCAAAAGCTTAACTGTAATAATCCTCAAACTCAAACAGCAATTAATGAATGTACAAAGTTGTCTTATCAGAATGCAGATAAAAAACTGAATCAAGTTTATCAACAATTGCTACTTACATTAGAAAGGTCTAGAAAACAAAAATTGATTGCCGCACAGTTAGCCTGGATAAAGTTTCGAGATAGCAATTGTGAGTTTGAGAGAAGCAGATATGAGGGCGGAAGTATTGCCCCTACTATTTATTTTGGTTGTCTAGAAAAGACTACAAAACTGCGTACTCAAGAATTACAAGAATATCTAAAGCCTGACCCTTAAGTGTGAGTAATTAATCGAGTTGTTTAAGACGGTAGCCTACACCGTGAACTGTTTCAATAAAATCTTCAAAAGCTCCGGCGGCTTTGAGCTTTTGACGTAGGCTTCTAAGATGAACTTTCACAGCGTGTTCTTCTGGAGGAGACTCTAGCGACCAAATATGTTCAATAATCACGCTGCGACTAAGGACACGACGACCATTTCGCAGTAATAGCTCTAATATTCCGTACTCTTTCGGGGTTAAATGTAGCATATTTTTACCGTAGCTCACTTCATAAGTACTGGGGTTGAGATGCAGATTGCCCCATTCCAAAATCGGCGGTGATGAAACATTACCCCGACGAAGCAAGGCGCGAATTCGTGCAAATAGTTCTTGCAAATCCACCGGTTTAACGACATAATCATCTGCACCTGCATCAAGTCCGGTGATTTTATCGCTAACGGTGTCACGTGCAGTAAGCATAAGAACTGGCATAGTGTAGCTGTGCGATCGCAACCGGTGACATAAACTAATTCCATCGAGTTCTGGCAACATCACATCCAGCAGCAGCAAATCATAATCCAGCATTTTGGCTTGATTCCATCCCGCCTCACCATCTGTAACCACATCAACTACATAACGCTGGTCTGTAAGGGCTTCTGCTAAAGTTTCGGCAAGGCGTACATCATCCTCAACTAAGAGAATTCGCATAATTTTTTTGAACCATACTAGTTATCTTTAAAACAATCTACGAACTCTGCTTGAAGAAATATTGCGAAAAGTAACAATTTCTCGATTTCGTTGCTTCTTTCCGATTTCTTTACCATTTCCTGAGCTATTTCCTTACTTTTGATATGTAACTTTCTATTCTATGTAGGTTTTTAATAACTTCCTGTAGATGTTCCAAAAGAACTCTATCTTTAACCAGGAGATTTTCAAAAAATGCCTTTTAGTGCATAAGTCCCATAAACCCCAATCCGCTCCGGTAAGGATGTTGACCTCAGAATTAGGTTTGGGGAAAAGGTTAGTGGGTTTGGGTTAAAGGTTTTTCCTTCCCTTTTCACCGAACCGTACTGCCATAAACCCTGCATTCATATCAAATTATTTGAAGCAAAAGTAATGTTGCCGCCACAAGCGCATAAAAAGCTCCAATGTTGGATAAGAAGCCGTCATTTAATCTGTTCGGGTCACTTTTTTCTATTTGAAACTATAGACTATTCTTGCGTTGAGAGATTTACCGATTGTATAGATGCCCTAGGAGGAACATTAATTTCTGTTGAGCCGGTTGACAAAATTTGGATGGGTGATCATCGACAGGTTTTTCTTTATCGTGTCAAAGCCAGTTTGTTTACGCCTTGTCATCAGTTAAGGCAATACTGGTTTAAGTATGGTGGTTTATACACTAGATTTGATAAAAATTGTTAATTTTTTTTGGATTATGGGCTTCGATAATTTTAATATGGATTTTTCACTCTAATTTCATTTTTAACCAACCAAATAACTGTTCTACTGTCAACTCTAAATCGATACCATCTAGAACAGTCAAGCTATCTTCTCTATGACAAAATTCTGGTTGTTGATGTGGTTTAAATACAAGAACTGAGCGATCATCAGGATCAATCAACCATCCTAGCTGACAACCATATTTTAAGCAGTGCAAAATATTGTTGGTAACTCGATTGGAACTTTGATCTGGAGAAAGAATTTCAATTGTCCAGTTCGGAGCAATTAACACATCATCTACAGGTTCTCCGTTATCGTCAAACTCAATTTGTTGCCAACGAATAACCGCCACATCTGGAACAATTGAGCGACCACCAAAAGTACAACGCAACTCTGGAAAAGCATAAGCGATTTGCTTTTTCTCTGCGACTTCGTTAATCCCATTAATCAACTTACCCTGAAGTCGGGAGTGGCGAGTTTTCGGCATTGGTTTTTGGATAATTTCACCATCAATATAAAGACTTGCAGGCTTTGTTTCTGGCAACTTGAGAAATTCTTCTAGGGTTAGGGATGGAGATTTTGCAACACTCATGACTTCTGCCACTCCGAAAGTCGTACATCCAGTTTATCAACGTTCGGAACTAATAGATGACCGAAAACAGTACACTAAACCAAATGCTTCTAATCTCTGTTCTCCACGCTCATGACCGATTTTAGCGTTATCAATCTCGCCCCCATCGGTGTTGGCTTTAGCATTATTGCATTGGCGGTAATTTACTATTTTCTCAATCTAGAAGTAACTAAACGGCAACGAGCAGAAGTGATACTGCGGCAACAAACTGAGCGGGAACGCCTGGTAAACCAGATTGCTCATCATATCCGTGAATCTTTGGAGTTAGAGGAAGTTCTTACTACCACTGTTGCAGACGTGCGCGAGTTTCTCCAAGCAGATAGGGTGCTAATTTATCGCCTCTGGGAAGATGGTACAGGCAGCGCAATTACTGAAACAGTTTTACCTAAATATATAAAAATTTTAGGAGAAACTTTTCCACAAGAAGTGTTTCCTAGAGAGTATCATCAAGCTTATTCATTAGGAAAAACCCGCGCGATCGCTAACGTTGAACAAGCAGATGTTGAACCATGTTTGGCAGAATTCGTGAAACAGTTCGGTGTTAAAGCCAAGTTGGTAGTGCCAATTTTACAAGAAAATCGGGAAGCGGATAAACAACGAGATAGCAAGACACCTGCTTCTACCCCTTATCTTTGGGGCTTATTGATTGCCCATCAGTGCGATCGCACCCGCATCTGGGAATCTTGGGAAGTTGAATTAATGAAGCAACTTGCAACCCAAGTGGCGATCGCTATTCAACAGTCAGAACTTTACAAACAGCTACAAACACTCAACGCTGAATTAGAACACCGCGTTGAACAGCGGACTCAAGAATTAGCTTTAGCCAATGTCTCTCTCCGAGCAGAAATTGCTGAACGTCAGCGCACTCAAGCCGCGCTGCAAGCTCTAATTACTGCCTCTCCTCGGGCCATCTTCACACTTGATTTAGAAGGGAATGTAAAAATCTGGAATCCTGCTGCTGAACGGATGTTTGGCTGGACGGAGGCAGAGGTAGTTGATCATCCTAACCCAATTTTTTTAGACGATCAATTAGAGGAATATAACACTCTCCAACAAAGTATCTTACAAGGAACAACCTATACCAGAGTTGAATTGCGCCGTTTTAAAAAAGATGGCACTGCGATCGATATAATTTTCTCCGCCGCTCCATTGCACGATCGCGACGATAGTATCAACGGCATGGTAGCAGTGATTGCTGATATCACACACCAAAAGAAGCAGGAAGAACAGGTAAGATTGCTGCAATCTGTGGTCGTAAATACCAATGATGCTGTAGTGATCACTGAAGCGCAACCCATTTCTGAACCTGGGCCGCAGATTATTTATGTTAACGAAGCATTCACCCGAATCACAGGTTACAGCCTGGGAGAAGTTTTAGGTAAAACGCCCCGTATTCTTCAAGGAGCGAAAACAAGTCAAACTGAAATGGATAAAGTCTGGACTGCGCTTTCTCGTTGGGAATCAGTCACCGTTCAGGTAATTAACTACCGCAAAGATGGCTCTGAATTCTGGAATGAATTTAGCGTTTTTCCTGTAGCTGATGAAACTGGCTGGTATACCCACTGGATATCAGTACAACGTGACATTACCGAGCGCAAACAAGCTGAACAGGCGTTACGCCAGAGCGAAGAACGCTTCCGCTCATTGATTGAAAATGCTTTAGATATTGTCAAAATTCTCGATGTAGATGGTTCTATTCGCTACGAAAGCCCCTCAGTCGAAAAGGTTTTGGGTTATCCAGCCGCAGAACTAATTGGCAAAAACTTATTAGATTACATTCACCAGGATGATTTTGCTAATACTTACTATAGCTTTACTCATGCCATCCAAAGTTCCGAAGTTACTGCCCCAATCGAGTTTCGTTTTCGGCACAAAGATGGCTCGTGGCGGATGCTAGAAGCTATTAGCCAGAAATTTCTAGATAACACAGCAGACACTAGAATTATAGTTAACTGTCGCGACATTACAGAACGCAAGCGGTTAGATGAAATTCGCATGGCATTAGAGCGAGAGAGAGAACTGAGCGCCCTTAAAACACGTTTTTTCTCAATGGCATCTCACGAATTTCGCACTCCTCTAAGTACTGCCTTAGCAGCGGCCCAATTGCTAGAAAACTGTCAGGATGAATGGGATAACTCTTCTAAACGATTAAGGAACTTGCAGCGGATTCAACTCTCTGTCAAAAATATGGTTCAGATATTAGACGATATTTTGACCATCAATCGAGCCGAAACCGGAAAACTAGAATTTAATCCCAAACTCCTAGATTTAGAAGGATTTTGCGGTTATTTTGTGGAAGAAATGCGCCTAAGTACAGACGAAAGGCACACACTTGGTTTTATTTGCCAAGGAAAAGCTGTTCCGGCTTGGGTGGATGAAAGGTTGTTGCGTTCTATTCTGTCTAATTTGCTGCTGAATGCGATTAAATATTCTCCTCATGGAGGGAATGTGCATCTTAGTCTGGAGTTTAAATCAGATACGGTGATTCTCCAAGTTCAAGATCAGGGTATTGGAATTCCGCTAGCAGATCAAAAGCAGTTGTTTGAGCCGTTTCATCGTGGCAAGAATGTCAGAAGCATTCCTGGTACAGGATTAGGATTGGTAGTAGTGAAAAAGTGTGTAGATTTACACCAAGGTCATATTAACATCACCACTCAAGTAGGAATTGGTACAACTTGTGCAGTTACTCTCCCATTAGAAGGTAAGTCTAATTAGTTGGGCATTGGGCATTGGGCATTGGGCATTGGGCATTGAAAAGAAACAGGGTAGACAAGGAAGAGATTTATTCAATAATTCCCCCAGTTCCCTTCTTTAGTAAAGAATTGTAATCCAAAATCCAAAATCCAAACTCCAAAATTAGTATGAGTCCCTGACTACGGTAGTCTAGATGAGAGTGAATTTATCGCCTCCTTTGATATATTGTTTTATGACTTCAGTTGTTTCTAGTCCCCCACGCACTATTCGGATTGGTTCACGCAAAAGCCAACTTGCTCTGGTTCAGACCTACTGGGTACAAGAGCAACTCCAGAAAAGCTTTCCTGATATCACTTTTGAAGTCCACACCATGTCTACCCAAGGCGATAAAATCTTGGATGTGGCATTAGCTAAGATTGGCGATAAAGGACTTTTTACTAAAGAACTTGAACTCGGAATGCTCAATCAGGAGATTGACTTTGCAGTTCATTCTCTCAAGGATCTGCCGACTAACTTACCAGAAGGGTTAATGCTGGCAGCAATTACTGAACGGGAAAATCCAGCAGATGCATTAGTTGTGCATGAAAAACACAAAGATAAACAAATCGATACATTGCCAGAAGGTGCGGTAATTGGTACATCTTCTCTACGGCGGTTAGCACAGTTACGCCACCATTTCCCCCACTTTATATTTAAGGATGTCCGGGGAAACTTAATTACACGGTTGGCAAAACTGGATGCAGGTGAGTACGATGCCCTAATTTTGGCAGCCGCAGGGTTAGAAAGATTGGGAATGAGCGATCGCGTTCATCAAGTTATCCCCAAAGAAATCTCACTCCACGCCGTTGGACAAGGTGCTTTAGGGATAGAATGCCGTGCCGATGATAGTGAATTGCTATCTCTACTCAAAGCGATCGAACATCCCGAAACACGCGATCGCTGTCTCGCTGAACGATCTTTTCTACGCTCATTAGAAGGCGGTTGTCAAGTACCTATCGGTGTAAATACAGAAATATCTGGTGATAACTTGACCTTAACGGGCATAGTTGCCAGTGTAGATGGTCAAAAGTTGGTAAAAGATACCGTCACAGGCAAGGCTAACAATGCCGAAGCACTAGGCACAGAACTAGCAGAAGTGTTGCGGCAACAGGGAGCGCAAGAAATTCTAGAAGAAATTTTTGCGGTGATTCAGCGCGGTTCCTAAGCAATTGGGCAAGCCGATGTGATTAGATAAGAATTGATCGCCGTTACACAAAAGACGCGAAAAATCGCGTTGGTCGGGATCAGCAAGTTAATTTGACAATATAGACTCAGGGAAGCAAAAATTACCATGCGGATTCTATTTGTTGCAGCAGAGGCAGCACCCATTGCGAAAGTAGGAGGAATGGGTGATGTTGTTGGGGCATTACCCAAATTTCTGAGAGAAATGGGGCATGATGTGCGGATATTCTTGCCTTACTATGGCTTTCTGCCAGACAAAATGGAAATTCCCAAAGAACCCATCTGGCGGGGAAATGCCATGTTCCAGGAATTTGCTGTTTATGAAAGCGTTCTGCCTGGTACTGATGTTCCCTTGTACTTATTTGGACATCCCGTATTCCTACCCCGCCGGATTTATTCTGGAGATGATGAAGACTGGCGGTTCACCTTTTTTTCCAATGGTGCAGCCGAATTCGCCTGGAATTACTGGAAACCAGAAATTATCCACTGTCATGATTGGCATACGGGGATGATTCCCGTGTGGATGCACCAAGATCCTGATATCACCACAGTGTTTACCATTCATAACCTGGCTTATCAAGGGCCGTGGCGTTGGTATTTAGAGAAAATTACTTGGTGTCCGTGGTATATGCAAGGACACAACGTCATGGCAGCGGCGGTGCAATTTGCCAATAAGGTAAATACAGTTTCGCCCACATACGCCGAGCAAATCAAGACAGCAACCTACGGTGAAACATTAGAAGGTTTGTTGTCCTTTATTAGCGGTAAATTATCTGGAATTATCAACGGTATTGATACCGAGGTTTATAATCCAGAAAATGACAAATACATTGCTCAAACCTTTACTGCTGATACTTTAGATAAGCGCAAAGCCAACAAAATTGCTTTGCAAGAAGAAGTAGGATTAGAAGTCAACTCCAAAGCCTTTTTAATTGGGATTGTGACCCGATTAGTAGAACAAAAAGGCATTGATTTGATATTGCAAATCCTCGATCGCTTCCTTTCTTATACAGATGCCCAGTTTGTGCTGTTGGGGACAGGCGATCGCTACTATGAAACTCAGATGTGGCAATTAGCATCCCGCTTTCCCGGACGCATGGCAACTTACTTGCTGTATAACGATGCCCTGTCTCGCCGCATTTACGCTGGTACTGACGCTTTCTTAATGCCTAGTCGTTTTGAACCTTGCGGTATTAGCCAAATGATGTCTTTGCGCTACGGTTCTGTGCCCATTGTCCGCCGCACAGGTGGATTAGTTGACACCGTAACCCATCACGACCCCGAAAATGCCGCAGGTACGGGTTATTGCTTTGACCGCTATGAACCCCTAGACCTTTTCACCTGTATGATCCGGGCTTGGGAAGGCTTCCGTTTTAAACCGCAATGGCAAGAACTACAACAACGGGGCATGGCCCAAGATTTTAGTTGGTATCAATCTGCCAAAGAGTACGTGAAGTTGTACAGATCAATTTTCGGTTTGCCAGAAGAAGAAGAGACACCAGAACCAAAGTTAGTGTTAAACGAAGCAGTCACCACTAGCAAGCAAAAAGGCGGTTAGAAACCGCGTATACACAGACAAAACCCACCTCCGTGGGTTTCAAACCTCAACGAAAATCGGCGGGAATCCCATCCCAACAAGAGGGGTGGGAGAGATAGCATTCGTGTCAACTTAAGCTAGAAATAGCTTCGCTGCGGGCTTCATAACCCGCCAGAGAATGAATTCTCTGGCTCATAGCTAAAGTCTACTGAAGTAGACTGAATATTTTTGGCGATATCTAGTCATCTTCAGATGACTTTAGCTATGAGACAGGGATTTACAATCCCTGGCGGACGTGCTGGCGGACGTGCGGTTTCGCATGAACTTGACACCAAAGCTAAAGTCTACTGAAGTAGACTGAATATTTTTGGCGATATCTAGTCATCTTCA
>NZ_KV757699.1 GCF_001712795.1 Nostoc sp. KVJ20
TGACTTGCATATTTTTGCGGTCTGACAACAGTTGTGTATTTTACCTGCTTTTCTCCCTCTTTCTTAAACCCCTACCCTTGAAAGTGTCCCCTACCCCCTACCTAATTACATTCTCCCATGACCAAAGTCATCAGGGTGGTGGAGATTTCATCAAGGGGGAGAATAAAATCTACCTTGCCAGTTTGAATTGCGGCGGAGGGCATCCCCGAAAATTCGGCGGTTTTTGCGTCTTGGACAATAATAGTGCCACCCATTTTTTTTATCGCTTCTACTCCCATTGCGCCATCGCTACCCGTTCCAGTTAGCACAATAGCGATCGCTCTATCTTTGTAAGTGGCTGCAACTGATTCAAATAATAGGTCAGCCGAAGAACGTAAAAAATGTACTAATTCCGACTGTGACAAGGAAAGGGTACCATCACCGTTAACCAACAGATGACGATTAGGTGGGGCAACATAAGCCGTTCCTGGAGTAAGACAATCTCCCTCTTCTGCCTGTTTGACGGTAAGAGCC
Source organism: Nostoc sp. KVJ20 (assembly GCF_001712795.1). GTDB lineage: Bacteria > Cyanobacteriota > Cyanobacteriia > Cyanobacteriales > Nostocaceae > Nostoc. Next base: position 514 of record NZ_KV757699.1, read on the forward strand.
GTGCGCCGATTCAGAATTTCTGCCATGAACGAGCGATGTTGGGGGTCAAGGTGTTGCACAATAGCGATCGCGGCTGGAAATTTTGCGGGTAGAGTCGATAACACTTTAACTAGAGCAGTCAGACCACCTGCGGAAGCTGCGATCGCGACAATATCAAAGGCAGCATGATTAAAGTGAGGTAGATGATTTTTGGCATTTTCTGCCATTTGAATCATGATTTTGCGGCTATAACTATCTGAGTAACTTTTTTAGTTACAAATCGGATTAATTTAGTTACAATCTTTTATCCTTGTTCCAATAAATTGTACAGTATATCTCGAACTACTTTAAGATATTTTTGCCTTTACCTATCAAGTCTATAGGCTCATCTTCCTGCTCTAGAATCTGTTTAGCCTGTAAAAGTTGCTGCCTATGTTCCTCACTAACTGTTGGGTATTGTAGATTTAGTTCTTCTAATTTTGTACAGATAATATTGGCAACGGTCAGGCGGGTAAACCATTTGCGATCGGCAGGAATAATATACCAAGGGGCCCATTTAGTACTAGTGTAGTTAAAAACCTCTTCATAAGCATTCATATAATCATCCCAAAAAGCTCGTTCTCGGACATCGTTATCTGAAAACTTCCAATGTTTTTCAGGAGATTCAATCCGTTCTAAAAAGCGTTTTTTCTGCTCTGCTTTCGATACATTCAGAAAAAACTTCAGGATTATTACACCATTGGTTACCAAATATTTTTCAAAATTATTGATTTCTTCAAAACGCTGCTTCCATATTTTCTTTCCCTGAGAGAAGTGGGGAAGTTGTTGTTTATTAAGCATTTCTGGATGGACACGAACCACTAGCACTTCTTCATAGTATGAACGGTTGAATATCCCAATTCGGCCTCTTTCTGGCAAAGCTTTCATTGATCGCCACAGATAGTCATGATCTAATTCTTCTGCACTCGGCCCCTTAAAACTAAACACCTGAAATCCTTGCGGGTTCACACCAGAGGTCACATGTTTAATAGTGCTATCTTTGCCAGCAGCATCCATCGCTTGAAAAATAATTAACAAAGCATGGGTGTTTTGAGCATAGAGAATATTTTGGTAATTTGCTAGTCGTTCAATATCTGCCTGTAATTTAATTGCAGCATCAGTTTTTTCATGAAAATCAGTCTTGTAAGCTGGATCATAGTTTTTTCTCAGAGAAATCTTTGAACCTGGCGGAACAATGAAAGCATCATGATTCATGTATAGAATCTCGTAACGGCTACTTAATACACAATCACATTTTGAAGTATTAATTACTGAAAGTTATAATTTATTAATTAAATAATAATTTTGATTCAAAATTCATCACTTTTAACCAATTCTGTGGGTTTAAGTCCCCATCTTCGTCATCGGCAAGTTTTGTAGCTCTTTCTAAACCTTTATTAGAGGTTATTTGAAAAGTCTAAATTAACGTGAGTTCGATGAACCTCTCCCTCCCAGCCTCCCTCTGGGAAACGGAAAGGGAGGAGCAAGAAAAATTCCGCTCCCTTTGGGAGAAGACCGCGCTATCTCACCATTTTAAATGTCTGAAACCCTTGCAAACAATTAATTACGAATTACGTTAGCGCAGCGTTAGCGACGCAGGAACGTCATTACGAATTACGAATTCCGCCTTGCGGTACTAGTTACTTACGTCGCTTTGGCATAGGACGCATCGCTTCACGACCCAAGAGAAACATCCCCGTAACGCCTAAACTGACAAACCAAACATATTGATACCAATATTGCCGAATCTGTTCAACTGTATTGAGTTGTGGATGCAACGTGTTTAAATACAGCAGCAGCACCAATATCATCAGCGCTCCAAAACCAACCAAGCTCAAGCCGATAAGAATTCGTGCAGGACGCAGTTCAAAATCACTAATAGTGTCTAGGTCAATTTCTGCCAGTTCCTTAAAATAATCATCTGCCCAAGATGAGGTTGCTTGGAATCTATTGCTAAGTTTTGATGGCAAAATCGGTGACAGTGTTGCTACAGTTGGGCGACGTAGCAAAGCCTCTGTATCTCGCAGCAATTCTAGTGGTTTACGGGTAGTAGTTGGTTGAGCAAACTCTATATTGTCTTTAGGAGTTGGAACATTAGCTTTGCTTTCAAAATCCATAGCACGCTTGGGAATAACCAGGATATATATACATAGCGTAGCGAATCAGAATGAAAATGAGTCGAAATAATTCGTAATTCGTAATTCGTAATTCGTAATTATTTTATGGTAAAAAACCTATTCTTTGCTCAAAGTAAGCGAATTTATGACTGGGATAATTACAAATTACTCGTCCATCTCTTTTAACGTAGCTAATGCCGACGGAGATAAACGACTGAGATAGCGGAATATCCAGTATTTAAAGATAGTGTTTAAAATCACGGGAAATGTAGCAATAAAGAAAAATATTACATTTCTACTGGTTGGCAGACCTAAATGTTCTGAGAATCCTGCAAGTAAGACTTCCCAGCCCTCTGGTGAGTGAAATCCTACAAATATATCTGTAACTAGAATAATCAAAAAAGCCTTAGCGCTATCGCTAAGACCATAGACAATGGTATCCAAAAAAGATTTAAACATCACAATTTCTTTTTTGCTCAGAGCGACAACTATACTAAAAGAAAGTAGTGATATTAAGTCAGCAAAAACATTACCAACACTACTATTAGTTTTTGCGCGGAATTCTTCAGACATTTCAACTGCTTTATTTTTAATTTTTTCTTGTGTTGTCTCTGAAGAAAGTGGTGGAGCTTGATTAAGCAAATATTCAAATCTAAGTTCTTCTTGAAAAATATATAATTCATGGAGAGCTTTTTTTTCCATGTCAGAATTGATAAAAATTTGAGTTGTATTATCTCCTCTCATCTTTTCTAATATTGGAGTTACTAAAAATTGCTTAGATAAATATTGAGCTAAAAGTGGTACAACAATAAGAGTTATCAAAAATCTTAAGGCAATTGTTGTTCTGTTGCTAGAAACTCTATACTTCCTGACAAATTCTTCTTCTGACTGCGGCGAAAAATCTGATTTAACTCTATTAAATGCTTTGCTTATAGACCTCTGAAACACTCTATTATTTTCAGATTGAAGCGTTGCTTTAACATCATTTGTATTAGATGAGTCTGGCTGTTTGTTAATTTCAGTACGGTTAATTTGTGGGGGTTTAGAAGTTGATTTTAATGCGCTATTACTAATTATTTCATCTTTTATAGCGTACTTTTCGACAACTTTATCAATGTCCTTTAGTGTTTCTAATAAAACAGAGTTAGAAATATTGATAATCCCCCGACTCATCTGGAATTCTGCAAGTCTGAACTTGATAATAGTTAAATTTTTATCAAGGTATACTTGCCAATACGACATGACATTCTCAGTATACTTTACTGACTCTGAAGATATTTTTTTGTTACCAAAATGTTCGATCTCGATGTTTCTAATTCTCTGAGCTGCTTCTTGAGCTTCTAATAGTGCCCTTTCTGGTGTATCTAAAAACCAATGTTTAAGCGATCGCAAGTATCTTTTGAGTCTTCGGCGGAATAATGCTGGTGTTTTTGCGAATGAATTTTTCATTATATATATGACTTACGCATTGACAGAAAATACCAAATATGAATTCTTTGAAAAAGCACGTCTGTCGTAGGGGTAAAGCACATTGCTCATTGGTGTCAATTTAACGCGAAACCTCACGTCCGCCAGGGATTGTAAATCCCTGTCTCATAGCTAAAGTCCTCTGAAGAGGACTAAAGAGCGCGAAAATTTTTAGTCTACTTCAGTAGACTTGAGGAATTAGTCAGGGAATTATATTCCCTGGCGGGTGAACAACACCTAATCAGTACACTATTTTTGGCTTAAGTTGACACGCATGAGCAATGTGCTTTAACCCCTACATCTGACCATCGAAGAACGATTAATAAAAGGCTGAAACGACCCATTCTCGTATATTCATACGATGATTAAGTTGTACAGTGCGTAAGTTCTAATATATATGACTATTTATTTGAAATACTAGTAGGGTAAGTCGTAGCTCTGGTTTTTGTAACAAAAAATTAACTACGAAAAATTAATTTATTTCAATATCATAAATAAGGTGTGTAGATTATCTGTCAATAGTTTAATGAGGGAGTAGGGAGTAGGGAGTAGGGAAGAGGGAAGAGGGAGTAGGGATGTTTCTCCCAAGGGCAACTTTATTGCCTACTCGATCGCAACCCAGCTTTCGCCGGGGCCAATGACTGTAGGGATGTTCCTCCCAAGGGCAACTTTATTCCTACTCCCCACTCCCCACTCCCTACTCCCTGTTTTGGTGACACAGATTAAAATTACACTTTACAGCTTGATGTAGGGGAGCTAGCACGCAAGGTCTTTTCCCCATTTTGGCAAGAGGTGTGAGACGATTTAGTGCATAGCGCAGCCTCTCGCCATATCGGCACAAAATAAAAGTTGGTCACTACAACAAGCAAAAAATCTGAACCGAGAATTTATTGGCAATATGAAACTCAGTCTGTGCATGATTGTGAAAAATGAAGCATCAACACTGCCTAAATGTCTCAGCAGTGTCAGAAAAGTAGTAGATGAAATGGTAGTCTTGGATACAGGCTCAATCGATCGCACTCCCAATATTGCCCAACAACTCGGTGCAAAAGTCCATCATTTTAAATGGTGTAATGACTTTAGTGCTGCTCGCAATGCAGCTCTAAAATATGTCACTGGTGATTGGATTCTGGTATTAGATGCTGATGAAACTCTGAATCCAGCAATTGTACCGCAGTTACAAGAGGCGATCGCGAGAGATGAATATCTGCTAATCAACCTCGTCCGCCATGAAGTTGGTGCAGAACAATCTCCCTATTCTCTGGTTTCCAGGCTATTCCGCAATCATCCAGATATTCGCTTTGACCGTCCTTATCATGCCTTAGTGGATGATAGTGTGGCAGCAATTTTAACTAAAGAACCCCATTGGCAAGTGGGCTATTTACCAGGAGTGGCACTTTCACACGTAGGATATCAAAAAAGTGCGATCGCTCAAAATAACAAATATGCTAAAGCCGCTACGGCGATGGAAGGATTTCTCGCAACTCATCCTGATGATCCCTATGTTTGCAGTAAATTAGGGGCATTGTATGTACAAACTGGGAAAATTACCCAAGGTATGGAGTTACTGAGACGAGGAATCACCGTTGTTGAAGACAACTACGATATTTTATATGAACTCCACTATCATTTAGGTATTGCCTACAATCGGTTGAAAAAATTCCCACAAGCTATTTCTCACTATCAAGCTGCCATCAAATTGCCAATTTATCCCATGCTCAAATTGGGAGCATACAACAACTTGGGCAACTTACTCAAAGCAGCAGGGGATTTCAACGGTGCAAAAACCGCTTACGCTACAACTTTGAAAATTGACCCTACTTTTGTTGTTGGACATTATAATTTGGCGATGACATTTAAAGCTTTGGGTTTATTTATAGACGCGATCGCATATTATAAAAATGCCATCGGGTTAAATCCCAACTATGCCGAAGCTTATCAAAATTTAGGGGTAGTGTTGCTCAAAGTTGGTAATCATCAAGATAGTTTAACAGCTTTTAGAAAAGCGATCGCCCTTCATGAAAGGTATAATCCCGAAGAAGCGAAGAGACTACGCCAGGGGTTACACGAGATGGAGCTGATGTAGATGTGAGGGAGATGAGGTTAAAGGTTAAAGGTTAAAGGGTAAAGGGTAAAGGGTAAAGGGTAAAGGGTAAAGAAACAAACCCCTTTCCCCTTCCCCCTTCCCCTTTACCCTTCTTCATAATTCCCAATGCCCCATACCCAATTTAATAAGCTTGTAATGAACATTTGCTGAATGCTACCTTCTACAAGGTGACACAGGATTTGGAGTGTTTTTTTTAATATGATACGTAGACACGAAGTAGCTTTTAGCTTGACATCGCTGATCAGTCTCAATTTAATATCTAGTTTAGTTGCATTTGATTCTGCGATCGCCACACCACCCAGAACCCCAGATAAAAGTGTAAATTGCGAGATTTTAGTTGTGGGTGGTGGACTTTCCGGTGTAGCCACAGCTTACGAGGGGTTGCTAGCAGGACGAACAGTTTGCCTCACAGAAATTACTGACTGGCTGGGGGGACAAATTTCTGCTCAAGGGACATCTGCATTAGATGAACGACCAACTCAACGTTCCCAACAATTTTATTCTCGCGGTTATCTGGAATTGCGAAACCGCATTCAGCGTAAATACGGAGAACTTAATCCAGGTGACTGTTGGGTAAGTGACTCGTGCTTTCTTCCCCGTGACGCTCACACCATTTTGACGCAGATGCTCAAAGATGCCGAAAAGAAAGGCAAAGGGAAGTTGCAATGGTTTCCCAACACGGTGATTAAAGATTTAGAAATCGCTGCTGATGGCAAAATAATTAATGGTGCGATCGCAATCCAACATCAACCACCAAAAGGCGCACCACCTCTCAATACTTTTACTTTATCTCAAAGCATTGAAGATGCTTATCGCTACGAAAACTCATCTCGGTTTACTAAAACTATTGTCCGCTTCATCCCCAAAGCAGCAAAAGAGAATGCTCCTAAATGGTACGTTGTAGACGCTAGCGAAACTGGGGAAATTATCGCCCTTGCTGATGTTCCCTATCGATTAGGCATTGATGCCCGTTCCTACCTAGAACCTTCTGCATCCAGCGCTAATAATGACCCCTATTGCACTCAAGGCTTTACCTACACCTTTGCAATGGAGGCAACCAAGGAAGCGCAACCGCAGACAATGCCCCCATTTTATTTACAATATGCACCATATTTCAGCTATGAATTAGCACGACTAGCTAACTTTGATTTAGTTTTTACCTATCGTCGCATTTGGAGTCCAAACAAGGGTCAACCAGCAAAATTCGGTGGCGTAAGTTTTACTGCGGCGACACCAGGGGATATTTCCATGCAAAACTGGACTTGGGGTAACGACTACCGCCCCGGAACAGCCCAGGATAACCTAATTTACACTCGCCAACAGTTACAAGGTACTGGGCAATTACAGCCAGGGGGGTGGATGGGAGGACTGCGGACAGAAACTCTCCGCAGAGGTGAGGAAAATGCCCTATCTTACTATTACTGGTTGGTAGCCGGGACTACAGATTCTCAACTAGGGGAGGGTGTAAAGCAACAGCGAACTAATAACCGCTTTGTTTCAGGTTTAAATTCGCCAATGGGGACAGCACATGGCTTATCGAAATATCCCTATATGCGAGAAGGACGGCGCATTATTGGCCGCCCTAGTTGGGGACAACCGGAAGGCTTTGCTATCTGGGAAATTGATATTTCCCGCCGAGATTACAATGATGAGTATTATTCAAAGACTCTGCCAGCAGATATGTATCGTCGGCTACGAGCAGCAGTTGCAGGTTTGGAAGCAGTATCAGTAATTGACGGTCAAGTTACACCAGACAAAGCAATGCGACGGACTCGTTCTACCATCTTCCCCGATTCTGTGGGTATTGGTCACTACGCGATAGATTTCCATCCTTGTATGCTGAATAGTCCCCCAGAAGCCCCTGGTAATATAGAACGTCCAGGCGAAAGACGCGGTGCAGGTCAAGCTTATCCCTTCCAAATTGCTCTCAGGGCGATGATTCCTCAGAAAATCGACAATTTGCTGGTAGGAGGCAAAAGTATTGGTACTAGTCATATTGCTGCTGCTGCCTATCGGGTACATTCCTTTGAATGGTCGGCTGGCGCAGCTGCGGGAACTGTCGCTAGTTTTGCCATCAAAAATGCGATCGCACCTTACCAATTAGTCGATGACTTACCCAAACAAGAGCCACAGCTAGAAGCACTCAAACAGCTTTTACAAAAAAATGGCAACCCTACCGCTTTCCCAGATACATCTATTTTTAACCAAAACTGGGATAATTGGAAATAGGGCATTGGGCATTGGGCATTGGGCATGGGGCATGGGGCATTGGGCATTGGGCATTGGGCATTGGTTATTAATTCTTTTCCCCATTCCCCATTCCCCATTCCCCATTCCCCATTCCCCACTTCCCAGACAATAAACTAAACTAATTACTTATAGTGTAGTTTTGTAAAATACTCTTGACCAATTGTTGTATGGTTATGACACTTTCAGCAGATGTTTACGGGATGGCCACAGCACCAACTGTAGCTCCTGAACGGTCTAATCAAGTTACCCGTAAGACTTATCCGAATTACAAAGTGATTGTATTAAACGATGATTTTAATACATTCCAACACGTGTCTGAATGTTTGATGAAATATATTCCGGGGATGACTGGCGATCGCGCGTGGGATCTGACTAATCAGGTACACTATGAAGGTCAAGCGATCGTCTGGGTCGGGCCCCAAGAACCTGCGGAACTCTATCATCAGCAGCTGCGCCGAGCAGGTTTGACAATGGCACCTCTAGAAGCAGCTTAATTATCATGGGCAAAACCCCCGTAGATCCTCTCGGAACGGCTTCGCAAAAAGCAAAAGCTGCCAGACTGGTTTGGAATCATTCGACACACCTTTCTGGTCTTATCCCTATTTTAGAACGTCTTTGTCAGCACGATGGTATCCAAACCGTGACACCGGGAGTGATTGGGCGGTCAAAAGGTCATTGTCCAAAAATGCAACTGCGTGTCTCAGTTCCGATTCGGGGGGGCTATAAAGTCATCGCTCGGCAGGGGAAAACAGTACAAGAGGTGTTTATCCTAACGACCTTATCCCAAGATCAACTAGAAACGTCATTAGCGATCGCCATGAGATGTTAATCATGCCCGATAGGTGCTGAGTTGGGAATCTCACTTTTTTACCCAATCCCCAATTCCCAATGCCCAATCCCTAATCCCCAATAACTATTCCTCAACCCGATGTACTGCAAATTTGTGTAGCGGCAGACTAACGATGCAAGAAAAAGTTAAGAAATATGACAGAGCCGTAGTTATTTTCAAAGTCATCAGCACAGATTCCCAATCAGGTAAAACCATTTTCTCTATGCCAAAAGCTACACAGTAAACCAACCAGTAACTAAAGCTCATTCTAAACAGAATCCGCTCTGTTTCTTCCATCTCATTTGTTTTTTGCTTACTATCCCACAGTAACACCAGTCCAATAATGCAAGCTACAAAGGAAACAGCAACTACAGATTCGTGACAAAATATATTTAACGAATGCATTTGTGTTTATCCCCACATTTTTCCAGTTGAAGATCAGTCTAAAGGAATATTCCTTCCAGAAATACAAATTATTTACAAACCTCAATAGATTGAAGAGTGCTGAGTGAGAAATCTCACTTGCAACTCAGCACTCATAACTCAGTTAACCTTCAAGGCTAGTTGCCAAAATTGAAGTGTTTGCAACAATTGCTTCTTCATGTATAAGAAAGGTTTAAGTATTTCCAAGAAATGTATAAGCAATTGCTGCAAATGCTTAATACTTTGCAACAATTGCTCTTTCATATATAAGAAAGGTTTAAGTATTTCCAAGAAATGTATAAGAAGTTGCTGCAAATGTTTAATACTTTGCAACAATTGCTCCTCCATGTATAAGAAACGTTTAAATGATTGCAGCAATTGTTGTAATTAACTTATGAGTTAATCTTACTTAAAAAATCAATCAAAATCTTTTAAGTAAAATTAATTGCCCTCAACTCCCTTCTCTCAATTTGGGCTACGGTGTACACACAAGTTATCGAATCACTACAAGTTCTCAAATTACCCCACCCTAACCCTCCCCTTAGAAAGGGGAGGGAACTAGATTTTCTTGTTTCCCCCCAATGCATCGGGGGGATTAAGGGGGGTAATTATACTTGTGTGTACACCGTAGCCCAATTTATAAGAGGAATTTAGGGTAAGGGCTTTTGATAAACATAATTTTGAGCCACTTTCCAATAGCGCGAGAAACGTTTCAAGTCAATATAGCCGTCATAGTCAAAAAATGGTTCTACCTCTAGCACTTCCACTGCTATAGAACGCTCTATTTGATTACAGATATCATCAAACCGGGGACTGGGACTATCGGCTGTGACAACTAAATTGGCATCATGTTCTTGAGCAAAAGCCAAAATTTCCAGTGCCACATTGCCACGGCGAATAACAACAGGTAACTCTAGTAAACATTCGTAGATAAAAGTCAGACGTTTAAGACTCAATTGCCATTCCTCTATCAAAGCCTCATCCCAAACCCAGATAGCTGGGGCATTGGGGTATTTTTGCAATGTGGGATTATATGGACTGAGACAATCTCCATGTACCCAAACAATTGGTTTATTCATTTTTTACCTTTCTTTCCACGCTGCCAACTTTGGCTATTAGGTTGTTTACTAAATTCACCTTTAGGAAAAAGTCGCTGTTCTAATTCTTCATAACTGCCTTCAAAATCACAATGACCGTAAAGGGGACATTTCTGGCAATAAACGCCTTTGGTGTAGCGTTCTAAGTTCTCACGGTTGAAAAAATATGGTTTATGACTAAAAGTGCTGGCAACCCACTGCCATGACATATTATTACTAGCAGGATCTCCATCTAAAAGGTGTTCGAGAAACCATTTGGCTCCTGCTTGCCAACGAATACGCCGCCAATGGACAACATAAGCCGCTAGCCACATTCGCGCGTGGTTATGTAAATAACCAGTTTCTCTCAAATCACGACTGAAATTGTCAATGCAAACTCTGCCTGTAGTTCCTTCTCTCATATCTTGTGGCAATTCGGGTGCATATTCAGCCACAGTGTAACCAGTTTTGTACTCTTCCTGGTCTTTCCAGATTTCATCCCCCAACTTCATATACAACCGTTGCCAATAGTCGCGCCAGCCTAATTCGTTAATTAGTTTTGTAGCATCATCTTGGTGCTGTACTTGGTTGAGGATATAATCTCGAATTTCTCGCAAACTCAAAACGCCATAGCGGATGTAAGGCGAAAGTCGCGTGACTGCGCCTGTGAAGAAATTACGTGTTTGGGCATAGCGAAGGGGATCGATTTTTTGCAGCGCTGTTTGTGCCGCTTTGCGTCCCCCCAGAGTTTCGCTGATGTGGCGATCGCGTTGTGCTGCACCTGGAAATTGTTCGCGCAGGTAGGCTACCAACTCATCGCGGTTGGTAAATTCGCGTTGCATATCTTTAGTCATGTGAACTTTGAAGGGTGAAAATAGATAAACAAAAACACTTGTAGGCTAAGTCACTATTATCGCGAATAAATACAAGCGATCGCTCTCAACCTGATGAGAGAACTTTTTTCATGATAAGCACAGATGAATCAATGTATGGGCTAGCAATAACCACAAGCATCGTTCATTGTCCTAATTTTTACTGGTGACGTGAATATCCCAGTAAGGCTAGACTGTCAGGGCAAATTGTGTTGCAAAAAACACCATGACCCTCTGCATTAATCCCCATTGCCCAAGACCCCAAAATTCTGAAAATATACTGTTTTGTCAAGCCTGTGGCTCAGAATTGCTCTTGGAAGGACGGTATCGAGTGACTCGCCAATTAGGTGCTGGTGGTTTTGCCAAGACATTTGAAGTCAACTATGCTAACACCCTCAAAGTCTTAAAAGTTCTGATGCTGGATGATGCCAAGGCAGTATCGCTGTTTCAGCAAGAGGCACAAGTCTTAAGCCATCTGAATCATCCAGGGATTCCAAAGGGAGATGGGTACTTTACCTTCTCTTCCAAAAATAGCCAAGCGCCACTGCATTGCTTGGTAATGGAAAAAATCGAGGGGTTGGACTTGTATCAATATATGGAACAACGGAGTAATCGCCCCATTGATGAAAAGTTAGCACTTTTATGGCTAACTCAGTTGGCAAATATTTTGCATGAAGTGCATCAGCATAACTTTTTTCATAGAGATATCAAACCACCAAATATTATGCTCAAAGCAGATGGACATCTGGCTTTGATAGACTTTGGTACAGCAAGAGAAGTTACACAAACCTATCATCAAAAAGCAGTAGGGCAAAATATAACAGGGATTTTTTCACCAGGCTATACACCACTAGAACAAGCCAATGGTAAAGCCGTTCCACAATCAGACTTTTTCGCCCTCGGTCGCACATTTGTTTATTTACTTACCGGCAAATCTCCAGATCAATTTTCTGAAGACCCGCGAACTGGTAAGTTAATGTGGCGAGACAGTGCTTTACAAACATCTAAACAGGTAGCTGGTTTGATTGATTACCTGATGGAAGCATTTCCTGGCAAGCGTCCTCAAAATGCCCAGATTATTTTGAGGTGTCTATCAGAAATTAATTCAACTGTGCAGTCATATTCTACTGGTTCTTCAGCATCACAATTACCACCTACAGAAATAGAAAAGCCTAAACAAAGTAAGCAACTTAAAACCTCAGCGACTACTCAAGTTGAATCTTCAAAAACTGAAACCAATATATTTTCTAGCCAGATTGCTCAATTCACAGGTGGAGTAATTGCTTTCGCTATACTTTTTTTAATTAAATTTGGTAGTCGGGGAATTTATAAGTTATTTGACTCTCATCCAAGTCAACCAGTTGTGACTTCAACACCAACTGAGCTACAAGCAAGTAATTCAGATGAATCGACAAATAATTCTGAGCAAGCAAATACTGATTCCACTAGCCAACAACCTTCTATTTCCGAGGAAAATATTCCCCCAGGAGTTCCATCTGGTTGGAAGAAGTTTGAGGGTAGTGGTGCAGAATTATGGTTGCCTCCTAGTTGGGAAGGTGCGGATTTATATAAATCAATGCATAAGTTAGGCAGTTACAATCCCAAATTTGAGCATTTTGCTCAACAATTACAACAAAATCCCTCAGCTTTTCCAATTTGGGCTTTCGACTCGATCAAGGGTGGCTCAGGCTTCCTAACTAATGTAATTGTCTCAAATGAACAAGTAAATCCTACAATTAATTTAGAAACTTACTTACAAGAGGAAAGCAAGAAGTTTCCTGCTCAGATTCGTATAGTGGATATGAAAACTGGGTCGGTTGAAGGTTATCAGGTAGGACGGATAATCACAGAAACATCACTAGCTAGAAGCGGAAAACAAATATATTATATCATTAAAGATGGGAGGACTATTTGGAATGTAATTTTTTCTACTGGGGCAGATGAATTTGAACAAAGATTACCAATCTTTGAAGCAAGTCTTGATACCTTTACCTTGTCAATTAAGTAGTAGCTTGTAAGTAAAAATTGCTTCTAGATTGTTTGGGTTTTGCTATTATTCAACCAAAATTAATACTATTCGTAATTAGTGGTTACGTGCGATCGCTCAATTTATGTACAATTCTAAAACGGTCGCAATCTCTCACACACCCATCATGAGCAACATTCCCCAAGTCGGACAACGAGCGCCAGATTTCTCCACCCCTGACCAAAATGGCAATTCAGTCACTCTCGAAGACCTCAGCGGTCAGTGGATTGTCCTCTACTTCTACCCCAAAGATGACACACCAGGCTGTACCACCGAAGCGAAAGATTTCACCGAGTTGTATCAAGACTTCAGCGCACTAGGAGCAAAAATCTTAGGCGTAAGTCCAGATTTGGCTAAGTCCCATTGTAAATTTATCAGCAAACATAACTTGTCAATCACCCTTTTAAGTGACCCAGAACATCTTTTAATCGAAGCCTACGGCGCTTGGCGCTTAAAGAAGTTTATGGGCAAAGAATATATGGGTGTTGCTCGGTCAACTTTTCTAATTTCACCTGATAGAATTATTGTCTATACTTGGCCTAACGTAAAAACCAAAGGTCATGCTCAAGCAGTTTTAACTAAATTACGGGAATTAGCAGCTACGTAACGCGGCTGGATGCTAGAAACTGCGTGATAATTAAAGTCAGGAATTAGACTTTTTGCAAGTTGAAATAAATATGATTCAAGTCATCCAAGCCCAAAATGTTACTTTTGCCTATTTAAAGAAAAAATTTGCTCTCTATAAATCTGAAGATGAGCAATTTTTTACAGAGTGGTTTGACTATATCCCTGAAGTTTCCGAATTAGAAAAGCAATATTTAGACAGAGTTAAAAATAACTATCTTAACGTCCTTGAAAATGCTCCTCTTTTAGAAGAAGCAGTAAAATTGGTAGTATTATCTCCGTTGTTAGATTTAGCTGGTTTTTATCGTCCTCCTTTTTATATTGCTACTGAAGAAAGTGTAGAAATTAGTGAAGATTTTATCATTGATGATGAAGTAACTACCGAAGATACTAAAGAAATTATTAAAGGTAAAATTGATGTCTTAGTTCTCCAAGATCAGCTATGGTTATTGATAATTGAATCTAAAAGGTCTAGTTTTTCCTTGGCAAAGGCGATTCCTCAAGCACTAACTTATATGTTGGCAAATCCTCAGCCTGATCATCCTACATATTCCTTAGTAATGAATGGAGAAGATTTCCAATTCATCAAGTTGATAAAACAAAATAAACCAATATATGCTTTATCTGATAGATTTACTTTATATAGACGCGAAAATGAATTATATAAAGTTTTGAATATATTAAAAAAGATAGGTCAACTTTTAAGTTAATTTTCTTTGCTATTTTTATCTAGATTAATACTAGAACAGTTTCGTAATAGTTATATTGCATCTTGTAAATAAATTATGGTTCAATTTATCCAAGCACAAAATGTCGGGCTTGCCTATTTGGAAGAAAGATTTAGCCTACAGCTAGCCGAAGATGAGGCATTTTTCACAGAATGGTTTGAAAATTTACCGGAAATTACAGATTTAGAAAAGCAAGGTTTAGACAGAATAAAACTTCATTTTCTCCGTTTAGTTAAGCGTCCTCCTTTGTCAGAAGAAACGGTTAAATTAGTAGTTTTATCTCCTTTACTCAATTTAGCTGGGTTTTATGATGAGCCTTTTTATATGAGAGGCGAGGAATCAATAGAAATTTCTGCGGAAGATGAAGGAGAAATCATTAGAGGTAGAATTGATGTTCTAGTTATTCAAGAACAATTCTGGTTGTTAGTAATTGAATCTAAAAGGTCTAGCTTTTCTCTTTTAGAAGCCATACCTCAAGCACTTGTTTATATGTTGGCTAATCCTAATAAAGATAAACCTACTTTTGGATTAGTAACAAATGGTAGCCATTTCATTTTTATAAAACTGACTAAACAAAATATCCCAAAGTATGCATTGTATGATGAATTTACGCTGTTGAAGAGAAAAAGTGAACTGTATCAAGTTCTAAGCGTATTAAAAAATTTGAGTCAAAGTTTGAGTTAATAATTATGTCTATTCGTCCTATATATCTTGATTCTCACGCTACTACAGCCGTAGATGAACGGGTACTAGCAGCAATGCTTCCCTACTTCACAGAAAAATTTGGAAACCCAGCAAGTATTGGTCATGTTTATGGTTGGGAAGCAGAAGCCGCTGTGAAGCAAACGCGAGAAATTTTAGCAGCAGCAATTAACGCTACACCAGAAGAAATTGTGTTTACGAGTGGTGCAACAGAAGCAAATAATTTAGCTGTTAAAGGTGTTGCTGAAGCTTATTTTAAAAAAGGTCAGCATATTATTACTGTTGCCACGGAACATAGTGCAGTTATTGATCCTTGTAATTATTTAAAAAGTCTTGGTTTTGAAATTACTATTCTCCCTGTCCAAAAAGATGGATTGATTGATTTAACTGAGTTAAAAAAAGCTTTCCGTCCTGAGACAATTTTGGTATCGGTGATGGCTGCAAATAATGAAATTGGCGTGTTACAGCCTTTAGCAGAAATTGGCGAAATGTGCCATGAACACAACATCATTTTTCACACCGATGCTGCTCAAGCTATTGGTAAAATTCCCTTGGATGTGCAAGCGATGAAAATTGACTTGATGTCGCTAACAGCACATAAAGTATATGGCCCCAAAGGCATTGGAGCGCTGTACGTCCGCAGACGCAACCCCAGAGTACAACTGGCTCCCCAGCAGCACGGTGGTGGACATGAGCGCGGGATGCGTTCTGGTACATTGTATACACCGCAAATTGTCGGCTTTGGGAAAGCTGTAGAAATCGCTTTGGCTGAACAAGGGACAGAAACCCAACGCCTCACCCAGTTAAGACAAAGATTGTGGGAACAGCTTTCGCAAGTTGAAGGAATTCATCTCAACGGACATCCGCAACAGCGATTGGCGGGAAACTTGAGTATCAGTGTTGAGGGAGTGGATGGAGCCGCACTTTTGCTAGGATTGCAGCCAGTAATGGCCGTATCTTCTGGATCTGCTTGCTCGTCGGCAAATACTGCACCTTCCCATGTTCTCACAGCATTGGGACACCCCCAACAGTTAGCTTATGCCTCGATAAGGTTTGGTATTGGCAGGTTTAATACCCAAGAGGAGATTGATATTGTAGCTAAACATGCGATCGCTACTATTCAAAGTTTACAAAATAAACGGTAAGCATGACCTACCCTATCTCTAACCTGATTAAAATAAAATAAGGTGTTAGGTTTGGGAGCTTTTGGTGTTGTTCGTTTGTATACAGCACTTCCGGCGGCTATGAGGTACAGCCTCAAAGCTGAAAGCTATGATAGGAGAGAGGTAAGAAGAAAATTGTATTGCATAATAGCCGGAAGCGCTGTAACCCCAGACTTTTAAACTCACAACAATTCATCAAGGTCGTATTCACCCTCATTGTGTCTTAAGCCGAAGTTTAGCTTACTATCATTGCGGGGATTGTAAGAAGTATTAGGTAGACTAATAGCGCCTAATATTTTTAATATGTAAATTTCGCGTTCACCAAGCCCTATCGCTCCTGTAAAATCTGCACAACGCCAAGACCTTAAAAAGCTTGTAGCTTCATCAACAGGTAAATTTAGACCAGTTTTTAGTTCAAGATAAACATCTTCACCTTCAACAGTAAGAATTTTAAGAACTTCTTGATGAACTTCCTCATTTAAAATGTACACTGATTTAATTCTATAGTTCCATTTTAATAATCTATTTTCTCCATAAGCAACAACTATTTCATTCTGTTTAACTTTAAAAGGTAAATTTGGTCTATCTGAAGGATTAAGCCCATGAGGGTAATAAAAAAAGATAGCTGGTGTATCAGGATTCCGAGTAGTTAATAATGAGGGTGTTTTATTTAAAGGTATTTTTGAAATCCAACCGATTAAAAGGTCTCCTAGTATCAAATTGTTTAAGTTACTATTTCGTAGGGTAGCGTCTAACATTCTAGATTGACTATCAAATCTAGCATTACTTAAATCAGTATTATCTAAATTGCATTCTGTGAGATCAGCTTCAGAAAAGTTTGCATACCTTAAATTCGCACCAGCTAGATTTTTTCCTCTCAGACTAATAGGATCATATTGCACTAAAAGGCTGGCAACATTACCACCAACTATACCTACTTCTTGTGAAGTTTTACCACAGGTTTCTGTAATTATAGTCAATAATCTAGCCTTGACCTTTTCGTTGTCTGAAGAAATCATATTTCCTATCAATTCAAAGATAGCATTATTCCGTCTTATATTTACTAGCTTGTCGTGATTATTACTAAAAAAGTCTGTATTTAGTGTTTCTTTACCCACAGTTTCTGCTAGCAATTCTATTTCTTCAGGAATAAACTCTTGCAGACATAAAATAGGTTTAATATTGCCATTTTCATCACATTCCCGATGAAAATAAGATGACCAAGTATAGTCAGATGAAACACTCTCACTTAAGTGAGATTGTGCTTTAGCTAACTCGGCAAAGTCAGGAGCTATAACCCCTAATTCAGCAGCAAATTTGTAGGCGACAAAAAACTCTAAAAGGGAGCGATGCGCTGGTGAATAGTCACCATCTGCATTACGGATGAGCATAGTCTGACCCATCATGTCAAAATGCCAGTGGTCTAGATATTTTTCCTCCTGCACGGCATGACCAAAAAGACGGCGTATCCGATCAGGGAAAAGTCGGTAGTTAAGACTCATCTGATCAGTTGACAGCATCTCCCACGACAACTCACATAGAAAATAGAGTTTATCAGCTAATGAGGTAAAAGTACGCTCTGCCTTTATATCTCGCTCCATCTTGTTGCGTACAGCATAGAGATAAATACGTGACATATCTACTGGATTTCCTGCTTCAATATCAGGTAGAGCTTCCAGAATTAGTTCAGTCATCACTGGGCGACGGGCTAAGTCTAAAAGTTGGGGGTTTTCCATTATCTGTTCAACAGTGGAAACTCCCGCTCGAAATGATAGCACCTGACGAATTTGGTCATCGTTGAATTTCTCTAGTTCTAGCACCTCAAATTGTGGAGGTTCACCAGTGAGAGCAGAAGTAGAAGCTTCTAATTCTGCATTTAATAAAGCTCGACCATCTTTAGCTTCTGGAAAGTGTTCTGTTCGGCAGGTAAGAATTGCTTTAGAACCAGGTACAACAACCCTAGCTAACTCCCAGAAGTTATTAATCATCTTTTGGTTATCTACCCGATCTGCCATCTCATCAAATCCATCAAAGATGAGTAGTAATTTCCCCATCCGGTTGAGTTGCTCAAATACAGAGTAACCAAGAATAGGAATTTCATACTTGCGAAAAAAGAACTCTGAAAACAAAGACTCAACACTGACTGCTTTAGCATAGTCGCGTAAAGGAATAACCAATGGAATCCGAGGTCGTTCACTTTTCCGTTCTTTGGCATCACGATAGCGTTGTAGAGCAGTCCAAGCATAGTGCAAAGTCAACCAAGTTTTACCAGTGCCAAACTCACCTAGTATTGAGATATAGCATTTCTCAGTCTGGTGAAGTACAGTAACAAGAATGGGTAAACCAATTATAAATATCAGTTAACGAGACTTGAGTAAAAGCAGTTTCAATTGCTTTTGCTAAGTCTGGATAACTTCTAGCTCCAATAGAACGTAGTGAAGTTTTAATTTTTGACCAACAGTTTTCAATTGGTGAAAAATCAGGAGAATATGGTGGCAAATAAATTAATTTAGCTCCAACAGATTCGATTAATTTTTCAATA
>NZ_KV757700.1 GCF_001712795.1 Nostoc sp. KVJ20
TAATATCAATTAAATTAATGATTGCAACACATCCTTGGGTAAAGACGCGATGAATCGCGTCTCTACAAATTGTCTATTTGTTGAATTCTTTTTTCAAATTGGTATAACTTTCAATACTGCTTGGGTAAAGCATTTTGAACTCGGAATTAGGTTTTGGGAAAAGGTTAAAGGGTAAAGGTTAAAGGTTTTTTCTTTCCCCTTACCCCAAACCCAATTCCCCAAAACCCTTGCGGTACTAATAGTTAGCTAATAGGTAATGTAAACCAGAAAGTTGCCCCTGTATCTAATGCACTGTTTACGCCAATTTCGCCACCGTGAGCATGGATAATTTGCTTACACAGATACAACCCCAATCCCAAACTTACAGAATTGCGGATACTTGTACCCCGAAAGTATAGGTCAAAAAGCCGATCGCTTTGTTGTTGACTAATTCCCACGCCGTTATCACTAACAGTACAATAAATTTTGTCATCCTTATGGGTAGCGTTGATTGTCAAAAGCAATCCGGGAGGATTATGTTTAAGAGCATTGACAATTAAGTTAGAAAACACTCGCCATAGTTGCGTGGGATCAGCATTCACTAATGGCAAATCTGCGGATACTAGATTTGTCAGCTTGGCTTGATTTTGTGCTAATAATGGCTCTAAATCTGCGATCGCAGCTTTGACAATTGTCAGTAATTGCACTGTTTGGGTTTGTAAAACAACACCTTGTGTTTCGCTGACATGAGTTTCCATCAACGAATTAATTAAGTTCAGTTGGCGATCGCTACTTTGAATCATCCGCTCTAAAATGGAGCGTGAAACAGGGATTGGAGATTGGGAAGAGACTTCTTCAATAATCCCCCCTTGTCCTTGATTTCCAGTCCCCAGTCCCCCGCTATTAAGCAAATTTTTCAGCACCATTACAGTACCCAGAACTGGGTTGCGTAAGTCGTGGGAAACTGCATGGAAAAATACTCGTAGTTCTTCTTCAGTTTGCTTGCGCTGGGTAATATCTTCAATTAAACCTTCGTAGTAAAGCAATTTTCCCTGTTCGTCACGGACTGCGTAGGCTTTTTCTGAAATCCAGACAATACTCCCATCTCGGCGATAAATTTGAGACTCGAACTCTGAAACACTGCCATACTTTTCCATCAGGCGCACAAATTCTGCCCGACGGTTCGGATCAACATACAATTGTTCAATATCAGTTAAATTTGCTGTCACCTCTTCCACTAAAGAGTAGCCATAAATACGGGCTAGAGCGGGATTTGCCGTAATGTAACGTCCATCGGGACTGCTTTGGAAGATTCCTTCAACGGCATTTTCAAAAATGGTGCGATATTTAGCTTCTGCAACCTTGAGTTTTTGATAGGCAGATTCCAGTTCTTGACGGGCGTAAAACTCAGAGCATTGCAAGCGATCGTACAGATAAACACCAATATCACATATAGTACAAAACCAAAAAATGTATAAAATAAACGTTACATTATATATTCCTGGGTGTTCAGGAATCGGTGTTTCTAGCCCAAGTGCCGTATTCACACCAAAATAGTAAAGCAGCACACTCACTTGAGTCAGTAAGTGAAGAATCCAGCAGACGGGCATCAACACAGCTTGGCTCAAGAATAGCAGCGACCAACCGATGGTATCGGGTAGTGCAAAACCTGTAAGAGTTGCAAACAACTGCGATGCTAAACTAATTGACCAAGAAGACCCCAAAAATAATAAATCTGGACGATAACGACCTAACTTAGTTTTATGTAAGGCAAAGCAGACCAGTATACTCATGAGCATTGCAACATTAATTACAATACGTTGAGTTCTAACTACTTCTGGCAACTGCTGCAACTCTTGAAAAGGGAAAAACAAGCCGTAAATGTCTCGCAAAGTAAAAGACAACAGACAAATCAGCGCCAGCCATAACCATAAATGTAATCTCTGCCACAAAAAACGGTTACGCCAAGCTTTGTAAAGAGGATTGATTTCATCTGTTGTTGGTGCAGAAAAGATTTTTCTCCACCAGCTTTGCACTGTTGTAAATGGAGTAGCCATTAGCATCCAAGCAACTTTGCCCATACCTTGAGGGTGTTTCCCTTACTCAATAGACTTCTTGCAGAAGTAGGGAAAAGGGAAAGGGGGGAAAGGGTAAAGGTTTTGTATTTAACCCTTTCCCTTTAACCTTTACCCTTTTCCCACAAGAGTGCAAAAAGCACCTTTGCAAGAGTTTTAATATTGCTATAAATAACACCCTCTCATTTTTTGGTGATTTATGGGCGATTTGTTGCGGATGAAGTTGCCAAAGGTAGTGTAAACCAGAAAGTTAACCCGCGCTTGCGGTTACTAATAACACCGATTTCGCCGCCATGTGCCTTAATAAATTTCCGACAAAGATACATTTTTAAGCCAATGCTTGTAGAGCAACAGTCTTGGGGATCGCGGACATGGAGATCGAAAAGGCGATCGCATTCTACTTTACTCATTCCCACACCGTCATCTTGAATCTGAGTGCGAATCATTCCCGCCTCAACGGTGGCATTCAGGGTAAAATTTAATCCTGGTGGATTATTTTGCAAGCCATGTGTGATTAAATTTGCCAAAACTTTCTGCAACTTAGTCCCATCTGCCATTACTAATGGTAAGTCTGCCGGAACCAAGTTCTTCAGAGTCGCTTGATTTTGTGTCAGTATGGGTTCCAACTCGGCGAATGTTCCTCCCAGTAGGGTGCTAAGTTGCACAGGTTCGAGTTTGATCTCAAGACCCTGTTTTTCACAGGAATTAATTTCTAGCAATGAGTTAATCATCGTTAGTTGGCGATCGTTGCCTTGAATCATCCGCTCGATAATTGAGCGAGATATTGGGATTGGGGATTGGGGATTGGGGATTGGGGATTGGGCATGGGAAAGAGGCAGAGGGGCAGAGGGGATAGGGGGCAGAGGGGAAAGACTTGCTGTAATTGCTCCCCTGCTCCCCTGCCCCTGATTTAACAAATTCTTCAACACCATTAAGTTACCCATTACCGAAGTTCGTAAATCGTGGGCAACGGTGTGCAACACTACATCTTTGACGCGATGCAATTTTTCAACTTCTTGCATTTTCTGCTCTAACTGTGCCGTCCGTTCTTCTACTTGATGTTCTAAATTAGTGTTGAGTTCTGCTAGTTTTTGGCATATCTGGCTTTGCTGAATGGCGATCGCTACTTGTTCTGACATCTGCTGTAACAAATCAATTTCTATCGGCAGCCAATGACGCGAACCTGAGCATTGATTGGCAATTAACGCCCCAAATAATTCATCACCAAGCATAATTGGTACAGCCAAGCTAGCCTTCGTTTGGAATTTTTGACAGTGTGCTTTGACTTTGGGAGATACTGTCATTTGCGTTATGTCTTCAAAAACACGCACAAAATTATCTTTTAGTAAATTTCGCACTTCTTTTAGATAAGCTTCATCATTAGTAGACCAACCTGAGACTGATGGATATTTGGGATCTACTGATTCGGCAAGAGTTCTGATTCCTAAATTGGCATTATTTAAACTGATGAAAACTCGATCTGCTTGGAGAAATTGTCTGACTTCCGTCACGGTAGTTTGAAGAATTTGCTCTAAGTTCAGCGAAGACCGAATTCGCACTAGGGTTTCTGCCAACAAGCGATCGCGTTGGGCACAAAGGCGGAATTGCGCTTCTACCTGTTTGCGTTCTGTAATGTCGTGATGCACTGCCAGGATGGAGGGGATACCATCTAAATCAATCACTTCGGCTGAAAGCAGCGTTGTAATGATCTCGCCAGACTTTTGCCGAAATTCAAATTCTAAGTTGCGAACGACTCCCGTGCCTTGCAACTGCTGTAACAAATTCAGGCGATCGCGATCGTCTACCCAAAGATTTAACTCAAAAGAAGTTTTACCAATCGCCTCATCTCGCTCATAACCTGAAAGTTTTACAAAACTGTCGTTAACTTCGATGAAGCGTCCTTCTTGTAGCGTACTAATGGTAATTGAATCGGGGCTGCAACTAAAAGCTTTAGCAAATTTTTGGGCAAGATTTTGTAAAGCGACTTCTCCTTGTTTCTGATCTGTGATATCTCGGACAATTGCTAATACCTCATCTTCACCACTCACGACCAACCGCGCCTCATAATTTCTGATTCCCAAAGGCGTTGGTAGCTGATATTCGCAAGTTTGTAAAGTTCCAGAATCTAAAGTTTTAGCGATCGCTACTTGGCTAATCGCTGCAACATCACTAGGCAATAACTCTTGCACATGTTTTCCAACTATTTCTTCTCTCGAAAGAGTGACATTTGCTCCTTCACTTTTCAAATCTAAATACTCGCCATCGCGGCTGATGCGAAACATCAAATCGGGGATAGCATCCAAAATTGCTTTATACCGCGCCTCACTTTCTTGCAATTTTTCTTCGGCTTGTTTCCGGTCTGTAATATCCATGACCAAGCCATTCCAAAGAAAATCACCATTGGCTTGTAGTTCCGGTTGTGAAGTACCTTGAATCCACTTAAGTTTGCCACTAGGCGTAATAATCCGACCTTCCCAATGCCAAGGCGTAAAAGTGGTGCGACAAACAGCAATAGATTCTGCAAAAGCTTTTATATCCTGTGGATGAATCAGTTTGTATAGCACCTGGAAGTCTGCCTGTATAGCTTCTGGTTCTAATTCATACAAATATTTACAACCAAAACTAATATAAGGGATAAATACAGAATCATCCTGCCCTTGCAGAATTTGGAAAATCATCCCCGGTAAATTGGCAGCAATTGTTTCCAACAAAGTGATATTCTCTGGTTGAAAATCTGGTTTATACGCTGATTTTACAATTTCATCCACTCTTAGACCCTTTGATATATAAGCAATTGGCATAATATTCAAGGCAATCATAGCCATTGTGAGATATTTTTAGCTGTCGGCGTGTAGGCGTAGCCCGTCGTAGACATCACTAACAGCAGAAAAAGCGGCTCTACTTTCAGAGTAGTTCTGGATGATGCGATCGCATTCACCCAATCGGGTGAACCATTTGTCAAAGAGCGAATCAGTTTAGGAATGCTGAGTCAGCGATCGCCCTTGACGCTTGGCGGACTAAGCCGCCACTGCGACTTCTAGCAGAGTGAGTTTTTTGATTTGTGAGAATTGCAAACCGGAGTTCCCCGACTTATTAAAGAAGTTGGGGATATTTTTGATCACAAATGATTCAGGATTACTATAGTAATCCATCAAGCTAACGAAAACTTGCTAGGTATTAAGCACTTGATGTTTAATACAAGGACTTTAGTCCTTACTACAAAGTTATTTACTTAACATACAGGACTCCTATAGGAATCCTATAGGACTCATATTTGATTTCTGAAAAAACTCAGTACAACTAAGAAGCCTTCTTGACTGTTGCCTATTGCCTGCCTATCGCACTTGCGCTGCGTTTCGCGCACCACGCAAATTAGTTCAGAAATCAAAGCGGATTCCTATAGTTAACTTGACAAACTACTAGAATAAATATACTAGTTACACCCAAACTGATAACATGAATAATACTACCGTCAGTTTACCTCCTACCCTCGAATTAAATATCAACTTGACTGACGAGCAATTTTTTCAGCTTTGTCAAAATAATCGAGACTTAAAGTTTGAACGGACAGCATCAGGGGAATTAATTATTATGCCACCTACTGGGAGTAGTACTAGTGACCGTAATGCTGATTTAACTTATCAATTAAGAGCTTGGAGTCGTCAAAATAAGCTAGGAAAATCCTTTGACTCTTCTGGTGGTTTCAAACTTCCTAATGGTGCAGAGCGTTCTCCAGATGCTTCCTGGGTGAAAATGGAGCGGTGGAATGCTTTAAGCGAAGCAGAAAAAGAAAGATTTGCTCCTTTGTGTCCCGATTTCGTGGTTGAGTTAATGTCTCCAAGTGATTCCTTAGAAAAAACGCGAGCCAAAATGAGGGAATACATCGATAATGGCGCAAGATTGGGCTGGTTAATTAATAGAGGACAGCAGCAAGTAGAGATTTATCGTTCCAATCGAGAAGTTGAGATTTTACAAAGTCCTAAAACTCTATCGGGAGAAGATGTTTTGCCAGGATTTGTTTTAGACTTGGCGGAAATTTGGTGAGTAATTCGCATATCGTACAACGCTGGCATAATTATCATAAATTATTCTCAGAAAATAAATGCTATATCTATGACGGGCTACGCCTACGCAACGATAACATCGAAAGCATCGAATGTAATATTCTTGAGATGTAGTTGCAGTAAACCGAGCAGATTTTGATCGCAACAATCAGATAGAAAGTAGTTTCTCGATCCAGTTAATCTATTTTCATTTAGAACATGAATAGATTTACTAACATGGAGAAATTAATAATAGGTTTTTGGGAGTGGATAGTTTCTGTATTATGGTGAGGCTCGGTCTTTTTTATCAAAAAAGTCAGGAAGATGTTCGGCGAAGGCTCAGTCAGGAGGAAAACCCACCATTTGCCGTACTAGCCAGTCTTTCATATTCAGGTCGTAAAACTGACATGATAATCAGGGAATCATAACCCTTTTCTGATTTTAGACATTCGCGTAGCTTTCCTTCGACAACAAAACCAGCACCTTTGTAGACAGCCTGAGCGCGATGATTTTGCTCTTTAACATCCAACCATAACCGATGTGCTTTGTATGTCTCAAACACAAATTTTTTAATTATTTCAACAGTGTCTTTGCCATAACCTTGCCCCTTTTGTGTGATGACAATGCGACGAAATTCAATACTCTGATTTAAATTAAGCAGTCCAGCTAAAATAACATAGCCAATTTTGGTTTCCGTTTGCACAATCAGATGAGCAATATCAGAATCAGCGATCGCTTGAAGATGTTGTTGATATGACCAAGGAATAATGTACTGTCGATTATCGTCATCATACTCGGCTTGCAGAACATAATCGAGATCAGCTTCTTGTGTTTTGCGTAGGCTTAAACTGTGCATATTTTAACTCAACGACCTATTATCATCACTTTATTCGCTATTGTGAAGAGTTAAGTTTATCTTAAGTGAATATTCACAAGCATTATGCTCATCTTTGTGGCTCTAGTTGTCATTGATGGTAGGGCGATGAAAGCAAATTAATTCCTTAATAAACAATATATTGAAGGAGACATCAATGCAATTACAAAAAACACCAGTCTTGGAAGAAACTTTTTGGCAAGCAGTTATCAATCGAGATCCCACTTTTGAAGGTAAGCTTTTCTATGGTGTTCGCTCTACAGGCATTTATTGCCGACCTATTTGCCCTAGTCGCAGACCGAATCGGAATCAAGTTTGTTTTTTCCAGTCAGCACAAGAGGCTGAAAGCGCAGGTTTTCGACCTTGTAAGCGGTGTCAGCCAAAATCTGAAACATTTCCAAATACAGCCAAAATCTTATCAGTATGTCGATATATTGAAGCACAAGTTGATCACATACCAACTCTCTCAGAATTATCCTCTCAGGTGGAAATGAGTCCCAGTTATCTACAAAGAATATTTAAGCAAATAATTGGCGTATCCCCTTTTCAATATGCAGATGCGCTGCGTAGCCAACGATTGAAACACCGTCTCCAGTCAGGAGAAGAAATTGCTGATGCAGTTTACGATACGGGGTATGGTTCAAGTAGTCAATTGTATGAGAAAGCACCTAAGCAACTGGGAATGACACCAAAGATTTACCAACAAGCTGGAAAGACAATCAGCATTGTCTATGCGATCGCTCCATGTCTATTAGGATATTTGCTGGTGGCAACAACAGAGAAGGGTATTTGCGCCGTTAAACTAGGTGATGAAGCAGACAAGCTTGAAGACATTTTGAATCAAGAATTTCACCAAGCGCACATCATGCGTGATGATCACACACACAAAGACTGGATACAAGCAATCCTCGACTTGATTGCGGGAGATAAAACACATCTCGATTTACCACTTGATGTCCGTGGGACAGCATTTCAGAAACAGGTTTGGCAAGCATTACAAAAAATTCCTCATGGCGAAACGCGCACATATACCGATATCGCCTGTGATATTGCCAAACCCCAAGCAGTCCGCGCGGTGGCAAATGCTTGTGGAGCTAATCCAACAGCGCTGATTGTACCGTGTCACCGTGTGCTGCGGAGTGATGGCAGTCTTGGCGGTTATCACTGGGGAATTGAGCGCAAACAAAAACTGCTTACACAAGAATCGAAATTTCTCAAAGATGACTCCAACACCTGAACTAGAATCGTTAACTGAAGAAAGTCTAACCCGTGGTTTAATGGTGCTTGCCAAACTTGATAGCGATTTGGCTCGGATTTTAGAGACACTGGGGCCTCCACCAATCTGGTCAAGAGAACCAGGTTTTGCAACGCTTCTGTGCATAATTCTGGAACAACAAGTTTCCTTGGCAGCAGCAAAAGCTGTATTTAACCGATTATGTGGCGTGGTTGTAACTCTAACGCCAGAAAACTTTCTAATATTGGATGATGCTCAATTAAGAGAGATTGGATTCAGTCGGCAAAAGATTCTATACTGTCGTGGGTTGGCGAATGCGATCGCAAGTGGTCAGCTTGATCTAACCAAGCTGGAAAGAATGGACGAAACTACTATCAGAACAGAGTTAAAGCGTCTCAAAGGTATAGGGGACTGGACAGTTGATATTTATTTGCTCATGGCGTTGCAACGTCCTGATGTCTTTCCTAAAGGCGATTTAGCGATCGCGATCGCATTACACAAACTCAAAAACTTGGCGACACGCCCAACACCAGCACAACTCGAAGCAATGACACAGCACTGGCGACCCTGGCGAGCGGTAGCTGCAAGACTTCTATGGCACTACTACCTAAATAATGGTAATACCAAGTCTCCGTAAACTTGCACTTAATGATTACTCCTTTGTACTTGGCAGTTTGTTTAATAAATATAAATTAAATGGTAGAAAATAAATTAAGCCTAACAGAACAAAAACCTGATAAAGCTTCAAACATCCTGCCGATAATCACAGTAATAATTGCATTATTAGCTTTATCTTCAACAGCAATATTTATTAAAATTGCTGTTAACGAAATGAGCGCTGTTGCTACATTATTTAATCGCTTATGGATAGCGACTATTATCTTTGGATTATGGAGTGGAATTAACCAAGCCCGGACTCACATTAAAGACGATGAACCTGTATTACCACAGCAGCGTTATCCAATCAAAGAGATAGCTTTCTTAATAGCAGTGGGTTTAGTGCATGTAATCGGTAGATTATCTTGGACTTGGTCGCTAACTCAGACTGGTGCTGCGAATGCTAACGCGTTAGGTAGTCTGAATCCGCTATTTACTACATTAGGAGGATGGCTATTTTTTAATCAAGTTTTTGGACGCAAATTTATTCTTGGTCTGATATTAGCAATAGTGGGTGCGATCGCAGTTGGGTTTGAAGATTTATTACGCTCTAATAATAATTTTACAGGTGATGCTGTTGCCCTGATGTCATCTATATTTTATGCAGCAAACTTTTTACTTATCGAGCAAATTCGCAATAAGTTTTCAATTATTACCATCCTCGTTTGGCGCTGCGTGATTGCAACTTCATTGATGATCCCAGTAGTCTTAATTTTTGAAAAACAAGTTTTCCCAGTTACTTTATCGGGGTGGTTAGTAGTATTTGCCCTAGCTGCTATTTGCGAAGCCTTGGGGCATGGGCTAATTGTATACAGCCTGAAAACTTTTTCCTCAGGATTCATCTCTTTGCTGTTGTTACTCAATCCAGTGATTGTTGCTATTCTTGCTTGGATACTTTTCTCAGAAAACTTGAGTATTTTTAACTTGTTAGGATTGGCTCTAATTGTCGGGGGTATATATCTAGCAATTTCTAATCAAGAATCGATCAAATCTAGCGTTAATCCCCCGATCCAATCTCCAGCAAAAAGCGAATCTTAACAAGTTCGTAGTAAGGACTTTAGTGCTTAGAAAATAAGGACTAAAGTCCTTACTACAAACCATCAAAAACAATTTGTAATCACGTGGGTTAAAATTTACCCGTGAATACCTTCTCAGCCGGGCCTGTCATATAAACTCGTTGATCTAATTCTGACCATTCAATTTGTAAGGGGCCACCCGGTAATTCTATAGTTGCGGTGCGATCGCATTTTCCAGTTAACACACCAGCCACTAAAGAAGCGCAAGCACCAGTCCCACAAGCTAATGTGATCCCAGCACCCCGTTCCCACACCCGCATTTTCAAATAGTCGCGGCGTACCACTTGAATAAATTCGGTATTTATGCGTTGGGGAAAAGCTGGATGATGCTCAAATTTTGGGCCGATGCTTTCTAGTTCAATTGCTGCGACATCTTCCACAAAGGTAATGCAGTGAGGATTTCCCATATTTACACAGGTGACATCCCAAGTTTTCCCCGCCACCTCCAACGGCTGAGAAATAACTTTTTCTTGGGCAGGTGCAAGATTAGTCGGAATTTCGCTAGCGAGTAACCTGGGTAAACCCATGTCTACTTTAACTTGACCATCAGATAAGAGTTGGGGAGTCATTACACCACCCAAAGTATGAATCCGATATGAATCTTTATTCCGGGATTCCCCTTCTAAATCTGCCAAAAAGCCAGCTAAACAGCGAATGCCATTGCCACACATTTCTGGTTCTGAACCATCGGAATTAAAAATCCGCATGGTGTAGTCAGTGCCGTTTTCTCCAGGTAGGGCAAAAATTACACCATCAGCACCGATGCCAAAATGGCGATCGCACAACTTGATGGCTTGCTCTGGAGTGACTACAGGCTCAGATGACGAGCGATTGTCAATCAGAATAAAGTCGTTGCCTAGACCATGATACTTAGTAAATTCGATTGCCATTTCTTCAAGGATGAATTATCAAGGATTAGTTACTCTTTATTTTGCCTTGTAGGTTCATCTTTACTAAAAATGCTTACCGAATTTGACACCACGTTACCCAGTATTAGACAAGTCCAAAACCTGATTAAACAAACAACGCCAGTGGAATTAAAGCTGCTGACTGGTGATGTGTTGACAGGAAAGGTTTTATGGCAAGACCCACAGTGTATCTGTATTGCTGATGAAAACAGTCAGCAAAGCACTGTTTGGAAACAAGCGATCGCTTACATCAAGCCGAAAGTGAGTTAGTAGCCTACGGTGTACACACAAGTCCTAAAAACCTAGCTTGATAAGCATTTCCTCGTTCCCAGTCTCCGACTGGGAATGCATTCATTGAGTCTCTGACTCAATGCCAGATTGGAGGCAGAGCCTCCACGAGGAGCATTCCCATGTAGAACATGGGAACGAGATAAAAACGAGGTAAACAAGATAAACGAGAAAAGAATGGAAAATCAAGCTTTTTTTGACTTGTGTATACACCGTAGCCTTGCCAAGGGGGGATTAAGGGGGGTAACAACGCAATTAAAATCACAGTCAATCACTTTTCAAACAACCTCTTAAAGTTTTGCAGCACAAACCCACCGATTGCGTCCTTGTTCTTTAGCCTTATACAAAGCTTTATCGGCTGCATTAATCAAGTCTTGAGATGAACCTTTATCTGTTGGTCTTTGAATCGCAACACCTAAACTGACGGTCACAAAATATTGAAAGTTATTCTTCTTATTATGGGGAATCTTTAATTCTTCAATAGACTTTTGAATCAATTTCGTTACTTTAATCGCACCTGATTCGTTTGTATTTGGCAAAATTACAATAAATTCTTCACCACCATAACGAGCTAGTAGATCGGTAGGACGCTTTAATACAGATTGTGCTGCACGAGCAACTTGTATTAAGCATTCATCCCCGGCTAGATGTCCATAAGAATCGTTATAATCCTTGAAATAATCAATATCAAATAGAACTAAAGATAAATAACTTTCAGTTAGTCTTAATCGATTCCATTCCTCCTCTAAAAATTGAACAAAACAATGACGGTTTGCGATTTGAGTTAGAGCATCTAGCTTACTAATTTTTTCTAGCTGATAATTTGCAAGTTCTAAAGCATGGTTTGCTTCAGCAAGTTGATTAGCTTGAGAGCGGAATTGTTCTAATAATTCCGAATGTTCTAAAGCTACATTAAACTGAGCCGCTAACTGTTGGATGAATTGAATTTCTGACGTTTTCCACTCGCGGGAACAATAGCACTGATGAACACATAGTAATCCCCATAAAGTTTTTCCTTTCATTAGAGGTGCAACAATTTGTGCCTTGATTTGAAATTGCTCTAACAATTGAATGTGGCAATCTTCTAGCCCAGCTTGATAAACATTTGATACTACTTGTATACGCCCTTGGTGATAAGCAAGTGCATATTTTTCACCAAAACAATCATCTCTCACCTTGATGTCGATCGTAGAATCGTAGTCAGGCAATACATTCTCAGAGACAAATTTTCCAGAGGTATAGTTCGATTCCGGGTCAAATCTAAAGATACTGACGCGATCGCTACGGAGAGCCTTACGAATTTCTCTTACAGTAGTCTTAAACAAGGTGTCTAGATTTAGAGATTCACGAATTTCAGCCACTAAATTAAACAGAATCTCCTGCTGCTGATTTGCTTTATACAGTTCTGCTGCTTTTTGTTCTGCTTGAGCTAAAAATTCTGCTTGTTTCACTGCAAATCCTAATTGCGTTGCAATCTGAGAGAGAAACTGAATTTCTAATTTTTTCCATTCATGTGGCTGTGAATGCTGATAAGCTGCAAGCACTCCCCACAGTTTTTTTCCCACAAATATTGGTGCAGTTGCATAAGCTTGAATATGGAACTGTTCTAAAATTTCTAAATGACATTGAGACAAATCTGCTGCATAGATATCTGAAGCAATTAAAGTTTCATTATTACGATACCTTCCACCTTGATGTTCTTGTAGATAAGAGTCATTCCAAACTGTATTTTTTCCTAATGTCTCTACATCATCCCATCCGGTCTCTGCAAACTCAAAGTCACTGACAAATTCTCCACTCCAGTTTTCATAAAAACGATAAACGGCAATCCGTTCAACACGGAGTAACTTGCAAGTTTCCTTAGTGGCTGTACGAAAAATTGTTTCTAGATCAAGAGAAGCTCGAATTTTGCTAATAACTCGGTAAAGCGCCTTTTCTTGCTCTTCTAACTGCTGAATTTGGACTTGTTTATCATGCAGTTGAGTTTCTAAATTACTAACACTAGGCTGTCCTAAAAGCTTACAGAGTAGATTAGCACATACCTTCGTAATAATACCTAAACTTTTGTCCCACATTACAAGTATATTTTCAGTAATCTTTTAAAGATGAAAATTGATAGCTACAATGCTGCTACAATGTAATTTTTTGTAGTTTATAACCATTATCGCGTAAGAAATTTTCATAGTCACTTCTCCCGGATTTCTCACAAATGATGTTGGATAACATACAACATATACAGTACAGTAATTATTATTATCGCCAAAGTCTGTAAAAGATGAAATAATAAATGAAAAAGTATTGTAATGACAAAATAAATTTATGAAAAGTTAAGCTAAATTTTTAGGTCAATTCTATTATCAAACAAGGTCAGTAGACTGAAAACTTCTGCAATTGACAAAGGTCAAGCAGATGACCCCATTAATTAGGGCTTGCTACAAAATAGAATCAAAATTTAGAGTTGTCAAAGCCAAGAGATTGCCAGTCTTCAAGATTGATTTGGCCGATTTTGTCGCATCCACTTGACAATACAGATTGATGATGTCCCTATTAGAGACAACATCTTGAAGCTTGATATTATCAAAAGCGAATGTAATTCGGAATTACAGGAGTTTTCAGGTATAAGGTACTGAACTGGCGATCGCAAATAACTGTTCTAGTTTACTTAAACCTGTCAAGCTACCACATAACAATACTTGGTCGCTGACTCGCAAATCCATACCACCATCAGGATAGCGGATAAATTTACCATCTCGCCGGATCGCCTGTACCTGTACTCCAAATTGCTTGGCGATATCTAAATCTGCAAGGGTTTTACCTAGTGTTGGCGCATCTGCATTGACTGTAACCCACTGACAAGCACTATTTTCTCCGGGAACAGCCGCTTGTCCCTGAGCAAATTCTGCCAAAGCCGCCAGTTCTTCATCTGCTCCCACTACCAGTAAGCGATCGCCTTCTTCCAATCTGGTTTGATTATTGGGATAATCGATTTCATCGCCATTAGCGCGGCGAATTGCCATCAAACTCGCTCCTGTTAAGTAGCGCATATCTGCTTCTTCTATGCTCATACCAATTAAGGGCGAATTCTCTGGGAGAGGATACCAGCGCTGATTTAAATCGAGAGTTGCTTGGCGCAAATCGCGGGCGACTTCAGTTGCAGAACGCTCTGGGCGCAAATCTAAATAATGATCGTTGCGGATTTGCTGCATTTCCCGTTGGACGACAGCTGGCGACAACAAGCCTAAACCAGTTAATAAATAAGTTGCCATTTCTAAACTCGCTTCAAACTCTGGTTGCACAACTTCCCTAGCTCCCAATTGATACAGCACCTCAATATTTTTATCCTGGGTAGCACGAACA
This sequence comes from Nostoc sp. KVJ20, assembly GCF_001712795.1. Classification (GTDB taxonomy): domain Bacteria; phylum Cyanobacteriota; class Cyanobacteriia; order Cyanobacteriales; family Nostocaceae; genus Nostoc. The sequence goes on from NZ_KV757700.1 coordinate 14,492, forward strand.
ACCAAATCTAATTCTGGGCGCAATTCCAAAGCGCGTTTCAAGCAAAGACGAGTACTCATGGGATCTGGAAGTGCGATCGCCATTCCTTTGGCATGATTCACGCCAGCAGTTTCCAGAACGTGTAAACTGACGCAATTGCCATAAACATAAGACACCCCAGCCTCACGTAACTGCTGAATTCTACTCTCTGATTGGTCGATTACCAAAACAGGTAGATCGTGTTGCTGCAATAATTTCACCAAATTTTTGCCAACTCGCCCATAGCCGCAAACTACCACATGGTCTTTGAAGGGCAAATCTTCCGACACATCTCGCGCCTCATCTTCTTCTAAATAAGGTTTCAACCAGGGCATTGATTCGGCAAAGTTAAATAAAAATGGCACTAACCGCAATACAAAGGGAGTAAGCATGAGAGTCACTGCGGTGGTTCCCAAAATTAATAAGTATATTTGTCGGGACACCAACCCCAAAGACTGCCCTTCACTAGCGAGAACAAAGGAAAATTCCCCAATTTGCGCCAATCCCAAACCAGCGATTATGGCTGTTTTCAAAGGATAGCGAAACAGTTTCACTAAAGGCGTGATAATCAAAAATTTACCAACGAAAACTAGTGTCACCAACCCCAAAATTAATTCTAGGTTGTTCCACAAAAACACTGGGTCAATTAACATCCCAATGGCAGCAAAAAATAAACTGGCAAAGATATCTCGCAGGGGTTCGACATAAGTCAGGGTTTGATCGGCGTACTCCACCTCAGAAATCATCAAACCGGCGACAAATGCCCCCATTTCAATAGACAGTCCCAAATGCTCTGTCAACAGAGCAATGCCCAAACATAAAGCTACAACCCCTAATAAAAATAGTTCTTTGCTTTCAGTCCGGGCTAACAGTCGCAATAAAGGCGGTATCAGCCAAATCCCTGCTGCTACTGCGCCAGCAGCAAATAAACCAATCGAAGCTAGGGCTGTTAGCACGGTGATCCCAATGGTTTCTGCTGGTTGGTTGAGGGCTGGTAAGACTGCTAACATTAGTCCCAGCGCCAAGTCCTGGACTACCAAAATCCCTAGCATCACTTGCCCGTGAGGCGTTTCTGTTTCGTTGCGCTCCATCAAGCACTTGAGGACAACTGCTGTAGAAGACAAGGACAGAATACACCCCAAAAACATCCCCTTCGCGGGTAAGGCTCCCCAGGCTCCTGTTACCCCACAGACTAAAACTGTTACCAAAATCGTCAGAGCAATCTGGAGTCCACCTCCACCAAGAGCGATCGCTTTTACCTTCTTGAGTTCCGCAAAGGAAAATTCCACACCCAAAGCGAATAATAAAAAGGCAACCCCGAACTGCGCCAGAGTCTCTACTTGAATAAGTTCTTTAATCAATCCCAGTCCGGCTGGCCCAATGATCATCCCGCCAATGAGATACCCCAGCAGTACGGGTTGTCGCAAAAGTGCCGCCAACAGTCCGCCACAAGCTGCAACGCCTAGAACTAAAACTAAATCAACAATTAACCTAAAATCTTCTTGCACAAGTTTTAAAAGAACTATTAATTAAGACCTATTAATTCAGGATACAAAGTTTTATGATCTCAAACAGCTTGTTTGGTGAAAGATCGACAAAATTTCTTTACTTTAAAAGGAGCAAGGAGCAGTTAATTAGAAAAGAGATATCAAGCTTTTTGAAGGTATCTTGATTTACGAGGATCAAAGGTGAATGAATCCAGTTCAAAGGCTCATTCACGAGGATCAAAGACTCATTGTTGCATTATAAAATGTATGCCCCATTCCCAATGCCCCATGCCCCATGCCCCATGCCCCATGCCCCTTACCCCATGCCCCATCCCCCATGCCCAACACCCCATCCCCCACTCCCAAAACCAATCAAAGTTTTAGCTC
>NZ_KV757701.1 GCF_001712795.1 Nostoc sp. KVJ20
AAGTTACAAGCTTTTATTTTTGCTTACACTCTGCAACAAGCTTTTATTGACTAAGTTGCAAATGTTACTCTCTATTAAACTACACTGAACATTCCTAATGGCATTTTTATAGTGGTTGGAGTTCGTACAACCCTTATTTACTGTGCCTACACTTTCCATCTCCTCTTTTGTATTCTATTACCCGCAACTTGGGTTAATAGGGATTTTAAGTAATTGCAATATTAAATCTAGCAGACTAAAATCCGAGATATCTTGCAACTTGGGTTAATAGGGATTTTAAGTAATTGCAATGTAAAAAGTTAGTCAGGGGCAACGCATAGTAATTGCTTGCAACTTGGGTTAATAGGGATTTTAAGTAATTGCAATATGGGTCTAGCGTTGCTACGGATACAGCATTTACGCAACTTGGGTTAATAGGGATTTTAAGTAATTGCAATGGCTGGTATCTGAAAGCCTTGTGTTATTTGGTTTTCAAGGTTCGGTTGTGCGAATGCAAAAATCATAACACGAGGAATTGTGATTTGGCTAGAGGCAAATGGCTGAAAACTAGTCCCCATAAGGTGCGCGGATAGTTTAGAAATGCGATCGCTCTCAAGTTGTTGCAGATAAGCCAATTCAGCCATTTTTGTAGTTACCTCTTCCCCAACACCTACCCATCCGCGCATTTGGCGAAAAAAACTAATCCGATTGGAAAGCTACTTACTAGATATCCTACTCGATTAGGTTAGCTGAGTTCAGGGCTATAACTGATTTGGGCTACGCCTACGCAATACCAGCACCCCCATAACCAACTTTATTTGGCAACGTCTTCAAAGTCTGTTATCGCACAAGCAAATTCTCTAAAAGCTGTTTTAATCAGAACCTCTTTCGTTCCCCTTTCCAGCGAAGAATTGCGTATAAGGTCTGTTAATTCTATGAACAACAGAGAAAACATAAAACGATCTTGGCGGTCAACTTGTTTCAAGCAAGACGATATAAACTGATAAAGCTCTGTTTTTCGAGGTTTGGTTTGTTCTTCCCATATTTGTAACCCAAGTCGAAAAGTTCTCAAACGGATTTCATTGGTGTTGAAGGACGCGTCTTTGTAGCGGACTGATACGCGTTGGGGTATTTCCATGAGTTTTAGCTATACATATTCAATGTAAAGTAATTATTCACTTATATTTTGGCTCAACCGGAAAAATCTGATATTTTGCACCAATCCCAACAACCGCCATAGGTTAGAAACGAATTACTTGGCGGATTTACAGGGAGGTACACAATACTTTTCGGTTAAAGGGGAAAGGGTAAAGGGAAAGGGTTTAAATTTACCTTAACCCGTAAGCCCATTAACCTTTCCCCAGCCCAAAAGAGAGATTGTTGGGTTTATCTAAAAAGTATTGGGGAGGCACAGACCATTGGTGTCAACTTAACGCAAAAACTATGTCCTGCAAGGAACTGAAGTTCTAAGAATCATAGCGAAAGTCATCTGAAGATGACTAGATATCCCCAAAAATATTCAGTCTACTTCAGTAGACTTTAGCTATGAGCCAGAGAATTCATTCTCTGGCGGGTTATGAAGCCCGCAGCAAAACTATTTCTAGCTTAATACCGTTTCTTTGTGAAGCTGCATATAATTCACCCCCTCTAACTCCCCCTTGCAAAGGGGGAGAACCGGATATTTCCCCCCAATGCATCGGGGGGATTAAGGGGGGTAATTCGACTTGTGTGTACACCGTAGCCCAATGCATCGGGGAGACTACAGGGGGATATTATGATGTGCATCTTCATACAGAATTGGTATAAGTTGATACTAATTGGCACAGACGTGTGCTTCTACCATCATCAATTTAGAGGATGCCCCAGAAATGGAGTAAACCTTGACCAGAAAAAGCTTCAATCAAAATCGCAGATAGAAAACCAATCATCGCAAGACGACCATTCCAATTTTCACTCTGAGGGGTGAAACCAAAACGCACAGCATTAGGATCTTCTGAAACAATAGGCGCAGGATTCTTAAAACCTGTCATCAGTAAAACTCCAAATTTCAAGTGTTGTAGCAGTTGTAACCGTCTGTAAAGTAATGTAACAGATGTTTACAAAAATGCAATATTGAGTGGATGAAGAAAAGCTGAAGAAAAATCTGCTCAACGAAGAGGAATTGAGGCAAGGGGGATTTTCCCTATCCAGGTTTAGAGATGGCTGTCTCGGAAGCAGATCACATGACTCAGATTTTGCAAAACTTATTGGATCTAGCACGAGCAAGTCACAGTATGATGCCTTTACAACCTGAATTATAGCGATTCTCAATTTCGTGAAATACAGACCTAATCCCCAGCCCCTTCCCTGCGATCGCGTAGCGTCTCGTTGGCGCAGCCTCTCGTAGAGAAGAGAGGGAATGGGAGTAAGTATCAAAGCCTCTCTCCTTTTAGAAGCTACGGTGTACACACAAGTCTGAAACAGTTCACTCATCTGAGTTTAAGCGTAAGTTTTACCCCTCCCTAACCCTCCCCTTGGAAAGGGGAGGGAACTGTATTTCTAGTTTCCCCCCAATGCATCGGGGGGATTAAGGGGGGTAATTCGACTTGTGTGTACATGTAGCCTTTTAGAAGAGAGGTCAAAATGTATTGCATCCAAACCAGAAGCGCTATATTGCTACTCAATTAACTATTTTGTTTGCAGACATAGTATAGATGACAGAGAAATTTGAGCATCAGGTATGCAACGCTAAGTTGCCGTACTTTCACAGCCAGGTTATGGTAGCACTTTTATCTCACATTACCTGCTTTAGGAGCAAAATATGACAGCACATATCCTTTTGGTGGAAGATGAAGTCAAACTGGCGCGATTTGTCGAATTAGAGCTTAGTAGCGAAGGATACAAAGTAAGTGTAGCCCATGATGGCATTGCTGGTCTAACCCTGGCGCGAGACTCATCACCAGATTTAGCGATTCTGGATTGGATGCTACCAGGTTTGACGGGTTTGGAAATTTGTCGGCGTTTGCGAGCAACAGGCAGTACAGTACCAGTAATTTTGTTGACAGCAAAAGATGAAGTGAGCGATCGCGTGGCAGGATTAGATGCAGGAGCCGATGATTATGTAGTTAAGCCCTTCAGCATTGAGGAACTACTAGCTAGAATTCGCGCTCATCTCCGCCGCACGCAAGAAACAGACGAAGATGTGCTGCAATTTGAAGACTTAAGCTTAAATCGCCGCACCCGTGAAGTTTTTCGGACAAAACGAAGCATTGAGTTAACAGCAAAAGAGTTTGACTTATTAGAATATCTCCTTTCACATCCTCGTCAAGTGTTTACTAGAGACCAAATTTTAGAGAAAGTTTGGGGTTACGACTTTATGGGCGATTCTAATATTATTGAAGTCTATATTCGTTATTTGCGACTCAAGTTAGAAGAAAATAATGAAAAGCGTTTGATTCATACAGTCCGTGGTGTAGGCTATGCACTACGGGAGTAATCGTAATGACTTAGTGATTTCAATAAAAAGCAACATATTCAGGAGAAAACTCTGAGATGAGAGCAGTCGATTTAACAAGAACTGTTGGTAGTTAGTCAAAATCACAGTAACTATCCACTCGAATATCCCGCCAAATCTCAGAAATCTGCTACTCTGATTTGCCACAAGCTCGAAGTCACAGCGAAACACTTGTTCATTCAACCTCTTAGCTGAAGATAATTATGCTATCTAGTACCCAATCCCTGAACAGTGTCCTTGCGCCAGGAAATCTGCGTAAGATACATCACATTGCCCTCAACGTCAAGGATATGCAAGCTTCTCGCTACTTTTATGGCACAATTCTGGGTTTGCACGAACTCACAGGCGACGAAGTACCCGCAACCCTGGTGGAACTTGTCGCATCGGGAAAAGTAGCCAACTTCATCACCCCCGATGGTACAATTCTGGATTTATTTGGGGAACCAGAATTATCACCACCAAATCCAGATCCAGAAAAGACCTTCACCAGAGCGTATCATCTAGCCTTTGACATCGATCCGCAGTTATTTGAGCAAGCGGTGACAGTGATCAGAGAAAATAAAATAGCGATCGCACACGGCCCAGTTACTCGTCCGACTGGTAGAGGAGTGTATTTTTACGATCCAGATGGCTTTATGATTGAAATTCGTTGCGATCCAGAAGCTAGTTAACTTAAGGGTAATAACAAAAGTATCTACTATGACCGCTAAACTCACGCAAATATTTAAAGTAATTGAAGACACAATTACAAAACCGCCAATCCCACACGAACCATACAAGCAATCATTGAAAGCTTGGGCGATGTATTGTTTGCGAGACAAAGGTTTTATAGTCGCTTATGCTCAAAATGCCGACTTTGCCATTGAAAGAAAACGTGAAGAAAAGCTATATTTTAAAGTTTCAAATAGCCCTGATGATTTAGATGATTCTTTTAGCTGGATTGTTTGGGATAGTGCAACCAAAAGCGCCAGTCTCATTCCCCAAAAAATAGACTGATGCCAAAATAGTCATCAAATATTTCCCTGACTCCTGAATTCTGACTAACTATCTTTCTTCCCCAGACAATTGCTGCACAAATCTTTGATGTTCTGGCGAATTTAATCCCAACTGACACCTTAATTACGAATTACGAATTACGAATTAGTATTGGGTTTCTCAAACACCATTAAATGCTGTTGAGGTAACAAGTTTTTGGTTTCTCGCCAAACCAAACTAACTGCTTGCATTTCTTTGCGGACTTGCTTTTGAGTCATTTTGTGCAGACCTTTAATCATAATAAAAGGATTTTCGCCCCGATACTCAATCAACACTACCCGACCACCTGGTTTAAGTGCTTTCACAATTCCTTGCATCACTTCTTGGGGATACTCAAGTTCATGGTAAGCATCTACCATCAAGGCTAAATCGATACTTTCAGATGGTAAGTTAGGGTTACTAAGAGTTGCCAAAACAGGCTCAACATTGGTGATGTTTTTCTCTTTTTTGAACAACTCAATGATTTCTAACATTTCTGGCTGAACATCTACAGCCAATACTTTCCCATCTGTTAAAAATGGTGCGATGCGAAAGCTTAAGTAACCTGTACCAGCACCAATATCTGCTACTACATCGTTAGGTTTAAGGTTAAGGAGACTGACTATTTTACTTGGCTGTTCCTCTCCCTCTCGGCTGGGACGTTCTAACCAGCCTGCGCCTGTGTATCCCATAACTTTGGCAATTTCGCGCCCCATGTAATATTTACCGATACCATCTGGACTATGGATTATCCGTTGTTCGTAAACTGCGGTTGATGGAGAATCTGCTCTTGCTATGGCAGTTGGGTTAACCAGCAAGCATTCAACTATTAACAGGAAAATTACTATAAAAGGTAAGATTTTAAGCTTGTGGTTATAATTCATCCTTTTTTGGAGATTAACAAAATCTAAGTTTTACCCATTCATCTTAATTCTTGATGTGGATAAAATTACGGCGAATGCCAACTTGCTTCTTCCTAAAAACCACAAGCAAATTTAATTTATTAGTGATTTAACCTTAGAGGTTGTTTGAAAAGTAGTATGTTGTGATTTTAATCGAATTATTACCCCCCTTAGTCCCCCCTTATAAAGGGGGGAAACAATAAAATCTAGTTCCCTCACGCCACATGCTTCAAGTCGGCGAAGCCGCCCAACGCAGTGGCTCCCCTTTATAAGGGGAGGGCTAGGGTGGGGTAAAAAAATTTTATACATCAATCATGACTTTTCAAACATCCTCTTAGCGCGAAGCCCTGGAAGTGACTGATCTTTGCAAATTAGCTAGAGCGCGATTGTAATCCAAAATAGCTGTGATTCGATTACCTTCTGCTCTTGTCAGGTCATTTTCAGCTGCAATTACCTCTGTTTGAGTACCCACACCAGCTTGGAACCTGAGTCTTGCTAAATTCAAAGCTTCTCTGGCTTGATTTAAAGCCACACTAGAAGTTTGCACATTCTCTAAATTGGCTTGCAATTGAGAGTAAAACTGTTCGACATCAAAGCGGATTATATCGCGCTGGCTACCAAATTGACTCTCTGCGATCGCAATATTAGCTTTCGACTGAGCCGCCCTTGCTCTTGCTGCTCCCCCATCATACAAATTTAAATTTCCTTGAATTCCCACTGAATAGCCATCAGTAACGCTGACGCCATCATCAAACCGATCTGTCAAGTTGTAGTTACCTGTCAAACTAAGTTGCGGCCCCAACTGTGAAAGTGCTTGTCGTCGCTGTTGCTCACCAATGTTACGTTGTGCTAATTGCTGTTGCAGTTCTGGACGATTTTGAAAGGCTCTGACAATAGTTTCTTCAAGTGTTGGCTGCCAAAGACCCGCTAATTGTACTGGATCTGCCGCCGCGATATTAACTGATTGTGCCAAACTTAACCGAGTTGCTAACTGACGACGAGCAACTTGCTGGTCTGAGATAGCATTAGTCAGTAGTTGTTGGGCGTTTGCTAAATTCACCTGAGCTTGCAGCACATCGAACCGCGTACCTACTCCAGCCTGTTCTCTCGCTTGGGTATCGCGCAAACTAGCCTGGGCATTTTCCACAGCAGACCGATTAATTCGTACTTGTTCATCTGCTTCTTGCAAATCATAATATTCAGTCGTGACATTCAACTCGATTTCCAGAGATGTACTCTCAACATCTAACTCATCTACCCGTAGCTGTTCCTCTGCGGCTCGGATAGCACCTTGTCGGTTCCCAGAAGTATAGAGGTCATAATTCAGTTGTGCTGAACCATTGAAAGAGGTACTGGCTTGAGATGAATTGCTAGTAAAACCATTACCACTGTTAGTTAAACTACTATTGAGTCCAACAGTAGGAAGCAAGGCAGCTTGAGACTCGCGTAGGGATGAGCGACTGCGTTCTAGCTCTAATATGGCTACTTGTAAATCTCGATTGTTGCGTTTTGCTAGTTCTAAAGCTTGTGCCAAACTGATTGGCACAGTTCCCTGAATTTGTACTTCCTCCGGTTTGGTAGGAAATTGGAGAGGATTAGGATTAGGGTTGAGGTTATCGGGAACCTGTACAGGTCTTGAGGAATTTTGCGGTTTTGGGGGAGTTGCTGCACTTGCTAAAGTTGAAAAAAGAATAGCAATCGCTACGGGAATCCAGGTAGAATGCGCGAAGAATAAGCTGAAATTCATAATCTAGATGTAGTCATTAATTAGGCTTTTTTGAGGATAAATCAAAAGTTTTGATCCTGATTGACCTACAGAGATTTAAATCTTAAATTCCCCCTCCAAGGTGTAATCTTAACAAATTAGCCTACAATCAAGCCATCCTGAACTCGAATAATTCTTTTGGTTTGAGCCGCGATATCTGGCTCATGAGTGACGATAACAATTGTGATTCCTTGGTTATTAAGCTCTGTTAGCAAACTCATCACCTCATGGGAAGTTTCAGTATCTAAAGCCCCCGTTGGCTCGTCTGCCAAAACTAATGCAGGTCGGTTAACTAAAGCACGAGCGATCGCTACTCGTTGTTGTTGTCCCCCAGATAGTTGACTAGGACGGTTAGATGTGCGTCCCTCTAGTCCTACTTTTGCCAGAGCTTCTAATGCCCTTTCACGGCGTTTTGGTTTGGGTAGATTAGCATAAACCATTGGCAACATAACATTTTCCAGCGCTGTCGCCCGCGCCAATAGATTAAATTGTTGGAAAACAAAACCTATTCTTTGATTACGAATATAAGCTAATTCATCATCATCAAAAGTCGTCAGGTTTCTCCCTTCAAAAATATAGTCACCAGTTGTGGGACGATCCAAACATCCCAAAATATTCATCAACGTAGATTTTCCCGAACCTGACGCACCCATAATCGAGACATATTCTCCCTCCTCAATAGAGAGTTCAATTCCCTTAAGTATAGGAACACTAACTTCTCCCAAGTAGTAAGTTTTAGTAATAGATTCCATCCAGATCATTGTTGGCATAAATTGAGTAATGAGTAATGAGTAATGAGTAATGAGTAATGAGTAATGAATAATGAGTAATGAGTAATGAATAATGAGTAATGAATAATGAGTAATGAATGGTAAAGTGAGTAGTGAGAGTTCATTTATCCCTCTTCTGTCACTCTCCACGAGGGCATTGCTAGAAGCCTCATGAGGCTTCTAGCAATACAAGCTATACTATTAGAAAAAATTGGTCTTGTATTTGTTATTAGAAAAGAATCGCGCGTAGGCGTAGCCCGTCGTAGACATCGCTTGCTATACAAAAGCTCTAGATTTCAGAAATATTACTCATTACTCATTACTCATTACTCATTACTCATTACTCTTAGGCTTAGTCGCTTCTTAAAGCAGTAATTGGATCTAATTTAGATGCGTTCCGTGCTGGAATCACCCCAGCAACTAAGCCAACGCTCAATGAGAGTCCAAACCCAGCAATGATGGACAAGAAAGAAATGACAAAGGGAAATTTGAAAATATTTGCAGCAGTAAAGGCTAATACAATCCCAGTCGCCATACCAATAGTTCCACCAGCAATGGAAATTACGATCGCTTCGGCTAAAAATTGATTCAGGATTGCAGAATTAGTTGCCCCTACGGCTTTGCGAATCCCAATTTCTCGCGTCCGCTCAACTACGGAAACCAGCATAATGTTGGCAATACCAATTCCACCAACCACTAACGAAATTCCTGCGATCGCAACTACCATGACTGTAAATAAACCCACCACATTCGTGAAGGTACTAACAATATCAGCTTGATTGGTCAGCCGAAAATCATCAGCTTGCGGCGGATAAATGTTGTGACGCAACCGTAAGAGATTGGTGACTTGAAATTGAGCGGCTTCTAATTCTTCTTGATTCGCACCTTTGACTAAAATTCCATTTACAGAAACGCCTACCAAGGCATTATTCCCAACTAGTCTCTTCGACATACTAGTTAGAGGAATGAAAATCTGGTCATCTCGATCCATCGGCCCTTGAGAACCTTTAGGTTCCATCACCCCAATCACTTCGTAAGCCTCTCCCTGAATCCGAATTCTCTCGCCGATGACATTGGCATTCTGTCCGAAGAGTGTGTTTTGAACTGTGGGGCCAAGAATAGCTACCTGTGCGGCAGTATCTAATTCTTCCTGAGTGAAATATCTCCCTTGCTGGGGGTTGGTATTTCTGACTTCTGGGTAGTTCAAATCCGTGCCATAAATGGTTGTTGAAGTATTCTGTCCTGCATATACAACTTGGGCAGTCCGTTGGAGATAAGCAGAAACCATCTGTGCTGATGGCGCTTGTGTAGCGATCGCCTGTGCATCTTCCCAAGTCAAGGTGCTGCTAGAACCGACTCCTTGACGGACATTCCCGCTTCTTGCAGCACCCGCTAAGATTTGGATCACATCTGTACCCAATGCTTGTATCTGTTGTTCAACCCCCTTTTGCACTCCCTGACCAACAGAAGTAATCGCAATGACTGATGAAATTCCAATAATCACGCCCAACATCGTTAAACCTGTGCGTAATTTGTTACTCCACAGAGTCTCTGCCGCCATTGTCAAAATTTCTAACAACGGTACTGTGCGGGTATTCTTAGCTTTTTTAGAGCCGCTAAATATCTTAAACATAAGCTTTTATTTACAACTAACTTTAAGGTGAACCACCGCCACCACCTCCTCTTCCACCGCCACCGCCTCCTCTTCCACCACCACCGCCTCCTCCGCCTCCGCCTAGGCCAGGAAAAACTCCTCCTCGTGGTGTTGATTGTGGACGTGATCCTGGTGGGAAACTGAGTAATACTCTTTCGTCCCCTGTCAATCCAGACTTAACTTCGGTAAAGTTATTGGCAGTAACCCCAGTCTCGATGCGAGTGAATACAGGTTTGTTATCGGCTCCCGCCACAAACACACCTGTGGCATTTTGTTGGCGCACGACTGAGGCTGTTGGCACTACTAAAGCATTTTCAACTTGACCGACTTGAAAATCTACTTCCACATTCATCCCAGACCGGAGTAGCCTTTCCGGGTCTGAAAGTGATACTCTCACTTCAAAACTGGTGACGTTTTGCGCGACTATCGCTTGGGCGGCAATTTGGCTGACTTTACCTTCAAAGGTTTTTCCTGGGTAGGCATCTGCTTGAATCGAGACTTTTTGACCAATGCTGATTTTAGAAATATTTGTTTCCGCTAAACTGGCGACAATCTCATTTGTTGAAGCGAGAGACAAGATTGAAGATGAAGATGAAGAAGCGACTTCACTACTAGCAGTTGTGGGTGTCACGAAAGCACCGGGATCAGCAAACTTTTTTGTCACCACACCATCAAAAGGGGCGCGAATAATCGTGTCATTGATTTGAGCTTGGATGTTTTGCAGCGAACCACGAGCAGATGTTACCTGGGCGCGGGCTGCGTCAATATCTTCTTGGCGTGTACCCGCTTTCACGAGTGCCAAAGCTTGCTGTCTCTGCTTCACCACCGCTCGTGCTTGCTCGATGTCTTCTGGACGTGAACCGGCTTTTTGCAACCCCAGTGCTTGTTGTGCTTCATTTACTTGAGCTTGAGCGCTGTCACGAGTGGCACGGATTTGGTTAAGAGCCTGAAGGGAAATACCGCCTGCATTGTAAAGTTGCTGATTACGAACCAAATCATCTTCTGCTTGGCGAAGGGCGGCTTGAGCGCTTTGCAAGCGTGCCTGTGCTTGGGCAATATCTTGAGAGCGATTACCTGCTTGTACCTTTTGCAAATTTGCCTGGGCTTCGTCTAATACTCCTTGGGCTTGAGCAATATCTTGAGGGCGATTACCTGCGATCGCTTTTTGCAAATTAGCCTCGGCTTGTGCCAACTGTCCTTGAGCAGAGGTGAGTTGTCCCCGGAGGTTGGAATCATCCATGTAAGCGACAATCTGTCCTTGTTTGACAAGATCCCCTTCTTTCGCCAGCAGTGTTTTCAAGATACCGGAATTTTTCGGGCTGAGGTTAATTGACCGCTCAGGCTTCACCGTTCCGTTCGCTGAAACTGTCATTGTTAAACTCCGCCTTTGTACAGGTCTTGTTAGCACCCGACGACTGGCTTCTTGGCGGGAAACAACAGCTACTTGGTAATAAACTGCATAGCCAATTCCCCCCAAAAGGCAAAGAGCAATTAGCCAAGAGAGCCAATTACGTCTGCCCTTTTTTTTCTTTACCTCTGGAACCAAAACTGATGATGATGAATCTACTGTGTTTGATGTATCAATTTTCATATCCACTTTTTCTATAAAGAACGGCTACCGAGCTTGTTATTCACGGCTAAAACTATAGCCTGGTAGCCCTATACTGACAATGATTTTGAGTTTTTAGTGTTTTAAAGGTTTATTTGCAGTACCAATCCACTAGGAAGTCTGAAGAAATTATCACGGACTCTCACTAATCTTCTAGATGGAACAACTTCCTGATTAGGAAGAAGAATATCTCCGTTAGGAAGTCTGTAATAACCTTGATTACGCAGTCTGACTATGGATCTAGCAGGAATAATTTGCCCATTGGGATATCTGATATCACCATTACCAAGTCTGACTACTCTGCTATAGGGTTGGTTGTTACGGTTCCAATTGTCCCTGTCTCTAGAGTTTCTGATTTCTCCAGGATAGGGTCTGCCGTCACGGTTCCAATTGTCCCTGTCTCTAGAGTTTCTGACTTCTACAGGATAGGGTCTGCCGTTACGGTTCCAATTGTCCCTGTCTCTAGAGTTTCTGACTTCTACAGGATAGGGTCTGCCGTTACGGTTCCAATTACCCCTGTCTCTAGAGTTTCTTCTGCCGTCGCGATCCCAATTTTGATTGCGATCGCTAACAACATAGACTTTCGTCTGGGCATTTGCAGGCGCAGTCAACAGAGTGGGAGCAATGATCAAAGCAGCAGTAGCTAAAACTATCGATACACGGTTTGGTTTCAACATGGAATTAACTCCTAATTGGCATTAAACTTCTATTCTGCTGAGGTTTGAATTCAGCAATCTTAGACAGTTGCTTTTGTTTGAACATCAAAGTGTTTAATATTTACCTCATCGTATAAATTCATACATTATAATTATCGATCAAAAAGTCCAAACCTATGTATGACGAAAGTCACTAGTAATTCCAGGCTGAGGTATGACGAAAGTCATCAGTTTTTTTAATGGGGATTGGGGATTGGGGACTGGGGATTGGGGATTGGGGATTGGGTATAAATTGTTTTTATTATGGGGATGTCAAGAACTAATAACTTCAGGAAGCAGGAGGAACCCATGCTTTTAAGCCAACTAAAGTTTGTGTTGATACTTCTGCCTCCTACATCCTGCCTTTGTTTGTAAGATTTTGCTGCCGTCAACAGCGGAGATCGTTTAAGCTAGCTGAAAGATTCTTTGATTAGTGGCTTAAAGGCGGTAATGTGCCTAAACATGTTCGTTTGATTTCTTTTCTAATGGTTTGTAGTTTGTGGAGTATGCCAAAAGCCGCTAACGCGCAGGCATTAATACCCCATACACTGCAATTAGATCCGACAAAGTTAGAGAAGCAGGGGTTGAGCTTGGCGCAAGAGGCGGCTCAACTAGCTCAGTTTCAACAGGTTGAACTAGCTTTGCCACGAGCGCGGCTGGCTAGTCAGCTGGCTCCTGGGAATGATAAAGTGTGGTTGCTTTTAGGTGGATTGCAACTGCAAACTAAAGAGTTTGACGCAGCGATCGCTAGCCTAAAAAAAGCCCAATCTATCAACCCTAAAAATGGTGATATTTTGTTTGCTTTAGGTTCAGCTAATTTTCAGCAGAAAAATTACCAAGCAGCTCTTGTCAATTACCAAGAGGGTTTGAAGTTAAAACCCAATGATCCAGAGGGGTTATTTAATTTGGGTAATGCTTACTTTATGCTGGGTCGATTGCCTGATGCGATCGCACAGTACAATACAGCAGTCTCTAAAGATAAAAAATTCTGGCCAGCGCTCAACAATATTGGCTTAATCAACTACGAACAGGGTGATATCCCCGGAGCGATTAAGCAATGGCAATCTGCTGTCACCATTGACAAACAAGCCGCAGAACCTTTATTGGCCTTGGCAGTGGCACTCTATACTAAAGGCGATCGTCAACAAGGACTAACTTTGGGAGAAACTGCACTCCGGATCGATTCGCGCTATGCTAATTTGGATTTCCTCAAAGAAAATCTCTGGGGCGATCGCTTACTGTCTGATACGAAAAAATTCCTAGAATTACCCCGTATTCAAGCAGCCCTACAGCAACCAGCAAACTCATCATCAACCCCTGGGCAACAGCCTACTCAATAGGAGTGGGGAGTGGGGAGTGGGGAGCAGGGGAGCAGGGGAGCAGGGGGCAAAGAGGTAATTTTTTATTCTCCCCATTTCTCATTCCCCATTCCCCATTCCCCATTCCCCATTCCCCACTTGCCTAAAAGTATCTTTTCGTAGTACATATATACTAACTAAATACGGGAAATAGTTGCCCAAAAATATTGGCGGGCAAGTATTCCTGAAATTAAGTCGTTAATTCCCAGTGTTAGTCTGTCGGTAGAAGTGCGATGATTTGGTCAACAAACTGTTGATGGTCAACAACTGGCTTAGAAATGTAGCCGTCAGCACCGCTTTGCTTGA
Source organism: Nostoc sp. KVJ20 (assembly GCF_001712795.1). Classification (GTDB taxonomy): domain Bacteria; phylum Cyanobacteriota; class Cyanobacteriia; order Cyanobacteriales; family Nostocaceae; genus Nostoc. Next base: position 13,546 of record NZ_KV757701.1, read on the forward strand.
GAAAGTTTTCGCGATCGCCTTCCATAGCATGTGCCGTAACCAAAATTACAGGCAAGTTTGCTGTTTTCGGATCAGATTTCAACATTTGTGTAATTTTGATTCCATCAACAGACTTGCCTTGGTAAACACTTCTGGACAGAGAAACATCCATCAAAATCAGGTCGGCTTCTCCTGATTGGGCAATTTTTATAACTTCTTCGACATTTTCAGTGTGTTTTACACCCAAGCCGCCACGCTTGGACAAAATTTTGGAAAAAACACGAGCATTAATTAGATCGTCTTCGACAATTAAAACAGTTTTCATGAGAATTTTAGTTATAGAGGTGAGGAGATTCAAGAATTCCAGAATTCAAAATTAAGAAATGCAATCATTGTAAGTATCATGGCTACTAAGTTTATGTAGATTATACTCGTGTGCATCCTTTTTAACTGGTCGCGGTGATAGTAAGTATTCGAGCGTCGGAGTACCCTGCTATACCTATATGTTAGGGGCAGCAGGAACGCCGCTCCGAGACTGGGTACTGAGGACTAAGAAAACATTCCAAAATCTAGGAGAGGTCAGAGCAAATTCCATAATTTTTCTGCTGATTACCCAATCCCTAATCCCCAGTCCCCAGTCCCCAGTCCCCAATCCCCCATCCCTTTTACATCCTCGTCATCAAGGATGATACTACTGCCTTTTCTTCTGCGACTATCAAAATTTTGTTATGAATCCTATTTGATCCGTTATGCTGTGGTTGCCGCAGTGTTGAGTTCCATCGGCTTTTGTGTAATTAAATTTCAGGGAAAAAACTCATGGCAAAACAGTTAAACCTTCTCTCAACGGGACAGGTAATTCCAACAGCCCTGCACACCGAGATGCAACGGTCTTATCTAGAATATGCCATGAGCGTGATTGTCGGGCGAGCGCTACCAGACGTGCGTGATGGCTTAAAACCAGTGCATCGCCGCATTTTGTATGCAATGCACGAACTTGGTTTAGTACCAGATAGACCCTATCGAAAATGTGCCCGTGTAGTGGGTGATGTGTTGGGTAAATACCATCCCCACGGCGACCAATCAGTTTACGATGCCTTAGTGAGGCTGGTACAGGATTTTTCTAGCCGCTATCCTTTGCTGGCAGGACACGGGAACTTTGGCAGTGTCGATAATGACCCGCCAGCGGCGATGCGCTACACAGAAACGCGCCTCGCACCGATCAGTCATGAGGGAATGCTGACAGAAATTGGCGAAGAAACTGTGGAATTTGTCGGGAACTTCGATAATTCCCAACAAGAACCAACGGTTTTACCTGCTCAGTTGCCGTTTCTGTTGCTCAATGGCTGTTCTGGTATTGCCGTAGGAATGGCAACGAATGTACCACCCCACAATTTGGGGGAAGTTGTCGATGGGTTAATTGCCTTAATCGACAATCCAGAATTGCCAGATGAAAAATTATTCGAGTTAATTCCAGGGCCAGATTTTCCCACTGGTGGAGAAATAATTGGTGAGACGGGAATTCGGGAAGCATACACCACAGGTAAAGGTGGAATTTTGCTACGGGGAGTCGCGACTCTAGAGGAAATTCCAGCCAGTCGGGGAAGCAAGCGCCGGACGGCAATTATCATTACAGAATTGCCTTATCAAGTGAATAAGGCTGCCTGGATTGAGAAGGTAGCGGACTTAGTAAATCAAGGACGTTTGCAAGGAATTTCTGATCTTCGGGATGAGAGCGATCGCGAAGGGATGCGGGTGGTAATTGAACTCAAACGCGACACCAATCCCCAAGAAGTTCTCCAGCATTTGTATCACCAAACTGCTTTACAAATGACTTTTGGGGCTATTCTCCTCGCAATAGTAGATGGACAACCCCGCCAATTAAGTTTGCGTCAACTGTTGCAGGAGTTTTTGAGTTTCCGAGAAGAGACGCTGAACCGTCGCTACAATTACGAGTTGGGTAAAGCTCAAAGTCGTGTGCATTTGGTGGAAGGTTTGCTGAAAGCGCTGTCTAATTTGGATGAGGTAATTCAAATTTTGCGCCAAGCTCCCGATGGCAGTACGGCAAAAATTAATCTTTGTAGCCAACTGGATTTGAGTGAGGTACAAGGAGATGCAATTCTGGCTATGCCGTTGCGCCGCCTCACCAGTTTAGAACAGCAAAATTTGCAGCAGGAATTTGAGCAAATCAGCGAACAAATTAGTTTATTGGAGCAATTGCTGAACGATCGCCGCGAATTACTCAAGGCGCTGAAAAAAGATTTGCGATCGCTCAAGCGCAAATATAACGATCCCCGGCGGACGAAAATTGGGGAGGAGCAAAAGTCTAGGGCGGAGGAGCAGAAGGGCAGAGGAGCAGAGGGGCAGAGGAGCAGAGGGGCAGAGGAGGAGGAATTTAAATCTTCTGAACCAGTAGAGGAAGCAGTTTTAGAATTTACCCAACGGGGTTATGTCCGCCGCACTCAGCCATCTGGGAGAAAGTCAAAAGCTGAAAATGGTCTGCACGATAATGACTTCATTATCCAAACTGTGTTGACCGACACGGGGAAAGACTTGCTGATACTAACTGGTAGCGGCAAAGTCTACCCGGTGAATGTGGGAGAAATTCCCCCAACCACTGGACGTTCTCCACGGGGAAAACCTTTGATTACTATGCTCAGTAGTACTGCTCAAAGCGCTCAAGAAGATGTGGTCAGCCGCTTTTTGCTGCCGGAAAATCTTGAAACTAGGCAGATGATTCTTTTAACAAAACAGGGAAGAATTAAACGTCTGTCTCTGGGAGAATTTACTAACTTAACTCGGCGCGGAATCACGATTTTGAAGCTCAAAGACGATGATGAATTGTCATTTACTCAGTTCACCGCTCCAGGGGCGCATCTAATTTTAGCTAGTTCCGGTGGGCGAATGTTGCGCTTTGCAGCCAATGATGAACAATTACCGATCATGGGTCGCACAGCGATGGGTTTACAAGCATTTCGGTTATTGAAAAATCAGCAAATGGTTGGCTGTGTCACTGTCGGTAAAGATGACCAATTACTCTTAGTTACTCAAGAAGGATATGCCAAACGGATGGCTGCGAGTCAGTTGAGAGCGGCTAATCGCGGCGATTTAGGTACGCAAGCGCTGAAATTTGCCAGCAAAACTGACAACTTAGCTGGTATGGTCATAGCGATTGCATCTGGCGAGGTAGCCTTAGTGACGAATAAGGAACGGGTAGTGCGGATACCTGTGGACACAGTGCCGCTTTTAGGTAGAGATGTCAAAGGTGAAAGTATCCTCCAACTCAACCGTGATGAAAAAATTATCACTGTGGCTGAAGTGCGATCGTAAATTAGGCTGATCTTCAACTTGCGACAAGCAACTTGCAGGATTTAGAGGCGCTGATCCAACTTCGTCTCGAACTCCTGCGGGAGGCTGGCGATATTAAAGGTGATGGTAAACGCGTCTACGAGAAGCCTAGTTTTGTATCGGCTTCAAAAGAAATGGAAATTGTCTAGTACTGACTTAAGCTATCAATAATTTCTTATCTTAAAATAACAAACTCTATTGAAAATCAAGCAATTTAAATAAACTATTTGATAAATAGTATCAATAAGATGATACCGTTTATAACGGTAAAATTCTAGATAACACTTCTTTTACCTCAGTAAATCTTACTGAAGACAGATGCTTTTATTTGTATAAATAGCTATTCCTATTTATGTCACGGTATGGAAACAAAAGTATAAAAAATGTTGCTTTTCTCAAAATATTTGTTATATTAGTTTACATAAGGCAATAAACCTTAAAAATTAAATTTGGAGTTCAGACCATGACAAATGCAAGCACTACAAAAGTAACTACTCCTGTAATTGAAGATCGCAACGCTTGGCGTTGGGGCTTTACCCCACAAGCAGAAATTTGGAACGGTCGTTTGGCAATGATTGGTTTTTCAGCAGCTATTTTGGTTGAAGTCTTTTCTGGTCAAGGTTTCCTACACTTTTGGGGCATCCTGTAAGTTTTAATATCTAAGATGACCTATAAATAAAAAAACCTGGAGTGCCAATTCACTACCAGGTTTTTTATTTTTTTGTTATTAGTCAGTTGTCATTTGTCCTTCGTTTATTTACTAATGACCAATGACTAATGACCAATGACTAATTGACTACCGAATATATTCTTTGAGAACGCTGTTGCGGTTTGGATGGCGTAACTTGCGGAGTGCTTTTGCCTCGATTTGACGAATCCGTTCGCGGGTAACGTTGAAAATCTGTCCGATTTCCTCAAGGGTCTTCATCCGACCATCATCCAAGCCGTAACGCAGTCTGAGAACATCGCGTTCACGTGGGCTGAGACTGTCGAGGACTTTTTCAAGGTCTTCGCGCAGAAGATTTTTGGAAACTTGGTCTTCTGGTGTCTCACCATCGGATTCAATAAAATCGCCCAATCGAGAATCTTCTTCTTTACCAATAGGCGTTTCTAATGAAATTGGTAACTGGGCAGATTTAGCAATGAAGCGCAACTTCTCAATGGTCATTTCCATGCGAGTCGCGATTTCTTCTTCAGTAGGTTTGCGACCCATCTCTTGAGATAGTAACTTGGTAGTTTTCTTAATCCGAGAGATGGTTTCGTAAAGGTGAACTGGAAGACGAATTGTGCGAGATTGATCTGCGATCGCACGGGTAATTGCTTGACGAATCCACCATGTAGCGTATGTAGAAAATTTATAACCTTTTTCGTGGTCAAACTTTTCAGCGGCACGAATCAAACCGAGACTGCCTTCCTGAATTAAGTCCTGGAACGACAAACCACGATTCATGTACTTCTTAGCAATTGAAACTACAAGACGGAGGTTAGATTGCACCATCTTGTCTTTCGCCCGACGACCAACATGGAGGCGATAACGAAAGGCTGGTAGTGGCAGTTGTACTGCTTCTGCCCATTCACTATCTCGAGGATCGCGATCTAATTGCTCACAGAGTCTTTCGCGGACTCTCTCTAATTCCAGCAAATCGGCTATTTTCCGCGCCAATTCAATTTCTTCGTCTGCCCGCAACAGACGAATTCTACCAATTTCTTGCAAGTAAAGCCGAATTGAATCTTCGGTATAGTGCTTTTTCTTGCTTTGTGTCCGACGACGCGATTTAGCGGCTTTTCCAGACTTTGCGTCGTCCTCATCAGACTGAGGCTCTAAAAATTCCTCGTCACCTTCATCGATGATCAGCAAGTCCTCTTCATCGTCTATTAAGAGTTCTTCTAACTCGAGCTCAGGCTGATTTATTATTTCTAGGTCAGGCTGATATATGCTTTCGAGTACGTTGTTAGCCTGGTTCATGCCGCGTTCCTCATGCTCCTTGCAGAATCAATTACTCAAGATGTGTTTACTGCTCTTTATAAACGAGCTAGTTATCAATCGAAAATACGCTTTTTGGCAAATTTGCCAGAGATATTTTCGGACATTTTACACCTCCGTTAGGAGGGGTTTTTACTTTAGTTTAAGCAACTACTAAAGGTGATTTGCTCACTTTAGTAAATGTTATATGTGTTGCTATCACATACTGCTTTTAACTAACTGGTCAAAAAAAAGACTCGCCCTTATCAAAAAATTTGCCACTCTATACAAATGAGTTCAGACTATTGGCATATTTTCCTATAAAGACTCTTCCGATTGTAGCCTGTTTCACAGAAATTGCACTCTTTTTGTGTATTAATCATGAATTCATTAAGCAACTGTTAGCCACGTTCACCAAAAAGACATTAAAAACGGGATTTATACCCTGAAATTTTTTCTCCACTTTTCGGAATTACAGTGACGTTCTTATTACATTACGAAGTAAGTACGCTTGCTTTTGCCGGATTTCATGTATTTTACACAACATTAATTACTGAGGAAGAGTGCATTTTATGTTAACTCAGACTATTCGTCTTAACCTACCCATTTTTACATTTCCTTCATAAATTACGCATTCCTTAGACTAAAGAGGGTCTTGTCGTTGGGTAAATACAACAAGTGTGGTGGTGCTTGCCTTAAACCAGTTAACCTTCTACTTACTCATTACCTTAACTGAGGAGTTGAGGTAGTGGCAAAATCGACCGATAGGAGATCAATTTAGGTTTAACTAATTCGGTCTTATTCACACGTTAGCGCACTGTGGCGATTTCAGCCCTATGAAACTTGACAAACTCTTCTTATTGTATACAAGGATATTTTAATCAATTCAAAAACAATTTGTCCTGTGAATTAGCCAATATAGTCCTAATCTTAGGCAAAAGTACATTAGATACATACGATACAATAGCGATCGCCACAGCACCACATGAAGATATTAACAAGTTTTCAGCTTTATGGTGTGTGCTTTCACTAGCCATCAACTCGAACACAGAGAACCCAGAAGATTGCCTGATAATTTAGTTACAAAGTTGTTTTGCGTAACTTAATTGTAAATTTAAATACTTTTATTTCAGTGATTTTCTGTCATCTTATGATGATAAATCCTCAAAATACTTATTAATTGCTGTTTGATAGATGATATTCAGTTATTTTCTTATGAGGATAACAAATGTGTTTCTAGCTGGTGGGCGAAATTAATCGGCGAGTCAGAGCAAAGAGTATTATCTTGGCTAAGTTTCCAATAAAATTGGTAGTTTTGCTCACACTCGAACAGTCATTGTTTATAAAGTATTGACAAGAAGCAACTTATATGTTTTTTGATTAGCTAATAAATTTAGAATTTTTGTTATTATTTAGTGCTGACTTACCACTTGTGTGACAAGTCAACCTAAATTTTTAATTGATTATTAGCGTCTAGTTGAAAATCAGGATGGCTTTCAAACCTACTCCTAACGAAAACTGGAAACTATGAGCAATGTTTGAATTACTATGGTGTAGCGGTAGTGTTTAGACTTGCAGCAAAATTAGGTGGCAGAAGTACCTGATCAACTACATGAACAATGCCGTTGCTAGCTGGGATATCTGGCTGAGTCACTTTAGCGTTATTGACTGTAATTGAGTTGCTAGCACGATCAACCGTTACTTTCACGGTATTACCCTCAACTGTTTTAACTTCTCCAGATGTCAATTGCTGAGAGGTAGTTCCCCCAGGGACGACATGGTAGGCCAGAAGCCTGACTAATTGTTGTTTGTTTGCTGGCTGCAAGAGTTGGTCTAGAGTAGCTTTCGGTAAAGCAGAGAAAGCGGCGTCAGTCGGTGCAAATACTGTGTAAGGGCCTGGTGTAGACAATTGTTCAGTTAAACCAGCAGCTTGCACTGCTTGGATGAGAGTTTTAAACTGTCCTTGACTAGCTGCGGATGTTGCCAGTTCTGCTAAATTTCGGTTGTTAGTGGTGGTAGTAGGAGTTGGCGTAACGGGAGGAACAGTTGTTATGGGGGTTTCGGCAACGGGAGGGACGGTTGCAGTGGGAGTTTCTGTGACAGGTTGAGCGCAGGCAGACAGAGCAACCAAGCTGCCTATGCCAATAATATTGAACAATGCTTTTTCTACTATGCCTTTGCTCGCTTTCATAGCTTTGTGTAGAATCCTGTTAAATAGGGGATCATTAACAATAGTTAATGAATTTATGGATATAGTCACTCCTCTAACGACATAGTTTGTAGTATTAAAAATTATTAATCTAAAAGATTTATATATTTCATGGTTTGTCATCAGCCAAAAGAGGTAGTCTTTATAGTATTTTGGATATAAAATTTTTAGTAAAGATTTGTTCTGGGAATGTCAATCAAGACTTTAAAGCTAAAGATCCCCGATTTCTCAAAGAAATCGGGGATCTTGTTTTTTAGGAATGATTTAGGACTGCTGATATTAGATATCTAGATCGGTGAAGTTGAGTTTAGAACCATAGGTTTCGATAAATTCTCGTCTGGGTGCGACCCGATCGCCCATTAAAATTGTGAAGATGCGATCAGCTTCAGCGGCATCCTCAATTTCGACTTGCTTCATTTTACGAGTTTCTGGGTTCATGGTGGTGTCCCAGAGTTGTTGTGGCATCATTTCACCCAAACCTTTGAAGCGTTGGATGGTGTAGTTGGCGTTAGCCGGGAATTTGGCGATCGCTTGATTTTTTTCGCGATCGCTATAGCAATACTCATGATTACGTCCCCGTTCTACTTTAAACAGTGGGGGACAAGCAATATAAATAAAGCCTTGTTCGATGAGTGCCCGTTGATATCGATAGAAGAATGTTAACAACAAAGTCCGGATGTGCGCTCCATCTACGTCAGCATCCGTCATGATGACTATGCGGTGATAACGCAGTTGAGTGGAATCAAATTCATCACCTTTAACACCTAAACCAAGTGCTGTAATTAACGATTGAACTTCGTTATTTTTATAGATTTTAGCGTCGTCGGTTTTTTCAATGTTGAGAATTTTACCACGTAGAGGCAAGATTGCTTGAGTGCGGCGATCGCGTCCTTGTTTTGCACTCCCACCTGCTGAGTCCCCTTCCACGATGAATATCTCAGATTCGCTGGGGTCGCGAGAACTACAATCGGCTAATTTACCAGGTAATGGCGAAGATTCCAGCACCGATTTGCGGCGAACTAATTCCCGTGCATGACGCGCTGCTTCTGCGGCTTTGAAAGCTTGGATAGCTTTATCTAAAATTGAGTCGGCTATAGCAGGATGGAACTCTAGATACTCGGTGAGGACTTCTCCCACCAAAGAATCGACAATTCCCCGTACTTCGGTATTACCGAGTTTGGTTTTGGTTTGTCCTTCAAATTCTGGATCTGGGACTTTAACCGAAATTACCGCAGTCAAACCTTCGCGGACGTGTTCGCCACTGAGGTTAGGTTCATTATCTTTAATTTTATTGCGCTTGCGGGCGATCGCATTTAATGTCCGAGTCAGAACCGCTTTTAACCCTTCTAAGTGCGTACCACCATCAACGGTGCGAATATTGTTAGCAAAACCTAGCACATTATCTGTGTAAGCATCAGTACACCATTGCAGTGAAACTTCTACTTGTACGTTGTTGCGTTCCCCCTGCACATAGATAATTTCTTCATGTAGAGGCTGCTTCTCACGGTTCATGTAGGCGATATATTCTTTAATACCACCCTTGTAATTGTAGGATTCTACTTTCGGTGTATCGCTTTTTAGTAATTCTAAACGGTGGTCAGTAAAGGTAATTTTGACACCTGCATTCAGATACGCCAATTCCCGTAGGCGACCTGATAAAGTGATGTAATCAAACTCAATGCTAGTAGTAAAGATTTGGATATCTGGTTTAAAGGTAACAGAAGTTCCAGTTCTAGCTTCTTTGTAAGGTTTGGTTTGCAGTTCACTAACTGGGATACCGCGTTCATAGCGCTGAAGATGAACTTTTTTATCTCGCCAAACGGTAACTTCTACAACTTCAGATAAGGCATTGACAACAGAAATACCAACCCCGTGTAATCCTCCAGAAACTTTATAGCCACCGCCGCCAAACTTACCACCGGCGTGCAGTACTGTCATCACGGTTTCCAAAGCCGATTTCCCGGTGCGCGAGTGAGTATCGACGGGAATACCGCGACCATCATCTGTTACAGTCACAGAACCATCAGCGTTGATATCCACCTCTATATGAGTGCAATGACCCGCCAAAGCCTCATCGATTGAATTGTCCACCACCTCGTAAACTAAATGGTGGAGTCCTCGCGGCCCAGTGGTACCGATGTACATTCCTGGTCTTTTGCGGACGGCTTCCAGACCTTCCAGAACTTGAATCTGATCGGCACTGTAACTGCTCGTCATGTAAACTCTCCTGATGCGTGGGGTTGAACTCGCCAAAAGGCGAATAAAAGTAAAAACACTCCAAAATTGTAACACAAAAGCCTTGCTGGCGTCTGTAGGGCATTTTCAAGAGAAGTTTATACTGGGGTTGCACTACCGTGGAAGAGGGGTAAGGGAGCAGAGGGGCAGGGGAGCAGGGGGAGATGAGGAAGCAGGGGAGGATTATTGAACAATTTTATTCCTTATGCCCAATGCCCAATGCCCAATGCCCCATAACAAATGACTAATGACTAATGACTAATGACTAAATTAATTGTGATTTGTGGGGCGACGGCAACAGGTAAGTCTGGTTTGGCTTTGGCTTTGGCGATGCGGTTGGGTTCTGTGATTCTCAGTGCGGATTCTCGTCAAGTTTATCGTGAGTTTGATATTGGGACGGCGAAACCAACTGTGGCTGAACAAAAATTGGTGCAGCACTATTTAATAGATATCTG
>NZ_KV757702.1 GCF_001712795.1 Nostoc sp. KVJ20
GACACCTATGGCAAGATGCCCACCCCACAATATATATTTTTATCATTTGATAGTAATGGTTAGTGAGGAAGGCTAATCATGCAACTAAATCGATTCGACAACATTCAGGAATTCTGGCACTGCACTCAGGCTTACTTACTCCAGCATCAGGTAGAAAATAATGTTTTGCTCAGTATTTTGCATACCTTGTTGCATAATCCAGAACGTTATCTGAGTAAGCCTTATTTAGCAATTGTCCAAACAAGTGGCGAAATTCTGGCTGTTGCCATCCGCACCCCACCTCAAAAATTGATCCTATCCAAAGCCCAGAATATGGATGCTTTGCAGTTGATTGCTCAAGATTTGCGTCAAGAGCAACTACCAGGAAGCATGGGACTGGTTAAAGAGGCAGAAATATTCTCGCAGACTTGGCAAACGCTGACAGGACAATTTTATCAACGGTCGGTGGTAATGAAAATTTACCAATTAACGGCACTGCAAAGAGTCTCAACAGCCAGTGGATATCTCAGACTGGCAACTGAAAGCGATCGCTCTCTTTTGATCAAGTGGCTTTCTGCATTTTTATCTGAGATAGATGAGGCGGTGAGCGAGGATGTCGAACACCAAGTAGATAATCGATTGAAACAGCAGAATACTTATTTTTGGGTTGATAGCACTCCAGTTTCAGTTGCGTCTAGTAAACAAGTGTTACCTACAATTGGTCGAATCAATTTAGCTTATACACCACCAGAGTATCGTCGCAAAGGATATGCTACTGCCTGTGTCACAGCGTTAAGCCAAAAACTGCTAGACCAGGGATGCCGCCATTGTTTCCTCATAGCAGATTTAGCCAATCCCACAGCCAATCATATTTATCAAGCGATTGGGTATTGCCCCATTTGTGATTGGCACGAATACTCATTCACCTCAAAGGAGTAAGCAGAATAAAGCGATCGCTCCAATTAAATTACTTTCTATGGCAGAATATGCAAATTGCGATCGCTCCAGGCTGTTAAATTCAGGTGAGCAACTGGTCTAGCAATGACTGTTAGGGCAATAGTGGTAGTTTTCAGAAGGACAAGCAGGATAATCTTCGGCCTGTTTTTTAACAATTTACTGCGGTAGGAACGCTACATAACGTGGATTGAGGGGGCAAAATAGAAAACATGACGATTGAATCTAATTCCTCTAATCTACCAACCCCAGAACCAGCCCCCGAAAACGATTTGCAGCCAGATGACTTTGACGGTGGTGCAACTGAGAAAAACCTAAGCTCAGAAGCACTAGCGACACAACAAGCATTAGCGGCGATCGCGTCTTCAAAATCTCCGCATTTACAACAAGCCCGTTCTGACTTCAAACAACCCACTACCAAGCAATTTATAGTTAAGCCGAGGGCATTGCTGATTACTCTAATCGCGATCGCCATCACCTTCATTGGAATTATCTTTAATAACTGGATAGTTGGCATTATCGGAACGCTGATAACTTTGCTGTTATCCCTAGCGATATTATTGCCTTGGTTCCAAGAAGTTTTAAAGGAGTGGTTTTCATCTGAAGAACGCACCCTGTTTGTGGCTTTTTTAGGATTATTAGTAGCCATTATCGGCACGATCCGGTTCACAGGTGTGGGCGATCGCTTGCTTGTTTTAGGACGCAAAATTAACTGGGACATTGCTGGTAGCCTAGCAGAATGGTTTGGCGCTTTGGGGCAAATTCTCATCGCCATCATCGCTGTTTATGTAGCATGGCGACAATATGTCATTTCCAAAGACTTGACAATTCAGCAAAATATGCTTACGGTTCAGCAAAATATTATTACCCAGCAACAGACAATTGATTCTTATTTCCAAGGCGTATCCGACTTGGTATTAGATGAAGAAGGATTATTAGAAGATTGGCCCCAAGAAAGAGCGATCGCTGAAGGACGCACTGCGGCGATTTTAAGTAGTGTCGATGCTAGTGGGAAAGCGAAAATTCTCCGTTTTCTCTCACGTTCCAAGTTGCTCTCACCTCTAAAACGCGATGGCCGATTAGGTCGAGCTATTTTCAACGGAAGTGGCGGATATGCAGAAGACCGCCTAGAAGGTGTGCGCGTCATTGATTTAGGCGTAATGTTAGCCGCAGCAGACCTTTCTGGTACTGATTTGCGTTGGACTGATCTGAGCGAAGCTAATCTTGTCCGCGCTAATCTGGTCGGTTGTGACTTAGTAAAAGCCAACCTTTCTCGCACAATTTTATATAGTGCTAATCTTAGCGATGCTGACCTGAACGGGATTCGCCTATTCTATGGTGTAGTGGATAAAGCATCACCCCGCAGTCGCACTGAACCACCAGATTATGAAACCGGGGAACACACTGGTGCTGTGGTGGAAAATGCCGATTTCAGTAATGTACAAAGGATGTCTGAGTCTACACGTCATTACTGTTGCAATTGGGGTGGTGAAAAAACCAGAGGTACTATTCCTGGTGGTTGTGAAGGTATTCCCAATAAGTTGGGAAAATAGTTACAACAGAATTCAGAATTCAGAATTCAGGAGTAAAACACAGTTCTCCAGAGAGTGCTACGTGTTCCCCAATCTCTAACTCTACCGACCCGCAACAAATATCTGTTCTGCGGTCAAATTTAGGTCTGGAAATGTTTGGGAGATGAGGCGTTCTGTTCCCCTAAATTGTTGTCCTTGATAAGTTCCATCGACTAACTGATAAATTGTAATCACAGGTTGCTTGGATAAGCCGATGTAGCGTTTGCCTCCTAGCCCTAGATAATCTGCGATCCAATACTCCCCAATACCTAAAGCTTCGTAGTCTTCCACTTTCCGGGCATAGTCATTCTGCCAATTGGTACTGACAACCTCCACGACCAATTTAACAGACTTGCCTAGTGTAATTACTGGTTCAGTTCTCCATAATGGCTCATTCGCCAAACCCGTCTGATCAAGAATCACAACATCGGGTCTAAAGGCTGAATTTTGACCTAATGGTTTAATCAGACATTTCATGGGAATAAACCAAGGCAAATTGAGCAGATCAATTGCTACGTTGAGCTTACGATTAATTAACCCAGCTACCTGTTCATGAAGTCCTGTGGGTTCCAAGTCGATTAGTTCTCCGTCGATTAACTCGTAGCGTACATCATCCAGATAGCCAGCAACGAATGCCTCATAGCTAAGAGTACCTGTATTAAGAGTGGCTGAAACCATCGAGATTTATCCTTCCAGGTTCAGAACTAGAGCAGCAATACTGCTCTTAATTATTTTAACTAGCCTTAATTGGGCAAAAGTCAATTGACTAATACGCTTCAAAATTTGGAGTACGTTATATAACTCATTACCACGGTTACGGACATCAAAAATATCCGAAGTGGCATAGCGAGGAGGATAACCTTTGAGCAGTTTAATGAACATAATCAAGGAGTAGAAAAATCTACCAGTTTAGTAATTCACACCTTCAGGTAGGGTGAGGATTTCAACGCCGTCTTCAGTTACAGCTAAGGTATGCTCACATTGAGCAGAAAGCTTGCGATCGCGCGTTACCGCAGTCCACTTATCGCTGAGAACTTCGACTTCGTAAGTACCTTCGTTAATCATTGGCTCAATAGTAAAAACCATTCCTGGTCTGAGGCGCTTGCCTTTACCGCGTGTCCCATAGTGGGGAACATCCGGCGCAGTATGGAAAATATTACTGATGCCGTGGCCAACAAAATCTCGCACTACAGAAAAGCCTTGTGCTTCAGCATATTCTTGAATGGCTGCACCAATGTCGCCAATGCGTCCCCCAGGTTTAACTTCAGCAATACCCAGACGCAAACACTCCTCTGTCACCTCTACCAGCTTTCTCGTTGTTGGGGAAGGAGTACCAACAAAGAATGTCTTGGATGTATCGCCGTGATACCCCTCAACAATCGGCGTTACATCAATATTAATGATGTCACCATCTTTGAGAATTTGCTTGGCGTTGGGAATGCCGTGACAAATTACCTCATTTACACTTGTACAAATCGACTTGGGATAACCCTTATAGCCAAGAGGTGCGCTTTTTGCTCCATGCGCTTGCGTCCAACGTTCGGCTTCATCGTTTAGTTCAAGAGTGCTAACCCCTGGTTTCACAAACGGTTCGAGATGCTGAAGCAGTTTAGCAGCTAAACGCCCAGCTTGACGCATTTTCTCTATTTCTCGCTGGGATAAAATAACAATTAGTTCAGTTTTCATTAACTTTTATCTAAAGTATCTTTCATAAACATAGTTAACCCTGTTTGTGCTGCTCTTTGTGCAGCATCAGCAACCTTTAGGGTATATAAGCTCTCCTCTGGGGTAACGTACAAAGGAGTCCCATCAAAAAGATGATCTAATACCATATTCGTGTCTTTAGCAAACAAACCCCGACGAGGGCCAACCTCTATAGCTGTTGTTTCCCCTGGCTGGATGAAAATTCCGGTGTCACCATCAAAAATTAAACCACCTTTTTCACCGTGAACTTCAAACTTACGTTCTGATTGCCAAATACTTTCGCCTTTACCATAGACTACTTGGGCTAAAAGTCCGCTGTTAAAGCACAGTTCACTAGTGCAGAAACAGGTTTGGTAGTATTCCGGTTCTATTTCCCAATATCGCTGGTGACAGTTAACAGTAAATACTGTACCAAACAAATCGGTGAGACGATGTAGGCGAGACAGGGCAGCAATTAAGGGAAAACCGAACATCTCGTGGTTATAAGTCCATTTGCGGGGTGCAGGATTTTGAGGATTGATGGTGCTGTAGCGAACATAAAAAACTTCACCAATTTTGTCTAAGTTTTGCTTTAAGGCTTGATGCAAACCACCCAAAAGTTCCAGGTGTTCCACGTGCAAAAGTTTTTGTTGTGCTTTGGCTAAGGCAATCAGTTCTTCGGCTTCGACTACATCCAACGAAAGAGGATACTCTACAATCACATCTTTACCGTTGGTAAGTGCTGCACGAGCGATCGCACCATGATCTCGATTAATGGTGGAGATCGCTACTAGGTCTATATCTTCCCGCTCTACTAGCTCTTGCCAAGAACTCAACGCTTCAATCTGGTATTCTCTGGCAAAGGCTTCCGTTTTTTCTGGGATATGACCAACAACTGCGACTAAATGCGATCGCTCATCATTAAGCAACGCTTCAGCTCGAAACTTTGCCGCATAACCAGTACCTACCAAACCTACACGCACTATTGCTTTTTCCAAAGCTGCTCCTGAATTATACATGATCCTCACTAGTTCTGTTTTTGAGTCTCCCACGTTTATAGTGGTGAGATTCTCTCTTCATGGGGAATCTAATGAATTCACCAGTCTAGACTCTACAACATTCCTCCTAACGCCTCAAGGTATTTGAAACTAGGCAGAAGTACGTATGTTCAAAAGAGAAAACTTCAAAAGAAAAGCCCCCTTTTTTTTAGGGAGTTGGAGGATCTCTTTTGCGTAAATCCTAAAAAACATAGGTAATATTAATCTTATTCATGTTTTATTCTCCATAAGATAATTTTTACTAATCACAACCTCACTAGGGCATGAAATAATATAAATAAAACTTATCGGGATTAAGCAACTAAATTTCATTACTAATCGGGTTCAATTTCCAGTTACATCGTTTAATTTTTCTCGTAGTATCAGAATTGAAGCAAATTTGAACTAGCGGCTAATTCCACAGAACAGCCGTGACCTTTGCCTTAAAATAACTTATACTGCCGTTTGCAAAAGAGAGGATTACTCAATGCCAACTTATAAAGTGACACTAATCAACGAGGCCGAAGGACTAAATAAGACACTTGACGTTGATGACGATACCTATATTCTGGACGCTGCTGAAGAAGCTGGTCTTGACTTGCCTTACTCTTGCCGCGCTGGTGCTTGTTCGACCTGTGCAGGTAAAATCGTATCAGGTAGTGTCGATCAGGGCGACCAATCATTCTTAGATGATGAACAAATCGAAAAGGGATATGTACTGACTTGTGTTGCCTACCCAACCTCTGACGTAACAATCGAAACTCACAAAGAAGAAGATCTTTACTAAGAGTTCAGCGACTCAACTATAAATCTCTTGCAAGAGTTACTAATGTTGAAAAAATAGAAGCAGGGCATCTAGGATTACACTCTCCCAGTGCCGTTTGTGCCTCTTGAAATGACTTTGACAATAAAGCCTAATTTTCATGTTGAGCAGGAACACAACATTTAGTGTGTTCCTGCTTAATTTTTGACAGCAATTTTCAGGTATTTAGGCTATGACTGAGACGGTCATTAGTCATTGGTCATTGGTGCATTGGTGTCAACTTAAGCTAGAAATAGCTTCGCTGCGGGCTTCATAACCCGCCAGAGAATGAATTCTCTGGCTCATAGCTAAAGTCTACTGAAGTAGACTGAATATTTTTGGGGATATCTAGTCATCTTCAGATGACTTTCGCTATGAGACAGGGATTTACAATCCCTGGCGGACGTGGGGTTTCGCATTAAGTTGACACCAATGGTCATTGGTGAATATCCTCTTTCTTGTGGACGGAAAAGCTTTTTATGCATCGGACTAATTTAAACCACGTTAAATACTAGGCGTGGTATATATTGGACTCATGAATGACTGTCGCGTTGCGGTTTGATACTCTAAGTTAGTTTAGGTAGTTCACAGCTTAATCTCTTTACTGAGAATTTGAATCTCAGTACCAGGATAGTAAAATTGGAGAATTTTTGGACTTGACCAACCTAGTTTCGCTAAATTTTGAGCGCCTGTTTGACTTAAGCCAACTCCATGTCCTAATCCACCACCAATAAAAGCGTATCCCCAGAGTTCCGGTTTGCCTTTGTTCAGAGGTTCTATGTAAAAAAGCGTACTTGTAGGAGCCGCGAAGGCGCTGCGAACTTCGTCTTTGTGCAGAACAAAGGTGCTGTGATCAGTTTTAACAGCAAGTTCAAGGATACGTCCACTCTGGCTTCGCTTCACTACTGCCATAGCTTGAATTGTCTTAAATTTGGCATGAGGACTATTTTTCACCTGCAAAAATTTCTGCAAGTCTTTGGTAATATCCTCTAAACGGGTTTCCTTGCGCCAACGAAACACATTCCATTTGCTCTCATTAAATCCTTGTTGCGTATTAATAAATTTTTGGAAGTTCTTTTCATCTGCTAAACTCTGCTTAGACAAATCCCAAAAATTAGTCGCAGCATCCAGTACAGGGCGGAGATAGGGACGATCATCGCCATTCCAGACATCACTGAAGGAAGCAGTGACACCACCAGTGGTGGAAGAATATAGGGCGTCTACTAGTTCATTTTTATAGGTTAGTACTTTACCCCTGGTTGATGCGATCGCTTGGTCTGTTTTGCTAACTGCTCCCTTCAGCCCATAATAAACTTGGCAGTGAGTATCAGCACATAACTGATAGTTGTCTGCGGCAAACCTGCGTAAATTTCTCAAGGCATAAGTCCGGGCGAGAATTGCCTGGGCTTCTAGCGCCGCTGTTGGTGCATCCGTGCCTATTTCGTAAGGCACAACCCCACGCAAATAAGTTTCTAAAGGTACTTGATTAACTAGAGTGTATGTGCCGTATGCATTTGGCTGCAAATTCAGCCTCCCGGCATAAAGACGAGTATTTTCTGGTTTTTCGCTTTTATTCACCCGAATCAAGTTTTTCTCAGTGCTAATTTCCAAATCATTCGGGCTGTAGCGATTGCCATCCACCACCCAACTGACTCGCGGCACTTGTTTTAAAATTTGAGTATCAAGATATACTTTCTCTTTGGTAGAAGCTTGGATGTTTTGTAATAACAAGCGTCGCAGTAAAGGAGTGCTGTAAACATCTCGTTTTGCCCAAACTTGCCAGCGTTCTGGCTGGGCTATTTCTACTTCTATTCCCTGAGAACGCCATTTATTCGCACTGTCTTCTGCGGTTTCAAAAGTGCGGTATGTGCCCAAAATTACCACTTCTTCGACTGCTGGCTGGGGTAAAGCTTGCATGACTGTTTCCAGCTTTACAGGGTTATTGGTAACTAGGGTTTGCTGCTTATTGCCCGCTTTAAATTTTAGCTTTAAGCGATCGCCTTTTATGGGTTCCAGTTGCAACTTGGCTGTAGGTTGTGAGCCAAATCGCTGCACAATCCCAATTTTCAGTTCCATATCCGGGATGTTGCTCTCAGGCCCAGATGCCGCAGTCAGACCCAATAGACAAAATGTTGTCAGCACAGTGTGGGAAAAACGCCAAAACAAAAATTTCATGGCTACCTGATAGCGTACCCCTACGGGGAAGCAAGCTACGCGAAGCGTCTCCAAGAGTTGCGATAGCAAGTAATCTCTCTTAGAGAGCATCTTTTGCCCCTTAATGCTTCGTTGGAGCTGATTTTCCAATTGCTTTGTAGCGCGGTTTTTTTGTCGCATGAGTGCTCCAATGATACCATTACCAATTTTGCCCCAAATACTAGTTGCAAAACGAAGTCATAATGACTATGATTTATTTATAGGTAAAAAACAGAACTAGTTGGATAAACTTTTTATGGTTAGAGTCCAAGAAATTCCATTAAATCAGATAAAACGGCCATTGCCCCGTGCAAACGATCCAAATAAAGTACAAGCCTTAATGGAATCGATTGCGGAGATTGGGCAGCAAGAACCTATTGATGTCCTAGAAGTAGATGGACAATATTATGGCTTTTCTGGTTGCCATCGGTATGAAGCTTGCCAGCGTTTAGGCAAAGAAACCGTTTTAGCCAGAGTCCGTAAAGCACCCCGCAGCGTTTTGAAGATGCACTTGGCATAGATAATGGGGATTGGGGACTAGGGATTGGGGACTGGGGATTGGGGACTAGGAACTAGGAATCAAGGGCTTAATTTTCTTGCCAATCCCCAATGCCCCATTCCCAATTTCCAATCCCCAATTACATATAACCTAATTAGGAGAAAATTATGTCATCGAAAGTAACAGTCAAAAATGTAAATATCGGCATTGACGAGGCGAGTAGGGCTAAAATTGCCGACGGTTTATCTCGCCTGTTGGCTGATACTTATACACTGTATCTGAAAACTCATAACTTCCATTGGAATGTAACGGGGCCGATGTTTCAAACATTGCATTTGATGTTTGAAACCCAGTATACAGAATTAGCCTTAGCAGTTGATTTAATAGCCGAGAGAATTAGAGCGCTTGGCTATCCCGCACCAGGAACCTACAGCGAATATGCCAAACTAAGTTCGATTCCAGAAACTCCCGGAGTTCCTAAAGCTGTGGAGATGATTCGCTTACTAGTTGAAGGACAAGAAGCCGTAGTCAGAACTGCACGGTCTATTTTTCCTGTGATAGAGGAAGTTAACGACGAACCTACCGCCGATTTATTGACTCAGCGGATGCAAGTACATGAAAAGACAGCTTGGATGTTGAGAAGTTTACTGGAAGAATAGGAAGGGGGAATGGGGAATGGGGAATGGGGAATGGGGAATGGGGAATGGAGAATAGGGAATAGGGAATAGGGAATAGGGAATAGAGAAGAAACTTAATCACTAAATACCAATGCCCCATGCCCAATGCCCCATGCCCCATGCCCAATGCCCAATGCCCCATGCCCAATGCTCAATGCCCCATGCCCAATGCCCAATGCCCCATGCCCAATACCCAATACCCAATGCCCAATACCCAAAAGTTGCAAGATTTAATGCAACAGGTGGGTATTTCTAGTTTTAAAGCGCTGAGTCGTGCTGCTTGTGTCTCAGAGCGTCAGATTTTGCGGTTACGCCAAGGAAAACTTGAGCAGATGCGGGTAGATGTGCTACTCAAGCTGTCGTCAGTGCTACAGATGTCATTGAATGAATTAATCACAGCTTTTTCAACCGTAGAGTTGTTACAAGAGCAAAAAGCACCTACTCAGGAATTATTACAAGAGATTGCAGATTTAAGAAGAGAGTACGATCGCTCTCAACTTCAATTAGAACAGCAACGAGAGATATTACTACAAGAACTCCAGCAGTCGAGTTTGCAACTGCTGGAGTCTTTATTATTGCAATGGCCAACAGCAGCACAGAAAGCTCAGGAGAATCCCCAGCTAGCAGCAGTCAAAATAGTACCCTTGGTGCAGAAACCTTTGGAAAAGCTTTTACAGGCGTGGGGAGTGGAAGCGATCGCACCTGTGGGAGCAGAATTACCATACGATCCTCAACTGCACCAATTGATGGAGGGAACTGCACAACCTGGAGAAACAGTCAAAGTACGCTACACTGGCTACCTTCAAGGTGAAAAGCTACTTTACAGAGCCAAAGTCAATCCGGTTTGAGGGATGTTAGGAGTTAAAAATTCATAACTCTTTACTTTTTGTGTTGTCTGTTGAGAAATGACAGATATTGGGAATACTAAAATAGCAGAGGCGATCGCCTCAGAGAACTTCTTTTAGAGCATTGGTGTAGCTTCAAGCTTGCTTGGCGCTGTTGAAACCGAAATTTTTGGCTTTAGAGCGGCACTCTAGAGGTAAATTATTTTAATTATGTAAGTAATTGGACATAAATAAACGTAGATGCTAGTTACTATCATAAGTATTCAGTATTCAACAAAGGATTATATCCACTAATGATTCTGAGATAAAACCCCGATAGTTAAGTAATTTTCATAGTCTTTTTGCTTGTAGTACTGAATTGGGGGCTAGAGCAGGGGAAAATTTGGTGTGTAATGCAGTTCCGTCGCTAAATTGGAGAATAATCTATACCTACCACCCAGGCAATGCGATCGCAGCAACCCATTGAATTTTGAATTGTTTAATCATGACTATCATTATGAGGTTTGTTGGAGAACCTCAGTTTTGCAAAAATATTTGGGAAATAATCTGAAAAGCAGTAACTTCAGCTTGTAGATCAGTATATACCTATGTCAATGAGATGCAAGCAAGCGGGCATTGAAAATCAACCTATATGAAGAAACATCAAATCAGCAAACAACTTAAAAATCAGTCATTCCATCTTTCTTACAAAAATAAACATACATGAGTTTTACTATACCGACTTACTTACCTTCTTTATTTATAATTGGTCTGTTCCTACTAGAAAAACTATACTTGTATTGAGCTAATGATTTTTTTGTGATTAAAAAAATCAGATGAAAATGTTTATAATTAATCTTTATACATCCTAAGTAATTATCAATGATTACTCAAGACGTAATCTTAGATTTTATTTTGCAGGCATTTTTAAATGTTCTATGATGGGTATATAATAGCGACATCAGAGCATCATTTACACAAATCAACGTGACATAATCATGAGAGAACAAGTAAAAGTTATTAAGCTCAGTGGTAATTTAAACGCCACAACTTCACAAGAATTTCGACAAAATATCACTGATGTTATAGAAAATGGCGCGAAAATTGTGTTAGTTGATTTTAAAGATGTAACATTTATGGATAGTTCAGGTTTGGGAGCTTTAGTCTTAGCTTTCAAAACCTTGCGAGCAGCCGATACTAAGCTTGTTCTATGCTCAATTAATGAGCAAGTCAGAATATTATTTGAACTGACTAACATGGATAAAGTATTTGAAATATTTCCCAGTCAAGATGCATTTAATCAGGTTTTACTTTCCAAAACATAACTAATCAAACTTCATTTGTAAAATCGATAAATCATCATCAAAAGCATCTTTGGAGTTCAGGGCAATTAAATAACTCAGTACGTGATCAAGTTGGCTATCAACAGGGTTTTGTAAGCTAACTAGTAGCTGAATAAAAGCATCTAAACTCCAAAGTGTACCATCTGATTTAGTGATTTCATAAGCGCCGTCACTAAAAATGTAAAGGGTACTGAATTTTTCAATATTGCAAAAACCATCAACATATTTTGCCTCTGGAAACATGCCGACTGGCATACCGGGGGTTTTTAAGAGTTTAACTTCAGACTTCCTTGGAGATGTGCCGGTTACTAAAACTGCTGGTGGATGACCTGCACTAGCATAAATTAGCTGGCGATTGATTCGGTTATAAACTCCGTACCAAATCGTAAAATATTTGTCATTTTGATAATTCATCTGGAAGGTATCATTTAAAGCCTTCAATACATCACTCGGTTGATAGTAATTTAGACCTTTGAGCGCACGGGAACGCAACAGATTCAGCACTGAAACAGAGGGAAGAGTCGCTTTGAGTCCATGTCCGGCAGTATCGAGTAAGTAAATTGCCAGATAATCATCATCAAGCCAATAGTAATCGAAACAGTCACCGCCGAGTTGTCGCGAGGGAATAAATCGGAAATTTATATTGAATGGTTCAGTCATGGAAAAAGGCAGCAGCGATCGCACATATTCTGCTGCTTCTGACATTTCTGATTCTAAAAGCAACTTTTGAGCCTGCAAATCTCTACTCAATTGATGTAGGCGTAATCCTGCTCTTACCCGTGCTTGTAATTCATTATGCTCAATAGGTTTGGAGATAAAATCATCAGCACCAGCATCTAAACCTTTGACGCAATCAGCAACGGAATCTAAGGATGTTAATAAAATAAAGAATGTGGTAAAAAATTTGGGGTCTGTCTTAATGCGGTGGCAAACTTCTAGTCCAGTCAAACCCGGCATGATCCAATCACAAATAATTAGCGCAGGACGGTAAGCCAGTGCCTTTTCTATTCCTTCCTCGCCGCTACTGGCTGTAACTACCTCATAACCCTGTTTTTCCAACATCCTTTTCAGGAGTATTTTTATTGAATAATCGTCATCAATTATTAGTATTTGAAACATAGAAAGTTGTAAGAAACACTCATTAATAATTTGCTGTAAAAATAGAAAATAAAAATATGATATTGGCTAGTTAGTAGTACATCTGGATTATACTACTAACTATTTTTTCTTTTCGCGTCGAATTTATGGCTGTTTAACACTCATAAAAAATTATGGTGCTGCCAAAGGATTTAACCACAAAAGGATAGTGGTTTTTAGCTGGTTTAAGTCGCGGTATGCTTCTTGCTTAAACCATTGCCCTAATGCATCAAAGGGGGTGAAAGATGTTCCAGTTTGCCATTTAATATCTTGACCTAGAGGTGTTGTATGAGTTCCTGGTAACGTTTGTGCTGTCACCATGTCATCAAAACGTTCTTGTAAGATTTTGGTTAAAGCTGCTGATTGATCAATGGTGTCATTACTAAATTTTATTAATAAATTGCGTCGGATATTGTAACGAGCTTGGACAAGCTTGTTAGTTTCCAAGGGTGAGGGTGTAAACTCGATTTTCAAAGTAGAATTAAACTGTTCTACTAGTGGGATAGCTTCTTTCGCGGCGTAGTTATTGAAGGATATTAAAATATTACCTGCACGTTCTACTTTAAAGAGGCTACCAATCAGCAAGTGAAGTTTACAGCCCATACTATGTCCAATGCCGTAGATGGGGAAGTAAAGTTTGCGTAATGCCCCAGAGTCTTGTAAGCGTTCGAGGGTGCGGTCAAAATTTAGTAGCACTGATTTTGCGATCGCAGTATGATCCAATGTATTGACGAAAGGTGTAGCAATTACAACATAACCTTTACTTGCCAATTGTTCGAGTAACCAGCGATAAGTGATGTGCGGTGCAGTGGCGACAAATGCACCTCCCAAAAAATGAACGATACCTATGGGATTTCGGGGAATGATTACCCAGTTGCCTCTGACTTCTTTCCAGTCCATGCTCATGAGCGATCGCTTTAGGAATATTCTTTATGTTAGACCGGGGATCGCAACCGTGGGAAGGATTATGAAAAAAGCCATTGAGAATGTCTCCAGCCAGCAGCGTGTATGGACTTATCTGGAGCATCTATGCTTTTAGCGTCTGTCTGCGACACGCTCCCGCGAACGTAGAGAGCGTCATCACGAATTACGAATTACGAATTATCTTAACGATGAGTTTGTAACCTTTTCATTTCGTGTTGCACATCTAATGCAATCTGTAATGCTTCGTTGAGTAACCTTCCATGCTCGGTAGCCTGTTCCGTTACTTGCATGGCTGTTAAAGTTGCTAAATTATTGACGAATAGTTCTGTATTACTAAGGATAAAGCTCTTATTTTCTCTCAAAATTCTTTCTGTTTTCAAAGCACGAACTAAATCAGCTTTGGTGAGTTTAAGAGCTTCGATAACACCCTCTCTTTCTTTTATAAGAACTTCTGGATTACCCGCTTCTTCTATTTGGTCGTTGATATCTATGACTTTAATCACAGTATTATATCTATTAACCTCATTTAACAAGATTTGTAGAGATTTTGTCATATTGTTTTTGACAATTCTACTTCTAGTTTTCCATATTAAATATAAGATAGTTTGCGTAACACCGCCAACCCAAAAGCTTAATATCATTAACAATATCCAAGATGGCATTGTTACCCATTTAATAAACAATTTAATGATTATGTCAAAAAGAATATAGACAAAAACAAATGTAGAAAAACCAATAAAAACTACAGTTGCTCCTTCCGAACTTTTAATTTTTTGTATATATATCTTTGCTAATATCTTCAGAGGATTTGTAATGATTAAAAGATCCTCGTTAACAGGTAAATTAGTCAGCTTTTGTAGTTCATCCTGACTAATTTCCAAGCCCTGTAAATCATCCCGCACAGCTTTTTAACCCTTGCCAGAATAGTTATTTAATCTAATATAGCAATCAATTTTCTGGAATGCTGGCATTTTGTCCAAACTTTTTCAGGCAAATTAATACTTCTAGGCAATGTAAATTTTTTTTGTACAATATGATACTCTTTTGCCAAGATGACTATTTATACTATAGGAATCCGCTTTGATTTCTGAACGAATTTGCGTAGACCAGTAACAGGCAACAGGCAACAGTCAAGAAGGCTTCTTAGTTGTACTGGGTTTTTTCACCAAATCAAATATGAGTCCTATATAAGAGTAACTAGAACGAAATTGAAGAAGAATTCAGAAGTTAGAATTCAGAAATCAGAATGGGCTAAACCTTAGCTATCCGCTAACAGGAGTCAGAATGGGGGATTCAGACCCGCCACTGAATTGTTCCAAATATGCAGATTTAGTGGGGGTGCAAAAACGCCCTGGATTCATCCACTATGAAGTTCAAAATATCCAACTTAATTCTGGCTCCTGACTCCTGAATTCTGTTTCGATAAATCAATTGCCTGTAAACGTAATGTAAATGCAACAGGTTATTGTCCTAGTAAACAAACATTTACAACTATAAGAAAAATTAATAGAAAAGTCCGCAAAAACGGACTTTATTTGTTTATTTATAAATAATCGTGTCTCACTAATTACATTAACTTCGTTTTGGAGAAGATTGTTTCTGTTTTGAAATGCCACGCTGAGGATTTAAAAATGGGGGGATGGGACAGTCTAGCGTCATAGCGATCGCTCTGAGTAAATCTGCTTCTGATGAAGTAACTTTGTTATCTAAAAGTACTGTGTGGGCGCAGGCATCAACAATAGCTTGCTTGAGTTTGGGACTCGCAAGACGGAGGCGCTCAATACTTTTCTTAAGTTCAGTGAAATTGCAGGTTAGTGGTATTTCTGGTTTTTCTTGCTCTCCGGCTTTGGGAAGTCGAAAAACTCCAGAACGAAAAGCATAGGTGATGTCTTCGGTGTGGGCATCGGGTTGGGAATGTCCAACGCGGGCAATTACGGACAGTACTAACAGGCTATCTGGCCAAATCTGTTCGATGGTGGTGAATTCTACCGTTGTAGGCGACGTGGGATTGATACTAGGTTGCAGCCGATGCCAAAGTATTAACTGCAACACAAAATGCCACAGTGATAAACTTCCGGTGGCTACAACTAAACCGTGGACGCATTTGCACAGCCTTTGACATTCTTTGGCAGAATTTTGGCGTAATATAGGTACTGCCAAATCCACAAGTGGTAGACGAATGCTGGGATCTAACTGGTTAATTTCGCTGCGAAATTCTATGGTTTTTTCTACCAACTCAGTAGGCTGCACCTCGCGTAACCAAGCAATTTGACGTTCTTGGATCTCGATATTTTCAGTATCTAACGCTAGCGCAAAAGCGATCGCCATTGCACTTTCCTGCTCCCGTACACCCAAGCGCAGGGATTCCGGTAACTGCGATAACAGCGCTTGAGCATGGGCAAAATGCTCTGGTGTAACGCTTCCAACTTGGTTTACAACCTGTTCTGGCATGGCGTTAGAACCACCAGCAAAGCCCATTGCTAGGGATTCTTGGGAAGGGGAAGGGGAACGCATCTGATTGTGAGATGGCATTGCTGCTAAATTGCTGATGTTCAAACCCCCAACCCGGCGAATACGTTCTGCTAGGGGTGGGTGGGTAGAAAACATATTTTCCCAAAAAGAGGGGTTGAGGGCATTGCCAAAAAACATGTGGCTAGCGGCTTCTGCTCCGGGCGAAATCAAGCGTGAATCCATCTGTTGGAGTTTTTGGAAGACTCCGGTAAGTCCGTTAGGATTGCGAGTAAACTGTACTGCTGACGCATCGGCGAGAAATTCGCGTTGGCGAGAGACGGCGGCTTTAATCAAGCGTCCACAGAGTAAGCCGATACCGCCAATTGCCATTAGTGCTAAACCAAAAGCCCAGATAGGTAAACCTTTATCTTCCTTTCCTAAACGGAAGGTATCACGAAGGCGCCACAGCAATTCCCCGGTTATGTAAATGAACAAAATCCCGTGGAGTAGTCCCACTAAACGCAAATTTAGCCGCATATCTCCATTGAGAATATGACTGAATTCGTGGCCGATGACTCCTTGTAACTCATCCCGGCTCAGGTGTTCCAAAGTTCCACGGGTAACTCCAATTACAGCATCATTGGGCGTAAATCCGGCAGCAAAGGCATTAATCCCGGTTTCTCTTTCCAGGAGATAAACTTGTGGGACGGAAATACCAGAAGCGATCGCCATTTCCTCGACAATATTTAATAGTTGTCGCCCTTGTTCATCGGCTGTATCTGGTAGCAGGAGTCTTCCCCCCAACTCCTGAGCGATTACGCTTCCTCCTTGACGGAGACAGGCAATTTTATAGAGACTTCCTACTGCGATCGCAACTATTGTAATCCCAGCCACGTAGAGAAATATCCCTGGATGCCACCAAACACGGAAAGCCATGCCGAACATAAATAAAGTGGCAATATAAATCGCCATAATCATGACTGCGATCGACAGGGAAAATAACCCAATTAATTGTTGCGTATTTTGGCGTGCCCGATCCTGATGTTCAAAGAAATTCATAGACACCTAAAAAGACACGCGTGGAGCATTTCTCATTTCTGGAGTAGCTTCGGCAAGCAATTCTGCAACAGTAAAGTTAAAAGTATTTGCCACAAGATTGCTGGGGAAAGATTCGCTCTTGGTGTTGTAAAGTGTCACCGCGTCATTAAAAGCCTGACGGGCAAAAGCAATCCGGTTTTCAGTGGAAGATAATTCTTCCATTACCTGAGTCATGCTGCGATCGGCTTTCAATTCTGGATAAGATTCTGAAAGTACCATCAACCGACTTAACGCACCCGTTAGTGCCCCTTCAGCATTGCCCAACTGTTGCATCGCTTGCGGATCGCCGGGATTTTGCACAGCACGACTGCTAGCATTAATTGCAGAATTCCGAGCCGCAATTACTGCTTCTAGAGTTTCTCGTTCATGTTTCATGTACCCTTTGGCAGTTTCCACCAAGTTGGGAATTAAATCATAGCGGCGCTGTAATTGAACATCGATTTGAGAGTAAGCATTTTTGTAACGGTTGCGATACTTGACTAAATCGTTGTAGCTATTAATGATAATGACAGCAACAATGGCAACTAAAGCAACAGAAAATATTAAAAGACCCATATTTTTAGATTATTTCCATTAGCTACTTACTTTATATCCAGCAAAATTTGTGTGGATATAAAGATGAGTCTACTTGTAGCAAGTTGGCTTCGTCGTCTGTAAAATTAGTTACGCAATTGCACTGAGCTAGATAGGTTATAAGATTTTTTAAATAACCACAGAAAGAAACACAAAGACAAGATAAATAATTTCTAACAATTCCAAACTTTTGTGAACTTTATCGTCTGTCTTTTCTCTGTGTACTCTGCGCCTGTGTGGTGATTAAAAATTGTAGTCAGAGTAAGTTACCCATGAATATGAAGAAATAGGGAATAACCACTGGCAGCAAAAATAAAAAGGATAGCGGCAGGAAAAATTATTACATCCCTAACAATAAATAAAATCCAATCTTTTCTTAGTTCTTGTTTAAACTTAAGTTCTCTCAGTTTTCGCTCAAGTTCTACGTCTTCTTGCGACTGCAAATTTTCAGGTGAGGTAATTAGTGGATTGTCGCCTTTGTGGGCAATTATTTTTGATAAATCTGTCATGGTGTTTAGATAGCAATAATTTCACAGTGTTAATATGCTTATTTTTGCTAAGTTTTTAAGGCAGAGTCCAGTTTTCTAGTTTTAATCCGTTGATGCGTTCGTAGTGACGAGTATTGTTTGTTACTAAAGTGTAGTTTTCTGCAAGTGCAACACTAGCAATTAGTAAATCAAATTCAGCAATTGTTTGCCCTATTCGGTAGAAGAGAAATTGCGCGATCGCAGCTGATAAATTTATCATTACTTCAAAATAGGAGATTTTCAAAAGGATAACTTTGCTTCCAACGATAGGTATTAAAGTCACGTTGATCTACTGAAAAAATGCGTCCATGCCCTAAATGTTCTGCTAAAATCACTAGGGAAGCATCAGCCAAATCCATTGGAAGATCAGCATATTTTTTCATTAATTCAATAATTCGAGGGGTATGATGAGGTTCTAAATTAAAAATCGTAAACAATTCTTGTTGTAGACTCTTTAGAAAAATAATTTCAGCGTCAACTCCCTTGCGAGTTAGCAAAAGATAACAAGTTTCTGTGACAACAGACCATGTTGTAATTAAAGGTTCATTATATTGTTTTAAAGCTTGTTTTGCTCTTTCGTGGTGAGTGTCTTTTTTATCAATAAGAGCTAACCAAAATACTGTATCAACGATGATCATATTTATTATCTAATGTATTAGATAAAACCTCTTTATATGTAGTTGATAAATTTTCTTCCACAGAACAACAACCAATTAATCCAATTTCATCAAACTTATCATAGAGACTTTTTTCTTGACTATGATTTTCTGATTCTGATTGAGGATACCGCTTTTTGAGTAACTGAATAAAATCAAGTAGTAATATTTGAGCTTCTTCTGGTAAAGTATCAATGTCTCTATATATTTCTTCAAATTTTATAAGCATAATTAACTTCTAAGATTGAGTAAGATTTTTGGTATGACCCTATTATAGATTACTTGTAAACCGATCGCGGCTGATAATCTAATTTATAATGGCATACAGTCAAATAATATTTTGAATTTTAAAATATATTACTTGATACCAGAGGCTAGATAAAATCAGTATTAAGAAAATTATTATACACAAGGTAAGAATATTACCTCGTCATGAGGCGATGTGTATTACTAAATATAAAAATAGTTTTATCTTGTTATTTAGTTTTAGCTAAAAAAGTAAAAAATACTTCCTACAGCAGCGCCTACTATACCACCAATTGCAGCACCGATTGGCCCACCAACTACTGCTCCAGCACTTGCACCCGCAGCGGCTAAAGCTGGAATAACCTCTATAAGTTTTTTCTTAATTAATTCTTTTTGTATGCCATTAAATATAAAATCATTAGCATTAAATTCATTATCC
Organism: Nostoc sp. KVJ20; assembly: GCF_001712795.1. GTDB lineage: Bacteria > Cyanobacteriota > Cyanobacteriia > Cyanobacteriales > Nostocaceae > Nostoc. Next base: position 19,614 of record NZ_KV757702.1, read on the forward strand.
TTATCTTCTTTGTCTTCATTTGTAAATTTGTATTGATTATAAAAAGTCCAGTTGGGATCTCTATTAGTTTTATTAGATTGTGTTTTATTGATTCTAGGAGCGGTTGCCATCAAAAAAGGTATAGCACCTCTTTCAGACATTGTTATAAATACTTGTGTATACAATTCTTCTAACCATCTTTTGCCATCTGGTGTTATTTGGCTTTTATTATCTACAGCAACTGAGGGGATTTTATTTGCAATTTCATTACCTGTATGTTTGGCAATTTCATCTCTAATACGCTTAGTTCTTTCCCGTAATTCTTCTAAATAATCGTCAGCTTTATTAGCGCGTGTCAAAATAATTATAGAATGTTCCCAAACTTGTGGTGTGAATGCTTCTGAAATAATTTGTATACCTTTTTTTTCATCTTCACCAACTCTTGCGTCATCAAGACGAGTTACAAACCAAAGTAAATCTATTTGCTTGACTTTATTGTGAATTAATTCTATATACTTTTGGTTATTTCCTTTTTCTGGGATATCATCACACAGTCCAGGCGTATCAATTATTGAACATTTAACACCATTTATTTCATGCTCATATTCCTGAACTTCCATTGTTGTAGCATCATATTTACCTACAGGAGCAATTTCCTGATTCAGTAATGAATTAACAGTACTAGATTTACCAACACCTGTTTTACCTATTAAAACAAATACAAATTTTTTGTCTTGAGATAGCTGTAATTTATCAATTAATAAACTTAACAATTCTCCAAAAGAAGAAGATATAGATTCTTTGCTTGCTGCCAAATTTTTTGTAATTTCATCTACGAGCTTTTTAGCTGTCTCATTAAGCATACAATTTATATTGTTAATTAAATTTTATATATACTAATAAATTAAAATGATAAAAAGAACCGTAAATATACGCCTTATAATGCTAATCTATAGTGTCTATCTGCGTGTATATTAGGTTAAACTTCAGACTTTTCTACTTACAAAATCCAGATTAATGAACTAACCCGATCGCACCTTTCCTCAACCCTCCACAGTCAATCTATTAAACGCCATATTTTCCATAAAATGTATCGCGCTTTGTCCTGGCTTGTAAATAAATTCAAGTTTTGAACTCGTAAACTAACTTTTGTGACTTTTAAAGCAGCTTTTGTTAAAGAATTTCAGCAAATCTACTTCCATTTTTCCTGCTTGCTAAGTTCTCTTCAATAAAAAACGCAAATATACGCATTCCGACGCAATTTTCAGCGTTTCTATACGTATAAATGCGATAAAATTACAAACAATTCCAGCTTTATTTAATGGGCGTTGCTGAATCTAGGGATGAATGTCTCACGCAAAGACGCAAAGGAAAATTCAATAAAATCATCCCGCATTTATGCAACATCATTTAATGCACTAATGCGATCGCACCTTTCGTCCAGCCTGACTGTAGTTTCCATACGCTTCCAAGCAAAGGTGTCGCGGTTAGCTTGAACTCCTAAATCAAGTTTTGATAATCCCAACACCCTAAAAGTTCTCTGAAATGAAAAACGCAAATATACGCATTGCGACGCAATTGTCCAGCGTTTATATAATACGTATATTTGCGATAAGAAAAGAAACAATTCTAGCTTTAATGCACTAATGCGATCGCACGTTTCGTTAACGCTTCAGCTGTCAATCCATTAAACGCCATCAACTCACCAGCACTGGCTGTAGTCTCTCCACGCTTCCAAGCAAAGGTGTCGCGCTTCGCTGTACTCCGTAACAGAATCGGTTCTAGCATCCCCGCAGCGCCACCTGTCACCGCAATTAGCGCATCGCCATCAAATAATTCGGCAAATTTCGCATCATCCAAGAAACCGCCTTCGGGTTCAGAACAGGTATCCCACGCGGTATCATGACTACGATACAATTGCCGAGGATTAATGACAGAAACTATCTTCACACCAATACCTTCAGTTTCTAAGAAAGCAGCAGCTTCAAATACTGGCATCAATGTCATATCACCAATTACAGCAAATACAACTTGTTTATCACCAGCGATTTCATGTAATAACACTGCACCATCGCGCAACCCTTGACGAGTTTGTTCTAAAGTTGTGCGAATTGGTAACGGCGATTTACTAGCTGTAATCACAACTCCCTTATTCTTAGTTTTCAACGCCCAGTCATAACAAGCTTGAATACTATTAGCATCAGGCGGAAATAATGGGAAAACATTTCCATTTCGCATCAACGAAGCAAAGTAAGCTTCAATTTCGGGACGTTGGTGAGTCCAACCGTTGCGCCCTTGCTCTAATGCGCCTGCTGTGAATAAAGTAATAGTTGAGGGTGTGGGACGGCGCAATTCTGCCATTGCTTGGGTTACAGTTTGCCAAATTGGTAATCCGTTGATGGCAAAAGATTCGTAAGAACACCACAAAGTTCTCGCACCCATTAACGCTAAACCCGCAGCTAAACCGGCGCAAGCATCTTCACTCAATGGTTCATAAACTTGTCCGTTTGGTGCTTGATTATATAAGTCGTCGGTTGTGGGATGGATAATCTTTAATGCTTGGTTGATGTTGGCAATTCCAGATGCTTCATTACCATCGGCGTTGGTGACAAGGAAATTCTGATCTTTCTTTCCAACTATTCCTACCAATCGTCCCATCGCGGTTGTGGAAACTTTTGGTTCGCCACCAACTGCATATTCTTCTAAAGGTAATTCGCCTAATTCTGGTAAGGGAAATTCAAATTCTGTAACTACAGTTTTCGCTGCTGGGCCACCACCGGCACGTTCGGCATTTGTTCTGACTAATTGCCAAGCTTCCGCAGATAAAGCACGGGTTTGCAATGCACTAATAATATGCGGCGCATCCAACGTATCTTTAGGATATAAGTTGTGAGATTTTGCACCCCGCGCGTGGACTCCTGCACCTTTGAGTTGTTTAATAATGAAGACGGTAAGTTTCCCACCAAGGGCCGATCGCGCTGCTTTATCTACACCCGAAAGTACTGCTTGCGTAAATTCTAGGCGTTTCTCAAAGGAGAAAGCCGTACTATCAACGTAATCCCCTGGTTGGTTTTGATCGTCAAAATCTTTGGCATCCACTAACACCACTTCATCAAAACCGTTACCTTGCCAATATGCTTGCATCTGTTCATTGGTTTTCAGGGAAACCATGCTGTGATGTTCTTGGCTGTAACCGTTCCACACCAACACTGGTAAGAAGTTTGTGACAGCAGGATAAGCAGTATGGAAATGCGCGATCGCACTTACAATATAAGGCTCACCCAATCCACCATCACCAACTGTAAAGGGGAACAACTTATCTTTGTGCAACAGTGCAGCCGCCATTGCAAAGTGTTGCCCTTGTCCTAAAGGCCCAGCTGGTGCGAGAATACCGGGGATGTAACCAGAAAGGTGTCCTAAAAGTCCGTGCTTTTCTCGGAAGCGATCGCGCAATTGTTGGACTGTAAAAATTCCCATGTCCTCTAGCGAACGATCCAAGAACATGGCACTATAAAATCCGGGGGCGTGGTGTCCGACTTCGGTAATAATGTTTTTGTATCCCAGCATGACAAGAGATGCATAAGCTTCTGCTTGGCTGGCGAATCCGCCGGGATGCCCAGAAGCTTTACTACCAGTAACTTGCAAAGTCAGGTAGCGTAAGGCATCGGCAGCCAGTAAAGTTTGATATACAGCTGCTTTATCTGTGGGAGATGCGATCGCTATTTTGCCCGACTCTATAGCAGGTGTTGCACCATAAGTTTCAAAATCTGGTAACGCTTCACCAAAATATTGAATGCCTTCCGAAAAATTGGGAAGCGCTGAAGATGCCTTTGCGGAGATTGCAGTCATGCTGAGTACCTTTTGACGATTAAGTGAAACTGTAGATGCTCGTTGAATTTAACAAAAATTTTACATCTTCGAGGTTGTAACAGTTTATTGCTTTTTTGCAACGTTAGAATAAGTACTTTAAATGGTTAGGCAACCAGAATTTTGGTTAGTTTAAGTAGCAAAAAAATATTAAGTAGCAAAAAAATTTATGAAATTCCCAAACGGCCCTAAAACTCCAGCAGTTTTACAGATGGTGCGCTGGATTGTTAATCCGATGTCATTTATGGAGGATTGTGCCAAAAGCTATGGCGAGATTTTTACTCTCAGATTAGACAACAATCTTCCTCCTTTGGTGATTGTCAGCAACCCCCAAGCGCAACAGCAAATTTTGACAAATGACACCAAGGAATTAGAAGCGCCTGGTGATCTGAATAAGGTGTTTGAACCTTTACTGGGCAAGCATTCTATAATTAGCATTAGCGGTGCAGAACACCAGCGTCAACGCCAGTTGTTAATGCCTCCCTTTCACGGCGAAAGAATGCGGAATTATAGTGAGGTGATTACCGATGTCACTCAAAAAGTCATCAGCCAATACCAGATAGGTAAACCCTTTAATATTCGGTCTGCAACCCAAGCCATTACCTTGCGGGTGATTATGCAAGCTGTGTTTGGGCTACATGAAGGGCCTCGCGCCGAAAAACTACAGAAATTTTTGGGCGATCTTTTAGAAAAAGCTAGTTCTCGGTTAAGTGTGGCTTTGCTTTATTTTCCAGTTTTGCAAAGGGATTTTGGCCCGATTAACTTCTGGGGAAAACAGATGCGCCTCCAGCAAGAAGCTGACGAACTCATCTACGAGGAAATTCGGGAACGTCGAGAACAACCAGATTCATCACGCACAGATATTCTTAGTTTACTCATGGCTGCTAGGGATGAAGCCGGTCAACCCATGACTGATGAAGAGTTGCGCGATGAATTGATGACTCTGTTAGTCGCCGGTCACGAAACCACGGCGACAGCCTTAGCATGGGCATTATACTGGATTCACAAACTACCATCAGTGCGCCAAAAGCTACTGCAAGAATTAGATAGCTTGGGCGATAATCCAGACCCCGGAACCGTTTTCAAGTTACCCTATCTCAACGCTGTGTGTTCCGAGACATTGCGGATTTACCCAGTAGGTATACTAACTTTTCCCAGAAAAGTAAGAACACCAATATCATTAGGCGGCTACGAACTAGAACCGGGTACAGTCTTACTTGGTTCCATTTATTTGACCCACCACAGGGAAGATATTTACCCAGAACCTAAGCAGTTTAAGCCAGAACGGTTTTTAGAACGGCAATTTTCTGCCTATGAATATTTGCCCTTTGGCGGTGGTGCAAGGCGTTGTATTGGTCTAGCATTTGCCCAGTTAGAAATGAAGCTAGCACTTGCTAAAATCCTTTCTAGCCTGGAATTAGAACTAGTTGACAACGGTGAAGTGCGGCCTAAACGCCGTGGTTTGGTGACAGGGCCAGATCGTCCTATTGAGATGGTTGTCACGAGTCAACGTCAAGTGAAGTCTCCCATCCTTGAGACAATTACTGTTTAACTTCCGTCTATTGGCAAGCTACGGTGTACACACAAGTGCTGTCCACATAGGTTTCAACTCTTTTACCCACATTACCCGCATCCCGCCCAGAACTAAAGTTCAGGGCTAATAGCTGAAGTCCACTTAAGTGGACTGAACAATCAATTTAGTCCACTTAAGTGGACTTGGGCTATGAGACTCGGAATTCATTCCGAGGCGGGATAGAAACGCAGTCCGAGATTTTTTAATAAAGATATGACTGCGACAAGACTTGTGTGTACACCGTAGCAATGCCTTGGGGGGACTAAGGGGGGTAACTCGACTTGTATGTACACGGTAGCTTCTAAAAGGAGAGAGGTCAAAATTGCACCTCACGCTGTCGAGAAGCGCTATATATATTTAGAGATATTTCCAGCCTAATTCCTAATTATTTAATATCAATTTAATGTGAAGTTGCACATATCTTGATCCCCCTAAATCCCCCTTAAAAAGGGGGACTTTGAATTCCCCCCTTTATAAGGCTACCGTGTATACACAA
>NZ_KV757703.1 GCF_001712795.1 Nostoc sp. KVJ20
AGTCCCCAGTCCCCAGTCCCTCTTTTTTCAAGAGACGCCATATCATTTAAAATAAACTACTAATATTTTTAATTCATCATCAAGGGTTAACGTTAATCCGCCCACGACACACCAGCTTTCCTGGGATCAGCGTTAGTTCTTCGATATCGACATCTGAGCCAAGATCCAGATTGTACTCATGATTGTCTTCCAATATATTTCCTTGCTCGTGGTTGATTTGAATCTGTGCCACTTGCAACTCATGCCCACTGAGTAACTGTAACCCCAGACAAATCTCTAAAGGCGTTGTTTCACTATTGGTTACTCTCAAACCTCGCAGTATAATTTGGTTGTTCCCAATCAGAATTTCTTGCCAATTAATTGGTTGTGACTGTGGGTAATGTGTTGGTAAAACCTTAACCAATAAATCACTCAAAGCAGTTGATAATAAATCAGATGAGAGAGAAGCATTGAGATCCTTCTCATCTACGATTAAATTGCCAGCTACTTGTACTGTTTCTAACAGTCGCAGGGGTTTTCCCTTGAGTACGGAGCCGATATTTATCCGAATATTTTCTGCTATTAATTGAATTTTTGTAATGAGGAGACCCTGATAAACTGCATGACTAGCAAAAATAGATACCAAGGGAATGCGTCCAGAGAAAAGTTGGCGATCGCTCGCTTTTATCTCCACTTCTAATTCCGATATTTGGCTCACTTGTGTTCTCAACCAAAGCTTTAGTGCTTTTGTAAGTACCTGCGTAATTATGCGGATTTTATTTGCATTTGTTGTTTGTGAATTTTGCTCTGACATCTACTAACCAATCTATGTATGAATATTTGCTCAACAACCGAATAGAAATTAAACAAGCTTTAAATGTAACATTTATGCCTACTCGCTACAAAATGCAAATATCATTTAATTGTTAACAGTAAATAAGCAATTTCCACATGGAGGTAAGGTTACAAAAAATTCTTGCTCAATGGGGCATCGCCTCACGTCGTGAAGCCGAAGAAATGATTAGGCACTCACGGGTGCGGATCAATGGGGTATTGGCCCATTTAGGTCAAAAGGTTGATCCCCAAAAAGATGCGATCGCAATTGATGGTAAACCTGTATCCGAAAAGCAGCGTCCGGCTTTAATATATCTATTGCTGCACAAACCTGCGGGTGTAGTTTCGACTTGCTACGACCCTCAGCGCAGACCAACAGTCCTGGATCTACTACCGAAAGAACTACGAGAGGATTCAGGTATTCATCCAGTGGGGCGTCTAGATGCAGACTCTACAGGAGCATTAATCCTGACCAATGACGGAAATCTGACATTTGGACTCACCCATCCCCGCCACAGTATTTCCAAGACATATCATGTTTTGGTCAAAGGACATCCTCCAGAAGCAGTTCTACAAATGTGGCGTCAGGGTGTGATGTTGGAGGGTAGAAAAACCAGGGCTGCTAAGGTACACCTTGTAGAACGTCGTGGTGAGCAAAGCTTGTTAGAAATAGTGTTGCAGGAGGGAAGAAATCGTCAAATTCGCCGTATAGCTCAACAGTTAGGATATCCAGTAATCCAACTACATCGGACTGCGATCGGCACAATTCAATTACAAACTCTAAAAGCACCCTTTTTGTCAGAGGGTCAATATCGTTCCCTCACAGATGATGAGATTCACTTTTTGCAAGAGCAAATAACGCAACCTAATTATTGATTCAGTGGAGTTAAGGAGTGTCAGTAGGCATGAAATGGCTAAGAAAGAAGAATAATCACCAGCCATCACTTTCATTAGAGCAACAACGAGCCGAAAAGTTGGCAGAAATGGGCGCTCAACTTTGGGCGTTGCGGCAAGAACAGGGTTTATCTCTAGAGCAAGTGGTTGTATTAACCAGGGTTCCCCGGCGATTATTGCAGGCGATCGAAGAAGGTAATTTAAACGATCTGCCAGAACCAGTCTATATTCAGGGTTTGATTAGGCAATTTGCCGATGCACTAGGACTGAATGGAGTCGAATTTTCTGGCACTTTCCCGATTAGTTCTACACAACTGAACCCCCAAGGTATGAGGAATAATTCACGCCTTGATCAACTACGTCCGATTCATCTTTACTTTCTTTACATATTGCTAATTGTATGCTCTGTAAATGGCTTATCTCAGTTATTAAATAACGCAGTACTACAAGCAAGTAATAGCCAAAACGAACCATACCTAAAACAAAAGTCTATTGATAAACCAGAACCAACTAAACCAAAAGAGTCATTAAAAGTTCAACCTGTCAGCGATACCCTTAATAGCATCCAACAGGGACAGACTTTACAGATTGGTGTCACCTTGAAAGCATCATCCTGGATTCGCGTCGTAGCCGATGGCAAAATCGAGTTTGAGGGTATTCTCCCAGAGGGAACTCACCGAATTTGGAAAGCCCAAGAGCAACTGACAGTGAAAACTGATAATGCGGGTGGTGTTTTGATGAGCGTCAATCAAGAGAAAGCGAAGGAAATGGGAGAGCCGGGGAAAGAGGAAGAAGTTAGGATTGCTGCCAAGCCTAAGTTTTGAAATATAGGGCATGGGGCATGGGGCATTGGGCATGGTGATTCTCCTTGTTCCTTCGTCCCATGCCCCATGCCCCACTCACCCACTCCTCACTGGTCTTGCGGGGCGCGTCCATTGAGTCTTGTGAGAACTTTCAAGCGATCGCGCAATTCGTCTCTCAACGCTCCTGCTTGATAGCGCCACTCCCAGTTCCCCTCTGCAACACTAGGAAAATTCATTCGCGCTTCATTTCCTAATCCCAAGACATCTTGCAAAGGAATAATTGCTTGGTTGGCTATGGAACTCAAAGCTAGGCGAATCAAATCCCATTGAATGCCTTCAGAACTGATACAACCTAAATAAAGCCATAGGTTATGCTTTTCGTTGTCATTAGCTGAATTGAACCAGCCTACAGTTGTGTCATTATCGTGAGTGCCAGTATAAACTACAGCATTTCGCGGGTAATTGAATGGTAAAAATGGATTACCGGGATCAGAACCAAAGGCAAACTGCAAAACCTTCATCCCAGGAAATTCATACTTGTCTCGCAGCGCTTCTACCTCTGGTGTAATTACTCCCAAATCTTCTGCCAAGACGGGTAGCTTGCCCAACTTCTGTTTGATCGCTTCAAAAAAAGCATCTCCAGGTGCTTCCACCCATTCGCCATTCATGGCAGTTTCTTCACCTTTGGGTACTGACCAATAAGCCTCAAAGCCCCGGAAGTGGTCAATGCGAATTATATCTACATAATCCAGCATGGCCTCAAAGCGTTGTACCCACCACTTAAAGTCTTGTTTTTGCAATTCCTCCCAGTTATAAACCGGGTTTCCCCACAATTGACCGGTGGCGCTAAAGTAATCCGGTGGGACTCCTGCCATTTGGGCAGCTTCTCCAGTCTCTTCGTCTAAGCAAAAGATGTCGGGATGCGCCCACACGTCGGCACTATCATGAGCTACGTAGATGGGGATATCGCCGATAATGTCAATGCCGCGCATATTGGCGTAGCTTTTCAGGTCTGACCATTGTCGGAAAAACTCAAATTGGACAAACTTGTAATAGAAAATATCTCCATTGAGCCGACCTTCTACCTGAGTTAATGCTTCCGGTTCACGCTTGACAAATTCTGTCTCCCATGTGTGCCAGCTTGCGCCATTGTGAGCATCTTTCAGCGCCATAAATAAAGCGTAATTATCTAGCCAGTAAGCTTTGCTGTCGCAAAAACCTGCAAACTCTTTTTGTTGGATAGGCGTAGCATTGACTCTAAAATTTTCACAGGCTTTTTTGAGTAGCCCAATCTTAATTGGCACAACCTGGTCGAAGTCTACCTTTTCTCCTGGAAATCCTGGTAAATTAGCAAAGTCTTCTTCAGATAGCAAACCCTCTTCTAAGAGTTTTTCTGGGCTAATTAGCAGAGGATTTCCTGCCATTGCCGAGTAGCACATATAGGGGGAATTACCGTATCCAGTGGGGCCTAAAGGTAAAACTTGCCAATATTGTTGATGGCTCTCTTTAAGGAAATCAATGAAGCGATAGGCTTCTAAGCCTAAATCCCCAACGCCAAATCGGCTAGGAAAGGAAGTAGGATGCAGCAAAATGCCACTGGATCTAGGAAAAGGCATATTTAACCTGAATTATGTGAAGGAGCAATTGTCTGATGGACACGCTATGCGATCGCATCGAATTTATCACGGAACAGTATTTGCAGGGTCAAGTCATTTGTCATTTGTCATTTGTCTTTGGTAAATGCCTGATGTCCACTTAATTAATCCAAAATCTAAAATCTAAAATCCAAAATTCCATGACTTACCGAAATCCTGCACCGACAGTTGATATCATCATTGAACTAGTAGATCGACCTCATCGGCCAATAGTGTTAATTGAAAGACATAATCTACCCTTAGGTTGGGCTATTCCTGGTGGTTTTGTGGATTATGGTGAAGCGGTGGAAGTGGCGGCGCGGCGAGAAGCTGAGGAAGAGACGGGTTTACAGGTGGAATTAGTTGAACAATTACTGGTGTATTCTGACCCCAATCGCGATCCGCGTCAGCATACCATTAGTATTGTATTTTTAGCGACAGCGACGGGGGAACCTGTGGCTGGGGATGATGCTAAGGGTGTAGGAATTTTTGAGTCTTGGCGTGTCCCTGGTAATTTATGTTTTGACCACGATCGCATTCTGCGCGATTATTGGCGATATCGGCATTATGGGATACGTCCGAGGTTGGGGTAGAGGTAATACGGTTCGGTTAAGAGACGCGATGAATCGCCGTCTCTACAATAATCAGTCTTTGGTATAGACGGCGATTCATCGCGTCTTTGTGATCTAGAATTTTCATCAAAAAACCTTAACCGAACCGTATTGGGGGTAGAGGGACAAACCACGAAGGACGCGTTCGTGCAGCGTCTCGTAGAGAAGGGCACAAAGGAAGAGGGGAGAAGAATATCTGTGACACAAAATTTTTGTGATTATACTGTGTCAGTGGTATTTAAAGGTGCATTATGGATGCTGAGGAACTTTTAGAGAAATACGCCGCAGGCGAACGGAAATTTCATTCAGTAAATTTGAGTCAAGAAAATCTCAAAGGTGCAGACCTCAGTGAGATAGACCTATACGGTGCAAATTTTACTGGAGTTGATTTAAGTGGGGCAAACTTAACGCAAGCAAAACTTAATAGTACAAATCTCACTAAAGCATCTTTAACGGATACAAAGTTAAATTCAGTGAGTGGTACTTCAGCAATTTTTGCTTGGACAGACCTTAATAGTGCTGACTTAAGTTGGTCAACTCTCAATAGCGCAAATTTGAATCATGCAAACTTAGAACAGGCAAACTTGATAGGTGTAAACCTAAGTAGTGCACAATTAATTTATGCCAAACTAGATACAGCAAATTTAACTGGAGCAAATCTTAGTAGTGCAGACCTGACTGCGGCTTCGTTAGCGAAAGCTAATCTCAGTAAAGCTAATCTAACTAAGGCAGATTTTGGTCAGGCGTACTTAATTGGATCAAACTTTACCCTGGCAAACTTAACTGAGGCAGTATTGCAAAGTGCCAAACTCCAAGGAAGTATATTTCATAGAGCGAATCTACACCAAGTTGATCTTTCAGGCATGAATTTGGCTGACATAGATTTTGCAGCAGCATCTCTTCAAAGTACAAACCTTACAAAAGCATTTCTCCAAGGAGCGAATTTAGAAAAAGTCAATTTGCGATGGGCAAATTTAACCAGAGCAAATTTAGATGGAGCAAATTTGAGAAGGGCTGATTTAACTGGAGCAGATGTTTATGGAGCAACCTTTAAAGATGCTGACCTAACTGGTGCGATAATGCCAGATGGAGAAGTTTATAAGCCGATCGCTCCTAAAGGGGAAATCGGTAAACAGGAAACATCGTTAGAGAAAGTAATATCTATGACCCGTAAAGTAATTAACACTGATAACGCACCCGCACCAGTGGGCCCTTATAATCAAGCGATCGCAGCTTCAGGTCAATTTCTATTCATAGCTGGACAAATTGCCATCGATCCCCGCCTTGGTGATGTCGTCTACACTGATGATGTCAAAAAGCAAACTGAGCAGGTATTAGCTAATCTTGAAGCCATCCTCACCGCAGCCGGTGCGACTTTCCAAGATGTCGTGAAAACCACTGTATTTCTAGCTGATATGAATGATTTTGCGGCAGTAAATGCCATTTATGCAAAATATTTCCCGGAAGATACAGCCCCAGCGCGGGCTTGTGTGCAGGTATCGCGCTTACCTAAAGATGTGTTGGTAGAAATTGATGCGATCGCTGTGATTCGCGGTTAGATGGAACGTATCAAGGAGCAAAATCTTAACGGTTACATTTGATTGTTCTGTTCTGACTCTAAAAATTCCATCACTTCTTGTAGCACATCGGCTATATATGGCTTTTCGCAAGCAATTACGTTGTCGGAAAGATGCTTATGGTGCGGGAAGCTAGGCAAGTTGGGAAAGTGTGGTGTACTGTCATAACGAAAAATCAGACTATTTTGCTCATCTTGAAAGTGATAGCGGTAATCGATATATGTAATCTGATTATCTACAATAACAAAGGCTTCACTAACTGCCAGTAAATATTTGAGAGCAAAACGTATCCTAATGCGGAGATTAGCTCTCTCTGGCGTTAAAATTACTGCACTATATTCCTCAACGTATGTATTAGAGCAGTTGAGTAAAAGTTGCTCAACTTCATCTAAATAGGCTTGAATAACTTTACGCGACATCTCTGAGTTTGCTCTCTATTTCTTGGTGTAGAGCTAGATAATGTTGGTAGTTTGCTGCCCATTCGACAAATACTTCATCATCAGAAGTTTCGCCTTGGCTATATTTGGCAAAAAATTCTTCTGAATTCATTTGGTAGTTTATTTCATAGGTATTTAACTGTTTGGTAAGGGCAATCAGCGCATCTAGTGGAGATGTATATTCAATGATTTGTTTACGCATTGATTTCTGCATTCAGTTTCATTGTTAATTATCTCTCAATAAATGCGATCGCCTCTAGAACTTTGGGAATACTGAAACTAAGTACCCTAGAGGAGTATTAAAAATGGCAGAAAATCGCATCAGTGCCAGCCTAGCCCCAGCAGATAAAGAAGCAGTCATGCAAGCGATCGCTACAATTAGAGAAAAGTTACCATTCTTGATTGATTTGACTACCGAAGACCGACGCACCATAGTCAAGATGGGAGATAAAAGTCGGGCTTTTGTCAGTAAAGCTTTAGAAGTGGCGACACAGAACCCTAACTTTTTACCTCGTTCTTTTGACTTGGAAGAGATGCGCCGGGATTTGGAAATATATGAGGACTTGTATCCGGTGCTGTTATCTCTAACCCAACTGCAAGAACTGGTAGATGACACCTGTATTGCGGCTGGTAGTGAAGCTTATGCAGCAGCCTTGGCAATTTACAACTATGCCAAAGCTAGCGGTGATGTTACAGGTTTGGATGCAGTCATCGATGAAATGGGACGCAGGTTTAGCCGCCGTTCCAAGAAAAAGAAACCCGAAGCCGCAGCTAGCTAAAGCCTAAAATAGGCAATCGCAGCAGTGATAAATTTGGGTGCAATACACGTTACTCGTAGGGAAGTACACCCGTGCTTCTCTACCATATTTTGGATCTAATACAAATTTAAAAAAAGAATGCAACAAATAGACCACTTGTAGAGACGCGATTCATCGCGTCTTTACCCAAGGATGTATTGCAATCATCAATCAAAATGGTATAAAAATTTTTGCAACCCGCGCAGGCGGGTTTTGTTTGTGCAGCCGCGATTTCTAATCACCAAGTCATTTTTGAGCCTTTAAGCCTGACGATTGAGCCTTTTATCCTCAGCGTTGAGCCTTTGAGCCTGACGATTGAGCCTTTTAGCCTCAGCGTTGAGCCTTTAAGCCTGACAATTGAGCCTTTTATCCTCAGCGTTGAGCCTTTGAGCCTGACGATTGAGCCTTTTATCCTCAGCGTTGAGCCTTTGAGCCTGACGATTGAGCCTTTTAGCCTCAGCGTTGAGCCTTTGAGCCTGAAATTAGAAATATATCTAGATAAATTGTTAAATTTACTACTGGTTTTCAGAAAAAATCTAATAAAACCTTGTTGAAATATATTAACTCAGTACATCTACCAACGTCATACAACAGCGATGAGCAATACCTCTGGATTTTCAGTCAGCAAACCTGTTGCATTATGGAATAAACCCATTAACGCTGACTTTAAAGAACTATTCAAATCACTAGGCAAAGGTGTAATAAATGGGGTTTTGGGTCAGTGGGGAGAGGTAGCCAAAGATGCTGTGGAAGCTACAGCAGCACTAGGTTTAGGATCAGCACCAGAGGAAGTTGCTTGGTTACTAATTTACCGTTCTTTGGTAGAAGCAATAGTGAGTTTGATAAAAGGAAATCAAGAGTTGCTGTTTGAAAAACCAAACGAAAGCGATCTTGAGCTATTGTGCGATCGCCTCAACCATTCCCTAGAAAGTATAGAATTGCGTATTGACCAAGATTTTTTTCGCCGTCCCAAAGATTTGCCCATCCTAGAAGCGATTAAAACTGCTTTTGCCGACTGGTTAAAATACTTTAGCGTCAATGAGGCACAGGCACTAACAATTAGCCATCGTCTTCCTACCTATTTTGTGTATGCCCTACATGAAGAGTGGGCAAAACATCCAGAAAAATATGCTTGTTTAAAAGAAGAACTGGATACCCCCTTTACTCAAGCCAATGAACGGGAACAGTCATGGCAACGTTATTTAGCTTGGCTACAAAAACAGGTTGAAGAATCGATGCTTTTAGAAGCTTTTGGTTTAAAACAGGTTTATGTTCCTTTACACGCCTACTATAAGCAGAAAATTGGGGGTGAAAAATCAGAAGAATTTGAACGCCGCCTGAGAGAAGATGAGAAATATCAGCGAATTGTTCTTGACTTAGAAACTGAATTAGAAGCTTGGTTAGAAAAAGGCGATCGCAATGATGCCATTCGAGTGATTAGTGGTGGCCCAGGAAGTGGTAAATCTTCCTTTGCCAAAATCTTTGCAGCTAACCAAGCAGAAAAAGGAAAAACTCCGGTTTTATTTATTCCTTTGCACCATTTTGAACCCTCGGATGACTTAGTTGAGGCAGTTGGTAAGTTTGTCCGAGACGATGGCTTTCTCAGACATAATCCCCTAGATAAAGATAAGGCTGATTCCAGCTTACTGATTATCTTTGATGGTTTAGATGAGCTTGCCATGCAGGGCAAAATTGCCACTGAGACTGCTCAACAATTTGTGCGTGAAGTAGAAAGAAAAGTAACGTGGTTTAATAGGTCTGAAACTTGCTTACAAGTATTAATCAGTGGTCGAGAATTGGTAGTACAAGCAAATAGTAGCGACTTTCGCCAACCACAGCAAATCTTGCATATCTTGCCTTATTTCGTTACTGAAGATGAAAGAAAGAATTACATTGACAATCAAAACTTGTTGCAACAAGATCAACGTCAGATTTGGTGGCAGAAATACGGCAATGCTAGCGGACGAAGATATGATTGCCTACCAAAAGAGTTAAACCAAGATAACCTGACAGAAATTACTGCCCAACCCTTGCTGAATTACTTAGTAGCATTGAGTTTCGACGAGCAAAATAAATTTCCTACAGACGGCAACCTGAATGCAATTTATGCAAATTTGCTTACAGCAGTTTATCAACGCGGTTGGGCTGGTTATCAACATCCGGCCATTCGTGGAATCGAGGAAAAAGACTTTGTTCGCATCCTCGAAGAAATTGCTTTAGCTTCCTGGCATGGAGATGGACGAACAACAACAGTCAGAGAGATTGAAGCCCATTGTGAACACAGTAGTTTAAAAACTCTTTTAGACAAGTTTCAGGAAAGTGCAAAATTAGGCGTAACTCGTCTTTTGACCGCCTTTTATTTTCGGGAGAGTGGAGTTAAAGAACAAGAAAAAACTTTTGAATTTACTCACAAAAGTTTTGGTGAATATTTGACAGCAAAACGCATCGTGCGAGAAGTTAGACTCATTCATAAAAAGCTGAAGGCTCGCCAGGATGATCCAGATGAAGGATGGGATGAGCGCGAGGCTTTAAAAAGGTGGGCAATTCTCTGCGGTGCATCTCCTATGGATGAATACCTTTTTAAGTTTGTTGCGGATGAAATGCGTTTACAGAATGCATCGGATGTTGGCAATTGGCAGCAGACATTATGCCATCTGATTGGTTTTATGTTGCGTCATGGAATGCCGATGGAACGCTTAACTCCCAGACCTGATTTTCAAGAAGAAAATAGACAAGCACGAAATGCAGAAGAAGCGTTGTTGGCTGTCTTAAATGCTTGCGCTAGAGTGACAAAGACAGTTTCAAAAATTCAATGGCATACACCTGAAGATTTCGGTATCTGGATTTCCCGTTTGCAAGGGCAAAGAATCACTACTTTTGCTGATGTGTTTTGCTTGAATTGCCTAAGTTTTTTGGATTTGGAAGGTTGTGTTTTAGTTTACAAAGACTTTTATAAGGCGAATCTTGAAGGGGCGAATCTTGTATGGGTGAATTTTGAGCGCGAAGATTTAGCAGACTTTAATGAAGATTCAGACTCCAATCTCTTGATACCCTAAAATAAGAATCTAAAAAAAGTAAAATCACGCTTGGATAATTAAAAATGAAATCAGCACACGAAAGAGAACAGTTAATAAAAGATATCAACGTACTGCTACATCAAGCTTATGACAGTACTTTAGATGAAATTTACGCACTTTTAAAAAGAATCGATGATATAGACGACGAAGAAGACTTAAAAGCCATTAAAGAAGCTAGAGAAGATATACGCATTAACGGCACTGTGTCTTGGGATGAAATTCAAAACGAAATCAGAAACGAAATAAACAAGGATGTTGCGTGAGTTACGAAGTTAAATTTTCCAAGGGTGCGAAAAAGCAGTTTCGCAAACTACCTCTAGACGTGCAACAGCGCATACAAACTAAAATCAACGACTTGGCAATAGAACCTCGTCCAAACGGAGTAAAAAAATTACAAGGTGATGATAACTCCTATCGTCTTCGAGTAGGAGATTATCGAGTTATTTATGAAGTAGTTGATGATGTTTTAATCGTAACTGTAATTAAAATAGGACATCGTAGCAATATTTATAAAGATGAAAGTTAGCACAAGTCCGTCAAGCAACTACCGTCAGAGAGTAAACAAACCCAATTACATACAAATAATTAAGCGATCGCAACTACTACTTTGTCTTGCTTATGACAAACCGTAGGCGATCGCTTAATTTAAAACTCTTGCAAATACTGGGCAAAAGTCTAATGCCGAGTATTAATTAATGGAACACACTTGAGAAGATATTATTAAGCTTTCTCATTAAAATGTCAAGATTTCGCGAAGTAGGTGGGTGGAAAAATCCACAACTATGTCATTGCGAGTGAAACGTACTTCTGCAAAGAAGCAAGCTACGCAAAGGGTTTCGCCGAAAAGCAATCACCAAAATTTCAACGAAGTTACATTTTGTTGCATAGTAAAGTTTATTCATCCTTACCTACTGACATCAGCAAAGCTTGCTATTATATATCGCCACTTCCCTTAAATTCTCAGGCTGCGCTGATAAACTCTTATCACCAAAATGCTGATTCATCAGCGCCGGGATTTGTGCAGCTTGAATTCGGCTATGGCGCGTTTTATCTGGCATAACTAGGTTTGGCCCAGCTTTACAGTTTTTCATGCAACCAGTGCCCTTGATTGTAACTTGGTCTTCTAAACCGCGATCGCTTAAAGCCGCCTCCAACGCCTGACAAACTTGTTTACCACCGCGTTTCATACAATCAGATTTTTGACACACCAAAATCGTGGCTTTAGTCTTAGCTGGTTTTACCTTGACATGATCAATTGATGGGGGTTCTTGTGGTGCAGCAATAGTTTGAACAGCCGCCATTTCAGAACGCGCCGCCATCACACGTTCAGCTTTCAGTGTAACTTTGTCTTTTTTTGTATCGTATTCTTTATAACCAACAACTTGTAGCCAAGTACCTGCTGGTAGCCGCAAGTCAAAAGCAGCCCGTAAATGTTTAGCGAGTTTAACGTAACATTCACCCTCATGAGTACCCAGCAATAAACCCTTCAGCTTATAGCCATCTTTAATAACAAAATTTATAAACCTGCCTTCAAGACAAAATTGTGATATTTCCATATTGTGAGATGCACCCATTTTTTAACCTCCTTTTAACTAATACAAGCTATCAAGCGAGATATTCTCAGCAACCAAAGATTAGAACTATTGGTAGCGGTTTTTCCAGCAGCACTCAAGAGTCCAAATCTGGTCTTGACGGGAGGCTGTTAATCGCCGGATCACACTCCAAAGTTGAACAGCTGTCATAGGAGAGCCAATTTCAACTTTCAATGGCTGGTTAGCCGTACAACTACAGGGAATATCTAACTCCTTTAGGCGTTGATAGACTTGCCAGCGGTCTGCCCAATTCACCTCTACAAGGTGGTTGCTTTCTATTTCTGAACTAAACGATTTCAAGAGAATTGCCCTCAAAGTGCAACAAACTTGCAGTAACTACCGCGATTTAACTTTCTGCTTTTTGAAAGTCTTAGGAGTCTAACCTCTTAAAACCAGCATACCTTAAGTGCAAAGAATTCTCATTAATTTTGGAAAAAAAATCAAACTTTTACAGCTATCCCATATTCAGAGGCTACGGTGTACACACAAGTCGAGTTACCCCCCTTAATCCCCCCTTATAAAGGGGGGAAGCCGGAAATTTAGTTCCCTCCCCTTTGCAAGGGGAGGGTTAGGGTGGGGTAAAACCTTGGTTAATCAGCGATTTCAGACTTGTGTGTACACCGTAGATATTCAGAGGGGGAAGAGGCAGAGAGAGAGCAGAGGGGAAAGAGGTAATTTTTATTTTTTATTCTCCCCCTTGTCCCTTGCACCCTGTCCCCTGCTCTCTTGCTTCTTCACCACTCCCCACTTCTGTTGGAAAATATGCATATTTATACTGTGATGTCAATATTAATGAGATATTTATGCAACTTCATGGGTGTGCCATCATGCAGCAAACAATAAAATTGAGACTTTTTGTAAGTAAAAATACAAAATCTGTTGATGGCAAATTGGCTTGCTCTTATTATTAAAATGTTAATATGTTAGAAATAAGCAGTTAAAATCTATAACTGTTGAAAAGAGAGGAACACAATGTCTGAAACGCAAACTTTGTTACGGAATTTTGGTCATGTATATGACAATCCCGTATTGTTGGATCACAGCGTAACTGCTCCAGTTACAGAAGGATTTAACGTTATATTAGCTAGTTTTCAAGCACTGTACTTGCAGTACCAAAAGCATCATTTCGTAGTTGAAGGCTCAGAATTTTACTCTCTGCATGAGTTTTTTAACGAAAGCTACAACCAAGTACAAGACCACATCCATGAAATTGGAGAACGTTTGGATGGATTGGGTGGTGTGCCAGTAGCTACCTTCAGCAAATTAGCAGAATTAACTGTTTTTGAGCAAGAATCCGAAGGCGTATATTCTTCTCGCCAAATGGTGGAAAATGACCTCGCTGCCGAACAAGCAATCATTGGCGTAATTCGTCGTCAAGCTGCTCAGGCAGAGAGTTTAGGCGATCGGGGCACACGCTATCTGTACGAAAAGATTTTGTTGAAAACTGAGGAACGTGCATATCATTTGTCCCACTTCCTCGCCAAAGACAGCTTAACTTTAGGATTTGTCCAAGCTGCTCAGAGCTAAAACTCTCATAATCTAGATTTTTCTACCTAGACTGAAAGAAAAAGTTGGCAGCACCAACTCTTAAAATATTATTAAAAATGGCAGAGAATGGTATCCCTATTTCTCTGCCATTTTTAATCTAAGTAAACAGATTTATAGAATATTTAATATTGAAAACCTTTAGCAATTAGCTAGTTAAGATAGATTTTTATCTAAGTAATCTATTTGTGTTGAATAAGCAAATAGATATATACCAAAATAAATCACCAGTTCTTGAAAGATATCATCAGCTTAAATAATAAATATTTGCAAAAGCTTTAAAAATTTGAGCATCACAATTAAATAAAATTAGAAATACAAAATAATTGTTGGGCATTGGAAAGAAGGAGGCAGGAGGCAGAAGGTAGAAGTCTTTGAATTGATTTCTCCCTCATCTCCTCCAGTCCCCAGTCCCCAGTCTCCACTCCCCTCTTTGTCATCAAACTTAGAAAACTTAATAATAAAAAGCACGACAGGGGGTAAAGACCCTTAAAATAATCAGGATTTGTATTCTCGTACTCCAAGGCAACGACTATGCCCCGCCGTGATGACCTCCGGAAGATTCTACTGTTAGGCTCTGGCCCAATTGTGATTGGACAAGCCTGTGAGTTTGACTACTCTGGCACTCAAGCCTGCAAAGCGCTCCGAGAAGAAGGCTATGAAGTGGTTTTGGTCAACTCCAACCCTGCAACGATTATGACCGACCCGGAAACGGCCGATCGCACTTACATTGAGCCGCTGACACCGGAATTGGTCGAAAAAGTAATCGAGAAAGAACGCCCCGATGCTTTACTACCAACGATGGGAGGGCAAACTGCCCTCAACCTCGCCGTTGCTTTAGCCAAAAATGGGGTGTTGGAAAAATACGGCGTTGAGTTAATCGGCGCTAAACTACCAGCCATTGAGAAAGCCGAAGATCGAAAACTTTTTGGTGAAGCAATGGCAAGGATTGGGGTAGCTGTGTGTCCTAGCGACACAGCCGAAACTTTGGAAGAAGCCAAAGCTGTTGCCCGCCAAATTGGTACTTATCCCCTAATTATTCGTCCAGCTTTCACAATGGGTGGAAGCGGCGGCGGTATTGCCTATAACCAAGAAGAATTTGAAGAAATGGCACAGGTAGGTATAGATGCCAGCCCTGTTTCGCAAATTCTGATTGACCAGTCTTTACTCGGCTGGAAAGAATATGAGCTTGAAGTGATGCGTGACTTGGCAGATAACGTGGTGATTATCTGTTCCATCGAAAACCTTGACCCTATGGGCATTCACACCGGGGACTCAATCACCGTCGCTCCCGCGCAAACCCTCACTGATAAAGAATATCAAAGGCTGCGGGATATGGCAATTAAAATCATCCGCGAGATCGGTGTGGAAACTGGCGGTTCTAATATCCAGTTTGCCGTTAATCCAGTTAATGGGGATGTGGTTGTAATTGAGATGAACCCCCGCGTTTCCCGCAGTTCGGCTTTGTCTTCCAAAGCTACGGGTTTCCCCATCGCTAAAATGGCAGCAAAGCTAGCTGTGGGCTACACCTTGGATGAAATTAAAAATGATATCACCAAGAAAACTCCCGCATCCTTTGAGCCAACAATTGACTATGTAGTAACCAAAATTCCCCGTTTCGCCTTTGAAAAGTTCCCCGGTTCTGACCCAGTGCTGACAACCCAGATGAAGTCTGTCGGGGAAGCAATGGCAATTGGACGCACTTTCAACGAATCCTTCCAAAAGGCACTGCGATCGCTAGAAACAGGACGCGCTGGTTGGGGTTGCGACAAAGCCGAAAAATTGCCCAGTGGTGAACAAATCCGCGCCCAATTGCGGACACCTAACCCCGATCGCATTTTCTCCGTGCGCCATGCCTTGCAACTAGGGATGACCATTGAGGAAATCTATGAACTCACTGGTATTGACAGATGGTTCTTAGATAAATTTCAGCAACTACTAGATGTCGAGAAATTCCTGAAGCGGACACCTTTACAGCAATTGACAAAAGAGCAACTCTATGAGGTGAAGCGGGATGGATATAGCGATCGCCAGATTGCTTATGCCACCAAAACCACTGAAGATGAAGTTCGCGCCTACCGCAAGTCACTAGGAATTATCCCAGTTTACAAAACCGTAGATACCTGCGCCGCTGAGTTTGAAGCCTTTACCCCCTACTACTATTCTACCTACGAAGAAGAAACAGAGGTTTTGCCCGCAACCAAACCCAAAGTGTTGATTTTGGGTGGTGGCCCTAACCGTATTGGGCAAGGAATTGAGTTTGACTATTGTTGTTGTCACGCCGCCTACGCCTTGAAGGATGCGGGGTATGAGACGATTATGGTCAACTCCAACCCAGAGACAGTTTCGACAGACTACGATACTAGCGATCGCCTTTACTTTGAGCCTTTAACAAAAGAAGATGTCCTTAACATCATCGAAACTGAAAATCCAGTTGGGGTAATTATCCAGTTTGGCGGACAAACCCCGCTGAAGTTGGCTATCCCACTCCAGCAATTTCTCAGCACTCAGCACGGGCTAAACGCCCCGCAACCGCTAACAACACTCAGCACTAAAATTTGGGGTACATCGCCAGATTCCATCGACATGGCAGAAAACCGGGAACGGTTTGAAAAGATTCTCCAACAGTTGAATATTGCTCAACCGCCTAATGGTATTGCGCGGAGTTATGAAGATGCGCTGATTGTCGCCAAACGCATTGGCTATCCGGTGGTGGTGCGTCCCAGCTATGTGTTGGGGGGACGGGCGATGGAAATCGTTTATTCTGATGCTGAGTTGGAACGCTACATGAGCTTTGCGGTACTCATAGAACCAGAACATCCGATTTTAATTGATAAGTTTTTGGAAAACGCGATTGAAGTCGATGTAGATGCGATCGCCGATCACACAGGACGGGTAGTGATTGGTGGCATCATGGAACACATTGAGCAAGCAGGGATTCACTCAGGAGATTCCGCTTGTTCCTTACCTTCCATTTCCCTATCACCAGCAGTTCTCAATCAAATTCGCACGTGGACAGTGCAGCTAGCGCAAGCGCTATCAGTCGTGGGGTTGATGAATATCCAATTTGCCGTTATCGGCGCAAGTAGCTATTCTCCCCAAGTTTACATTCTGGAAGCTAATCCCCGTGCATCACGCACAGTACCTTTTGTATCTAAAGCAACGGGCGTACAGTTAGCAAAATTAGCATCCTTAATTATGTCGGGCAAAACCTTAGAGGAGCTAAATTTCACAGAGGAAATCATCCCCACACATATTGCAGTAAAAGAAGCTGTATTACCCTTTAATAAATTCCCTGGAACTGATACAATATTGGGCCCAGAAATGAGATCCACTGGTGAGGTGATGGGGATTGACAGCGACTTTGGCCGGGCCTTTGCCAAAGCGGAATTGGGTGCTGGGGAGCGTTTACCACTGACGGGAACTGTATTTGTATCAATGAGCGATCGCGATAAAGCTGCCGCCGGTGCTGTGGTGAAGGAATTTATCGATTTGGGCTTTACAGTGATGGCTACCCTTGGTACACGCCGAGTTCTTCTGGAACAGGGGCTAAATATTGAATTAGTCTTAAAACTCCATGAAGGTCGTCCCCACGTCCTAGATGCAATCAAAAATCAAAAAATCCAACTGATTATCAACACACCTTCCGGGGAAGAAGCTCAGACTGATGCTAGGTTAATCCGCCGCACAGCCTTAGCCTACAAAATTCCCATCATTACTACCATTGCCGGCGCTAAAGCTACCGTCGCCGCCATCCGTTCCTTACAAAATACGACTTTGGACGTAAAAACCATTCAAGAGTACTGCCCGATCGCGAGAGCGTAGGGAGTAGGGAGTGGGTACTGGGGAGTGGGTACTGGGTACTGGGTACTGGGACTAGAACAAAGTTTTTCAAAGACTCAGTCCCCAATCACCAGTCCCCAATCACCAGTCCCCAATCACCAGTCCCCAATCACCAGTCCCCAATCACCAGTCCCCAATCACCAGCCCCAAGAAAATTAAGTAATTGTTATAAGAGAATGACTATAGTTCTCATTGAGATACTTTAACAAATATGAGGAAAATTATTTTAACTAAGATAATTTATTAAATTGACTTTTGGTCAGCCTTAAGATAGAGGGCGACTTTGCATGAAGTGGAACAACCAGGAAATTTAATGTCGCCATCTAGCCAAAACTTTCTCATAAATGTTACAATTATTAACAAGGCTCCAATAGAAAAATGTTTAAAAAGCGACCTTTTATCTAACTGTAGATACTTGTGAAAAATAGGAAATAACTGTAGTTTTAGCAGTTAAGAAGCCTAAATTTGATTATTATGAGCAGCCGAGTTTCTCGGGCGCGTAAGTTGCAAACCATAGCATGGGTTCCCAGTCTGACTGGGTAGCACCCTAATAGATAAAGCATCTATCCCTTAATGACCCTACCGCCAACCCCATCATTACCAAAGAGTAGCGCCATGAAGACCGCTCAGACAGCCACAGACCTCGTGCGGACTTACCTGCGTGAGATTGGCCGTGTGCCACTCTTAACCCACGAGGAAGAGATTTTCTATGGTAAACAAGTGCAACGTTCCTGCGCTTTGCACGAATCAAGGGAAAGTCTTGCCACCCAGCTAGACCGTCAACCGACTCTAGAAGAGTGGGCCAAAGCGACAAACCTAGAACCAACAGAATTGAACGAAGCGATCGCAGATGGCGAAATTGCCAAGCGCAAGATGGTAGAAGCCAATTTGCGGCTGGTAGTGTCCGTTGCTAAAAAATACATCAAGCGCAACGTCGATTTACTGGACTTGATCCAAGAAGGTAGTATTGGTATGCAACGGGGCGTAGAAAAGTTTGACCCTACCAAAGGGTATAGATTTTCTACTTATGCCTATTGGTGGATTCGGCAAGCTATAACTCGTGCTATAGCCGAAAAAGCTCGCACTATTCGGCTGCCTATCCATATCACTGAAAAATTAAATAAGATTAAAAAAGCACAGCGTCAATTGTCTCAAAAACTAGGACGCGCTCCTACAGCTGGTGAGCTAGCTGAAGAATTAGAATTGACCCCCAAACAAGTCCGAGAGTATCTAGAAAAGGCGCGTTTGCCCCTTTCCTTGGATTTGCGACTGGGTGATAACTACGACACCGAACTTGGAGAAATGCTGGAAGATCCAGGAGCATCTCCCGAAGAGTTTGTCATGCAATCTTCCTTATCTTATGACTTAGATCGCCTGATGGGTGATCTCACGCCACAACAGAGGGAAGTGATCACATTGCGCTTTGGCTTAACAGATGGACAAGCGCTGACTCTGGCTAGAATTGGCGAAATACTAAACATCAGCCGAGAACGAGTTAGGCAAATTGAGCGCGAAGCCTTAACCAAACTTCGCAAATCTAAAGCCAACATGGATGAATATTTGGCAAGTTAGTCATTAGTCATTAGTCATTAGTCCTTTGTTATCGAACAGAATTCAGGAGTCAGCAGTCAGAATTCAGTTGGGTATTCTGTATGACTGGCGGTGCTTCGCAGCGTTAGCGAGTATTCGAGCCTCGCGTCTAAATAATCGGCGTTTTTGCACCCCCACCGAATTGAAAATTTGGTGGTGCAATAATTCCTGTGCCGGTCTGAATCCCCGGCTGATAGCGTTCGCTTTTAGCGTATCGTAGAGAAGCGGAAAGCGAGTCTTGTCTACGACACGCTACGCGAACGAGCGTCTTTATTCTGACTTCTGACTCCTGAATTCTGACTCCTGAATTCTTCTTCAATAATTATTTACAAAGGACGAATGACCAATAATTAATGACAGATGGGTGAGAAAATACGCTGACTTTGGTACGGTTACACCTACTTCCACTCTTAAGCTAGGCTGTTACATTAGTTGACAGGAAGACAAAAGAAATAAGTCAAATCCAAAACAGGCATTTAATATTCAAATCACAAGCACCGCAGCCAGTAGTGGTAGTTAAGGAGCTAAAAAATGAGTAACCCATCCAATCGTGTCTCAGAGTTTTTTAATAGCGAATCAGAAACTAACGATTTACTATGGCAGTATGTTAAATCGTTGAGTCCAGAGACAGTTACCCAGCTATCTAAACCCACGTCTGCCGAAGTTTTTCAGGTGATGGAACGGAATATTACAGGACTATTGGGTAATTTACCTTCAGAACACTTTGGCATCACCGTAAGCACCAGTCGCGAAAGTCTAGGTCGGCTTCTGGCTTCTGCGATGATTAGTGGTTATTTCTTACGTAACGCTGAACAGAGAATGAATTTTGAAATCGCTCTACAAGGGGCTGAAACCAATAACAGCGAAACTGACTAGAGAGAAATGTAAAATTTGGGAAATTTTAAGATTACTGGGCTGATAGCTCATCACAATCGCGGCGATACGAATTAAAAATAAGCTTCTGTGAAATCTTCGCCGCTAATTCCCAATTATGCATCAACTAATTTTTTTAATATCCAAAATAGTCACAAATTGAGCTTGAAGTTTAAACCATAAGCCTTCTCTACGAGACGCTACACAACGCCTTCCTACAGGGTAGGAATGCAGAGGCTAGCGCGGAGTTTATAAATGATTAATATACATTTGTGGATAAACTAACAGCAGTAGACTAACTTCGCAATAAATCTAAACTCGGCAGAGTTACAACTAGTCTGCCGAGTTTTGTTATTAGTCAAGATTCAGGAATTTTTTCTCTACTCCCCACTCCCAATTTCCCCAATCAACTATGAGTGAAACCAGTTCTTTCCCACCCCACAAAATCATTGGTGTTGCAGTAATTTGGAATGACCAAAAGCAAATTTTAATTGATCGCCGTCGTCCAGAGGGAGCGATGGGTGGTTTGTGGGAATTTCCTGGTGGTAAAATTGAGCCTGGTGAAACTATCCAAGAATGTATTCAAAGGGAAATTTCTGAAGAACTGGGAATAGTAATTGAAGTGGGAGAGCATCTGATTACTATTGACCACAGTTATACAAACTTGCGTGTTACCCTCACAGTACATCACTGCCGCCATCTTACAGGTGTTCCCCAACCTTTGGAATCCGACGAAATTCGCTGGGTAACTTTGGAAGAACTAGAGCAGTTTACTTTTCCGAAAGCGAATACTCAAATTATTGCTGTCTTAAAAGGGACTGGGGACTAGGAAAGGAGCAGGGGAAGCAGGGGAGCAGGGGAGCAAGGGAGCAAGGGAGAAGAGTTTTCCCCTCCGCCCCCGGCACCTCTGCCTCTTTTCTAATGACAAATGACTAATGACAAATCCCGTAACAATCTATTAATTGCATCAGGTTGAGTCCCGCAATTTTCTACAATAAGCGCAGAGACTTTGATTAAAGGTGTCAGTAAATAAATGCCTAAAACCGTTGCCGATGTGATGAGCCGCGATCCGATTGTCGTCCACGCGGAAACTCCACTGAAGGAAGCTATCCAAATTCTCGCAGAACGCCACATCAGCGGGCTACCTGTTGTGGATGATGTCGGGAAATTGGTTGGTATTATCTCGGAAACCGATTTGATGTGGCAAGAAACTGGTGTTACTCCACCGGCGTACATTATGTTTCTTGATAGTGTTATCTATTTAAAAAATCCTGCTACTTATGAACGTGATTTGCATAAGGCTCTAGGACAAATCGTTGGGGAGGTGATGAGTAAAAACCCGATCGCTATTTCCCCTGATAAAACTTTAAAAGAAGCAGCTACAATCATGCACGATCGCAGCGTTCACCGCTTGCCAGTACTTGACAGCACGGGTCAAGTGATTGGTATCCTCACTCGTGGTGATATTATTCGGGCTATGGCTGCTAGTCAAGATTAGTCATTAGTCAAGAGTTTTTAACACTTAACTGTTGACTTTTGACTGTTTTTTATACATTTGAAAATCAAGGATAACTAAATGAGTATTACTCCGGAGTCTGTTAAGCAATTGCTCAGTTCTGAGGATTTAGGCGATCGCTTACGTGCAGTAAATCAAATTCGCCAACTGGAACCTGCCATTGGCTTTGAATTAATTCAAAGTGCTATTGGCGATCGCAATTCCCGTGTCCGTTACTCAGCGGTGAGTCAAATGGATACACTGGGAACGCAGGATTTACAGTTATCCTTGGATATCTTGCGCGATCGCTTGCTTAATGACTCCGAAGTAGATGTACAAGCAGCAGCAGCAGACTGTTTGGGCGCTCTGAAGTTACGTGAAGCTTTTGAAGATTTGCAGCAACTTTATCATACAACCGGTGAATGGCTCATCCAATTCAGTATTATTGCTACATTAGGAGAATTAGGCGATCCACGAGCCTTTGAACTACTCAAAGAGGCACTCTCATCAGAAAACGAATTAGTCCAAACTGCTGCTATTAGTTCTTTGGGTGACTTGGGAGATATACAAGCAGTTCCCCTTTTAGCTCCCTATGCTACCAATCCAGATTGGCAAATTCGTTATAGACTTGTACAAGCCTTGGCTCGTTTGGGTAATGCAGAAGCCAAATCTATCTTAGAAACTTTGGCTAATGATGAAGTAGATGCGATCGCCAATGAAGCGAAACAATCTTTGCAGTCAGTTTAAGTTTATCTAAGTTAAGAAAATTCATCCTTAAATAGATTTGTCTTACAGTATAAAAAAATTCGACCTAGTTGGAAAAATTTTGCATTCCAGCCAGATCGAATCGATAAATTAGAGTTACTTTTAGTTGCTAAAAGTAACTTTTTTATATTTGAGGATAGGTCTATTTGACGAAACTTTTGCGGCGGCGAGACATAACCATTACTCCGCCTACTGCACCCAAGCCTAGTAAAGCCGCTGGTTCAGGAACAGTGGCAAATGTACCACCAGAAAAACTTAAATTACTAATTGAACCACCACCAGTGAGTATTGTATTTACGCTAGCAACACTCGTATTGTTGACTTGGAAAGTTAAGTTTCCTCCTCCATTAGATATTTCCCCAGTTGCACTGGTAAAAAATCCGAAAAGTGCAACATCTATACCAACATTAAGACCGCTTTCATTTAGCTTGTAGCTAGAAGATGTCAAAGTAAAAGTATTCAATCCATCTGTTATTGAACTAGTATTCTCTCCAGGGGAAATGAAACCAGGATAAGTAAGATAGCCAAAGTCAATAAATGGATTGTCTGCAACTTTTGATGAAAATGAGATGATGTTACCTATGTTGCCTGAGTTAAACGCTGAAAAGTTTCCTGTTGCAGAACCAATTCCAATTGGAGTGATTGGCTGAGGAGTAAAAGTTAGCGCATCTTGAGAAAATGTGATTTGGCTACTAGCGAAGGGAGATGCAGTAAAACCACCGGTAAACTGAATCTCACCAATGAGTGCAGCAGCTTGTGCAGATCCAGCAGAGGTGAACAACCCAGCAGTAGCTAAGGGTAGTGCAGCAGTAATAGCTAAAGTTGCATTTAGTAATTTAGATTTAAAACCAATCATTGTTGTTTTAGGCTCCTAGTAATAACCGTAAGTCAGAGTAATGTCTTTACTTTTAATCTCAGTAATTTATGAAAAATACTGTCAGTGAAAGCAAAAATTGCGTAATGCATTTCTTATCTCCATAAAATCACATAGACTTAGAGCCTGCAATATTTACTGAGTGGTCTTCATCACATCTTCAACGCATTACTATCCTTCATGAAATCTTAATTCCTTATATATCTGCGCTTTGTATATCTTTCATTTAACAGGCTTTAAATTGTTGGCAATAGCTCTGACTTGAAGAAAAGCAATTTACGTATATAAAATTTGCAGTGCTTTTTGATACTTATAATTGCTCAACTATTTTTTAGATAAATCGAGTATGGAATGTATCTATTGTCTTCAGTTACTAATTTTTCGTGAAACGGTTCGTCTCGGAAAATAATTGAAAGGAACCGCTGTATTTATTTAGTAGGACTTACGCAAAATTACATACGGTAGGAGCAATTCATGAATCATTGGTGTCAACTTCAGCTATAAATAGCTTCGCTGCGGGCTTCATAACCCGCCNNGGACATAGTTTTTGCGTTAAGTTGACATAGCTAAGTGCTAACTATTACCGCTGTTTTCAAAGGTGTCAGACCTTTGAAATGTTAAGAACCAAATACCTGTGGCCAGGTTGTCACAACGAAAACTACAACTGCTGCGATCGCTAACAACCCTTGAATCAAATTACCAACCAAAGATCCGACTACAATTCCTATACCTGCTTTAACCGCCAACCCAAATTCACGACGGTAAAGATACTCACCAATAATTGCTCCCAAAAGCGGCCCTAGTAAAATTCCTAACAGCGGCCCCCCAAAAGGCAAAGTTGGTAATAGTCCCAAAAATCCCACCACCAAACCGACAATTGCGCCAATTTGCCCCCACTTACTAGCTCCAGCTTGTTTTGCTCCTACATAGCTAGCTAAAAAATCCACTCCGACACTGAGGAATAAAACGACAATTGTCACAATTAGGGGAATCTTGATAGCTGCAAAGGAACTACTAACGATTCCCCAAACGATAATTGCAATTAAAATTAAGCTGCTACCGGGAATGGCTGGAACTACAGCACCAATAATACCCACAACCATTACAGCAACTAATAACCAATAAATAATTTGCATAGATCAATTGTAAATTTCCAAATTTCCCAGTAGGGGCGCACATCTGTAGGCACTTACTGTATATTCTATCTTGGCAAGATACCGACAAATGCTTAGTGCATAGTGTTACAACTTTGCCTAATACTTCTAAACTGCTATTTAAAAGCTCAAACCCCATGACGCGAAAAATATTAACTGGACTGAGTTCAGAAGCCTACGAACACCCCTTTGATCGGAAAGCCTTGGCTTCTTTGCAAAATATGCCCGGTGTCTCCTTGCTACTCAAAAAAGTTAACGAATACGGCATCGATCGCTTACTCAGACTGCAAAGCCTTGGTAGTGAAATCAGAGTTTCGCCCCGTAATTTTCCCGAATTACATCAAGCATTTGTAGAAACCTGCCAAATTCTTGATGTTGCTCCACTTCCTGAATTGTATCTGTTTCGAGGCACAGGTCATATTGAAACCTACATCGTTGGGGTAGAAAAATCCCTTGTGGGTATAAATTTAGATGCAATGGAGTGGCTTAACGCAGATGAGTTGCTTTACGTTTTCGGACACGAAGTTGCTCGCATCAAGAGTCAGCACATGGTTTATCATCAAATGGCAATTGTGATGCCAACTTTGAAAAATTTGTTGAGCAGTACCACAATGGGGGTAGGTGGCTTAGTAGCTGGTGGAATGGAACTGGGTTTGTATAATTGGCGGATGATGGCTAGGTTCACTGCTGATCGTGCTGCTTTACTAGCTTGTCAAGATATTGATGTAGCAACTACTACACTGATGAAACTCGCAGGTTTACCAGATGAGTACTTGACTACTGCTGTAATTGAAGATTTCCTTGTCCAAGCTCGTGAGTTTGCATCTAATAGCTTTGATAATGTTGATAAAGTCACCAAAATATTAAGCTATACAGAATCAAGTCTTTCCTGGGTAGTTATGCGAGCTGGTGAATTATTAAAATGGGTTGATTCAGGAGAATATAATAATTTAATTCAACAGACAAATTTAAAGACATCCGAAGAACCGGAAGAAAAAGAAGAAAAAGAAGAAAAAACACCAGAAGAAAAGGAAGGGTGGAATTTCTTGACTTCTTGGTGACTTAATAATTCGTAATTCGTAATGACGCTACAAAATCGTGGGTTTTTGAGACGCGATAAATCGCCGTCTCTACAAGTGTTTGTGTTTCCTAGTATAGCGAGGTACAGCTTAACCTCACCTTTATAAATCTGTGGTTTATGTCTCCTCTTCTTAGTAAGGAGAGGGGCTGGAGATGAGGTTTCGATGTGTACTTTATGTTTCTGGGAATGACTATAAAGTTGAGCTAAGAGAAACGGCTAATTTATCAGCAATTCCCGCAATCCAGTTTTCATCTTGTTTGGTGTAACTACGAGGAGCATTCGCTGCCAAAATTAGCGCACCTTGGTTGCCAATAGGTTGACAAATTACACCTTGAGTATTTTCTGGTAAATAATCAAATTCAAACCTACCTGGATATATTTTTAGAGCGACTAGATAAATCGGTTTTTGTTTTTCGAGTACCTGTTTTAAGATTACTCCTGGTACAACTTCAGATTTAGTACCTAGAATACCGCGACGCAACAAAACTTTACCTTGATAAAAAACCACAAGCGATCGCGTCACTGTATTAGTTAACAATAAATGAGATGCCCACGCTAGCTCTGTTTTCACTGTATCTGGTAAATCTGCTGCTAATACAAAACCTTCTTCTCCAATTAGTTCTACAGTATCAGGCGATCGCGGCTGAACTTGCTGCCAAATTAAACCCGTCAAAATTAACACCGCACTCAAAATCACGCCCACCACATCACCACGCGATTGAGACTGGGTTAATTCTGGTGTCAATAAACGGTTAATCAATAAAAGTACAGCGCCTAACCCACCCACGACAATGGGTAGACGCCGCAAAACTCGATTGTCATTTGTCATTTGTCATTTGTCATTGGGCATTGGGCATGGGTAAGAAGGGTAAAGGGGAATGGGTAAGGGGGAAAGGGTTTATTTCTTCATCCTTTACCCTTTACCCTTTAACCTTTTCCCCTCTCTTGTTGCTTCCCCTGCTCCCCCTGCTCCCCTGCTTCCCCTCCTGCCCCCTGCCTCATCTCCTCACTCCTCTCCTGGTTCAATAATCCGCTGGAAAAGATAACCAGTTCCCCGCGCTGTAAGAATCAATTCCGGGTTGCTAGGATCATCTTCTAACTTTGCCCGCAAACGGGATATATGCACATCTACTACGCGGGTATCCACATGACGTTCTGGTGTATAACCCCAAACTTCCTGCAAAATTTCCGAACGAGAAAAAGCTTCTCCAGAGCGACTGACTAACAACTCTAACAAGCTGAACTCCATACCCGTCAATCGAATTCGCTCATCGCCTTTGTAGACTTGTCGCTTATTTGTATCGATTTTAATATTAGCGACATGGATTACCCCAGAACTGGGAATGCCAGAAGCACCGTTTTTATCTACTCGCCGCAGCACTGAGCGAATTCGGGCTTCTAGCTCCTTGGGGGAAAATGGTTTAACTACGTAGTCATCAGCACCCAATTCTAGCCCGGTGATCCGATCGGCTACATCACCCAAGGCTGTTAGCATAATAATGGGGACATCTGATTCTTTTCGTAATTCTTGACATACACCATAGCCATCTAGCTTTGGCATCATTACATCTAAAACTACCAAGTCTGGCTCAGTTTTGCGAAAAGTTTCCAAAGCTTCTTCCCCATCGCCAGCCGTCACTACATCGTAGCCAATCATGGAAAGACGCGTTTCCAAAATCCGGCGAATGCTGGCTTCGTCGTCTACCACCAAGATTTTTTCTTTATGGCTTTCCAAGTTTTTCAACGCTCCTTGACTAAAAATTTACATGATTAATTTTTAATACCATATTATTAAGATATCATTCCATCAATTGATTTGGAAAAAGCTCCAAATACTACTATTATTGGTTTTTAGTTTTTTTCAAGAATTAAGTAAATATTAAGATTATTTAATAAGATTTAAGAATGGCAAAGCCAAAAACCTTTTTCACTTGTAATGAATGTGGAGCAGAATCGCCCCAGTGGTTTGGTAAGTGTCCAGCTTGCGGTACTTACAACTCTCTAGAAGAACAAATTTCTATTCAATCCTCAGTAGATGTACCCAGTCGGGGGGGAGTAAGCAGTTGGCAATCCGCTCAAGGCAATGGCAAATCTCATAATAAACCAGCTAAAGCGCGAGCCTCTTTAACATTCGATCAAATTACGGATCGCCAAATTGCCCGCTGGGAGTCTGGTTATGGAGAATTAGATCGGGTGCTTGGGGGTGGGGTTGTCCCCGGCTCTATGGTGCTGATTGGTGGTGATCCGGGTATTGGTAAATCCACTTTATTGCTGCAAGTCTCTAATCAATTAGCACAGAAATATCGTATCCTTTACGTAACTGGTGAAGAATCTGGACAGCAGGTAAAATTACGAGCTTCCCGTTTAGGAGTATCAAAAACTCTAAGTTTGGTTAATGAGGAGAAAGCTGAAGTAGTAGTAGATCCTACACTTCCCATAGACCCTGACAGTATAGGTGCAGATTTATATGTATTACCGGAAACAGATTTAGAAGAAATTTTACGAGAAATAGACTCTCTGAAGCCAAACGTGGCAGTGATTGATAGTATTCAAACGGTGTTCTTTCCAGCGCTGACTTCTGCACCAGGTTCGGTGGCTCAGGTACGGGAATGTACAGCAGCATTGATGAAGGTGGCGAAGCATGAAGATGTCACCATGCTCATTGTGGGGCACGTTACCAAAGAAGGAGCGATCGCTGGGCCAAAAGTTTTAGAACATTTAGTAGATACAGTATTGTATTTTGAAGGCGATCGCTTTGCCTCTCATCGGTTATTACGCACAGTTAAAAACCGCTTCGGTGCAACTCACGAAATCGGTATTTTTGAAATGGTTACAGATGGATTGCGGGAAGTCTCCAATCCCTCAGAGCTATTTTTAGGCAACCGTGACGATCCTGCTCCCGGTACTGCCATTGTCGTTGCTTGTGAAGGCACTCGCCCCATCGTTGTGGAATTGCAAGCTTTGGTTAGTCCCACCAGTTACCCTTCCCCTCGTCGTGCTGCCACTGGTATAGATTACAACCGTCTGGTGCAAATTCTCGCCGTCTTAGAAAAACGGGTGGGAATTCCCATGTCCAAGTTAGATTCCTACGTTGCTTCTGCGGGTGGGTTAAATGTGGAAGAACCGGCGGTAGATTTGGGAATTGCGATCGCAATCGTTGCCAGTTTCCGCGATCGCATCGTCGATCCCGGTACAGTATTAATCGGTGAAGTTGGGTTAGGTGGACAAGTGCGATCGGTTTCCCAAATGGAACTGCGATTGAAAGAAGCTGCTAAGTTGGGATTTAAACGAGCGATCGTGCCCAAAGGGACAAAATTTCCCGACTTGAATATTGAGATATTACCAGTATCTAAAGTGATAGATGCAATTATCGCCGCAATCCCGCATCAAGAACTGACAGCAGAGGATTTAGAACCCGATGAAGATGAGTAAGGATAACGGGGAGATGAGGGAGAATAACTCCTAACTCAACAGCCCCTTTTGCACACCAAAGGAAAACCCACGATGACAACCCTCACCCAAGACTACCAAATAACTTGGGAAAAACTACCCGATGATTACAAACTCCCAGACGATCCAGTGGACAACATCAACCAACCAGCCTTGGCTGCTGCACTTACAGAAAGCCTACAATTAGACGGAAAAATTTCAGCTAACGCCCTAGCAACAACTAATTACGGTATTTGTGCCACTATAAACAACAAAATAGTCATTAAAGCCCCTGATTGGGCTTTCATTGCCAAAATTAATGTTAGTAGAGAAGAAGTAATACGCAGTTACACACCTCAACTACAGGGTGACATTCCCGTAATTGTGATGGAATTTGTTTCCGATACACAGGAGACAGAGTATTCTATCAAAGCAACATATCCCCCAGGAAAATGGTTTTTCTACGAGCGCATTTTAAAAGTACCAAACTACATCATCTTTGAGCCAGATAGCGGCAGTTTAGAGATGTATCGCTTACAAAACGAACAGTACATTTTGCAAGAGTCTGATCAAAACCAACGCTACTGGATAGCAGAAATGAATCTTTACCTTGGGGTATGGCAAGGGACTCGTGAAAATCGTACAGGAAAGTGGTTAAGGTGGTGGGATGAACAAGGAAACTTTTTACCTTGGGGAACAGAATTAGCCGAACAAGAACGCCAACGTGCTGAACGACTAGCAGCACAATTGCGGGCGGCGGGAATTGAACCAGAAGATTAGACTTACTGTAAATAATTTAGGTTTGCTAGATTAGCGAAAAATTTGCTAAATCTAGCATTTTTGTAGAAAGATGAAATTTTAAATAATACCAATTAACGCTAAAAATTGAGATTATTTTTGTTAACTAGGGCTTGCTAATACTACCAAAGGTAAGGCTAATTTATTCCTGTTAAAATTTGAAACCTATTAATAATAATTTTCAAGTTTGTAAGCTAACTCAAAATTTTGCATAACAGATCATATTGACAATTGATTCTTCTGCTGAAATAATTTAAAGAGAAAATAGATGCTAAAAATAGCATCTATTTTTCTTAAGATTAGTCCTTAATTTCAATGCATTAATAGAATTTGGGAGACGGCTTAAACTCTCTCATAACTTGATTTATCCTGAGCGAGTTATGTTATTTTTGCACTCTCCCAATTAATTGGGAAGTTGAAATCAAGACATTATACAGTCTTTAGGCTTTGCTAATTTAGATCAGAAGAAGAGGCGTCTATAGAAACGAGGTCTATAGAAGCGATGCCTACGCAATGGCACTATGTAAAAACCATATCTTCCCCCAGATAAAAGTTCCTGTTCTTCTATGGATAACTCTACAAGTAAATCGGGTGTGATGATTTGATTTGACATGATTGTTTGCCTCACTTTTGGATATAGGTTTTACACACCTGTCTATAAACAATTTAGGTGAGTAACACTTATGCTTTTACTTCTACATATTTTTTTTAAAAGATTCAACTATCCAAAAGTTATAAATTAATAAACTATATTTCTCTAGCAATTCTATTTGATTTATGAGAATTACAAATCAGATATCCCTAATTTATTAAACAAGCGGGATATATTATTGAGTGCGTAATGATTAATTATGGCTATTGTTAAAAATAGGTAGGCATCCATGATGACACAATATCTTCATGGATGCAAAATCACGGCTAAAGCCTTGTCTTGAGTTTTCCCGGAAAAATTACTCGTCAAGTAGTCAAAACTACTTGCAGAAAGGTAAACACTAATCCTAGCAGTTTCCTTGCTTGTCTTCGGTCTGCTAATTTAGCGCCTTAACAAAACATAAGAGACTGCCAAACTATCTCAAAATCTGATTGATATTGAGCAAGTTATATGAGTCTTATTCTGGACTCATTACTCAACACCTTTTCCGTTTTCTCCATTGCTTTCATCCTTGGACTCAGGAAGTCCTCTAACAATGCCGAAAAGTTGAACAGGATACCTCTTTTCACCGTATCTTAAAACGCCTCTAGTTCTAATAAAGCCATTTTCCCCTCCAGATAGAAGCTGTTGTTCTTCTGTGGATAAGTCCACAAGCAAATCAGATTTCATGGTTCGAATCGACATAATTGATTACCTCACTTACTAATGTATAGATATTACAAACTATGTGTACAACATATATTTTGTAATATCTATACTTTTATTTATAGCGAGAGCAAATAAAGATTAAACTATCCTAAAGTTAGAAATATAAAATACAAATCTATAGCTTTTGATTTATATTTTACCCTATCCTAGGTTGAATGATTTTTAATAAATAAACTACAATTTTTATGGCTTTTGTTATGTAAAAAATATTACTGATTTATAATCTTTTCAAAGGATTATTATTTTTAGAGTATTCTTTGCTTAATACTTTTGTTTTAGACTACAAAGCTTTATTTTAAGCTATTTATTTATCTGAAGAAATATGTATATATGGCAATAATGAATAATTATAATCAACAAAATTCCCGACTTGTTGAGAAGCCGGGGATCTGAGGTTTACAATTAGTCCAAACTCAAGATTTTAAATTCAAAAAGCTACAATTATGAGAATAGGCCATTTAAAATTTTACTTATAAAGTTCTGCCATCTATTTCCCTCTGGGCTAAAAATTGGCAACCCAAGTTTGATAGAAGCACCTATGGTAATCTGTGAAAAATTATATCTGGTGTTTTGTGAAGAGACATCACCACCTCCCAGATTTAATGTGCTGTCTGCCGTGCTTTGAATATTAGTTTTCTGGAAGAAAAAATTCCCTTCACTTGGGTAATTTATACTTTGTCCAGCAGTTAGGCTTTCTTGTTCTTCTTCAGATAGATACCTAAATAACTCAGGATTGTTAAAATTAGAATTTTCAGACATAGTGTTATCTCCTCGCACTGAGCAAAATTTTCATAGTGATATAAACTTTAAATGCTCTCCTTGTTGAGATAAAAAAGTCTCTAAAGTCCCTTGTAGTTTCACCTCACCTTTCTCTAGTAGCACGATCCAATCAGCGCGATTGATGACGCTGGGACGATGGGTAATCAAAATTGTGGTTTTGTCTTTTCGATATTCCAACAGTCGATCTAGCACGTGGGATTCGCTTACCGGATCCAGTCCGGCAGTTGCTTCGTCTAAAATCAGTACAGGTGGATTGGTAAGGATGCCCCTAGCGATCGCTAATCGTTGTCTTTGTCCACCAGAAAGATTTGCCCCAAATTCCCCTAAAACAGTTTGATATTGATTGGGTAGTTGACTGATAAAGCCGTCTGCATCAGCAATTTGACAGGCTTTGACAATTTCCTCAAAGGAA
Source organism: Nostoc sp. KVJ20 (assembly GCF_001712795.1). GTDB lineage: Bacteria > Cyanobacteriota > Cyanobacteriia > Cyanobacteriales > Nostocaceae > Nostoc. The sequence goes on from NZ_KV757703.1 coordinate 32,235, forward strand.
ATATAAGGCGTTCCTAAGCGGAAATTATCTAAAATCGAACGACTCCAAAAGTGAGGTTCCTGGGGGACATAAATTACTTGTTGTCGTAGGCAATCAAGGGAAAGGTCTTGGATGTTAAAAAAACCAATGCGGATATTACCAGAATTCGGTTGATATAAACCTGCTATCAATTTTGCCAAAGTACTTTTACCACAACCTGACTCACCAATCAAAGCAATCACTTTCCCTCCAGGTAACTTGAGAGAAAAATTTTCGATTAAATCAACTCTGCCAGCGTGGTGAAATTGGAGATGGGAACAACGAATATCTGCATTTTCAGAGATTTGTGCAGTCGGCTTTTGACCACTCCCAACTACTTCTGGTGTAGCATCAATAACTTCCAAAAGGCGAGAGATTGCTGTTTGGGAGTGAATATATTCATCCATTAAACCAACTAACGAGTTAATTAAAGCCAGGACGTTAACCTGTAAAATATTAAAAGCTAGCATTTGACCTATGCTTAATTCACCTTGAATTACCAGAATGCTCCCTAGCCCAAGTATGATGATGCCGCCAATGCTGGAAATGAGTCTCGCAACAGTACCGTTAATAATTCCAATTTGGATAGTACTGTAAGTGAGATTGGCTAGGCGACCAAAACGACTTTGAAGTTCATCCCAGAATTGGGGAGCGGCGTTTGTGGTTTTGACTACCTGCGCTCCCTTAAAGGTTTCTACTAAAACGCCTTGATTTTCTGACCCCAAGACCAAGAGACTGCGGGTCTTTTGCTGGAGGATGGGCAAGAAAGGCAGAGTAGATAGAGTCATTAAAAAGATAATGAAGATGACTACTAGTGTCAACCGCCAGCTATAAAACAGCATGAAGCTGAAAGAAACTACTGCAATGAAAAATTGACTTGGTAAAAGAACTACAATCTGTGATACCAATTGGTTGATTTCGTTGATATCTCGCAGTCGGCTGATGATTTCGCCACTGCGACGGGCTTCGTAGTAATTCAAAGGCAATTGGAGAATTTTTCGTCCAAACTCCAAGACTAGCCCTAATTGTAGCCGTTGACCAAAATGAGCAATCATGATGGATTGCAATGCTTGCAGACCACTGCTGAATAAGCTCATGACGATAACAGCCAGAACCACAACAGTTAGTAACTGGGTATCACCGCGCACAAGAACATCATCTGTCAGCAGTTGGATGAGAATTGGGCTACTGAGAGCGAGCACACCCAGGACAATATTGATCATCAAAACTTGACTCAGCAATCCCCGATAAGGCAAGATCCGCATTAAAAAGCGCCCCAAGCCAGCTTTTGCTTTTTCTTTGGGCTGCTTAAAAAAGCGATCTGGATCTGGCTCTAGTAAGAGCATGACGCCATTCCAGGCTGCTGTTAATTCTTCTCGATTGATATAACGGATACCTACACCTGGATCGGCAACAACATATTTTTTACCCCGTTTGTCGTATAAAACAACCCAGTGGTGGCCCTGCCAATGAATAATTGCTGGTAAGTTTATTTCTGTGATTCTGTCTACGATCGCAGGCGAAGCTTTAACTGCTCTAGCATTGAAACCCAAATTCTCAGATCCACGTTTTAGACCCAGCAAAGTTGTTCCTAGCTGTCCAGTTCCTACCGCTTCTCGGCTGCGATTGATGCTTAAAAAATGCCCGTAATGTTTGGAAATTGAAGCTAGACAAGCTGCTCCACAGTCTTCTTCACTCAACTGGGAAACACACTGATAATTTTTACGGAATTTAAATAGATCAAACATATTTACCGACCTTTAAAATTGGTACACAAAGTCAGCAGAGCAATTTTGAATTAAAAATCTGTAATTAATCGCGCTTTTCTGAGAATGAAATGAAGTACCGTTTCTTGGCGGGAAATAATATCTGCTCTACCTTCCATCCCCGACTTTAGATGACACTGGCGATCGCCTCTACCCAAATATGGTTTGTGCGGTTGAATAGTTACCTGATAAGCGAGTACCTGCGCCACATTCTGATCTACGTTGTTTTTTAAAGCTGGTAGAGCATCAGGTGCAACTGTTTCGACGGTTCCTTGGAGAGTTCCATAGTCTGGATAGGGACAAGCAGAAACTTGCATTTGGACTTTTTGACCCGCTTTTACCTTGTCAATATCTTGAGCCTGCACGCGAGTTTTAATTAACAAAGGAGCTTTGAGGGGAGCAATCTGAGCGATCGCTTCACTGGGTTGCACTACCTGTCCTGGGTTGCGAAGATGCAATTGCAGCAGGGTTCCGGCGATTGGCGATCGAATTACACTCTTATTTAGATCGGTTTTTACTTGTTGTAGTTCTTGACCACTGCGATCGCGTTGCTTTTGCAATTCAAGGCGCTGCTGTAAAAGAGTCTCTCTTTCTTTGTTCAAAGCGGCTAAGGTCGCCTCACCTTTTGCTTGTTCCTGCTTAATCCGTTCAGATGCCACTGTTACAACAGCATTACTAGGATTGATCGCGGTTCTAGCTTTTTCTAAGTCCGTTTGTGCAACCTTAAAAGCGTATTCTTTTTCCTCCATGAGATTTTTAGCGTTAGCTTTAGCTTCTTCTAGCTTCGCCTCAGCAGACTTAACCGCTTGTTCTTTTTCCTCAAACAGATTACGAGGAACTGCTCCCGATGCTACTATCGGCTGCAATCGCTCTCTTTGTAGCCGAGTTAATTTCAAAGCTGCTTCCGCCTCTTGAACCGTTGCTGTTAAGACTTTTTCTTGCAGCAATCGCTCTTTTTGCACCTTAGTTAAGGTCAAGGCTGATTCTGCTTTTGTCATATCAGCTGTAGCTTTAATTTGCTGATCTTGATAGTTGCGTTGAATACCACCTAACTCAGCTTGTGCAGCCATAATTGTGCGGTTAATTAAGTTTGTCTGAGCCGCAATCTGGACATTCATCTCACCGAGTTGAGCATCAATTTGATTTAGTTGTAATTGACTCTGATGAATACTGCTTTCTAATTGATTTTTTTGGGTCTGGAGTTGAGAATCATCAATGTAAGCAATAGCTTGTCCTTTAGTTACCACCTGATTTTCTTGAACATCTATCTTTTGAATGATTCCATTCATCGCAGACTGAACAATTCGCTGTTCTCCAACAGGTCGAATACTTGCAGGGACTTTAACTGTGACGTTGTAATTCAGAACTGATGTCATGCTCACACCTGCCACAAAAATAGTTAGCAGAATTCCTCCTCCAAAGTTTGTCCATTTCCCGATATGGGGAAGAAACTCGTTAACTTCAACTAAATGAAGCTGGTCTGGATTAGGTTCATTAAACCTATTCCAAGAAGAGTCCTCCCGTGTGCGTAAGGATTTCACGGCATTGCACCTTTTGTTGTCAATGGATACATGAAAAATCAGGTGATCTAAAAATCAAGCCTGTTGCGTTGACACAAAGGCGTTGATAAATCAATACAGTTCAGAATGAGCAACAAAACACTTGTAGAGACGGCGATTCATCGCGTCTTCAAAGACAAATTATCTACACCAGTAACCTTAACCCAAGCGTATTGGTTGATAAATCCCTCTAAATAAGGTGTTTACGGCTTCCCCGCTAAAAATACTTTGCTAAAAAGTGAAACGGTAACAGATGTTGCTAACAGTGACAAACATCATGCTTTACAATGTTCTATAATCGAAAAAGGGGGAAGAGAAAGGTATGCGCGACGCGCCAGAATCACCTTCCTCAAATTTCTAACGTGTGTAACGCGTTAAAAAAAATGTAGGAGAACGCTCAAACTCCCTCAAAGTCCTCACTTACGTTGAGCGAGTCATAATAGTCTCCTTCATCCCCCTTTTATTCCCAAAAATGCGACAATTTGGTGTGGCATTATTCTTACCCTCACTAGCACAATCCTAATTAAAAATCACCATTACAGAAATTGATTGGTGGATGTAGTTTTGCGGAAAGTCTTGATTTTAGATATTTGGGTTATATAGACATCACATCTGTAGACAGGAGATTTCTGAAATCTGCGATCACTTCTACAAATCAATGAGAAGAAACCTTGAGTGGCGAAATTGTTCAACACCACCCAAATCGCACAGTCAAGTTTGCTATTTGACTCAATAAATCAACATTCTTAACTATTTCAAAACCCATACTCGCCATTCCCCGCCGAAATTTATTGGTGAAGCGCTCTTAAGTGACAACTTTTGCAGGTTATTTGTAGGAATGGTTAAAGAATAGAAACGACGGGTAAACCTGTAATTTCCCTAGTGGAAACAGATCCACCCAAATTAACGTGATTCTTTGATGTGACATGATTGTTAGCCTCACTGACGCACCTCTTTGATAAAAAGATTCCAGAGGCTAACTCGCTGATATAGTGTTCCCTAAGGCATTTAACCAGATAATTAGGCTGTACAAAAGGGAAAATCATAGAAAAGCTCTGGAATCTAGGGCTGTTTCCAGCACCCAAAAAGGGGAAACCTTAAGCACCCATATTACTCAGCACTATCACGATAGCGGAGTTTGCGGTACCGTTCTAACCACGAACTGGTGATGCACCCAAGGCTCCAACTCCTCTAGGAAGATTTCCACCTAAGCCCAAGAAGTCTCGTGCAGCTGTATTGACAGCACTATTAATGCCTATTGAGGTGGCACTGCTACCGCGGGGGCCGGAAGTGGTTCTTCCAATTAAAGCACTCCGTCTGTTACCAAAATTGCTGCCGCTTAACCCAAAATCGGCACCACCGACTAGCATCTGTTGTTGCTCATCAGATAAGTCATTGAGCAACTCAGATGTAATTATTTGATGTGACATGATTGTTAGCCTCACTTACGAAATTAGGTGTGTGACCACCTAAGACCCAACTATAGGCATTGTTTGTCAGGATTTCATAAACCTGGAGACATAAAACAAAATTGCATTTTTGTTTCTCAAGATAGATATAAAATCTTGTATTTGTTTTAGATATATCAATGCGCTAGAGCAGGTATGGTCAATATTTGGTGTTTTTGAAGGTATTTACAGTAAATGAACATATATTCACATATTTTGGATACCTACAACCACAAGCTGTACATGATGGTATGGGTCAATCTGACTTTTCACATCATGAATAACTGACTTAAAAAGTACGCAAGGGCTGCACTACCTAAAGGAACTGTCAAATTGTCAATACCCAAAAATGAAACAGCTTCTAAAGCTGTAGCCATAACTGCTACAAAAAGTGATACAACCCAAGTTTGCCAACTGTTTCCTTGAGTTCCAACTAAAATCAAACTACTGACGAGATAGCTCACAAGCATCATAGTCATGGAACCTTCCCAACTTTTTACTGTCCCAAAAACTTTATACTTATGTGTACCAAAACGCTGCCCAATTAAGGCTGCTAGTCCATCTCCCCAAGTCATAATCAAAATTCCTAGTGCTGCATACTGGGGTTGTTGCAAGTACCAGAACCAAGCGACTAAAATACCGAAACTGACAGCGTAAAAAAATGTCCCTAAACTTTGGCGTCCAACGCTATTAATACCAGGAAGAATGGGCAATCGGTAGGATAATAAGGTGATTGCACTCGCTAAGATTGAAGCTGTAATCCCGACGCTAGCGGGAATATTGAGCCACCAAGCGATTAAAATCACATTACCAGTGCCAATATGAACTATCTTCCGCACGATTTCTGGCTTGTCGGCAAAGCGGTTTACCACCCCTGCAATCATGAGGATGAGTAACACCCAAATTGCAGCCAACGCAATTTGCAGCCATAAAACCGGAATTGAGGTGAAATCAGAAAATGTAATTAACAAAGATGCGACAAGATGGAAATTTTTACCTCTATAACTAATTTATAAGATTTAGGTAACTGTAATGAAACTATTATTAATTTGGCCGATTCGGGGCTACCGAATGTTTATCTCGCCATTGTTTCCTCCGAGTTGTCGCTTTCAACCAACTTGTTCGATGTATGCTATTGAAGCTATTGAACGATTTGGAGTATTGCGTGGTAGCTGGATGGCAACCCTGCGGATTTTGCGCTGTCATCCGTTTCATCCAGGTGGTTACGATCCAGTACCAGAGGTGGTGGAGGGGCTGAGAGAGGAGCAGAGGGGCGGGGGAGAATAATTAAAGGAAGTGTCGCTGGGTATAGCCATTTAGGGAGATGTCAACAACTGAGGTTGTCATCTACCTTGGGAAGGTTGAATAATTTAATTTAGACTTACCATGCTTAATCTTACTGCGATTTCTATACCTGAACCACGTATTCCCAATCCCGAACCGAACCCGCTACCTAGTCCCGAACCAGTACCAAGTCCAGGGATTCCCCAACCCTTGCCGGGGCCTGTACCAGAACCAGTACCTACTCCTATACCTGTGCCAGTTCCAGGGCCAATTCCTCAAACAGTTCCAGAAACAATTCCCCAAACCATACCGGAACCTGTTTGAATTACCTTGGTAATGTAATCCAAAATCTCAAATCTAAAATCCAAAATGCTAAGAGCCGGAATTGTCGGACTTCCCAACGTCGGAAAATCTACTTTATTTAATGCTGTAGTTGCTAATGCCAAAGCTGAAGCAGCTAACTTCCCTTTTTGCACGATTGAACCGAATGTCGGCGTTGTCGCAGTACCGGATGAGCGGTTAAATGTTCTTGCTAAGATTGCCAGTTCGGTACAAACTATCCCGGCGCGGGTTGAATTTGTAGATATTGCCGGTTTAGTTAAAGGTGCAAGTCAAGGTGAGGGACTAGGGAATCAATTCCTGTCTCACATCCGGGAAGTTGATGCGATCGTCCATGTGGTACGTTGTTTTGAGAATGACGATATTATCCACGTTGCTGGTTCTGTTGACCCAGCACGAGATATTGAAATCATTAACATAGAACTGGGTTTATCAGATTTAGCCCAAATTGAGCGGCGAATTGACCGCACTCGTAAACAAGCTCGTACCAGCAAAGATGCACAGTTTGAAATCACAGTTTTAGAAAAACTAGCTGCGGCTTTAAATGAAGGTAAATCGGTGCGCCAGGTAAGCTTGAATGAAGAAGAAGCAGTAATTATTAAAGGATTGGAACTGCTCACTTATAAACCGATTATCTATGCGGCCAATGTATCTGAGGATGAGTTGGCAACTGGTAATGATTTTGTGGAAACAGTGCGACAAATTGCAGCTACAGAAAATGCCCAAGTTGTGATAGTTTCGGCTCAAGTTGAAGCTGAATTAGTGGAATTAGCAGAGGAAGATAAAGCTGATTTCCTCGCGTCTTTAGGTGTGGAAGAAGGCGGTTTGAAATCATTGATTCGGGCAACTTACACACTTTTAGGCTTGCGGACATATTTCACTAGTGGCCCCAAAGAAACCCGTGCTTGGACAATTAATGCTGGAATGTCTGCACCTCAAGCTGCTGGTGTAATCCACAGTGATTTTGAGCGGGGATTTATTCGCGCCGAAACTGTCGCTTATAAAGATTTGGTAACAACTGGTTCGATGAATGCTGCAAAGGAGAAAGGGTTGGTTCGCAGTGAAGGGAAAGAGTATGTTGTGCAGGAAGGGGATGTAATGTTGTTCCGATTTAATGTGTAGGGGTAATTAATCAGTGACCGTTATCAATCAGATAATGGTCAACCCACACCAAGTTGCGTAGGCTTTGCCCGCCCTAGGCATCACACTGTAAATCTTGACAAGATATTCCATATATGTATAGTAACTTGCTAGCGATCGCAAATAAACCAGCAATTCTCAAAATCTAGTAGCTACTTCCACCTAAAATGTATACATAGGAACCCAAATTTTCATCATCTGTACCAACAATCACACCGCCTTTTGCACCAGGAACAAGTTCCATACCTTCAATTTTGTGGTAATCAGAGCGGTAGAGGGGAACAAGTTGAGGATTTTGTCGCCATACAATTTTGTTACCATCCAATCCTAAATAACCAGCGACATACACAGCTGACTGAAATGGGCCATCATCTCCGGCATCACTGGCTGAGGTGATGTACACAATTCCTACGGGATCTATCTTAATATCTGAAATATGACGAACATTGCCAGACGGAAGCGGTACTTTCAGATTGGCGGAACCTGCAAGAGTAATTTGATATTTAACTAAGTCAAAAACTCCCCAAAAAATAGTCGCTGGTTGTTCTCCTTCACCTCGATGTCCCCAAATAGCAACTAATTGACCGTCTATATTTTGCAATCCAAATGCTTCAAAATTATTTCCTTGAATAATTCCTGGTAGATTGAATTCCCTAATAACTGAGATGGTCTTATTGGTAGGCTCTAACCTGATGTAATAAGCTTTTCCAGAACTGCTTAAAGCGATAAAAGAGGATTTTGTTTTTTCTGGAACAGATGTTAAAGCTTCTAAGTCGATGGGCAACTCTGTATTATTTGGCCAGTTCAAGGGAAAATATTCAGGTTGGTTTTTACCCTTAATGCTGATGATTCCTATGCGGCCTTGATTTTTTTGTTTGTTGTCATGGACAATCAGAAAATCGAGCGTATTGCTTTGCTGCTCTATCAAAGCCATACCACTGATGCCGAAAGGGATACCACCGCGAACCGGACGCCAATCTTGTGCCCCAACTTGCTGGGATATGAGTAACAATGCACTCAAGATTACTATATTGACAATTAATCTGAGAAATCGAGGCATATTGATTTAGTCAGCTTTGTGAGTATCGGTAAAAGATGTGTGTTAGCCGACACTGAATCATATCAAATCTAAGCGATCGCACCCACATAAATGAAGCAGCCTTTTGTACTCACAGCTATCAGGTTATTTACGTAATTACTTGACTTACAATAGGACTTTCTGTAAAGAAAGCAATAATTCGTTGACAGTATAAGGCTTCGACAAAAATGTATTGACACCAATGGCTGCTATTACACTGAGCTTATTGTCAGACATAAGTCCACTACTGGCAATAATTTTGACTTGGGGATTAATTTTTCGCAGGGTACGGATGGCTGTTAAACCATCTAGTGAAGGCAGCATAATATCCATGAGGACGGCACTAATTTTGTCCCTATTTTGAGCATATATTGCGATCGCCTCAATGCCGTCACTGGCAATTAAAGTTTTGTAGTTGTGAGTTTCTAATGATGTTTTCGTAATCTCTTGAATGGCAACTTCATCATCCACAACCAAAATTAATTCTCCATGTCCTGTCTGTGGTGGCAAATTTTCGGGGCTGAGTGTTTCCATTCCCCCCACTGCTGGCAAGTAAACCTTAAAGCTAGTGCCACTTCCAGGTTCGCTATACACGTTTACAAAACCTCCGTGGCTTTTAATAATACCCAGAACTGTGGAAAGTCCTAAACCAGTGCCTTGTCCCACATCTTTTGTGGTAAAGAATGGCTCAAAAATTCTATCTAATATTTCTCTAGGAATCCCAACTCCAGTATCGGAGACAGTAATCACTATGTAAGGCCCCTCTTTGGCTTCCAGGTTCATCCGGGCATAATTTTCGTCAATCAACAGATTTTCGGCAGAGATACTCAAAGTACCACCATTGGCCATCGCATCGCGGGCGTTGACGCAGAGGTTCATCAGTACTTGATGCAGTTGGGTGCTATCTCCAGAAACCATCCACAAATCCTGCGGTATATCGGTGCTGATTTCTATAGATTTAGGAAATGTCTCTTTCAGAATCTTGCCAACTTCCACAATTATATGTTTGAGTTGCAAAGTGATGCGCTTCCCTTCTACACCCCGCGCAAAGGATAGCACCTGTTTGACTAAATCAGCGCCGCGTCTAGCATTGATTTCTAAAATCTCTAGTAGATGGCGAGTTCGCTCATCTGCATCGGGAAATTTCAGCGGTAGCAGTTGCGCTCCTGCTAAAATCGGTGTCAGGATATTGTTGAGATCGTGAGCAATGCCACTAGCTAAAGTGCCAATACTTTCCAGGCGTTGAGCGCGAAACAATTGGGCTTCTAGGTGTTTTTTCTCGGTAATATCTGTGTCAACGGTGAGAATTGATTTAGGTTTGCCCTGTTCATCGCACACTAGACTCCAGCGACTAGCAACGAGAATTTCCTTGTCTATTTTAGTCAGTTTAGTTAACTCACCCTGCCACTTACCTTTACTAAGAGTTTGCAACAGAGCAGCTTCGATTTCTGGTGAAGGTTCGTCATACAAAAGCTCACTAGCATTTTTGCCCCAAGCCTCTGTCGCTTTCCAGCCGTAAAGTGTTTCTGCGCCTTGGTTCCAGAAAATAATTTGATTGTTTAAATCTCGGACGCAAATGGCATCTGTGGTGACATCTAGTAATGCTGCTTGTTCGCGGATTTTTTCTTCTGCTAATTTGCGATCGCATAGCGCGGCTTGCCGTTCGCGCATTGCAGCTTGGCGTTCGCTAATATCGATACTGGCACAAGTCACGCCGACAACTTCTTGCGCCTCATTTCGCAATGGCTCGACAGTTAAATCATAATATCGAGTTGTATCTTTGATGGTAATTGATACTTCCTCTCGCGTTCCTATGCCCGTGGTTAGCACCCCACGTTTAATTTCGATGAGACGTTGAGCATCTTCTACTGGGATGATATCCAAATCTTGTTTTCCCAATATTTCTTCAACAGTCACCCCAGATGGAGGATTATAAACCCAGGTGTAGCGTAACTCCCGATCTTGGTTGTAGACAAAGATTGGAGAGTTTTTCAGGGCAACCCGAAATCGCTCCTCACTATGGCGCAGTGCGTCGTCTGCCCGTTGACGCTCAATGGCATAACGCATAGATCGCACCAGCAAGTCGCCAGTTACTTGCCCTTTCACCAAATAATCCTGCGCTCCTTGCTGCATTGCCCTAGTTGCCAGGGTTTCATCATCTATACCTGTCAGCACAATTATTGGAGTTGCTTTTGCCTGAAGGTGAGCTATGACAAAGGTTTCCAATCCCTGGCTATCTGGCAGCGAGAGGTCTAACAAAATTACATCAAAAACTTCCTTTGCTAAATAATTGAGGGCTTCGGAAAGCCGCTCAACAGGCATTAACTCAACTACAACTGTGCTAACTTCCTTTAACAACTCCTGTAATAAAAAGACATCACCAGGGTTATCTTCTACCAACAAGACTTTAATATTTTTACCTGCCATTTCCACTACTCCGGTGGCAGTTTTACGATCGCAAACCAAAAATTTTCTATGGATTGTACAATTTTAACGAATTGATCGAAATCTACTGGCTTAGTTATATAACAGTTTGCACACAAATTATAGGCTTTGAGGATGTCTTCTTCTGCTTGGGAAGTCGTCAGGACAACCACAGGTATTCGTTTAAGGTTTTCATCTCCTTTAATTTCTGCCAGCACTTCCCGCCCATCTTTTCTAGGGAGGTTTAAATCGAGCAGTATAATATCTGGATGGGGGACTTTAGCATATTTATCCTGTTTTCGCAAGAATGCCATTGCCTCTACACCATCTTCGACCACATTTAAGTGAATCGAGATTTTGCTATCTTCCAGGGCGATGCGTGTAAGTTGAGCATCGCCAGGATTATCCTCTACTAACAAAACCTCAATAGGCATAATCGCTGTTATGGTTCTCACCATTGCTTACCTACTATATCTGGAATTGTGAAGTAGAAAGTCGAGCCTTCACCCGGTTTCGACTCAACCCAGATCCGGCCGCCGTGGCGTTCTATAATTTTCTTACAAATTGCCAGACCAATTCCAGTACCGGGATACTTGTCTCTACCGTGCAAGCGCTGAAAAATTATAAAAATACGTTCAGCATACTGGGATTCCAAACCAATTCCATTATCGCGCACCGAGAACAGCCATTCATCCCCCGACGGAATAGAATTTAAACTTTTTCCATCTATATCTGCATCTCCCTTACTTACCCCAATGTGAATTAGTGGCTGCTGATTCTGGCAAAATTTGATCCCATTGGCGATCAGGTTTTGAAATACTTGTGTTAGTTGGGTAGTATCAGCCATCACTTCAGGTAGAGGATCATAAGTGACAACTGCCTGACTATCTGCGATCGCAATTTGAAGATTAGCGATCGCTTGCTGTAATACAATATTACAATCAACTAACTTAAAGGGCTGTCCACGAGTGCTGACGCGAGAATAGTTCAACAAATCGTTGATCAAGGTCTGCATCCGGCGGGCCCCATCTACTGCATAGTTGATAAACTGATCGGCATTGGCATCTAGCTGATTTTTGTATCTTCGCTCTAGTAGTTGTAAATAACTTGTCACCATCCGCAACGGTTCTTGCAAGTCATGGGAAGCGATATATGCAAACTGTTCTAATTCTGCATTGGAACGCGCAAGTTCTTGACTTTGCTGGGTTTCTTTTTCTAAAAGTTGCGCTTGAGATAAAGCAATTCCTATTTGGTTAGCTAATTGCTGTAATAACTCCGTCTCAAAGTTATTCCACTGTCGAGGTGCAGCACACTGATGAGCCAGCAATAAGCCCCAAATAGCATCCCTGACAAGAATTGGCACTACCAGGTTAGCCCTGACAGCAAACTGTTGCAGAAATTTTCGATGGCATGGTTGAATATGAGCAGCTTGAATGTCTTCAATAGCACTTACTCTTCCCTGGCGATATCTTTCTATATATTCTTCTTTAAAGCAGGGGTCAAAAATATTTTCTCCTAAAATTACCGGCCAACCAGGTAGCACTGCCTCTTGTACCACTGTTCCCGAACCGTCAGTTTCCAGCCGAAAAATCAAAACTCGGTCAGCTTGGAGTAACTTTTGTACCTCTGTCACCGTGGTTTTAAGAATCTCATCTATTTGTAAAGATTCTCGAATTTTTAGGGTGATTTCTGCGAATAATTGCGATCGCAGATTTTGTCTCTTTAATTCTTCATCTGCCTGCTTGCGATCTGTGATATCTGTATAAGAACCCACCATCCGTACAATATCACCCAATGCGTCCCAAAGTGCCTGTCCTCGATCTAGAATCCATTTATAGCTGCCGTCTTGGCACTGGACTCGATATTCACAGACGTAAAACGGTGTTTTCTGGGCAAAGTGGTCTTGGAAAGCTTGAAGTACCCAATCTCGCTCATCGGGATGGATTCGTTTTGTCCATTCATCCCAACGGTGGGAAACTTCGTGGTCTTTATAGCCGAGCATTTCCTTCCATCGAGTTGAGAAGAACACTTCATTAGTCTTGAGGTTCCAATCCCAAATACCATCATTATTACCATGTAATGCTAATTGCCAGCGTTCTTCACTTTCCCGTAGTGCTTCTGCTGTTCGCCGTCGTTCAGTAATATCTTGGAAATAAACAGACAAGCCGTCTTTTGCCGGATAGGCGTGGACTTGAAGCCAGCAGTTTAGTAGCGGATCAAACTCCTCAAATTCTACGCTAACCTGTTCTAAGACTGCTCTGTGATACTCACGATAGAATTTTGTGCCGATAATTTCTGGAAACACCTCCCAGATATTTTTACCCAAAAGCTCATTTTGGTTTGTTTGCAACAGTCGTTCTGCTTGACCATTAATATAGGTAAATCGCCACTTTTTATCTAAGGCAAAAAAACCATCGGTGATGCTTTCAAGAAGATTAGTAATCCGAGTTCTCGCAGCTTCAGATTGGGCGCGGGCTGCTTGCTCATGTGCCATCAGTTTCTCAGTAATTTGAGATACCTCAGTTACATGACGTCTAAGTTCTAATTGGTCGATTACCAAGCGACTTAAACCTACAAACGCCTCCACTTGTTTTTGGCTTAGTTGCCGTGGAACTTGGTCAATTACACACACAGTTCCCAGCATATCTCCCTTCGGAGTAATTAATGGTACACCTGCATAAAACCGGATGTATGGGTAGCCAGTCACGACTGGATTATTTGCCAACTTCTCATCAGCTAGCGTATCAGGAACCACAACAAGATTGCGCTGCTCTTGGCAAAGATAAGACAACCCAACACTCCGGGGCATTTCTGATACATTTAAACCTACTTTTGCCTTAAACCATTGACGATTTTCATCAATGAAATTTACCAAAGAGATGGGAGTGCCACAAATAAATGCCGCTAACTGAGCAAGATTGTCGTAAGCTGCTTCGGGTTCGGTGTCAAGAATTTGATACTGGCGGAGGGCTTCTAACCTCGCTGCTTCTGTATCAATGTGTCCAGCTTTCATTAACTTTTCTTAATAAATTTTAATTTTATATGCATTCAGCAGCTTGGCTACTGTCTGAATAGCTTAACGTCGTGTACAACCTTTACTCTAACTTAGCCCTCCGCCTTCCTTGCTTATCAGGCTGCGGGCGTATACACAAGTCTTTGAGAGTTGCCTCACAGTGTTTAGATCCCCCATAGCCCCCTTAAAAAAGGGGGGAACCAGAGTCAAAGTCCCCCTTTTTAAGGGGGATTTAGGGGGATCTTCAACGATTTGCTGCGTATAAAACCCCTACCTACAGAATCAAATGATTAAGCCGTTTTGAATATATTTAACCAAAGATCAAAAACCCGGTTTCTATAAGAAACCGGGTTTATTATGGTAATATAGTACAGAATTCTGAAAATACTGCTCCTCAACTACACTCAAGGAGCTGTATTATCTCTCCAAATTTGTTATCTCTCAATTGCTACCTTATTCTCCATAAACACTAGATATGGATGAAGGAAAGTAAGTTAGAGAGTTAATTAGGGAATTACCAAATACTTTGATGCAAATGTCTAATGTGTGTATGTCACAGTTGTTTTATGTCAACTACTAACAACACATTCTCAAACTAAACTCAAGAAAACATTGCAAATCAACGCAAGGTGTGAAAACATCTAGACTAAAAGCCGATAGGTTTTTACACCATCGTGATTTTCTATCAGCTAACAATCAGTCTATTCTAAACTGCCAGCACTAGCTGCTCTAACAAGAGCAGCTAGGTCTTGAACATCTGTAAAAGCGCCGGTAGTAATTAGTTCTGCAATAGCTGATTCGATTGAGCCACTGCCAGCTGTCGCCACTGAGGCTTCAACTGTACCTGGGTTTATTTCAAGACTTGCTATATCTTCATCGTTGCCACCTACAACACCAGTACCAGGTGTAGGTGTGATAGTTAATGGACCAGGAAATTGTGTACCAGTAGGTGCAGTGATCTCACCACTGACGCTGATAGAAGAACCTGATGGTCTAACGATTGTAACAGCGCCACGAGCAGCAGCATCTCCAGCATTTGCAGGTGCAGCGAATAAATTACCAACACCAACCAAACCTAATACGCAGATGCTTCCTTTAACGATCGCAGAAATTTTCATGATTCACAAGCTCCTTGTGTTTTCATCTTTGCGTTTTCAATATAACCTTGAGTTCTGAAGAACATTTCAGTAATAACACTGAAAATATTCAAAATATCGGAGGTGATAAATTAAAAAACCTAATAGAAGAGATTGTTGGTGTAGACCTGAGAAACAGCAGTCAAATACCTATAAAAACATAGATTCTGCAAGGCTTCTATTTACCTAATACCGTGATAAAAATTGTGGCAATACTTACCAACTTCAGATTTTCGACAATCAAATCCCAAAAGCACTAGAAGTAAGGCTTTAGACTGCTTCCAGCATCATAATTCTCTGTAAACTCAGTTTAATAATTAGTGAGACATTTTGAGCAATACCCATGTCGTATCTTTGCCAAATCTTAAGTGCATCTTCATGGGTAATATGCTGTGGGCAACGATTTGAACCTCCAGACTGATTGCGATTCTCGTATGGATGCACAATATTTTGTAAAGGCGCACAACTGTAAGCCCCTACCATATTCCACACAATTGAAAACGGCTATAAAATCTAGTTATAGGTTGGTAGAGTGATTCTCTGAAAGAAACAGCTATGCGATCGCACAAAGCACCCACCAGAAGCGATCTGAAGCCACTGGTGTCAACTTAAGCCAAAAATAGCGTACTGATTGGGTGTTGTTCACCCGCCAGGGATTGTAAATCCCTGACTAATTGCTCAAGTCTACTGAAGTAGACTGAAAATTTTTGCGCTATGAAGTCCTCTTCAGAGGACTTTAGCTATGAGACAGGGATTTACAATCCCTGGCGGACGTGTGGTTTCGCGTTAACTTGACACCAATGGCTTTTCGGCCCACCCCACAGGAGTTAATTGGATATTTTTTATTTGGAAGTCCCTTAGCTTTAGTGCCTACACAAGATTTTTTAGTCTTTAACTGAAATTATTTAAATAGAAATAGATTTTTTGATTTTAAAGATGATATCTGTCTTGTACCAGTAGCAAGGTAGAGAATCAATATAGCCAAAATTTACCTCAGCGTTATGCTCAAGCACCATTTAACTTACTATGTTTATTGTCCCCCAGTTCAATGGGCTACATCTGCCTACGCTTAGGTCATTATGGCAAAATCTAAGAAAAGCTCTACCCCCATCAATCTCAGCGATCCACAATATTATCTTAACCGAGAGTTAAGCTGGTTAGAATTTAATGGCAGGGTATTACATGAAGCCTGTGACGATCGCACCCCACTTCTGGAACGCCTGAAGTTTTTGGGAATATTCAACTCTAATTTGGATGAGTTTTTCATGGTGCGGGTTGCTGGTTTAAAGCAACAAGTAGAGGCGAAAGTCAGCCTGTTAACTCCCGATGGTCGGACACCACAACAACAGTTAGACGATATTAGGTCTACTCTCACTCCCCACGTCAAGAAAGAGCATCAACATTTTGAAGAAGTACTTCGTCCGCTACTAGCAAATCATGGCATCCATATCCTGAATTACATAGATTTGAATCAAAAACAGCGGACTCATCTCGACAGTTATTTTGAGGAACAAGTTTTCCCAGTTTTGACTCCCCTGGCTGTTGATCCTAGTCATCCCTTTCCTTTTATTTCTAATCTCAGTCTGAATCTGGCTGTTGTGGTCAAAAATCCAGATACCGAAGAAGAATTCTTTGCCAGAGTCAAAGTCCCCAGTGTTCTGCCACGATTTTTACCGATACCGCCTGAGTTGGGAGATCAGAACAGCGAAAAACCTGCCCACTGGACAGGAGTACCTTTAGAACAGGCGATCGCTCATAACTTAGAATCTCTATTTCCAGGGATGAACATTCAAGAATATCATCCGTTCCGCATTACCCGTGATGCCGATTTGGTCTTAGAAGAAGATGAAGCAGATGATTTATTGTTAGCGATCGAACAGGAATTGCGAAAACGGCGACTAGGTGGGAGTCCAGTCCGGCTAGAGATTCAATCTCAGACTCCTGAAATAGTGCGATCGCGATTATTGCAAGATTTGGAATTAACAGAAAGCGATCTCTACGAAGTAGACGGACTTTTGGGACTGCGGGATTTGATGTATTTTATGTCCTTGCCATTGCCAGAACTCAAAGATCCACCACGCCAATCTGTTGTACCAATACGGTTGCAAAGACTGAGAGAACCGAGTTTAGATCCAGATGTCCTGGAAACGGACGAAGGAAAAGACTTTTTTGCTGTGATTCGGGAAAAGGATTTACTAGTACACCATCCTTATCAATCCTTTTCAGAAACAGTCGTGCGCTTTATCACCCATGCCGCCTACGATTCAAATGTGTTAGCCATCAAGATGACCCTTTACCGGACTTCTGGCGACTCACCCATCGTCAACGCTTTAATTGCTGCTGCTGAAAATGGCAAGCAGGTATCCGTGCTGGTGGAATTAAAGGCGCGGTTTGATGAGGAGAATAATATTTACTGGGCAAGACGACTAGAAAGAGTTGGAGTTCACGTAGTCTATGGTTTAGTGGGGCTGAAAACCCATAGTAAAACCGTTATGGTAGTACGGCGCGAAAAAGACCGGATACGTCGCTACGTGCATATTGGGACTGGTAACTATAACCCCAAAACCGCAAGACTGTATACAGATTTGGGATTGTTTAGTTGCCGTGAAGAATTGGGTGCTGACATCACAGATTTATTTAATTTCTTGACAGGCTACTCTTTGCAAAAATCTTATCGAGAGTTGCTGGTTGCGCCTGTGAATATGCGCGATCGCTTTTTGTCACTAATTCACCGCGAAATCGAAAATGTTCAAAACGGGTTTTCTGGACGCATTGTTGCCAAAATGAATTCCCTAGTCGATCCACAAATTATCGCCACATTATATGAAGCTTCCCGCGCCGGAGTGCAAATTGACTTAATTATTAGGGGCGTTTGCTGTTTGCGCCCAGGACTCAAAGACATTAGTGAAAATATTCGCATAATCAGCATTGTCGGTCGCTTTTTAGAACACTCTCGGATTTATTATTTTCATAACAATACACAGGAGGAAATCTATATCGGCAGTGCCGACTGGATGCGCCGCAACCTAGATCGCCGAGTCGAAGTAATTACCCCAGTCAAAGACCCAGATATTGCCAAAGATTTGCAAGAAATAATGGGAATTATGCTCGCCGATAATCGTCAAGCTTGGGAATTACAAGCCGATGGCACTTATATTCAACGTCGTCCCTATGATGATTCTCCAGAAGCAAATTCACAAAAAATTCTTATGAACATGGCATTACGCTCAACTGGTATAGCCTCAAACCTGATTGATTAAAAAATAAGTTACTTACACCTTGACAACTAGCTCAACTTAGTTTTTTTTAGAAAACTTTAATTTTCTGAGCAGTTGTCTAAGTTGTTTTTCATGGGTTCACACAAGTTATTCAACCATAGGATAGAGTCAGGGCTGGCACTTGTTCCCATAAACTAGAGGGGTTATTTTGAATAATTTCGTCTTTCCCCTCAATGTTAATGTTATCCTGTGAGCTTTCTACCTTGCGTGTTCTAGTAGTTGACGACCACGAACTGACTCGTTTAACCTTGCAATTGGTTTTCTCTTGCCAGGAAAATATTCAAGTAGTAGGTTTAGCCAGCAATGGTGAAGAAGCGATAGAAATGGTTAAACGTTGCCATCCTGACGTAATTGTTC
Source organism: Nostoc sp. KVJ20 (assembly GCF_001712795.1). Lineage (GTDB taxonomy): Bacteria > Cyanobacteriota > Cyanobacteriia > Cyanobacteriales > Nostocaceae > Nostoc. The sequence continues at coordinate 51,075 of NZ_KV757703.1, forward strand.
TAGATTTACAAATGCCTGTCATGGATGGCTGGAGTGCATCTACTCACATTAAAGCTATATCTCCAAACACCCAGATTCTTGCTTACTCCTCAGTAGAAGACGTAAATTTTCAGGGGACAAAGGCAATGTCTAGCTTTGATGATGTTTGCAAAAAAGATGTGCCTACAAGCGAACTTATTGCCTTAGTTAGGCAGTTAGGTCAGCGTGCAGGAGATGGTTCATTTGCAGGATAAATGATACACCAATATTGCTTCGTCAACTCAGGCTTAGTTCAATTCTGGGGGTTCGAACACATGATAATAGTGAGGAGCGCCGGTATAGCCTGAAGTTAAGGGTTAAACCGACGCTATTTTTAATGATTTCTACTCTACCGGAATGGTGCGTCTAAATTCATCAATTAATTCATCCAGTTCTTCCAAAGCCTGATTTACGTCAATTCTCAAAGTTCCCAGGTTTGGTTGCTCCAGCAGGCTTAACAGGTACTCGCGTTTATTTTGAACTGCGACGATTCGCTCTTTTATAGTCTGTAGATCCATTATTTTTTTCCTATCTTTAACTACCTTTAAGTTTAAAGTTAACTCAAAATCTCATATTCTGGGACACTATACGCCCTTTTAACTGGGAACGATGTTCTTCCCTAATTTGTTACTCATAGCCGATGATAATAAAACTGACGTATTCAGACTTTATACTAATTTAAGCTCATGCTACGCCAAATCTCTTTGGGAACACTCGGTTTAACTATCGGCGGCATATTAACGGTAACTGGCTTCGTCGCCTATGCTAATAATAATGCCACACTCAATCTTGTCGGATTTTTTTACGGGATTCCTCTCTTGTTGGGAGGACTAGCGCTGAAAGCTAATGAACTTAAGCCAGTACCCTTTAGCCAAACTACCTCACCGTCAGCATTAATGCTACGCCAGCAGCAAGCAACTGATACTCAAAATAAAATTCGCAAAGACATCACCCGATATTGCTACGGTCAAGATGCTCATTTAGATACAACACTTTCTTTTCTGGGTTTGAGTCCTACAGATCAAGAACGACCAACAGTCACAGGGTTGCGAGAAACAGAAGTTAATGGCAACTATGCCCTAATTTTAGAATTTGATTCGCCGCTAATACCATTTGATGCGTGGCAAAAAAAGCAAGAAAAAATGACCAACTATTTTGGCCCTGGATTGGAGATTCAAATAACACAGCCATCTGAAAATACAATTGAGCTAGCGTTGATCAATACTCAAAAAGAGTCAGTAGCCAGCAGTCAATAGTCCAAGGATGTTTTAAAAATCCTTTTATCGGGAGTAAAACGTTTTAGCTCCCCCAAAGTCTTCCTTGTTAAGGGGGACTTTTATTCTGGTTCCCCTTTTTTTAGAGGTCAAGGAGGATATAGAAGTGACTAAAATTACATCCGACCACTTTTAAAACATCCTCTCAAGAACAAAAATTATTGTTACCCAAACTCCATATCTTTATGGCTTTTAAATTATTTTTTGTGATTCTCTTAACCACTGACCAAAAAGTTACTTTTCTAAACGAACTGCATACCACTGCAAATATTTTCCAGGGCCAATATCTAATTCGCAGCTAGTGTCGAGTAAATATTGTGCTTGAGCCTCCACAGTATCAAACTTTTGCAAGTCAGGTGGCAAATCTTGAATTATGAGTTGCTGGAGAGTTTTTTTGAGCTTGTCTAATAACTCTGATAGTGTGAGAAATTGTTCTGGTTGATTTGTTTCTAAAACAACAAAATTATCCTGTTGATACATTAATGAGTCTGGCATTTTAAAGATTTGGTGAATGTAAATAGGGTTAGATTTTTTGTAAGATTTCCTGTTGTTTGTACAGTCAAAAAGATAGCGATTTTATGTGTTGCTGGTGAAGTAGTTATTCGTTTTAATTTAGTAATTTAATAACAAACAGCCGTTTTTTTACCTAACTAGTATAATTTAGTATAATTTAGTATAAATTTGCCTGTATTTAGCAATTTACTTGAGCAAATTATCTAGTTAATTGATATCCTAAGTGGATCTGTGCCAAGTATTACTAGATGTACTGAGGCGAATTAAATAAGAATTTTTACTTAATTTCTTAACCTAGATTCACTCGATAATAAATCTTTGCACTAAGCTTTATCTCATCCTTATGTAATTATACTAAATCTCAGCAAGCCTTGCCGAATAGACTAAATAAATTTAAGTCAGGTAATATTAATAATTTACTATTAGCTATCTTCTAGGCGGATTTTGGTAATTGCATTGCTCTGCCTTACTAAGTTTCTAAACTAACTACAGAACTACATAATTAAGGTATCATTTGCAATTCTCAAAAAAATTGTAATTTGACTTTAACAATAGGGAAATATAAAAGTAACAATTTCCTCCCATAACCATAGCTGAACAAAAAGGTAACAATTGCCTTCGTGTTCCAATTATAGATTGTCTATGCAACTTAGTTATCTACCGCTTGCTTGGCTCAAGAACATTGAGCAGTCCATTGTCAAGAAACAGTTGATTGTGAGGACAGACACACCTTTGTCGCAAATCTCGGCATTGAGGAAAATAGCGATCGCCCCCATGCGATCGAGTTGCACAGCCTTTTTCAGCATAGTCCCGCAAGTGGAAGGCAACTCATGTCAGGCATAAGCCCATTTCCTCTTTCTACAAAGCAACCGCCACTGATTCTAGTGGCTGATGATGACAAGACCATCCGAGTGTTGTTGCGTAAAGCTATGGAACAAGAAGGTTATCGAGTGGTTGAAGTCAATGATGGTAAGCAATGTTTAGATGCTTACGAGGCTATCAAACCAGATATAGTTTTGCTAGATGCTGTAATGCCTGTGATGGATGGCTTTACCTGCTGTAAGCACTTGCTCCAAATTGCCAGGAATAATTTAATATCAGCACTTGCGAATTTTGATACTAACTCGACACTTAAAAATACGGTTATATCCAAGATATGGGAGCGCACTCCCATCTTGATGATCACATGCTTGGATGATGAGGAATCCGTAAACCGTGCTTTTGACGCTGGGGCGACTGATTATGTAACTAAGCCAATTCACTGGCCTGTATTGCGCCAGCGTTTACGCCGACTGCTACAGCAAGCGCAAGTATACAAACAATTAGAGGCGGCAAACCAAGCTTTGCATCACCTTGCCAATGTAGATGGCTTAACTGAGTTGGCTAATCGTCGCCGCTTTGACGATTATCTTAATACTCAGTGGATTAATCTTGCACAAGAAGGATCTCCCTTGTCAATGATTTTATGTGATATCGACTTTTTTAAATTTTATAACGATAGATATGGTCATCCGGCTGGGGATGTCTGTTTACAAAAAGTGGGTGCTGTCTTAAGCCTTAAGGTACAAAAACATCAGGATTTAGTAGCGCGTTATGGTGGCGAAGAATTTGCTGTGATTATGCCATATACCCCTGCATCTGGCGCAGTTCATGTTGCCTCTATGATACAAGCCGGAGTTAAAGATTTGCAAATTGTTCATGACGGATCTGCGGTGAGTGAGTATGTCACTCTTAGTATGGGCGTGGCGACTGTTGTCCCTACTTGGGAATCCTCACCTTCAGATTTGATCGTGCTGGCAGATAAGGCACTCTATCAAGCAAAGGCTGGGGGGCGCGATCGCTTTATCTCAAGTTCTTAGTTATTTGTCATTTGTCATTGGTCATTTGTCATTTGTCATTGGTGCTTTATCTAAGAAGGATAAACTGGCAGCGTGAAATGAAACCATGCTCCATTATTGGGGGCAGAGTCTACCCAAATTTGACCATAATGTGCTAGGACGATGCGTTGGCATAGACAAAGACCAATGCCGTAACCTTCTGTGCCTTCATCCCGTTGCAGTCGAAAGTGATTTTCAAAGATGCGATCGCGATTTTCTACAGGAATACCAGGCCCAGTATCGCCAATACTAAACTGAACTTTTTGCGTAGTGCGGTGCAATCCGGCGACGCTAATTTTGCCACCTTCTGGGGTGTATTTGATGGCATTATCTAACAGATTCACTAACACTTGCCGGATGCGTTCTGGGTCAGCATATACGTATGGCAAGTCATTGGGAATATCCGTTTCTACTTCTTGGGATTTGGCGGTGTAGCGATCGCACAATTCTTCCAGTACATCTAAGCACAGTTTACCTAGCTGTACCTTTTGTGGTAGGATGGGGAATTCTGTATCTTTACCACGACCTACTTGTAAAAGATCAGCAATCATCCTGTCAATGATCTTAGTTTGATTGCGGGCTTGTTTTAGTAGATGGGCCGTCAAGGATGGTTTGAGGCGCTGGAATTGGCCTGTCTCTAAATTGTAGTTAGATTGGAGAGTTTCTATAGCGATCGCGGCGGCAGTTAGGGGATTGCGGAGATCGTGTGCCAGCATCGCAATCACCCGGTCTTTAAACTGTAGCTGCTCTTGGAGGTTATCTTTTTCCTGTTTCAAGCGAAAAATTTCATCTGAGAGTCGGATTAGTTCAGCAGAAACAGCAACCGAACGGATAGTAGATTTGGGTGATGTCACCCTAACATTGTCGTCTATCTGTTCTTGTAAGTCTTCCTGTAATTTTAAGTAGGTGTCTACAGCAGCTTGCCAGCGAGGCCACCAGTTTTTCAATTGCGCTATGATATTACTCCCAGCCAAAACCTGCCGTGGTTCGGGATGAATTTTGATTAAAGCTGGCGTTGCTACCAATTTAAAGTGTTCTGCTAAATAAGGTTGTTGTCCAACATCGATAGTTTGAAGTTCAAAACTATACTCAGCCTGCAACTCTTTTAAGTAAGCACGTATTCGCTGCACTTGTTGGCGGGACTTGGGGCGTCCATCGACAAACAGTAACAGCTGGAGGGGAGCCTCGGAATAAATAGGCTGATCCTGGGAAACTTGCATGTAATCGTGTTTCAGCACTGGTAACAACCCGGTGACGCTTTACAGAAAGTAAAATGGACTGACGGTTGTCGATGGTCGTTGTTTTTCTTCTTAATATCTATTTTAGATTTTCATATTCCTATCCGATCTGCGTTTTTGACATTAGATATATCTTTTTCAGCCTTTTGCCCCCTTTTGGCTAACTTCATCTCCAAGAAACACCCAAGCCCCTTGGATATAAGTCTTAATTTGCCCTGAATTAAAAATTTTCGCCAGAGTTATCAGCTGAAAACGTTATTACTATGTCAAATCGGTTAGTGCAGCAGCTTGTCAATTTGAGTACTCGCTTTGAACAAGCGATCCCCAAACAAACGCAGATGCTAATTGTATCTAATTTATCAGGAAGCTGTTAACTGTTCAGACCAAGTTTGTAGAGGGTTTTCTCAACCGCCAGTGCATTGGATGAAGTGTCTTCTTTGCCTCTACTCAATCCTACTAATGACTGTGAAAACAGCTATAGCTAACTATGCACTGCCTCTATAACTTGCGAAGCGCATCCTGTGCCCAGCTTTTCTAAAAGAACCGCTGCCCTATCCCAGATGAACAGGGTATGGGTTGCCAGAGAGAAAGCTTTGGATAACATAGAGGCGATGCCTACGGCGGTAAACTACGCACTTCTAGAGGAAGCACTCACTGCTTTCGAGGCTGCCAAGAAACTCTTGACCACAGCATAAGTAGCACTTTCCCCAAAAAATCAATTTAGAGATACTAGGGAAACTGCTGCGACACTTGACTGTTTTACCTATAACCTCAGTCGCCAAGAATAACGAACTTACGCTAAATTCCTGGAATTGCTTAAAACTGGCATTTTCCAGCTATTGCCTTACTCAGCTTACCATCGTCAGATGAATAATTGCCAAAATCGATTGTAAGCCAGCGTTAGCGAACTTTATCTATCTATTCCCCTCCTTGGGTGAGGCTAAGAGGGAATTTAATCCTAGTCTATCACTTCACTTCAGCTGCTTGGCATAGGCTTTGCCCGCCGTAGGCATCGCATTAAGCTAGTGTATCTGGAAGAATATTAAAGCTTTTATTAGCTAAAGAAGGGTTTAGCTAGTAATCAATCAGTTATTTGCTCTAACAATGGAATATTTCCAAAACTATCTGAAAATTTGTGATAATCCTTGTGGTGGAGTACTAGATTAGATCACCCAAATGACAAAACTCTTATCTAGCAAGCATTCCAGATTTATTTATGTTTTTTTTTCAAAAATGTTAGTTTGCCAGAATTTTAGGGAATTCTATAAATAAGCATGGGAATTATCAAAACCTAATGGCTGTAAAACGAAGACAATACGGTAGCTTTTGCTACCGTTTACTCATTTTTGGAGATATCATCATCACCAACAGAGACATTTACGAAGAAGATGCCGTGAGTCGGTAGTGTCGTTTTGGTGATACAAATAGTCAGAGAGCAGAAAAAGCAGCGATACAAGGGATACAAGGGGAAAAAGAGAAAACCATGCCCCATTCCCCATTCCCCATTCCCCATTCCCATTTAATGAACAGTCTGCGCTAGGGTAGGAATTGAAACTCAATTTGTGATTTCCTGTGCTTCCCTGCAAACGTCCAGCTGTATTTCTAATTTGGGCTGTTCTACTCACTTCCTTAACAGCCTGTGCTAACAGTCCAGTCGCCAAAAACCTTGAGCAATCTTTGGCGGCAGATCCGAAGCTGCAAAGCAATCCAGCTGTCTTTGGAGAATCTCAGACTAATCAACCGCAAGCACAGCCAAACGAATCAACAGTTCAGTTACCAGTTGATTTTCCCAAAGATATCCCCCTATACTCCAATGCCAAGTTAGAGGAAGTTACACCTGCTAACGGTTCAGAAAATAGAGTCTCAACTCGTTGGTTGAGTTCTGACCCCAGTAACTTTATTGCTAGCTTTTATCGCAGCCAGTTTCAAACAAATAACTGGCAGATTTTACAACAGCCAACAGATGATGCGGGAGGTGCTTTTGAGGCACGTCGTAACGATTTGCTGTTGAAGGTTTCCATTCAGCCTAAATCAGTTACTAACGCCACACCTAATCAACCCCAAACAGCAACCGAATTACTGATTGAATACACACCTAATAGTACTGCAACGGCACAATCTACCCCAACTGCAAATCCTAACGAAACTACTAACGCCGTTCCTCAACCAGTAGATCCACAGTTTATTGGCCCGACACCACCCGCAAACTTGGCAACACAGCCACCAAGCACGGCTAATAATCAAACAACTCCTACACCGACATCTGAATCTCAGGAATTTAACGATCTGAACAAAGCACCGCAAGAATGGCGGCAATATATCCAAGACTTGGCTGCATTAGGTGTTTTGTCTTTAGAGCCAAAGACAATTAAGAGTAACTCTACTACCACAACTAACCAGTTTGAACCCAGTAAAATCGTTACACATCGGGAATATGCTCGTTGGCTAATTGCTGCTAATAATGCTATGCATATCAGCAATCCAGCTAAACAAATTCGCTTGGCATCCGAAACTACTCAACCAGCTTTTAGTGATGTGTCGGCAAAAGACCCTGATTTTGCAGCAATTCAGGGATTAGCTGAAGCTGGGTTAATTCCCAGTCCGTTGTCTGGAGATTCTACAGTAGTTTTATTTCGTCCTGATGCACCCCTAACGCGGGAACAGTTATTACTGTGGAAATTACCTCTAGATACTCGCCAAGCTTTACCCTCTGCTAACTTAGATGCAGTTAAACAAACCTGGGGTTTCCAAGATGCAGCGCGAATTGACCCCAAGGCTTTAAGAGCGGTGTTGGCTGATTACCAAAATGGTGAACAATCAAATATTCGGCGGGTGTTTGGTTATACGACTCTGTTTCAACCCAAAAAACCAGTAACTCGTGCTGAGGCTGCTACAGCTTTGTGGTATTTCGGTACTCAGGGTGAGGGTGTATCGGCTACTGAGGCTTTGAAATTAAAGCGAAGTTAGAGCGATATCTACAAAGGTTTACCCGATTATGTTGCAGTTAGTCCATGCATAGCATAAAAGTGTGCGATTTCCACCTTCTAGGATGTAAATTTGGCCATTTTTTTGTAATAGACCTATTTTTTATCAAGAGAATGTAAATCTCAGTATTTTCAGCGTTTTTACCCGTGTTTGATAAATTTTTGGTGCATAGTTAGGTAAAACAACGTAAATTAACTAAAACTAACAAATACCACGGGTAAAACAAATATGAAAAAACAAGCTGTAGCGGCAGGATTTGTTCTTTTGTCTTTCATGTTGCCGCTGAAGGCGAGTGCTGCGAGTTTTACCAACTTTTATGTATTTGGCGACAGTCTTTCTGATACTGGCAATGTTTTCGCTGCTACTGGTGGTTTAGTTGCTCCGACAACAGCCATTCCCCAAGCTCCACCATATTTTCAAGGGCGTTTTTCCAATGAGCGGGTGTGGGTAGACTACCTCGGAGAGCAGCTAGGATTAAAACCCTCTCCATACATTACTTTAAATACTACTATTCCCAATCAAGGTATTAACTTTGCTGTGGGCGGTGCTAGTTCTGGTCAGGGTAATGCTGTTGTTCCTAGTGCGCCGTTACCGGGAGTACTAGAGCAAGTCGGCTTGTTGACGCAACCCATTTTACAAGCCAATCAAAAGCTTGACCCAAATGCTCTTTATGCTGTATGGGGAGGTGCAAATGATTATGTGTTTAGTCAAGCTACTGATACGGCTCAAACAGTCCAGAACTTATCAGACTCAGTAGGGTTACTTGCCTCATCTGGCGCCAAAAATATTTTAGTCTTTAACTTGCCTGATTTGGGCAAGATTCCATTTGCGTTTGCGACAGGTCTATCTAGCAACTTGACTGGTTTGACAAATGACCATAATACGAGATTAGCAGAGGAGCTAGGCAAATTTAGCAATAACTCTGACCTAAATCTGATCTCTGTTGATGTGTTTTCCTTATTTAATGAAGTACAAGCAAATCCAGGGAAGTTTGGGTTTAAAGATGTGGCTAACCCTTGCGTAGTAGGGAATTTTCAGACCATCATCAGTGTGTGTCCTCAACCAAACGATTATTTGTTCTTTGACTCTGTGCATCCAACAACAGGCGTTCATAAGTTAGTAGCAGAAACTACACTGGCGGCGATTAATGCTAAGTCTGTCCCGGAACCTGCGATCAACTTGGGAATTTTAGCCCTTGGTGCTTTTGGTGCTATAGGAATGCTGAAGCGTCAACAAAAAAGAGCAGCAGTTGTATCAGTAGTGCGGGTTGTTGATGCACAATTGTCTCATACAACAGTTGAAAACTAAACTAACTGTATTGATGTGGGATTACGATCGCTTATTTGAAATTATTGAAGAATTAGTCATGCACCATTCTCCTAGTGGTGTAGAAGCTGAGATTAATCAGTTGTTGATGGAACGATTTGCGGCGCTGGGTGTAGAAGTCTGGTGCGATCGCGCCGATAATATTATTGCGAAAATTCCAGGGAAAAATCCAGATGGAGCGATCGCGATCACCGCACACAAGGACGAAATTGGCGCAATTGTCAAGAGTATAGGTGATGAAGGTCGTGTGGAAGTCCGCAAACTTGGCGGTTCTTTCCCGTGGGTTTACGGCGAGGGCGTTGTAGATTTATTGGGAGATAACGAAACCATTAGCGGTATTCTCAGCTTTGGTTCCCGCCATGTTTCCCACGAATCGCCCCAAAAAGTGCAGCAGGAAGATACTACTGTTAAGTGGGAAAATGCCTGGATTGAAACGAAGCTGACATCTGCGGAATTAGAAGCAGCTGGCATTCGACCGGGAACTAGAATGGTAATCGGCAAGCATCGTAAGCATCCAATTCGGTTAAAGGATCATATCGCCAGTTACACCTTGGATAACAAAGCCTCTGTTGCCATTTTGCTAGCTTTGGCTGAAAATCTTAAACAGCCCGCTGTTGATGTTTATTTGGTAGCTTCAGCCAAAGAAGAAGTAGGAGCAATTGGAGCATTATTTTTCACCCAAAATCAACGCTTGGATGCGTTAATTGCTTTAGAAGTTTGTCCATTATCCGAGGAATATCCTTTTAAGGATGGGGAAAGTCCTGTACTTTTATCTCAAGATGCTTATGGGATATATGATGAGGGGCTAAATGGACAACTGCGCCAATCTGCCAAACAACTCGATATACCAGTGCAGCTAACGATACTGAGCCAGTTTGGCAGCGATGCTTCAATTGCGATGAAATTTGGCCATGTTGGGCGTGCTGCTTGTTTGGCGTTTCCTACCCAAAATACACATGGATATGAAATTGCTCATTTAGGAGCGATCGCTAACTGTATTGATTTGTTAAAATCTTTCTGCGAAACTGAGTTTGAGTGATAATTCGAGGTTCCATCAAATTAACCGAAGAACCGCACAATGCTTGATTTATGTCAAACTTGACTATTGAGCAATACTTTTATCAAAGCCGATGATGGGATTTGAACCCACGGCCTGCTGATTACGAATCAGCTGCTCTACCACTGAGCCACATCGGCGTACACAATCTAAGAGTATAACATGATTTAGTCATGATAAACCAAAATCCCAAAAATCGTCTTAACCCTGAACAATATGCCAGCCTTAAAGCAGAAATAGCCGCTCCTTATCGTGGCTTACGACAATTTATCTATATTGCTTTCGGTGCTTCTGGCTCCATTGGCGCATTTATCTTTTTTTTCCAAGTCCTTGCCGGACGCGATGTTGAGAGTGCTTTGCCTAGTTTAGCTCTCCAAGTAGCGATCGTTGCTCTAATGGTGTTCCTCTGGCGCTGGGAACAGCGGCGGCAAGCAAGCCCCCAGTCGGGTAAAAATCCTAATTCCTGAAGCGAGAAATTTAGCTGTTAATTTTTTACTGCTTTCTTTTTGCATATCTTTATATTCTTCAAATTTATTAATGATGTTATGAAGATTAAAATATCAACAGAGAAAAAAATAAAAAAATTATTAGGAAATTCCAAAAAGCAAAAATTTCTGAGAAACTAGAAATCGTTGAAACGGGGTCAGCCAATATAAAGACCCTGACCATAAACCAAATAACATTCAAATGGGGTTAGCTATATTTAAAGACCCCAAATTTTATGTTTAAAAAACCCTAGAATAAAAAAACTCACATTAATTGGAAGCGCCAAACTAACAAATTATCAGTTTGGCGCTTCCAATTTGCTAATTAGGTATTTACTGAACTGTTACCAAATAGGATGAAGGAATTGGTTGAGCACGTCCGGCATTGACGAGTGCCTGGTAAACAAAGGCAGCAACTTCGGCTCTAGTCGCCTGACGATTAGGATTGAGTTGCTTGGCTGTGGGATAGTTAATTACTAGTTGCCGTGCAGTTGCCGCAGCAACAGGAGCGATCGCATAACTAGGAATCTGGGCAGCATCGGTGTAAAAGGAAAGGACATTCTGATTATTGGCAGTTAAGCCCAAGCCATTAGCTAGAGCTACTAATGCTTGCACTCTCGGAATTTGCTGCTGTGGCTTAAAAGTGCCATCGGGATAACCAGAAACAAATTGACTTTGGTAAGCAGATTGAATGGCAGCGTAAGCCCAGAAATTGCTTGCTACATCCTTAAATTGAATACCTGCGCGTTTGGATGGTGGTGTTAAGGCTTTAGTGACAATAGTGGCAAATTGAGCGCGGGTTACAGGATCATTAGGTTTAAAGCTGCCATCAGGAAAGCCAGCAATAATATTTTGGGAGGCTAAAGCTTCGATGTAGGTTTTCGCCCAGTAATTTGCTGGCACATCCTTAAAGGCGACAGGCCCTCCAGGCGGTATATCAACACTTGCGGCAACAAAATCTACTGAGCCAAAAATCTTTTTCTGATCAATATCGTTGCCAACAGCAAGAATTGTACTGGTTTTGGTGGCGTTGTTCACATCATAACGAGTGTTATTGCGAATAAGATTGCCACCAGGATTTTCGTTAGTGCCAAGGTCGGGTAGAGCGCTGACAGTTGCTACTAAGCCATCTCGCTTATTGTTCTGAATGACATTCTTACGCAATACAGGCTTGGCTGACTCTGAGATAAAAAGACCGTCTTGGTTTTCGGTAATTTGGTTTTCTACAATTAGAGGTGTGGAAGTCCCGCCGATCGCTAAACCAAAACCAGTATCCTGAAATAAGTTACTCCGAATTTCTCCTTGGGCAGCTCTAGCAATGGAAATCCCATTGCCTTGGTTTTGCACAAAGAAGTTGCCTTCGACTTTGGGATTGCCTGTACCTGTGACAAAAACACCCTCTCTGGCACTGTTAGTAAAAGTACTGTTTTTGATAATCGGATTAGTTGACTCCACCCACACACCCGTACCCCGGCTATTTGTGTTGGTGACGGTGACACCAGTAATCGTGGTATCTTGTCCGGCAAGGATTGTAATGTTCTGTTGGGCAAAGGTGCGACTAGTGTAGAAACCTCCACCTGTAATTAATATCGCCTGACCTTTAGTAGCTTCATCACCCCGCAGTGTTACCCCTGGTTTAAGCAAAAGGGGGAAGGTTTCGCCACTTTCTTGGTTATAGTTCCCAGGTGCTAGTTGAATAACTGCACCTGGTTGAGCTTGACTCAGAGCGAAACTGATGCTTCTGTAGGGTGCTGCTGATGTTGCACCAGCACCAGCACTATCTGCACCAGTTGCGGGATTAACGTAAATCACTGCGGCTGTTGTCGGAACTTGCGCTGTCAGGGTTGGGGCAATACCTTCTGGGCGAGTAGCACCAGCATTAACCTCACCAGGTAGTAGTATTGAGCCGCCGGAAACAACAAGCATTGCCGTTAGTCCCGCTCCCACGCGCAAAGTATATTTGAGATGACTGCTAGAAAGAAGGCGAAAATTTTTCGCTAGAGAAATGTGAAAACCCCGGTATTTCATTTTTTCCGTCTGTGATGTGCTGAATTATGGTGTGTCGAACAAGATTGAAGGTAGCAGCCTTGTAGCTGCTGTAAAATCTATGCAAAACTATACTGGATGATTAGCGCTGATTCAGCTAAATTCCTTAGATAGATCACAGAACTTATACATTAGTTATATTCTTTTATTCAGAAAATTCTACTAGTACACTGTAGCCGAAGTTTGCCTACCCTTAACAATTTACTTGAGCAAATTGTTAAGGGTAGGCCCCAAGCCTTGTTAATTGAGATGATAAATGGATTTTCGCCAAACTCTACAAGAGAGGCTTTTGGGATGAGGTGAGTCTATAAACAAGTCTCTCGCTGTCTTGTCTAAGCGCTTATCCTGCCTTGGCTGATTTATTTCTTGTATTTCCTAAAGCTAGATGCTGCAAATAATGTTGCTGGAATATCATCACAATAAAAGCAAACCTATTGGAAATAGGGAAAAATGCATTTTAATTTTTTGGGGCTGCGTCGCATTTTAGTTTTAGTAGGTAGTACGTGTCTTCTACTTGTGTCCACTCCTGTTTTTGGTGCGGAACGAGTGGTGTTAAACTATGGTATCTTCCGTGAATCACTTTCTGTAGAGGAGCTATCCACTTTTGCCGAAACAGGTGAACTTTCACGTTCACTTCGAGTTAATTTTGCTTTGGCGCGACAAGATCCCAAAGCCATTCGTCAGTATTTAACGGAGCCGGTAAAGGTAAATCTTGTATTTCTAGATCGAGTGCTAAATAGCCAGATTGGTAATATTATTTTGGATCAAATTAGTCAGGTTATTTATACACCTTCTCGGAGAGCAGATCGACAGGCTTTGCGAGCCGCTTTGGTTCTTTCTGCGAGTCAAGACGGGCAGGTATCGCTAATCGAAATTATTGAAAACTATCCCACCAATGAAGTGGAAGTTGATGGCAAACGTTTGGAGAGTGCATACCGTCAACTCCGTCGCTTGCAAACAAATATACAAGATTTACTTAATTTTTAGTAAGCTAAAGTTTCTAAAGTTTCCCTTAAATACCGTTGTACCTGCTGTTCTAAGCGAATTCCTTGTAATTGAGCATCACGTTCTAGTTGCCAGCGTTGAAAACCTGAACTAGTGGAGATCGCACATTTGAGGCTATACCAAATTTCAGTATCAGCAGAAAATTGGCGATCGCTAGAAGCTGGAATTTGAGCCATAGTTCCTCATTCCTTTATTTTAACTTCAACGGTAACTGGGTATTGGGAATAGGGCATGGGCCATTGGGCATTGGTTATTAATTTTTCTCCCTCATCTCCCCCTGCTCCTCACTTGTAGCCCTTTAAAGTGAAATAATTACTTTCGGGGCTGCTATGAATCTGTATTAATCCTAAACAAGGATTGCAACAATCGGGGCACGATTTGATTAACCCGCACCCCTAAAATGGTAAAGTCTTGCTTAATCTTTTCTAAAGATAATGGCTCTATGCCAGCGAATTCTGTCTCATTAGTCACCAAAACTCGCATTACACTCACAGGTATTTGTAAAAATAGATTGCTGCCTAAAAACGCTAATCCCGCAAGCACTAGTGCGAGGCTGCGCCATTGTGGGAGAAATTTCGCTGAATTTGCTACTAGTGGGGCAATTTGGTAAAGATGCCACAGCACCAAAACCGACAATACTGCTGCAACTAATGCCAGAATACGATTTAACTTTGTATTAATTAAACAGAGAATTTTCCGCTGCCGTTCAGTCAGATTTTCTGGCTTTAGGGCTATTCCTAAAAGAGCAAATATATAAAAGGGGCGACGCAACTGCATCCATAACAGGGGGAGAACACCAATGGCGGCAACCAAAAATATTTCCATCCAGACGGGTAAAAACGGCTCGCCTACAGACAGGAAGAATAAGCAGAGTACTAAAAAAACAGGCAACGTCGCCAATCCAGCGACGTGAATCCACAAAATAGGTTCAGAGCGAAATGAATGCATATTATAAAAAGTTGTGAGTTAAGAGTTAGGAGTTAGAAATTAGCAGCCTTTAACTCCTAACTCCTAATTTATCACTCCTAACTTCTAACCATTTTACCCTCAACACTATCTCGTTAAGGTGAGAGTGCGGCGCTTCGTAACCATCTGATAGGATTCGATGATGTCACCTTCAACCCAATCATTGAATTTATCCATGCCGACACCGCATTCATAACCGGCGTTGACCTCACGAGCATCTTCTTTCATCCGTTTTAAGGAGTCAAGGACGCCCTCAAAGATCACCTTACCGCCACGTCGCACCCTGACTTTGCAGTTGCGAATTAACTTGCCAGATTGAACGTAGCAACCGGCAACCGCACCACGACCGACTGGGAAGACGGCACGGACTTCGGTTTGACCCAAGGGTTCTTCCACCAACTCTGGTTCCAAAAGACCTTCCAAGGCATCTTGGATATCTTCTAGGAGTTTGTAGATGACGTTATATTCGCGGACATCGACACCTGCTTCATCGGCGGCTTGTCTAGCGCCACTGGCGAAGGTGGTGTTGAAGCCGATAATTACAGCGTTACTGGCAGCTGCTAAGTCGATATCTGTCTCGGTGATTTCCCCAGCAGTAGCCAACAGCATCCGAATTTGGACTTCGTTTTGCGGGATTTGCTTGAGCGCTCCCACAATGGCTTCCACTGAACCTTGTACGTCTCCCTTCAAGATTAAGTTGAGTTCTTTCAACTCGCCTTCTTGTGCTTGAGCGGACAGGGTTGTAAGGGTAACACGACCTTGTAACAGGCGGGATAGGCGTTGTCTATCGGCGCGATCGCTAGCGAGTGCTCTGGCTTCTTTCTCGTTATGGAAGACCTCGAACTCGTCGCCTGCTGCTGGCACATCACTTAAACCTAGTACCTCGACAGCAAAGGAAGGAGAAGCAATGTCTACTCTCTTGCCTCTGTCATCCACCATTGCCCTGACTTTACCGAAAGCCGAGCCAGCTACCAAGATATCTCCCACATGCAGGGTGCCATTCTGAATTAGCAGGGTAGCAACTGCTCCCTTGGCTTTGTCCAGATGTGCTTCAATTACAGTTCCTTTGGCGGTACGATCTGGGTTGGCAGATAGTTCTCCAACCTCTGCTACCAGCAGAATCATCTCTAAAAGCGTATCCAGGTTTTCACCCCTGATGGCGCTCACAGGAACCATGATCGTCTCACCACCCCAGTCTTCTGAGGTCAGACCATACTGGGTCAGTTCTTGTTTAACGCGTTCTGGCTGTGCCCCTTCTTTGTCAATTTTGTTGATTGCAACGACAATTGGCACTCCCGCTGCTTGGGCGTGGCTAATGGCTTCAATGGTTTGGGGACGGACGCCATCATCAGCAGCCACTACCAATACGGCAATGTCTGTTACCCTTGCTCCTCGGGCCCGCATAGCGGTAAATGCTTCGTGACCAGGAGTATCCAAGAAGACTATCTGCTGGGGTTTACCCTCATGTTCCACATCCACATGGTATGCACCGATGTGTTGAGTGATCCCACCAGCTTCGCCAGCAGCCACTTTGGTTTTGCGGATTGAGTCGAGCAGAGTTGTTTTACCGTGGTCTACGTGACCCATAATTGTCACGACTGGCGGACGACGGTGGAGATATTCTTGGTCTTCTGCACCAACCATTTCCGTAACTTTCCGAGCTTCTGCTTCTCGCTCGGCAGTTTCGACTTCTATTTCTAGTTCTTTTCCTACTAGGGTAATTGTGGGAATATCCAGATTTTGGGTGATACTCACCGCCATGCCTTTGAGGAACAGGATTTTCACAATCTCTGTATCAGGGACGGCTAAAACGTCAGACAGTTCTTGCACAGTCAACGGGCCTGTGATCACCACTTTTTCTGGACGATCGCGCTTTGTTTCGGCTTCTTGGCGACGGTTTTGGTGATGGTCACGACCAGACCCAGATTTAGAACCAGATTTAGAACCAGGCTTTCTCGCTCTTGCAGTTGGGGCGCTAGCAAGTGTTGCACCTGGCATCTGTACAGGTCGAGTCGCTTTGGGTTTGGGAGGACGAGCGATGGAAAGGCTAACTTGGACTGTGGCTGGTGAATCTATATCGTCATCATCCAACAAATCTTCTTCAAACTCATCATCAAGTATGGGTTTGATCCGCTTGCCTTTGACGCCAGCTTTAGCCTTCTCTTTAACTTCGTCAATTATTTCCTCTTCTACCCATTTTTTACCGCCTTTGGTCGGGCGAGGCGGACTTGGGCGTTTCAAATCGAGGAGATCCGGTGTGACTGGTTCATCACCAGAACCTTGAGATTTGCCCGCTATTCCTGACATCTGTCTAGGTGGAGTAGCGATCGGCATTGCGGCTGCTACACCTTCACCTGGACGCGCTGGCCTGGGTCGTTGCCCTTCTCCCAGTTGTGATGGTGCAGATGGTCTATTGCCCCTCTGCTCTGGTCTGGTGGGTGAAGGGGTAGGACGACTTGTTCTTTGTGGTGCGCCTGGTGGAGACTGGTCAGTTGGCAGTTTAGCGACTCTCGGCTTAATTTGCTCGCGATCGCCTTCGGCAGGTCGCAGCCGTTGGTCGCGTTTAAGGATTGGTTTATCTGCCTGAGAGGCTGGCTCATCTGCTACCTGGGCTTCTTCTGCCGCAGGTCTGGCTGGAGGAGCAACTAGTTGCGGTTTGATCGGTTTTTCTGACTTCGGTCTGGGTGGAACTATTTTTTCCGGTTTTGGGGATGCTATTTTTTCCGGAGCCTGATTTGAATTAGGCGTTTGTTCCAGGTCAGCGATCGGAGGTTGCTCTTGAGTCTCTGATTGAGTCCGGGGCACAGGTCGAGTTGGTGCTGCCGGTTTCTGGGGTGAGACTGGTGTAGCGAAAGGCCGTGGAGGAGAGGGAGGATTAGCTTCAGACAAGGCAGCTTGGGTATTGGTAGCAAGTGACGCCTCTGGGGCGTTGGAAGTAGTATTTCTCAATATTTTGGGTTTGAGTATTTCCAAAATTTGCGGTTTGTGGGGTGCAGCAGGTCGGTTACGTCCGCCGTTCGGTGGTGAATTTGGCTTATGGCTGGTTGTACCTAGTTCCTTTTTGGCTGATACATTCGTAGTTGCAAGCTTTTCTGCTGCCGCCCGGATGTTTTCTGCCTCGGATTCTGAAATCGTGCTGCTATGACTTTTGACCGAGATGCTGAGCTGCTCGCAAATTGCTAATAGCTCTTTGTTATCCAAATTCAATTCCTTTGATAATTCATAAATTCTAACTTTGCCGTTGTTCATCCACTCTTCCCCTTTAATTTACAGTTTTAGCGGATGGTTGCCTGGTTTGCGACATCTCCATCCTTGGATTACTGTTTTTAGGTTGCCGTTCAGTTTTTGCCGGTGCCTCCAATCAGGAAAGAGAGATGTTTCGGTTTAATAATGGCATCCCCACCAGCAATGATGGTTAAGGGATACCCATAAAAATTTTTTAAATAAAAGATTTTTATAGGAACCCTGGACGCCGAACTGCGCCTGAGCGCTACCAGGTTGCCATTTTGTAGTTTCTTGTTTTGTTGATTCTGAGTCTTCCACAACACAATCGATTACATCTTGTTCTGGGAATGTTGCTTCGCCCCTTTTGTTATTGGAGAGGCGAATGCTTTTTACACCCATTTACTATTTTGGCACTAACCTTGACGATCAACAGAGGGTGTGATGAAAGCGCGACTTGAGCTTTCTTTTCAATTCCTCTGGAGATTAGGTCACAAAGTTGTTCCAATTAAATTTGGTTTTCGTTTTGGGTATTACTGCGGGCTAGACGTTGCCACAAGCTTTGGTACAGTGTTTCTGGCACTGATGCGTGTAGCGATCGCCCTAGTCGATTTTTTTTTTGAGCCGCTTGTAGGCAACTCATTTCCGGACAAATATAGGCGGAACGCCCCATGCCCTGATCTAATTGTACCTTTCCCGATGGAAAGACGCGGACAATCCGCCAAAACTCATCTTTTGAGCCTACTTTACGGCAACTAATACAGCGCCGATAATTTGGTTTCATCGGTTTTTGATGATCTCAGTCCAGGATCATGGAAGTAAAAAGAAGTTTATTATTACTATTTTTTACTTATACCAAGTAGCTTTTGAGAAAATAATCCTTGAGACTGAGACTACAATCTACAGTATCAAAACTTTACAAAATTAATCAATTATTCATCATCGTTATTGTCAAAACTATCCTCCTCTTCTAATTCGTCCTGATTTTCATCCTCTAATTCTTCTTCATAGTCGAGATCATCTTCCTCAGATTCCTCTGATTGATATTTTGTTCTGACGGCTGCAAATTTGGCATCTTCTCCTGCGAAGTCATACTTAGCTTTGTCTTTGATGTCTATTTTCCAACCAGTCAGGCGAGCTGCCAAACGGACGTTTTGCCCTTCTTTCCCTATGGCCAAACTCAATTGATCTTCAGCGACTAGTACGTGAGTTTGCCGGGATTCAGGATCCATTAGCCGTACTTCATCTACCCGTGCTGGACTTAAGGCATTAGCAATATATGTTGCTGGGTCTGGTGACCAGCGAATTACATCTATTTTTTCACCGCGTAATTCGTTGACTACCACTTGAATTCGTGATCCCCTGGCTCCAATACAAGCACCAACTGGGTCTACGTCGCGATCAAGAGTATCTACTGCTATCTTAGTCCGGGGGCCGACATAACGAGAGGGGGGATTTGCCTCCCTAGCTACGGCAACAATCCGTACCACTTCATCTTCGATTTCTGGGACTTCGTTGGCGAACAGATAAACTACCAAACCAGCATCCGCACGAGACACAAGCAATTGCGGCCCTCGTTGCTGACCTTGGGAAACTTTTTTGAGATATACCTTGAAGGTGGCATTTGCCCGATAATTATCGTTGGGCAACTGTTCCCGCTTCGGTAATTCGGCTTCTACTTCTGGCTGACCAAAATTACTGCTGACTGCCAAAACTACAGATTGCCGCTCAAACCGCAGGACTCTTGCTTGCAGGACAGTTCCTTCTAAATCTTGGAACTCTTCTTGCACCATCTGGCGCTGTTGATCCCGTAATTTTTGCGCCAATACCTGCTTAGTTTGCATTGCCGCCATCCGACCAAATTCTCCTTGATCGGGGGTAACATCCAGTACTACAGAGTCTCCTAACTGCGCTTCAGGAGCTACTTGTTGAACTTCGTCTAAGGAAATCTGATGGTCTGTGTTATCGACCTCTTCAACAATGGTTTTAGTGGAAAGAACGCGAAACCCTTCTCCTTCAATATCAAGTTCTACTTCAAAATTCTCAAAATAATCTTCTTCAAACTGTTTGCGCTCTAAATTTTGGGCACGACGATAACGTTCATAACCTTTGAGTAGTGCTTCTCTAATAGCTGATTGAACTGCAAGCCGGGGTAAATTCCGCTCGCGACTTATACTTTCAATTAATTCTTTTAATCCAGGTAAAGTAACCATTGACATAAGCAATCTCCTTTAAAAATTAGGAACTAGGGCCTGGGCATTGGGCATTGGGCATCGGGCATGGGGCATTGGGTGCAAAGGCAAAAGACTTGCAGCAACTTACCCTCTGCTCCTCTGCTCCTCTGCTCCTCTGCTCCTGCAATCCCTAGTCCCTCGTCCCTAGTCCCTAGCCTCTAATCACTTGTTTATCGGCGCTCGTCTAGCTGCACCTTAGTAATTAGGGAGCGGGGAATTTCGACTACACGACCTTTTTGGTTTAAGTAAAGTGTTGTCTCATCCCGGCGAATCAACTGACCAATCCACTCTTGTTGTCCGTCGTAGGGTGGCGAAGTGGAGATGATAACAGGAAATCCTTTAAAAGAAATAAACTCCCTGTCTGTTACCAATTGCCGCGAAATACCAGGACTAGACACTTCCAAGACGTATTTATCTGGAACGATTTCCGCAGCATCTAAGGAGGCTTCTAAAGCACGGCTCATCCTCTCACAATCATTCAAACCGGTGTCTTGCTGAGGATTGCGAATGTCTATCCGCAACACTGGTGGACTTTGGTTGGTGTGAAAAACCACGCCAACCACTTCCAATCCCAGTTCTTCTGCCACTGGTGTCGCCAAATCAATAATTTGTGGAACTAAAGGATGAGCCATGAGAGAATTCAATAAAAAAAGTGGGCTTCGACCCACTTCCTGCGATAGGTATATCTTCCAAGAAGTCTTGTGACGAACCAATCATGATTCGCCTAAATCGAGTTTAGCGCATTTATGGGATAGTCGGGCATTGGGCATCGGGCATTGGGCATTGAAAAGAGGCAGAGGAGCGGGGGGCAGAGGGGCAGAGGGGAAAACTCTTCTCCCTTGCTCCCTGCTCCTGCCCCCTGCTCCCTCTTCTAACCCTCTACCCTTCCCGTATTTTGGGGAAAGTAGTGCCTTTCTCAACTACTGCTGGAACTGATACTTGTGTTCTTAGCTGCCTGGTTTGCTCGATAATTTGGTCTATGTCTTCTTGAGACAAACGCTGGACGTAGTTGATTTTTATTTCCTCTAAGAAGTCAAAAAGTAAACTCTGAATTTCTGAAAGTACGTGTTTTTCCTTCATTTCAGATCCCAAGGCATCACTGAAGCTTTGTACGAGTTGACTGGTGAGTTTTGCGCCAACTGGATCTTCAACAGCACTAACTAAAGTTTTGTAAAGATTAGTTGTGATTTGAGTCGCCATTTGTTCGCTTAATTGGGTTTGAGCTTGTCCCACGCCAGGGAGGTTCTGGAGGTTTCGGTAGACGGGAACTTGATGGAAGACGGTTTCGATGTTGTGGCGCAAAATGGCAACGATCGCAGGTTGAATTTCGGGTAACACTTGGTAAACAATTGTTTTTACCAAAAGACCTGCGATCGCTTCTACTTCATTCACATTATTAATATCTATGTAGGGACGTAAATTTTCTTGTTGCGAGAGCCAACTTGTTAATTCACCCCGCTGAATTGAACCCTGAACTTGATTAATTACCCTCACCACTACAACTTCTGTGAGTTCTTCGGCAAAGTTGGCGACAATTCCCTGATGAATTTGTTTTCGCACTGGATGGAGATCCAATAATTGCGCTTGATCTAGGCGGACTAATACAGGTAAGACTCTCAACCATCGCCAAAATGGCAGTACTAAAAATAGGTCGTACCAACGCCACAATAGTGCTTCAAACCAGTTCAAACCAGGATGTTGGCGTCTGATTAAGAAGGTACGCCCCAGCAATTCTACGCCAAATAAAATCACAAAGGGTAAGTCAAGAATCCAGAAGTTATCAACCAAATCGCCATTTTCACCGATTTGGCGGTAATAGTTAGTAGCAATCAAAGGGCTGATTCTATCGTTAAAAAAATTAATTTCTTGAATCCAGCCATTTTGTGATAAGTACGGCTGACTCCAAAAAGTGGCGAAGGATTGTTTTGCAGATTCGTTACCGATGCGATCGCGCATCCGATTTTTGATTTTTTCCAGAGTACCACTCTTATTCACTCCCGCGAACGGGTTAGTGTCAATCATCTCGTTGCTAAGACGCCTTATTTCTTCTAGCTTGCTCTTTACCTCAGATGACTCTAAACCTGTTTGGCTGACTTGTTCTTCTAATGCCTTGACTGTTTCTAAATAATTTTTCGTGTCTCGATAGGGTTCAATACCCTTTACTGGATCATAAATCTGAATAATTTGGGGAATTTTTCGCAAGTAGAAATCCCGCCAAGGTACGTAACTTAAATCAAACAAAACTAATCCTAAATTTACGGTGGCAGCAATTGCCATAAATCTTTCAAACCAAATATTTCGCTGCTTAGAATATTTTATATTTTTCATTTTTTGTCATATATTATACGCTTCTTGTTTGTTGGAATACTCTAAGCTCTTTCATTTATGAATTTTCGGTTCTTTCCAATCAATTACAGTAATTTGCAGTTGATTAAACCCCATTAGGGGGGAATATCTTTGCGTCCCTACTGTAATTTACTGTTCAAAGGGTGTATTCAATTCAAATGATAACTGCTGTATCTCTGCTAATCAAAGATACTTCTTTGGATGGATGACACAAACTATTTTCTGTAGTTCTAGTTAAAATTGACAAAAATAAATCAAAAATTGTTCAAAAATCATTAAATAATCGCAAAAAAAGTTATTAAACAAACTTAAAATGCAGCTGTTAACATTTATAATCCTGCTGATTTAATCCAAAGGAGTTTTAAATATGTGGTGTGGGTTTGGAAAATCAAGCGCAACCTTTGCTGTTACTTGCCTGATAACTGCTAGTTTAGTTGTAGACACAGGTTTCGCAGCCCCTCAACGTAGCTATACGCCCCAGCAATTCCGTTCTGTATTGCGCGGATTAGGCTATAACGTCAAGGTCACAAATACTGCTTTGACGGATGAGGAAACTAAAAAGGCAATTCGTGAATTTCAGACAGGTTATAAGCTAAAGCCTGTTGATGGGATAGCAGGGCCAAAAACCCAAGATTTTGCTGCTAACATCGTTAAAATTCTGCAATCAAATTTGAATGCAGTGTTGAAGCCAAATCCTCCCTTACCGCGCGATCATTTTTATGGTCCCCAAATGGAAGCGGCGGTGAAGGAATACCAGAAGAAAAATCAGTTGGAAGAAACCGGAATTGCTAATTTAGCGCTCCGGCAAAAGCTTGATCAAGAAGCAAAGACACTTTTGGGTCAGCCAACAGCTAAACCAACAGCTAAACCGACAGCTACACCAACGGCTAAACCGACAGCTAAACCGACAGCTACACCAACAGCTAAACCGACAGCTAAACCAACAGCTACACCGACAGCTAC
>NZ_KV757704.1 GCF_001712795.1 Nostoc sp. KVJ20
ACCCAGTGGGTCAGGAGTGGCAGATCCAAGGAACGAACGGTGTAGATAATACTACTGCTTTACTGACGCAGCCAGTAGGATTGGACTACTTTAAAACTCGCCCTGAGTTCTATACAACAGGTAATATATTTTGGAAGAACAATTACGCACCTATAGGGCTGCAAAATCCTGATAACACAGGGACAGAAGGAAATTGTACTTGGTACGCTCATGGTCGTTTAAAAGAACTGGGTGGTAATGCTGCTGCGCTTAATTCAATGTCTGGTAATGCTAATCAGTGGCATAATCAGCTTTCCAATGGAGCGACCATTGTAGATAGTAATGATGTGCAATTTGGTGATATTGCACAATGGACAAGGAATGGTATGAATCATGTGGCTGTGGTTGAGCGTGTTTATATTGATAGCTCTGGTGTTAAAAAAGTTGTAGTTTCAGAGTCTCACTATAGAACAAATTATGATGGCGGAGGAGAAGGTACACTACATCGAATTTTTGAGTATCGTGCGGATAACCCTGACAGATATATTAGAGTACCTAGAGCTTAATGCTTAAAGATTAGGGCTGAGATAGAGAGCGATCACTTTTCTATTCTCATAGGTTTATACCAATTCTATAGGGTTTGAGTAGCAGGCGAACCGAAAACCGGGATAAGCTTGAAAGTCTTATTAGATAAGGATTATATCCAGAACTAAGGCCATTGACGCTCTGCTTATTATCGAGTCACTACTCAACGAGAAAATAAGGGTTTCAGCTTTGAAGTATGTTTGTATTACTGGTGTTATGTCTCCTAACCCGGTTTTCTGCGCGAATGCTACTCATACCCCGGTAACTTCCGACTTCAACTTACAACAACACGGCGCTAGTTGGTGGAAGTTGGAACCAAGGGTTGGAAGCTAGCGGTTGATTAATTGCGATCGCGCTGTGACTGCGTTGCAAAATGTCAATAAAACAACGTAAGTGACCAAAAAGCTGATTATTTCATTCACTAATCCAGGCGATTAACCCAGACTTATGAATAATACACATAGCAAACCTACTTAACATAGATTATATTGTTAAACTTCGTGAGCGATCGCTGGAGGAGTTTTGCCGCTGGGTGTACCGCTTCATGGACAATGCTCAGTTTATCTCTCCTCAATATCTAGCTGAACAACACCAGAAATTTGCTCGTGCATTAATAGATCGGTATTCTTCCAAAGCTATATAAATCAGGATTATTGACCCAGATGACTTTATGCTGGGCAAAAGTAAAAGTGGAGGCACTGGCTAATTAGTACAGAAACCCAACCTAACCCGAAATTCCGGGTTAGTGGTAGTTCATGCTCAATCTTCATGCCGTAATTGCCATACTGCCCCAAAAGCGGCCCCAGCCCCAGCTACCAATCCAGTACTCATTCCTTGGATAGTTTTTTGGATTGGATCTTGGGTTAGGCACTCACTGGTAACTTTATTGTCTCCCAAGCAGAGATTACTTTCTGCCCAACCAGCAGTACCTCCTAAAATTACACCAGTGATACTACAGGAAACAATTAGCAGCAAAAGACGTTGTGTTTTTCTAGCCATAGATGGATGTTTTACTCAATTTTGTATTTTAGACTTTAAGTTGGAGAAGGATGTAAATACACTTGGTCTAAATAAAAAATTTTAGATTTTTCTATACTTGAGCCACTGTTGAATCGGGCTGCTTCAGCAAAATTCCAAATCTAAAATTCTGTCAAAGGTTGGAAATTGTAGTTGACTCTCAACTACTTTACACATCTGGGCAGCAAATGTCAGCTGGTTTATGGCTGATGATGCAAACTCATGGGCCTCGCTGTACTGGTCTGTCTTTAAAGTTATTGGTGTAGGTAATTGGTCTTTCAAGACGCGATAAATCGCGTCTCTACAATCTGCGTTTTGGGTTTATCTGAACTGTATTGAGTAGATGCTCAAAACAGCATCTACTCAATTTTCAAGTTGAAAGGCAAGCGGGCGTAAACCCCTTGTGGATCGTTCATCCTTTGCAGAATCTCTACTTCCTGTTGCAGCTTTTGAAATTCAGTGGTGAGGGGATTGGATTGTTTGAGTTGCGTACCCTCAATTCCTAAAGCAGTCTGCGCTTCTTCTGTTACACGCCCAAAAAAGCGTTCTCCGAAGCTGCTAGTGCGAGGATATTCTTGCACTTCCCAGTCTTCTCCTAGTTTCGCCTGCTTGGCAGCATAAGCGATCGCAGTATTCAAACCACCAATTTCATCCACCAAACCAATTTCTTTGGCCGCCACACCTGACCAAACCCTTCCTTGGGCAATTTCTGCCACTTTTTGTTCTGGGAGTTTGCGACCTTGAGAAACTTTATTCAGAAACATATTATAAATGCGGTTAACACTGCGCTGATAAAGTGCCAACTCTTGAGGCGATTTCGGACGCGAAACTGTTTGACTATCAGCATAGCGTGCGGTTTTCACCGAATCCCAGGTAATACCATTATCATTAGCCAGCTTTTGCCCATTAAATAGTACTCCAAACACACCTATTGAGCCTGTGATGGTATTTGGTTCGGCAAAAATGCGATTGGAGTCGCTAGCAATCCAATAACCACCAGAGGCGGCAATATCACCCATTGAGACTACAACTGGTTTTGCCTCACGAGTTAATTTCACTTCTCGCTGCATGACTTCAGATGCGGTAGCGCTACCACCAGGACTATTAATTCTTAATACAACCGCCTTCACATCCTGATCTTGTCGCAGTCTGTTGAAGATTTTGGCAAAGCGATCGCCTCCTACTTGCCCATCTTCTCCTTTACCATCGACAATTTCGCCTTCAGCATAAACTACGGCAATTTGATTTTTTGAGCTACGTTCTACACCCAAAGATTTGCCGGAAACTTGGGCGTAGCTATTCAGGCTAATTTGACGAAATGTTTTGTCTTCTTTATCGCTATCTGTCAACTTTTTGAGGTCAGTTACCACTTCATCGGGGTATTGTACTTGATCAATTAAACGGCTGGTTTTGGCTTGTGTGGCTTCTAGTAGCGCCTGATTATCTGCGATCGCTTGTAACTGGTTAGGTTGAATTTTCCGACTTGCGCCTACAGCAGTGCGCCACTCTCCCCAAACATCATCTAACAATTTCTGAGTTTGTTCGCGGTTTTCTGGACTTAACTTTGTCAAGAGAAACGGTTCAACAGCTCCCTTAAATTTCCCCACTCGCACGACTTGAATACCAATGCCATATTTCTGCAATGCTCCCGCTAAGAATATCGGTTGTGAACTCAAACCGTTGACTTCCATCATTCCTAGAGGATTAAGTACAATGGAATCCGCCACTGAACTAACGTAATATCCTTTTTCACTCCAATCACTGCCATAGGCGACAATTTTTTTTCCAGCAGCGCGAAACTCTTCCAGTGCTTTCCGAATTTCTTTCAGGGAAGCGTAGCCGACATCACTAGCTTGGCTTGCGCTTGTCGCATCCAGGTAGATCCCGATAATTCGCGGATCGCGTCGAGCCTTTTCCAAAGTTTCCACAACTTTGCGGAGTGTTATTCTTTCTTCATCCACACCTGATATTGTGTTTTGAAACAGTTGGTCTGAACTAGGTTCGCCATCAGTAATTTTCATTGACAAGTCAAAAACCAGCACTGACTTATCTTTCACATTTGGCCCAGTATCTTTAGAGGAGGTAGCAGCCAATATCAGGAGAAACAGTCCAGTGGCTCCCAAACCACCGAAAATAATTAGTCCTAGTAAGGTGCCAACTAAACTAGCAAAAGTTTGTTTAATAAAGTTAGTCATTAGTCATTAGTCATTGGGCATGGGGCAAAATAGTTCCGAGTTCCGAGTTCCGTTAGCGGGGCGTTTAGCCCGTTCTGAGTAAAAAAGTGAGATTCCCCACTCAGCACTCATGACTCAGCACTCAGCACTCTTGAGGGGCATTGGGCATTGGTCATTCACAAAGGACAAATGACTAATGACTAATGACCTACTTAATTTATTCTATGCGCTGTAAACTTCCAGAGTGCTTTAACTGATACAAGGTGGTGTTGCCAGTGCAGAATAAGACTGTGGTGATTTCGGCGATTAATACTTCAGCGAGTTCCGCAACTGCTGTCTCTGATGTTGCTGCTGCTTGCAAGAAAGGCATTGCTAAACCAGCTATGTCTGCTCCCAAGGCGATCGCAGTTGCGACATCCAATCCATGACGCAAACCTCCTGAAGCAATTAAGGGCACATTTGGTGCGATCGCTCTAATAGTTGTAATGCACTCTGCTGTCGGTAAACCCCAATCGGCAAATGTCATCCCTAAGCGACGTTGCAAAGGATTTTCTGCCCGTTCACTTTCTACTTTTGCCCAAGAAGTACCTCCCGCACCCGCCACATCAATGGCTGCTACTCCAGCGGCAATTAGTTTCTGTGCGATCGCTGCTGAAATGCCGTTACCTACTTCCTTGGCAATCA
The DNA here is from genome assembly GCF_001712795.1 of Nostoc sp. KVJ20. Classification (GTDB taxonomy): domain Bacteria; phylum Cyanobacteriota; class Cyanobacteriia; order Cyanobacteriales; family Nostocaceae; genus Nostoc. The sequence continues at coordinate 4,440 of NZ_KV757704.1, forward strand.
CTGGTACTGGTATTTTACTGCACAAATCAGATATTTTGTCAATCAATCCCCGAAAATTAGTATCACCTTTGGGTTGAATGCACTCTTGTAGAGGGTTAATGTGTAAAATCAGGGCATCAGCCTCTAAAATATCAACTACGCGCAAACATTCATCTAAGCCATACTTGTAGTTAAGTTGCACAGCGCCTAAGTTGGCAAATAACAGAACATCGGGCGCATACTTGCGGACAGCAAAAGTATCAGCCACTTGGGGTTTTTCTACCGCGACTCGCTGGGAACCGACACCCATTGCAATTTTGTAGTGTTGCGCGACTTGGGCCAAACGTTGGTTAATCATTGCGGCTTGTTCTGTTCCGCCAGTCATGGAAGAAATTAACAAGGGTGCGCCAAGGTGTTTCCCCAGGAAAGTTGTGCTGACATCAATATCGTTGTGGTTTAGTTCGGGTAAGCAAGAATGGGTGAAACGATAACGTTCCAGTCCATTGGTGATTTGATGAGACTGAACATCTTCCTCTAAACAGATCCGAATGTGATCGGCTTTGCGATTCTGAGTTTGTGCAGAGATGTGGGTAGGGGCGTTCACTGGTGGGTATGGCTAAAAATATTTGCTTGCGATCGCTATTGTTACATTGTCTGCAACCGTATTTGTATAACAAAATTATTTATTTTCGCTATCTTTCGGGTACGTTACGCTATTGATAACATACCCATTCCCTCATTTTATGAGTTAATTAATATGGTTTTGCAAACAGAAAAGCGCTACTACACCCCAGAAGAATATTTGGAATTAGAAGAGAAGGCTGAATATAAAAATGAATACAGAGATGGAGAAATTATACCCATGACTGGGGGAACAACTAACCACAACAAAATTGCACTTAATTTTTGTCGCAAGTTTCCTCTGACAGTAGAAGATCAAGCTTATGACATATATATGGCTGATGTTAAAGTATCAATACCCCGTTATCGCCTTTATACTTATCCTGATGTAATCGTCATCAAAGGTAAGCCTATTTATGAGGGAACAGGTACAACAACTATTACTAATCCTTTATTAATTGTTGAAGTCTTATCAAATTCAACTAAAAATTATGACAAAATAGATAAGTTTAAATATTATCGTTCAATCCCTGGTTTTAAAGAATATATTATGATTGACCAGTATAGTTTTGCTGTAGAACAATTTACTAAACAAGCAGAAGGTCAATGGATTTTTAAGGAATATGAAGGTGAAGAGGCAATTTTAGTCTTAGATTCTATTGAATTTCAAATTGCCTTGCGTGATATTTATGAACGGGTTGATTTTGAGTTGATTGAGGAATAAAACTGCGATAACATGGGCATCATTCACAACGAATGATGCCTATTTGTTGCTCATTACGCCGTCTGTGTAGAAGCCGCTTTTGAGTCTGTGGTGGATTTTAACCGCGTAATGGTGGCTTTGCGAATGCGATCGCTTTTGCGTACTCCGCCTGTCATCTCGTATTCCCGGCTGTCTTTGCCATACTTTAACACCACACCACTGACTAAGCGTTCTGAGGTTTCGCGGATATTCTTTTCAAGGGTTTCTATTTGTTCCTTTGCTGTGTCAATGGCAGTTAGCATCATATTATACTGGTCAATCTGGTTGCGGAGTTGCCCGGTTAACTCGGTTAAATGGTTTAAGCTGATGGAATCTCCAAAGTCGAGGCTAGAATCGATTGATTTAAATCCGATTACTCTCTGTTCGGTTTTTTCTAGCACGGTAGAGCTTCTTTTTTGGCGTGGCATCAATGCAGACTTTTTACTAAACTTTATCTTTCTAGAGTGTCTCAATGGAGCGATGTAGTGGTTCAGTAAAACTTGCAAAATAAGGTGTTTTTTGTAATAAGATTGGATTGCTGGTTCAGTAATTACACGACAATAAACTTGTGTTGTGAACGAATAGGGTTGTGTTCTGGACGAATGGGGTTGTGTTCTGGACGAATGGGGTTGTGTTCTGGACGAGCAAGAGAGACGCGATAAATCGCCGTCTCTACAAGGCGTTTTTGTCATCTATTATAATTTTTATCAAAAAACCCTATCCGAACCGGATTGCACGCAATCGAGAAACGTAACAAATAGACCATACATCTTGTAGAGACGCGATTCATCGCGTCTTCTTCATCCCACAATTCATCGCGTCTTAAACCAAGGATGTGTTGCAATCATTAATTAAATTGTTATTAGATTTTTTCACGCAATTAAACCGGATTCCTATATAAATCAACCAATATAGCCACAGCCCATCTCTGCAAGCAAAGAGGGGCTTGTGATATTATTGATCCTCAGAACGGCGATGTTTAGGTAACAAGCTCTTTTTCTGTTTTTCTTGCAAACTGCTGGCTTCTTTTAGGACTGGAATACATTGATTAATCATCCAGATTAAAACCTCGATTGGTGAGTCTCCTTGCTGAATGCGGTTTTCGGCATTTACACCAATTAATATTGTTTGCAGAATTAGCAAGAAAGCGTAGGCGTAGCCCGTCGTAGACATCGCTCTTTGACTTGCACTTTGACCCTTGTTTTTCATTTCGTACCACCTGAATGAGTTGTTGAATACAGCATCTCTTTGGGGTGGTAAACGCAATCAAGGCGGATAAAATCTCGTTCAAATCAGGAATACATGGGTTTGGGGTGGTAAATTCAATTAAGGGTAGCCCCAAACTTTTTGGGATTTGTCTTTGACTGTCATGCCAAGAAAGACTTACGGTTCTGAGGTAAAAGCACGGGTGAAGCGCCTTTTAGAGGCTTTAGTTGATTTCGCCAATTGGGAATTTGAAAACAGTAAGTTTGATATTAAGTTCAAGTGGGAAGCAGAAGACAGTGCCAACCCAAAGCTGATAATCGAGACAACTCTGGTAGCTTTGGAATATCTCACAGAAAAAGATAAACATCTAGGCAAGTTTACCAAACCGCAAATTCGAGAAGCGCTGGTTCTGCTGAAAGACTTTTTGAAGATTCTGGAAGATAACCGCACCCAAACTAAGGGTGTTGATAGTTGGCACTTCACCCTGAAACTGTGGTCAAAGGATAAGAAAAAGAACCTGGATCAATTTGAACAGGCATGGGAAGCTAGTAGACCAGAAAAATCTAAAGCTTTACAGGCGAATTCCGAGAAATCAGACGAGTCTTACTGGCAAGAAATCTGCGGCGCTATGCTGAAAAAGCACAAGCGTCTCACCACAAATGAGTTGCTGTTTGCTGATGATGAGATGAAATTTGAGCTAGAGGCAATTCATGTCCCTTTAGCATTGGTGGAGCGTAACAAACCGAAGAAGTGCAGCGAGGATATTTCCGCAGAACAAGGTTCACGGCTTTACGAACCGAGTTACGAAGAGAAGCAGCGATTTGAACATCAGGCTTTTTTAGAGCAAATTATCGGTGATGGTGTTGGTAAAACTCAAGGACACCGCATTGCTTTAATCGGGGAACCGGGTGCGGGAAAAACTACTCAGTTGCAAACTATAGCTTTTTGGATATTAAACAACAATCTGGGTTTACCAATTTGGATTTCTTTGGCAGACTTGCAAGGAAAGAGTGTAGAAAATTATCTGCTGCAAGATTGGCTAAAGAATGCTTTAGAAGTAGTGCGTGTAAAAGAAGAACAGGAAAATGCTTTTGCAGATTTATTCAAGAATAATCGTGTGTGGTTGTTGTTGGATGCAGCAGATGAAATGTCTTCACCCCAACCATTAACTGAGATTTCCCAGCAGTTGACGGGATGGATGAAAAATGCGCGGGTTGTGCTGACTTGTCGGGTGAATGTTTGGGAAGCAAACGCCAACACTTTAGAAAATTTTGAGACGTATCGGTTACTCAATTTTGAATATCCGCAACAAGTGCAAGAGTTTATTCGGCGTTGGTTTCACAACAAGGATGCAGACAAAGGGGAACAATTATGGAGGGAGTTAGATCAAGCTGAACGTCAGCGCATCCAAGATTTAGTTAAAAATCCTTTGCGGTTAGCGCTGTTGTGTAGCACTTGGCAAGGTTCCGATGGAGGTTTACCGGAAACTAAAGCCGGACTTTATCAGCAGTTTGTGGAAGAGGTTTACAAGTGGAAAGAAAACCGCTTCCCTACCACCGAACAGCAGCAAGAGGAATTAAACGCTGCGCTGGGACGTTTGGCAAAACGGGCAATTGATCAAGAAACGTCACGGTTTCGGCTACGACATAAGTTTGTGCGTGAGGAATTAGGTGATGCAAAACAGCAAAATTCTTTATTTTGGTTAGCGTTAAAGTTGGGATGGCTAAATGAAGTTGGACTGGCTGCGGAATCACCAAAAGAGAAAGTTTACGCTTTTTACCACACCACATTTGAGGAATATTTTGCAGCGTTGGCAGTTGATGATTGGCACGAGTTTTTGAATCATGTTCCCGACAACCCCGCGCTAGGCGTTTATCGCATTTTTGCCCCGCAGTGGAAAGAGTTGATTTTGCTGTGGTTGGGACGTGAGGATGTGGAGAGGGAGAAGAAGGAAGAGTTTATTCAGGTGTTGGTGGAATTTGATGATGGGTGCGGAGAATACAGAGCTTTTGATAGAGTCAGAAGGGGATTTTACGAGTTTCGCGCTTATTTTCTCGCTGCTGCGGCGGTTGATGAGTGGAAAAATTCTTGCAACGCAGATGCTATTGTGGCGGAAATCGTTAAATGGGGCTTTGGCAAGTTCAAGGTTGAACAAAACAAGCGGGTAAATTTTCTCACACCAATCGCAGAGGGAGCAAGGACAGCACTACCTCAGACAAATCGCATAAAAGCGATCGCTGCTTTGGTAGAGTTAATCGGCAATCCACAACTAAATGCTTCTACCCGAATGCAAGCGGCAGAAAGCTTAGGGAAAATTGGCTCTGGNNACCAAAAAGCGATTGATGCTTTGGTAGAGTTAATCGGCAAACCACAACTGGGTTATTTTACCCAATTGCAAGCGCCAAAAAGCTTAAGGAAAATTGGCTTAGGCAACAAAAAAGCGATTGATGCGTTGGTGGAGTTAATCGGCAAACCACAACTGGATGATTCTACCCGAAGGCTAGCGGCAGAAAGCTTAGGGGAAATTGACTCTGGCAACCAAAAAGCGATTGATGCGTTAGTGGAGTTAATCGGCAAACCACAATTTAATTATGTTAGCCGATGGCAAGCGGCAGAAAGCTTAAGGAAAATTGGCTCTGGCAACCAAAAAGCGATTGATGCGTTGGTGGAGTTAATCGGCA
>NZ_KV757705.1 GCF_001712795.1 Nostoc sp. KVJ20
AGGCAACAGGCAACAGTCAAGAAGGCTTCTTAGTTGTACTGAGTTTTTTCAGAAATCAAATATGAGTCCTATATAACTTAATAAATATAATTGAAGAAGAATTCAGAATTCAGGAGTCAGAATTCAGGAGTCAGAATTCAGGAGTCAGAATTCAGGAGTCAGAATCTAATCAGTTGGGGATTCAGACCGGCGATTGAATTGTTGCACCACCAAATCTACGATTTGGTGGTGGTATTAAACCCGGTTATTCAGACGCGACTCGAAAATACTCGCTCTAAGCGAAGCCATGCCCATGCTGTTCGCGTTAGCGTCTCTGAAAGAGAAGGCTTTACACTGCGCTATCCACCAGTCATACAGAATACCCAACTCCCGGATTTCTCATTTGTGAGAAATCCAGGTTAGGTGGAATATTAGCCCAAATCGAAAAGCAAGATTTCGCCGCCGATGTTGGTGCTAATTTCTAGCTGTTCTTCGCCGTTGATCTGCACACCATCGCCGGCTCTGAGTTCCTCACCATTTAAGTTGACTATGCCTTGGGCTACTTGTAACCAGGCATAGCGATCGCTTTTGACTTGATAATTAACAACATCACCTGACTCTAAAACAGATGTATATAACTCAACATCTTGGTGAATTGTCACAGCACCATCGCGCCCATCCTTAGAGGCAATTAAGCGGAGTTTACCGCGCTTTTCTTCGAGAGGAAAAGCTTTTTGTTCATATCTTGGCGTTATTCCTTCTCGATCGGGAAGAATCCAGATTTGTAGCAGGTGCAGTGGTTCTGTTGGTGAGGGATTAAATTCGCTGTGGCTGATTCCAGTACCAGCGCTCATAATTTGGGCATCACCAGGACGAATCACCGACCCAGTACCCAAGCTGTCTTTATGCTCTACAGCACCTTCTAAGACGTAGGTGAGAATTTCCATGTCACGATGACTGTGGGTAGGAAATCCAGCACCAGGGGCGATGCGATCGTCGTTAATCACTCGCAGAGAGCGAAATCCCATGCGGTTGGGATCGTAAAAACTACCGAAGGAAAATGTGTGATAACTATCGAGCCAGCCTGTTTGAGCGTGGCCGCGGTCATTGCGATCGTGAATTAAGTGGGTAATTGTATTTTGAGACATAAATTTACCTCGTTGTTAATTGTTTTTAGAAGAATTTAGAATTCCAAATTTAGAGTTCTGATTGATTAGACCTAATTTGTAACTATTTAAATAGTAAAGTATATACATATAAAATGAGAAGTACGCACTTAAAAGTGGCGTACTTACCAAAAAGATACTGTGAGATTTGACAGCGCTTTTCAATTGAATGAATACACCTTTTAAAAACGTTCAGTTAAGAGCTAACTGTACAAAATTGTGGATTTTCGAGACGCGATAAATCGCCGTCAAGACAAGTGTATTGCCCCATATCCTTAATCATCTTCTAATTTCAGTAATTGTTCATCAAGAATTTGTATCCGCGCACGCACTATTTCTTCTGAGAGAATTCGCTTCCGCATTGCCTCATTGAGCGCTCCTTTTTCTGCTAAGAGTAAACGTCGGCGAATGGCTTCCAGTTTACTGCTCTTGCCACTTCTACCTTCTACCTCATCAGGGCGACGATTATATAGTTCCCGCAGTGTCTTTTCTGCACTGGCAATTCGCACCTGATAAGCTGAACGCATCTCTTCGTAAACAGCTTTTGGTAACACCCCTGATTTCAACAAACTATCTAATTCATCTTGTGCTGCCTTACCCGTCATTAACTGGGCTTGCAATTCTTCAACTTGTTGTTGAGCTTCTGAAAATTTAGATAATTTCAAACGTTTTACCACCCAAGGCAAACTTAAACCCTGTCCAACTAACGACACCAGCACACTACCAAAAACTAAAGCGATGAGGACATCTCGCCCTGGTAGTGTTGGAGGTAAACTCAACGCCAGAGCCATTGAGAGCGAACCTTTGATGTTACCTAAAAAGAGTAGATGTTGCCAGCGCAATGGAATTGGACGGTCAATCAAACGAATTCCTGCTAGTAGAGGATAGACTGTAAGAACTCGCCCAATTTGATAAGCCAAAACTGCAAATATAATTGCAGGTAAAGTTCTCCAGAGCGTTACTAGGTCTATTTCTACACCAATCAACAAAAAAATAAAGGTGTTGACAGTAAAACTGGCATATTCCCAGAAACTTAACAAGGTGATGCGACTAGAAGCAGAAGTATTGCCAGAAAGCCCTAAATTCCCGAAAATTAATCCCGCAACAACTACGGCCACAGCACCCGATACACCGATAAATTGCCCAGCCTGAAAAGTTCCTAATGCAACTGCAACTGTCAACAAAAGACTGCTAAGGGCATCATCTAAACGGGCGAATATAGGTATACTCAAGTAACCCAGGACTAACCCCACAAGGCAGCCTCCTAGAGAGATAAATAGCAGTTGTTGGATTCCCTCTAAAAATGTGAGTGAGCCTGTTGAATATACTTGCAAAATTAGGTTGAAGGAAACTAGGGCGGCTGCATCATTGAATAGGGTTTCTCCTTCAACGATGGTGGAAAGCCTTGAGGGAACTGGTATCTCCTTGAATACAGCAATCATGGAAACTGTATCAGTGTTTGCCAGAATTACTCCTACAAATAACGCAGGTATCCAACCCAGTCCCAGCCCAAATTTTAAGAGGGCGGCAATAATCGCGCCAGAAAGTATAGCCCCTGGCCCAGCTAGTAGGGCAATTGGTTTAAAGGTGCTGCGTAGGCGGCTGACATCTGTATTAATACCAGCTTCAAAGATGAGAATTGGTAAGAAAAGATTCAATACAAGGGTTGGATTTAAACCAATGGGCCGAGATAATAACTCAGTGATTGGCAAACCTGCTAATACTAAACCTGTGACATAAGGGATTCGCAGCCGTCGGGACAGCAAAGCTACACCTGTAGCAACAAGCAAGAGAATAATTGAAACTTTGACTAATTGAGTTACATCCACTATTGCATTCTGGAAAGTTATCTTGACTTTACATTAGCAACTTCAGGGCGTTGGTTCAGAACGTCGAATTTCCTCCACTTGACCAACTTCAAAAATGAGAGTGAATGGTTGCCCCATCTCTCGTTCAATAAATTCTTCTAATAATTCTACTTGCCGGGGTGTAACAGGTTCCCTTGCCCGGACACTCAAACGGACTTCTGGGGGATTTGTCAACCAATTAGTATTACTGTTGAGTAACTGCAAGCGTCCAAAGGTGACAGTTCGGTTTAATAATGCCCGTCGTAGACTATTTTCTAGTTGTGCCTGTCGTACAAGTCGAGCAAAGCTAACTCCCAAGGGAATTACCAAAATAGCCGTCAAAGCCATAGTCCAAATTAGGGGTTGACGGGCCCGCGCCATTGAAGTGTAACCTACTGCCACGAATGTCACCATACAGGAGAGGGCGATACCTAGCAAGTTGGTGAGATAAAGGAGAGTTGCCCCGAAACTCAGTGACCAATTTCCCTGTGCCAAGCCTAAGCCAATGACACAGATGGGAGGCATGAGGGCAACAGCGATCGCAGTTCCCGCTAAACTAGTAGAGATTTTCGTCTCAACTTTTGCGTAGCCACTGATACCGCCAGCCGCTACCGCAATTCCTAAATCTAACAGTGTTGGTCTTGATCTGGCCAGGATCTCGCTACCGTAGCTGGGCAACCCTACTAGCCAACCCAGAGTCCAGGCGATCGCTACCGCTAATATAGTGCCCACTGCTACAGCAATTATTCCCTTACGGAATAATGTAATATCTGCTTGCAAAGCACCAAAAGCTAATCCGCGAATCGGCAACATCAGAGGGGCAATAATCATCGCGCCAATAATCACGGCCGCACTATTAGACAATAAACCTAAAGTAGCGATCGCACAGGAGCTAATAATTAAAATTATGTAAGCCGAGTCTAGAGTCGATTCTGCCAGCAAGTCTGTTTGTAGCTGTTGGAGTTGTTCCGGCTGCGAACCCCGGCGGCGGAAATTTTTAAAGCGGTCTCGAATGTTATTACTCAAGACCTTCCTCCTGAATGTTCGGTTAATTGTAAAATCTTCATTCTCTGCTAATTAAAGTCTTAAATTGAATTGGTGTCATCTGAAAATAGTCATATCTAAGTCTGCCAGACATACTGACTCCTAAATTCTGACTCCTAAATTCTGAATTCTGACTCCTGAATTCTGACTCCTGACTTCTGTTTCGATAAATGCAAAATTATACCAGGAATTTACTTATGGCACTTGAATCCGCGATCGCCGAAGAAGTCATTACAAACAATCTCAAGCAGTTTTTGCTGGTACTTTCGGTATCTCTAGGTGTGGCGACACTACCGCAGATATTTAGCTGGTTTCGCAATATCCCTTACACCTTACTACTGGTGATTGTCGGGTTAGGTTTGGCGTTGGTGGATGTCCGTTTAGTAACCCTTTCCCCGGAATTAATTTTGTTCATTTTTTTACCACCGCTGCTATTTGAAGCCGCATGGAATTTGAAATGGTCAGAACTGAAGCGGGATTTAGTGCCAATTTGCTTGTATGCAGTGTTTGGGGTGTTAATTGCGATCGCCGGGGTAGCGATCGCTCTCAATCAATTCGTTGGTATTTCCCTAACTACAGCTTTACTCATCGCCGCCAGTCTATCTGCCACTGACCCGGTTTCTGTCACCGCTTTGTTCCGCCAACTCGGCGTAGGTAGTCGTCTTACCACCTTAATGGAAGGCGAAAGCCTATTCAATGATGGTATGGCTGTAGTTGCCTTTAGTTTTTTGGTGGCCTTATCTTTGGGAACTGTGGAATTGGAATTCCAGCCAATTTTATTGCAGTTATTTACAGTTGTTGGCATTGGTGTAGGGGTAGGGGCTTTCATTGGATTTGGGATTTCCTACCTCACCCAGCGCTTCGATTTGCCTTTAGTGGAGCAATCCTTAACCCTAGTTTCCGCCTACGGCACTTACCTGATTATCGAAGACTTAGGTGGTTCTGGGGTAATTGGAGTTGTCACCACAGGTTTGATTTTAGGCAACTTTGGCTCTCGTATCGGCATGAATCCCCGCACTCGGATTATTGTCTCCGAATTTTGGGAATTTTTGGCGTTCTTTGTTAACTCGATTGTCTTCTTGCTAATTGGCGACCAAATACGCTTTGCTAGTTTAGGCGAAAACCTGCAAATCATTATGGTGACAGTGGTAGCAATGATTTTGATGCGAGCAATTGCTATTTTGATTCTCACCAGATTTAGTACTAGCATTACCAAATCGGACATTTCGTTACCAGAACAAACTATCCTCTGGTGGGGTGGGTTACGTGGTTCCGTCTCCATTGCCTTGGCATTGAGTGTACCAGTAACATTACCAGAGCGAGAAAAAATCATTGCAACGGTATTTGGAGTAGTTTTATTTACTCTACTTGTCCAGGGATTAACCATCAAACCATTGCTAGAAAAACTCAATTTGCTAGGTGATGCACCCTTACGTGAGCAATATTTAGAATTCGTTGCCCGTCATGTTGCCTTAGAACGCGTTCTAGAACATCTCCAGGCAGACAAACGCCCAGGTATTGACCCAGAGTTTCGTCGTTATCAAGAGACACTAATCAAAGGTGAACTTGCAGATTTACGGATAGAAATTGACAAATTACAGGGTGAATATCCCAATCTTCAGAGCTTTACAACAGAACAATTTCGAGGAGAACTGCTGGCAATTGAGGCAGATACTTATGCAGAATTTGTCAAATCTGGTCGGTTAAATAAAGAATTAGAATCTATGCTTGAGGGTGTTTTGCCAAATCAAAAAGAAGGGTGATTCTGGAGTAATGAGTAATAAGTAATAAGTAATGAGTAAATACCCATTTTTCATCCACTCATTACTCATTACTCCTTACTCATTACTTTAAAGCATTGCGTGAAGCACGGGGCTTCACTTTGGTCAAGACAAAAGACTAATTATTGTAGAGACGGCGATTTATCGCGTCTTTGTAATGATTTATCGTCATTGTCTGGCGTATAAGCTTGAGGTTTGTTGAGCATAGTCAGTATCAACAGTGGCGCTTGGAACAAGAAAAATACCAAGTCGATAATCCCGAAGACGGGATAAACATTGGGGTAAATAAAGAAAAAGAAAATGACTCCTTGCGATCGCGCAAAGATCGCAAGCACAGCATTAGATGTGTAGCGGTACGGGTCATTTCCTCCCGGAATGTAGAACAGCGACAGCAGAACCACTAGCAAGCCAGCAAACGAAGTCCATACCGGGTCTTCGGTAGGTCTTTGGTGGAGTAATTCCAGCAACCAATTCGGTGCGAAGATAGCGGGTATACCCATCACGCAGTTTTGGATAACACCTAACCAGACGAGCGCCCGGAACCAAACAGCATATTTGTTCATAACTTGGTTACAAAGTTTTTAAGTATTCGACTAATGCTTGTTTATCTTTGACAGGTAAATCAGTGCCATAGATATGTCCTTGGTTACTATTACCAGGAACACTAATGTCATATTTAAAACCTACACGTTGCGCTTCTTCTCCTTCGGAAATAAAGCCAACTTTGTTTTGGTCATAGACATCAAATCCTCGATAAAAAGATTGGGGACGATCCTCCGGTTTTTCTAACAAGTCTTGTAGGGATGGCACCGAACCATTATGGAGATAAGGCGCTCTTAACCAAAGACCATCAAGAGAGACAGAAACATAACCATTGGTCTTCCGCAACTGGTTGAAGTCCCAAGAGTAACCATCACCAAATTTGTTGTAAGTATCTGCTGCTTGCTGCGTCCACATATCTAGACGGTGGCGGTCAGTTCCCACTTCTTCAACAGGAATCACCTTACCAGTCCTTTCGCCGCCAAATGCATGACAAGACGCACAAGTATTATTAAAAATTGCTTTTCCTTGTGTAGCTAGTTGCTCATCAACTGCAAACGGATATTTAGGAGGCGGTAATTCCGAAATATAATCTTCTACTCGTAGCAGATCCTCTACTGGTAGAGAGTCTTTAGTTGCACCGTCACCAATCGCCCCAGTCTGGATCGTTTCTCGCAGCGAAGTTTCTAAACCATCCCAATGCAGGGCAAAGTTTTGGTGTTGCTTTTCATTCCACAGAGGCATCATATCTGAGTTACCAATGGTGTCATCTTTAGGCAACTTTAAAGTAGTAAACTTCACAGGATTAAACGGGTCAATTCTACCTGGGCCCCAATTAGGACGAGAATCAGTCCAAGCAAAGTCTGCACTTTGTTGCAGCAGCCCTTTTTTTGTTTGGGGAATAATTATAAAACGATAAAGCAGGTTTTCTAACCAGCTAAACTCATGACTATATTTGATTTCATCAAGGATATAATCTGGTTCAAATCTGGGGTCACTAGCAGCGTTACCGAGAAAGCGGACATAGCCTTGAGAATCAAATCTATTAGCAGGCCCAGCTGCAATAATTGTTGGCTTATCTTTGAGATTTTCTCGATAAGTAGCATGATGACAAACAGCACAAGTTATCCCAACTCTGGGAAACCCGATTGTTTTTTTAGAAAAACCGACTGGTAGCTCTTTACCTTCTTCCCAGGTAATTCCCAGAGAAGTATAACCGCCTGGGCCTGGTAGCTTATCGGGAAATATGCGCGGTAATACTAACCAAATCCAATACGGTACACCTTGCGCTTGTTCTGTACCAATAGAACCATATTTAAAATGATCCTCTGGTAACTCATAAACTTCGCTAGGAACTTCGCGGAAAAGGTTGTACCATCCCACATAACCCACAACCCCAAAAAGAAGGACAATAACTACAGCAATTGAGGTGATTATTTTCCCTAATTTTGACTTAAGTATTGCCATAAACTTAGGTTTTTTCTCGCTAAAATATTTTTCAAAGTTTCTTCATGTACTCAACGATCGCATCTTTTTCTTCTGGGGAAAGATCAACGCCGTATAAGTGACCGCTATTACTGTTACCATCAAGTTTTGTATCAAACTTGAAGTAATTTTTACCATTTTCTTCGGCTATATCAGAGACAAAACCAACTTTTTCTCTATCGATAACGTCGTAGCCTCGATAAAATTCTTGTGGTCTGTTCTCTGGTTTTTCTAGTAAATCCCGTAAGGTAGGGACTGAACCATTGTGTAAATAAGGGCCGCGTAACCAAACACCATCAAGAGGCATATTCGCATAGCCATTAGTCTTGCGAAAATTCTTAAAGCGCCACGGATAACCTGCATACAGCGTATTTTGGTTAGAGATGGTTTCATAAGTAAATGAATCTAGGCGATGAGGGTCTGTACCAATTTCTTGAATTGGTACAACTTTGCCTGTATACGCACCACCAAAAGCGTGACAACTAGCGCAATTACTTTCAAAAAGTGGTTTTCCTGTGGCCGCTAAAGTTTCGTTAACTTCATAAGGATATTTGGGTGGTGGTAGTTCCCACAGCCAATCAGCAACTCTCTGAATTCGAGGCAAATCAATTGTTGTGGGTGTGACTCCAGTTCCTAAGGCTGCACTCTTATTACGTTCATCAACAGATGTGTTATTACCATCCCAATGTAACTGCAATCCCTCGCGGGGTTTTTGATTCCAAATTGAGGGGAAATCAGAAGTACCAATTAGTTCATCTTCACGCAATTTATCCATTGGGAAATGGAATTGAATTGCTTTATAAGGATTAAAAGTATCTACTCTTCCTGGCCCCCAATCTGGTTGTTCTTCCACAAACTTAAGTCGATATGCCTGATTAATTAGTGCATCTCTAGTTTGGGGAATTGCAATGAAGCGATAAAGTAATTTTTCAATGGGATTAAGACCACCACTAATTTTTTCAATTTCTGGTAACATCCGGTTAGCAGTAAAGCGCTCATCCACACCAACTGCTGATAAAAATTTTATATATCCCTGCAAATTCAGCACATTAGCAGGCATCGTAGTCATGACTTGATGTTCACTATTAGGGGTATTTCGCAGTGTTCCTGTATGACATACAGCACAATTTAACCCAACTCGATCAATAAAGACTCTTCGTTGTGAAAAACCTACAGGTAAATCTTTATCAGGTTCTTTGATAAATCCCAAAGAACTATAACCTTGTCCGGGTAATTTATCTGAAAATAATTCTGGTAAAACTTTCCAAATCCAGTAAGGGATGCCATTGATGGGTTCACTGCCAATTGAACCATATTTAAAGTGGTTTTCAATATCAGCATAATCCACTGGGGAGTTAGATAAAACAGGCCAAAGGAAAAATACTGCTACTGCTACAATGCCTACAATCACAACCCAAATCCGCCGGAAGATACCCTTTATTCCCTTAACTGGGGTAGAAAGTAGGGTAGGGTTAGTTTGTTCAGTCATAAAACACTCCCCATATTGTCGAGATTATCTCTAAGCGAAATTGTCAATGTGATACCCATCGCTTTTTATTTAGATGAATTGGCAAACTGAGTTGGATGAAAGACTGACATTACTTCTTCCATCATCTCTTCATAGCTATTGAAGCGCTCCTGCTCGTAACAACCCAAGGGATTTTCGATTACATTAAGTAGACATTTGTTGCAATAGGTACAGGGTTTATCTGCTAGGTCTTTACCTTCTTGAAAAGATTTAACTAAGTAATTGTTAGCAATTAGGGTACGAGCCATTGTGACACCATCACAATACTGATCGTTAATTGCCTGACGAATATATGAAGCTTGCTGTAAACCACCAGTGCATAATACGGGAATATTAACGTGCTTTTTAATTTCTCTGGAATCTAGTAAGTTTCTGCCTTGGTTCTCTATTAACAACTGCTTGATTTTGGGGTCTTTTACATCATCACCACTAAATGCTTGAGGAGGCAATTGCTTTTTTACACGGTTCCATAAAAGATTGAAAATTGGATGCAGAAATGATTTGCGAAATAAAATGTAGTTACGTGTGGTTTCGACGCCACTTGACAACATCGCATCATAAGTTTTAGTAATAACATCAAAATTAAAATCACCAATGGGATTGAGTGGGTGAGGAAATAAGCTACCAGTTGATACATGGATGCCATCAGCCCCAGCTTCTTCTGCCCATTTACAAACTTGGATAGAATCTTCTATGGTATTACCTGGTTTTTCCCAAAAGGTGACGGCGTTGTTATAGTCAACGGCACTAATTTTAAATTGTAGATGAAAGTCATTACCTACTTCTTTACGAATTGCTCTAATTACATCTAGCAGAAACCGCGCTCGATTCTCTAATGAGCCACCATATTCATCTTGGCGATCGTTAATTCCAGAACTGAGAAATTGGTTAAAAAGATATCCATTAGCACTGTGCAATTCTATTCCATCTAAACCTGCTTCACGGGCCCGTCTAGCACCATCGGCAAAGTGTTGGATTGTTTCTTTAATCTCTGTTAGTGTCATCGCTTGACACAAAAATCCGTGGAATGGCTCAGTTTGGCTAGTGGAACTTAAGGCTTTTTTTCCTAAATTTTCTACACCGGCAATGTCCTGCTGTCGCCCCGAATGACTTAATTGCAAGATAAATTTACAGTCATATTCGTGGACTTTTTCTCCTACTTTCCGCCAAAAAGGAATGCGTTCATCACAGTCAATAGTGGCGTAATTGGGCATAATTCTTCCCCGGATGGCGACTGGTACAAAGGAAGTAATAATAGCCCCTACACCACCACGAGCAAACTTTTCTTCCCAGTTGATTCGGGCTTGGGTTCCTGAACCATCATAGTTATCCCATCTTCCAGAAATACTAGAGCGAAAAATCCGATTTTTTACTGTGAGATTACGGAATCTCAATGGTTCAAAGATAATATCGTTTTCCATCTGTTCCTCTGTCTTTTGTGTTTTTTCGGCAATAAAATTAGGTGTCAGAATTTTTCGTAGCACGAATAGCCTCGCCAGAGAATTATGATTTCTAATGTCTCTGCGAGGGTAATGTTTTATGTCTACAAATCTACAGTGGAGGTTTTCGGATGCAAAAGCTAAGTATTAAGTTTTTGTTACTTATATTTTCCTACCCAGTTTCAGCATGGATGTTTATCCTTATTGGTTTTTACAGTTATATAAAGTCTTTTGCAGTTTGTAAACCGACAACATCAACAAACAAAATCTTAAGAAAAATGAAAATTTTTGTCTTTATTTTTCTTAAAAGGTTAAGTCAACCTTAAGATCAGCTTCTAACAATTTGTTACAAACTTAACCAAGTATCTAGGGAATGGATATAACCATAGCAAATTGGTTATTGAACACTATTGTAAGTTTACAAATTTTTAAATTTTTAGGTTAAAAATGTATAAAAGTTTATTGATGACGTTTTGCAAACTTGTGTAGTAAGTTCATATATAACGAACCTCAGTAAGGTACATTTAAAATCATCAAAATATCCCAAGACTAAATCTGGAAAATGGGAAATTAGTGATGAAGTATTAGTGTATCTCTGCAAACGTGAGGTGCTGTGGAGAAGGTTTAGGTCTTACAAACAAAGAGTTTTATGAAAAAGACAAGTCTAATTTTTAAGGGCTGTCTGCTCCTGCTATTCGTGACTATGTTTATAGTCTGCGGCTTTTATGGAACGCCTACAGCTTTAGCTGATGAGTATAGTGAAACACCTACATCCATAAGTACTAGCTATTCGGATACAGGTGTATCTGAATACCCTGATAACTGTGAGGGTATCGGTTATCTCCCAGACTACAAAATAGAGAATTTGACAGATGCCGAGAAACGGGGCCGTTGTACTTGGTACTTATGGACTGGCGGTAATGCTAAGTACTATCGTGATTTAGCGAAGCGGACACATGGTGGTGTTGATCTGCTAAAGCTGATTGATTCGCGTGTGCATGATGAACGATTCCAACGCTATGGCGCTATCAACGATCCTGGATGTGAGAAAGCAACAACACCAGATGAATACGGTTTGTGGCTAGATAAGTGCAAAGATCCACTTTCAACCGGCGTTATTGGGTTGCGTAAGTTCCAAAACCCCAACTTCGACTCGGCAAAATGGAACTCTGTTGAATATGCCAAAACTTCACAAGTTGAGCCTCCATACGTGATTGGACAGTCT
Source organism: Nostoc sp. KVJ20 (assembly GCF_001712795.1). Classification (GTDB taxonomy): domain Bacteria; phylum Cyanobacteriota; class Cyanobacteriia; order Cyanobacteriales; family Nostocaceae; genus Nostoc. Next base: position 12,035 of record NZ_KV757705.1, read on the forward strand.
TGCGCTATCTGTCATGTAGCGTTAGATCCTCTTAACCCACCCAAAGATAAGGAACACCCGAAATGGGAAAATCTCGTAGCAGCATTAGGTAATCAGTACATCAAGGAAAGCAAATTATTTGCATCCAGCGTTGGGGCAAATAGTTTTGTTAAGCAAGTACTTGACTCTCAAAGACCGGGTACATCTGATACTTCGCGGATTGGTAACGATCACATCAATAATCCGAATGCGATCAATGCCATTTTTAATTTAAGCGATCGCCCCACATATCCAGAAGTAATGAACGATGGTTCAATCAAGGAGGTTAATCATATTCTCAAGGATGGTGCAGACTCTACAGGAGTGGCAAATGCCTCACTACGCGTCTACGTCAATATTGGGATGTGCGGCGATTATTGGACGACTCTTCATGAACCTTTATTAGGCAGAACTCCCCAAAAACCTTTTGATATCGAAAAGGCGCGGAAAGAGTGCGAAGGCTGGAGACAGACAGAAGCACGCATGGCTGATGCCGAAGCATTCTTGAAAACCATCAAGCCGATGCACTTGAAAGATGCACCGGGTGGTGAAGAGTTCTTAACCAAAGACGAAGAAGTTCTCAAACGTGGCAAACTGGTTTTTGCCAGTACTTGTGCTGGTTGCCATTCCAGCAAAAAGCCACCTGCTGAAATTGCTGCTGACCCAGAACAGGCTCAGAAATGGTATGAAGAGTCTGTACTCAGTAGTAATTTTCTCGACCACAACTTCTTGTCTGATGACCAGCGTTATCCAGTTACACTAATTGGTACCAATGCGGCGCGATCGCTAGGGACAAATGCCACTAAGGGGCATATTTGGGATCAGTTCTCATCTAAAACCTACAAAGAACTACCATCACCAGGTAATTTGACGCTGTACAACCCCTTCGATGAGAAAAAACCCATCGAATTTAAGATACCAGATGGCGGTTTGGGATATTACCGCACACCTTCGCTAGTTAGTATTTGGGCAACAGCACCACTTCTGCATAACAACACACTAGGACTTTACAACGAAGATCCTTCAGTGAAAGGACGTGTAGAAGCCTATACCGATGCTATGGAAAAGTTGCTGTGGCCTGAAAAGCGTGAGGGAATTATCAGCAGGACATCTCAAGATACTAAATTAGAGCTTCCTCCAGGAGATCCAAATCCGAGATTTAGGATTCCTATTCCTAAAGGTACGCCTGTGAATTTGCTGGCAAGCATCAATATTAGAGAGGCGATTACATCTCTCAATCTCAGCAGCCTTTTCCAAGACTTGAAACCGGGCGGTGGAATCAAAGGTAAATTAGCACGTGTGCTTTTAAGAGCCAACAAATCTCCCGACTTCGTTGAAGATGAGGGTCATTATTTTGGCTCAAATCTGCCAGATGAAGATAAGAAAGCCCTAATTGAGTTTGTGAAAACTTTCTAAGACAAATTGTCTGGATGCTGCACTCGTTCCCATGTTAAATATGGGAACGAGCAAAAATATTTATTAAATAGTGAGGATATAGATGCAGTATTTACCAATAATCTTTGTTCGTGGATATGCAGGTACACAAAAAGATGTTGAACAAACAGTTAATGATCCATTTTATGGGTTCAATAGTGGTTCAACACATATTCGAGTAGACCAGAAAGAAAATCCCCAAAAGTTTGTTTTTGAGAGTCCATTGCTGCGGCTAATGACCGATCATGGTTATCAACCGATTGTTGACAATCAGAATGTGAGCAATCAGATTAAAAGATTGTCTGGTCAAGTTCATAAAACTATTTGGATCTACCGATTTTATGATGTAACTACACCTAGTTTTGGCTCCTCAAGTGTAGTTCGTCAGGAGATGGAGGAGATAGCTAAGGGTTTAAGAAACTTGATCCAAAACGTCAAGAAAACGACGGGTGCAGACAAAGTTTATCTTGTCGCCCACTCAATGGGAGGCCTTGTTTGTCGTAGTTTGATTCAAAAGATTTATCCAGAAACAGGTGAGCAAGCTGCCCATCACATTGATAAATTCTTTACCTACGGTACACCTCATGGTGGCATTTATTTTGAGGTTGGGAGTGGTTTGCTGGAAGAACTAAGGGACAGGTTCCAATTGAATAATTCTGATGACTTTGGCCCCCAAAGGATGTACCAGTATTTAACACCTTATGTTAAGCCAACCGATAAATTACCTAATAATTTTCAGCTAGAAAAGTTACAAAGTATAGAGAATGCATTTTCACCAAGCCGCGTTTTTTCTCTAATCGGCACTAATGCACATGATTATGAAGAGGCTTTGGGTCTTTCACGAAAGGCTGTCGGGGTGAAAAGTGATGGTTTAGTTCAGATTGACAAAGCCTACATCACGGGATCTCATCGTGCATATATTCATCGCGCTCATGGTGGGCGTTATGGTATATTAAACTCGGAAGAAGGTTATCAAAATCTGCAACGCTTTTTGTTCGGTGATATTCAGGTGAAACTGTCTCTGAGTAATGTCGATTTAAAAGAACAGAACAAGAATTTTTATCAACTAGAAACTAGGGTTGCTTTGCGTGGTCTTCCTACTCCTATATATGAACAAGCGATCGCTCATTATTGCCCAATCACACAAGAGTTAACCAGAACCGATAAACCCGTTCCTCTGTTTACAGCCTTTTTAATCCCAAAAAACTCAGCTAGTGATAATAATGTGTGTAGATATGCCCTGCGTTTAGCACTACATTCTTTCACAAAACAAGAGACGAATTGGCTACGTGACAGTCATCTCGACCAAGTGCCTTTGTGGACTGACTATCTAATTACTGATGTTGTCGCAACAGATGGTACATACAAGGCTAAATACAGTTGGAATTCCGTTGAAAAAGAGCCAGTAACGAACTTAAATCCCACTTCAGAATCCAGTTCAAATGTATATGTTGCATACGTTCCCTTACCTGAACGTGGCCAAAGAGTATTAGGCCAAAATGTGGCAGTCCGCTTGGAAATTTCACGGTGGCAATAGATTACAGCAGAATTCAGGAGTCAGGAGTCAGAATTCAGGAGTCAGAATTCAGAATTCAGGAGTTAGAATGGGCTACGCCCCGCTGCGCTAACAGAAGTAAAATATCTGGCTTTAAGACTTAGCTGGTGTACTTCAGTAATTTTACATCCGCTGTAAGTAGTAGTGTGGGGAATGCTTGTTGTGTAGTCAGTGATTAGTTTTTGTTAATTAGCGTTTTTAATTATTGTGAAGATAGAATAATTAAGGTTAAAGAGCGTTAGGTTAATAACAACTAATAACTAATAATTCATTTTTTAAGCTGTTAAAAAAGAAAAAAATATGCAGAGTAATCGCAAACAAACGGCTCTTATTACTGGTGCATCTGGTGGCATCGGTTATGAATTTGCAAAGTTATTTGCTCAAGATGGTTACAATCTGGTGTTGGTAGCTAGAAGCGTGGACAAGCTGAATAAAATCGCCGATGAATTTAAAAATAAATTTGGCATTGTTGCCAAAGTTATTTCCAAGGATTTATCAAATCCATCAGCCCCAGAAGAAATTTTCACTGAGCTAGAACAAGCATCTATCAGAGTTGACGTGCTGGTTAACAATGCTGGTTTTGCTACCTACGGATTATTTAACGAAATTGACCTGAATTCTGAAATGCAAATGCTACAGGTTAATGTTTTATGTCTCACACATTTAACCAAATTATTCCTAAAGGGTATGGTGAAGCGGGGGTCTGGAAAAATATTAAACGTGGCTTCGACTGCTGCTTTTCAACCAGGGCCGCTGATGGCAGTATACTACGCTAGTAAAGCTTATGTATTATCGTTCACAGAAGCGATCGCAAATGAGTTAGAAGATACAGGTGTTTCTGTAACAGCGCTTTGTCCAGGGCCTACCGAATCTGGTTTTCAACAAAGAGCCGCAATGGAAGACTCAAAGCTAGTAAGTGGTCAAAAAATTATGACTGCGGAAACAGTAGCCCAAATCGGCTATCGTGGTCTATTAGAAAACAAAACTGTTGTCGTTCCTGGAATTAAAAATAAGCTCCTTGCTGAATCTGTAAGATTTACTCCCAGAAAGCTAGTGACTAAACTAGTCAGAAGTATGCAGGAAAGTAAGTAATAAGTAGGTCGGCGTAAATAATTAAGGCAGGAAGAAGAGGACTTGGGGACAAGGAGAATTGGGGACAAGGGGAAAGACTTGTTGCAAGTTATTACCTCTTGTCCCCTCTGCTCCCCTGCCCCTCTGCTCCCCTGCTTTTTCACTAATCCCCCTGTGGATGCTCATCCCACAAGGTTGTCAGTTCCCGTAAACTTTGATGATTGCCATTGCCCAAAATCAGATGATCTAGTACTGGAATGCCCAAAAGCTGCGCCCCTGCTAACAACTGACGCGTCAATTCTATATCTTCCTGGCTGGGTTCAAGGTTCCCAGAAGGATGGTTGTGAGCAACTATTACCCGCGTTGCACCTTGACGAATAACTTCTCGAAAAATATCACGGGGAGAGGCTAAGGTTTCCGTTGCTGTGCCAATGGTAATTACTTGCGTACCCAATAAGCGATTCTTGACATCTAATAACACCACTGCAAAACGTTCTTGTGTCTGCCACATCAAATCTTGACTCAGGGTAGCAGCAGCAGCAAGTGGGCTATCAATTAATGTTCCATCGTTAGGTCGAGATTGAAAAGCGCGTTTACCCAATTCAATTGCTGCTAAAATACTTGTCGCCTTCGCCGGGCCAACACCAGAAATTTGCATTAACTCAGCAGGGCTAACTTCTCGCAGAACTACCAAAGGATCGCGTTGGTGTTTGGCTAATTCGCTCAAAATATATTGTCCCAAACCCACAGCAGAGAGTTTTCCCGGCCCTTGACCGGTGCCTAGAAGAATTGCGATTAACTCCGCTGTGGCTAAAATTTTGGCACCATGCGTCATTAATCGTTCACGCGGACGCTCATTTGTAGGTAAGTCGGCAATTCTGAGGCAATAGGTCATAGGAAACTAAGAAAATAGTCACTAAAGATGTAACTATCTTTATTTATCCCTTGTTTGCTCTCAAAAACATCTTTATTTGAGAAAATCTTTAACCTTGGTCAGTTTCTATGGGTAATCTCATTTGCAACCTTCAAAGGGAATACTAAAAATAAGATGATTTAGGCGATCGCTATGTTCGATGATTTATTCAACAATCTCAAAGGTTTTATTGACTCTAAACTTCAAGAAGTCGGTAATGATCTGCAAAAACGCTTCGGCATTCCCGAACCCACAGAGCCATTTGTGCTGATTCGTCGATTCACACCTGCCGATTCCACTGTGACAAAGGGATGCATTGCAATTGTTGGAGAAAGCTGGCAAATTGAAGCTTATGACGATAATACTCAGCGCTTTCTAACTAATAGTACAGATCCTTTGCGAAATGTCATCTTATTTGAAGTTGCAGAACCCGATGTCCAAGAGTGTGTTTTTGCTTGTCAATTTAACGCCAAAGCACTAAACACAGAAAAACCAATTAAAGTTAGTTTAGGTTGGCGGAGAACGGGACAATGGGGCACAATGACGAGATTATGGCCAACAGAAGTTTTACTAACGGAAGATTTGCAGCCTTATGAAGCGCGTGCCCATTTTAAAAAAGAAGCAGATGCCGCCACAGTTCAAATCAGTGTGCAATTTGAGAGTAGTGGCATTCTTCAGATTAGAGATATTGAATTGTTGCAAGCGCCTGTAAAGTAGCAATCATGAGCAATACCTGAAATTTGAGTAATTAGTTAAAGTACGCTATGTTTGACGAGCTATTCAAAAATCTGACAAATTTTATTCTCTCTAAAGCTCAGGAAGCCCTTAAGGAACTGGAAAAACCCCTAGCTATTCCCGAAGCCGCAGAGCCATTTGTATTGATTCGTCGATTCACACCTGCCGATTCCACTGTGACAAAAGGAGGCATTACAATTGTCGGAGAAAGTTGGCAAATAGAAGCTTATGACGATAATACTCAGCGCTTTCTAACGAATAGTACAGATCCTTTGCGAAAAGTCATCTTGTTTGAAGTTGCAGAACCCGATGTCCAAGAATGTGTTCTTGCTTGTCAATTTAATGCGAAAGCGCTGAATACAGAAGAATCAATTGCAGTAAGTTTGGGTGTAGGTAGACCAAGAGAATCGGGCGAAATGAGAACAACTTCATGGGGTAGAGGAGTTTCACAAACGGAAAATTTTCAGCCTTACAAAGTGCGTGCCTATTTCAAAAAAGAAGCGAATGCTGCCAAGATTCAAATCAGTGTGCAATTTGAGAGTAGTGGTATTCTTCAGATTAAAGATATTGAATTGCTGCAAGCTCCCGTCAAGTCACAATCATGAGCATTTGAGTTTAAAACCATAATTATATTACTTTGTCAAGATAGTTTTGAGGGTTTGTAGTAAGCACTTTAGTGCTTAGAAAATAAGGACTAAAGTCCTCACTACGAACTTGCTTACCCATCAATTAAAACTTGACAGACTAATAGTGCGTTCGCATAATTCAACAACCTAACATTGCACGCGATCGCAAACTCTTTAATCCTCCATCTTCGCTGATTACTGATAAGTTTGCGTTGCTTTCAGCATGTGGTAGGTAATGATCAACTGAGTCAAAGCCAGAGGATAACTTTGGAGTGTTTCTCCAGTTGTACCAGCAATTTTACCCAGTTCTGGATTACTTTCGCGATCGCAAATACTTCGTAAATGGGGCATATCAGAACAAATAATATGCTCTAGCTTATTTACCTGTTCTAAGGTTGCATGACCATCAACTTCTAAGACATCCACAGGCTTACTCATATCCCTGTCTAGCCCCAAGCGGATTGCTGAGTCAGAATTACCATAGCCAGAGTTGACAATCTCAGTAAAATCTGGGTGGGGAATTGTCGGACGAAGTACGAGACGGACATTTAAATGACCATTGGTTTCATCATCTTCCCCGGTGGGTGGATAGAAACTAATGACTATATCAGACCATTGCCGCTGCGGACGAATAAATTGTGATGAGTCTGGTTCACGCTTTTCTAGTTCCGCTAATACCTGTTCAGCCGTGTAGCCGCGCTTTTGGGTGTCTCGCTTAACTTTCCACTTAGCGCGTAGTGTTTCTGGGGGTGCAAGGTAAACTTTCACATCGTAAGAGTCACGAGCCGCACGAGTAGAATAACCGAGTAATCCCTCAATAATCACGAATTTATTCGGCTTGATATACTGCGGTGGCTCAAATGTGCCGGTTTTATGGCTGTAAACTGGCTTGAGAATTGGTTGTCCCGTGCGTAGCAACGACAGATGTTGCTGCATAATATCTAAATAGTTGCAGTCCGGGTGGAGGGCAGTGATGCCAATTTCTGCACGTTGTTGGCGATCGTAACGGTGATAATCATCTGTACAAATGAGCGTAACATTTTCTGGGCCGAGTACCTGAGCGATTCCTCGCGTTAGTGTTGTTTTCCCAGCCGCGCTGTCGCCGACAATGCCAAGAATTATTGGACGGCTCATCATACCTCCCACAATAAAAACAAGTTTATTAATAAAATTCCCTACAATAGTTTTCATTCTAGAAGGGTTTAGGCGAGTAACTCAAGCAAAGGCTTGGTATGCAATATCTCTACATATATAGCAATCCGATAGCGAAGCGGTAGCGAGTCTTGTCTACGACACGCTACGCGAACGAGCGTCTTTGATTTGGAGAATCACTCGTAGAGGTAAGGGACTAGGGATTGGGGAACTCGGGGCCCCCTCTGGGGATTAGGGGCAATGGGGACTGGGAAGAGGGAATAAATATGTACTGAATTTTGTTCAAAAATCAAATATGAGTCCTATAGAACTCGTTTCCCATCATTGAAGTCAACATGAATAAATTGAGTATTATTTACCCACTCATTGCTGAGTGCCTCGGCAAGCGAGTAAATTTAAGAAGTACTGAGTACTTTCGCACTACGGTAAAAGCCCCGCCCTTTGTGGGTGGTCTTTCAACTCAGCACTTGGAACTCAGCACTCTTCATACAACAACAGAAGGTTATTCCAGACGATAGGTTGAATTTCTTTAAGAGGTTGAATGAGCAAGTGTTTCGCTGTGACTTTAGGGACTTTTAAAGTGTGAAAATTAGTAATAATAGAGTCAAACCTAATTCTTTTCACCATGAGCAACGTAAGCGGAATCTGTAACAATTCCCATTAAACTCACAGGTGCATTTGCTGAAACGTAATAGTAATCAACTCGCGTTGCTAAATTATCAATTTCTCTATACCTTCCCTTAACATAAATTACGAGAACGGTTGCTTTTTCCAGCCAATTCAGTACTAAATCAACTTGCTCTTTAACTTTTTCTTCCCGTTTGTTAGTTGCATCAGTATCAGAAAGCCCAGCGAATTCTTGTCCTGAAAGCAGATTAGAATTTATTAAATCCAGTATAAAAACATCACCTATTGGATTTTTAGGTTGTCTTCTCTGATTCCAAAACCTAACTTTTTGAAAGCCTCGTTTTTGCAACAGTTTACAATCATTAGTCTCTAGATCATTGCTAGGCAAGTAATAATCTACAACTGTCGAAGCTATCACCCTTTCACGCTGCAAAGTTCGCGTAACTGTTGCGACTTCTGATTTGACTAAATCAGCAACTTTATTATCAATTTCCTGGCGAATTACCTGGCTAGCAATTTTTTTAGCATCGTCTAAGTTTTTGCCAAATACATAGGCTAAAAATCCCCCTAAAAATGCAAATACTACTAAAGTAAATTGCATCGCACCCACAAATTTGTTAAAACTTTCACTCAATTGACCATTGGTCGCCTTGAGAAATTCCAACTGGCTTTTGAGTAATTCAATATCATTAACATTTTTGGCAGGTGTTGGTAATGGTGTAGGAGTTGGACTTTGGGCAAGAATCCAATCCCCAAGGTGAAATATATCAATTGAGATTAGCCAATCCATAAGACATTTGCTCGATTTTTAACCCGACAGTTGGAGAATTTAATTTACGGCTATTGAACTTAAGCCAAAACCCAGTGTTGTTGATACTATTTATGAGTAAACCCTGCAAAAAACAAGGTAATCCAGATTTTCGGCATTGAGTCAGTTATATTATAAATACATTTGTAGGGGTGCAGACATTGCCTACACCCCTACAAAAACATGATTTTTGTCAAAAAGGAATCTAGTCTATTTATGAATAGTCTCCCGCTCTTTATCAGCAGGTTCCTTATCTTTGAACAAGTCAGCGGCAGTTAGGAGTAACTCTCTTAAAGTCTGTTTGATTTGGCGCTCTTTTCTTGCTAGAGATGTACCAGCTTCACCCAGTTTATCTTCTAGCTGCGATCGCTTCTCTCCTACCTGTACGACTACAGACTCCGCTTGGGGACGAGCTTTATCATACCAGTGTTTAGCCTCGTCTAGATAATCTTGAACCTCCATATTCCGTCCGCCGTAGCGTGCAGCCATATTAGCTCGGACAATGGCTAGCTGCGCTTGCAGTTGCGCGTAACGTTTCTTTAACAATCCGACTTCTTCACTATCTTTAATGGCATTGACAGCAGAATCAATGGCAGTTTTGGTACTTGCAGGTTTTTCCCTACCCGTCTCTTCAATCTCTGCCAAAATTACATCAACCTCTTGCTGGAGTTGTTCTTCTTCACCATCTAGTTGAGCTTGTAGGCGCTTGATATCTGTTTGAGTTTGAGCAATGCTTTCGTGTCTTTTGCTATTAATCCCTTCCAGCGCTCCTTCAATGGAAGCTGTTACTTCATCTTTGAGTTCGCTACCTTTTTCTTGGAAGTTTTCAATTACAGCAGAAACAGCATCTTTAACAATGCTACGAACTTCACTAGAACCTTGTTTAAACTCAGACGATACTTGAGAAACTGCGGATTTGACAATTTCTCGAATCCGCTCAGTTCTTAATTGTCCAGTTTCTTTCGCTTGTTGCAGGTCTGCTTGAATTTGTTGTTTGATATTGTTAGGCATTTTCAACTCTTGGAGTTTAACTAATTGGGTTGAAGAAGAATTCAGAAGTCAGAATGGGCTAAACCTTAGCTATCCGCTAACAGGAGTCAGAATGAAGACGCGACTCGAAAATACTCGCTACCGCTCCGCTATCGCGGAGTCGAGAGTATTGAAGACCACTAAATCAAGGATTTAGTGGGGGTCTTAAACCTCTAGATTAATCCACCAGTCGCACAAAATTCATTCTGAATTCTGGCTACTGACTCCTGAATTCTGTTTCGATAAAAGTTTCTAGAAGTGTTCCTACATCCACATTATGGCGTAGCCCGATCAGGCTTGGCACTGCCTTTAGATAGAAAATTCCAATCCCAAAGAGGTGATGTGTAAGATGTTGCCCATTTGTGAGATGATGAATATTTAGTGGTAGTAATTGAGAGTAAAATATGTGGCGAGTAAATATTACTTGTTCGGGCGATGCCTGGAAGATTTATGGTGTTGAATTTAAAGCGATCGCAGAGAAATATCAAGGTGAATTAATTGGTTCCAAAAAAATGCCAGATGGTACGCGGATCATGTCCTATAAAATTGAGGATGTTAGCGATGCAGAAGCCTTTCAAGAAGATTGTGCAAATTTTGCCGGATTTACAACAGATTTTGAATCTCTGTAGTATTGGTTCTTACACTTAATACTTGCAACCAGTATGTCCAAATCAGGAGAAATTAATTGAAAAAGTTACTCAGATTATTATTAGTAACAATTTTGTTATCAATCAGTACTTTTACTTTGCCTGTTAGTGCAGCAGATACAGTTAACGGTGAACAAATATTTAGTGTTCATTGTGCTGGTTGTCATATTAACGGTAGCAACATAATTCGGCGAGGTAAAAATCTCAAAAAGCAAGCCCTGAAAAAGTATGGTATGGATTCAATAGAGGCTGTTTCATCCATAGTAACCAATGGTAAAAATAATATGTCAGCTTACAAAGAACTACTCACTGAACAGCAAATTCAAGAGGTTTCTGCTTACGTTCTCGAACAAGCTGAAAAAGGCTGGCGTTAAAAAATTAGGAGTTAGGAGTTAGAAGTTAGGAATTAGGAATTATCAGTTATGATTTATCTATTAGTAATTCTTAAGTCTTGCCATTCCTACTTTTCACTCATAAATTGAAAATGAACTTACCCGCAGCTAGTCGTCTCCAATTTACTCCTGATTTGAACATCTGCCGCATATTAAATGGGATGTGGCAAGTCTCTGGCGCACATGGACAGATTAATCCCAATGCTGCCATTGAGACTATGTTCAAATACTTAGATGCAGGATTTACCACTTGGGATTTAGCAGACCATTATGGCCCCGCAGAAGACTTTATTGGTGAGTTTCGTTGTCAACTAATTGATACTCGTGGTAAAGATGCTTTATCTCAGGTACAAGCCTTTACGAAATGGGTACCTCGTCCAGGCAAAATGACGAAAAAACTGGTTGAGGAAAATATTGATATCTCCCTGAGAAGAATGAATGTGGAATCGTTAGATTTGATGCAATTCCATTGGTGGGAATATCAGGATAAAAATTACCTGGATGCCCTCAAATATATGGCGGAACTTCAGACTGAGGGTAAAATAAAGCATCTAGGTTTAACTAATTTTGATACGGAAAACTTGAAGATTATTACCGAAGCAGGTATCAAAATTGTTTCTAACCAAGTGCAATTTTCTCTGGTTGACCGCCGTCCTGAAGTTAATATGGTGGAGTTTTGTCAACAGCATGGCATAAAGCTTTTTACTTACGGTACATTGTGCGGCGGTTTGTTATCAGAAAACTATTTGGGGAAACCAGAACCGCGAGGATTTGATCTCTCCACTGCTAGTTTGAAAAAATATAAAAATATGATCGATGCTTGGGGTGGTTGGCAATTATTTCAAGAACTGCTAGCTATCTTAAAGGAAATTGCTAATAAGCATGGGGTAAGCATTTCCAACGTGGCAGTACGTTACATTTTAGATCAGCCAACTGTGGGCGGTGTGATAGTTGGTGCAAGACTTGGTGTCTCTGAACATATAGAAGATAACGCCAAAGTATTTAGTTTTAGTTTAGATACAGACGATCGCGATCGCATCAGTGCAGTATCTCGCCAATCAAGCGATTTGTACCAGCTTATCGGCGATTGCGGCGACGAATATCGGCGATAATCTCAGGAAAAAGGTGATAATACGGTGAAGGTTACTGTGGAAACTACTGCTGTCAGCCATGCCCCTAAACTTCACCTTCGCCCTCAGTCAACAGCAAACTTTTGAACTGCGCTGTGATTATGGCTCACGTCACCTGGATAAAACGGAGTTGGCAGCGCTGATTGATTTGTGTGAGCAAAATTATTATCCTCGACGAACAGATAACTTACACTGGCACAAACTCTGCTGAATGCCTTGGAACCGGAAGAACAAAAGTTTCTCGCATAGTTGAGTGTGTTTAATTTGCCCGTGACGGAGGAGATTGTGAGAGCTATTTCTTCGACTTCCCACCCTAACGCCTGGGACTCGAAGTCCCAGGCTAATAGCAAAAGTCCTCTGAAGAGGACTGAGGATTTAGGGGAGGGAATTTCTAGTCCGCTTGAGCGGACTTTAGCTATGAGCCAGGAAATTGATTTCCTGGCGGTTGTGGGCAAGCTTGTCAGCCTTAGCTTAGTTGAGTCTGCCACCACTCACCCCACCCAGCCAGCTAATTATCGGGTGAGTTCCTTTGACAGTCGGCTTACCCAGCAGAATTTTAGGGTCTGAATGAATGTACTGTTGCCAGTCCATAGTTTTTACTCCGACTAAGCTACAGCTATTGTTGCACAGTATGATTATTGTTGGATTGCCCAGAGACGAAATGCGATCGCGCTAATCTTCAATTAATTAGCCACAGTGTGAGTGAGAACATTCTGCAATTAGTCCCCAAAATTCATTTACGAAGCTCAGAGGTTCATTCACATAACACACTCTCCGAAAGCCGCTCAATTGAAAGTTAGTAGTGTCTTACTGTAGCTCATACATCTGTTTATGTTTGGCTAAAAGCTCTTGATATTTCTCATTTGTCTTTGCTTCTACCCACTTAGCTTTAAATATTGCTGCTGATTCCGCTTTCACTGGGTCTACTTCATAAGGAAGAATTTCTTTTTTGGAACTTGAATCTTCAGAATTTTGTTTATACTTCCTGCCGCTTTTATGATTAGCATAACGGCGAGAGCGAGTATACCCCATTTGGATAAACTTCCTTGCCATATCTGCGCCAACAAAATCATCTTTATCTAAATAATCAAGAAACATCTCATAGATTTTTTCACTCGACTCTCTAGCAATCTCAGGAGTTTTGAATCGCCAGTAAGGAAGAATTTCTGATTTGTATGGTTCAACCAAAAGTACACCCTGCTCACCCTTCCCAACACGATAGAGTTCAGGATGTTGGCGAAAATCAATAATTTTAAAGTCTAAAGAATAATCAAAAGCCATGATAGATTTTTATTATTACGCGATGTGCAACTTATCCTTAGCTCGACTTTATCCATTTTTTGGCAACACTCAATCTTACGCTGAAAGCTTTGTGGGACAGTAATTTTACTTTTTCGATTTCACCGATAATCAGGTACACCATAGCCCCACTCCTGAGAGGCTTTGATTCCTGCTCCCCAACGCTAGTAGGGAAGGGGTTGGCGGTTAGGTCGGAGAGAAAGTTGCACACGGCGTTAGGAATAATAAACTTTAAAAAAAAGTTCAACTTCTATCTAAGTATTGAGATTTATCGGATTAGAGAATCCCCTACTCGCTACGTTGAGATTGATGAAGATGTTCGCCGATGCATGACACGCAAGTTTCCGTATGGAATTCTTTACACGATTGAATGAGACTATATTCCAATACGCTTGGGTTAGCGCCAAAAATCTTGAAATGTGTAGGTTGGGTTGAGGAACGTAGACCCGAAGGGATACTGGAAAAGTCGTAAATAATCGCAGTTGCCAGCAGGCGAACCAATACCGTTCGGTTAAGGTTTTTTGATGAAAATTCTAGATCCAAAGACGCGATAAATCACCGTTAAGACAAAAGATTGATCCTTGTAGAGACGGTGATTTATCGCGTCTCTTGCCTTAACCAAACCGTATTGGCAGGCGAACACTATGATGCACCAGAACCTACCATAAATGGTTATTTGAGTCGCAAACAAAGATTTTTGGCAATGCGATCACTTGTTATACCAAGTTTTTCGCCACTGCTGCATTTGCTTAATCTCTGTATTTTGTGCCTTGATAATTTCTTGGGCTAATTGCTTGACTTCAGGGCGCTTAGATTTACTCAAGACATCTTTTGCCATTGTTACAGCCCCTTCATGATGAGGAATCATCGCATTGATAAAGCGCAGATCAAATTCAGCATCAGCTGCACCTAAGTCTTGACTCATCATCATGGCTTGCATTTGGTCAGACGACATCTCCATCATGTGGCCCATTTGACTGTTATGAGCCATTGGTTTATTTCCGGCGCTGGGATACCAAGCTTGTCGCCACTGCTTCATCTGAGTGATTTCTTGGTTTTGCGATTTGATTATATCGTCTGCTAGTTTTTTAATCTCAGGGCGTTTTGATTTCTGCTGCGCTTCTTTAGCCATTTCCACAGCCCCTTGATGATGCAGTATCATAGCGTCGATAAACCGTAAATCAAAGTTAGCATCGGCTGGGCCTAAATCCATTCCCATACTGTGATTCATGCCACCACCGTGGTTCATCATCTGCTTGTCATTAGCATTGCTGGTGGTTGCTTCTGGCGCTTGGCTTTGGTTCTGGGAAGCAGTACTGGCGCAGCCTGTGATTAACCCACCGCCTGAAGCGATCGCAGTCAAGGTTAACGCTAAAAAGCCATTCCTCAAAGATAGCAGTTGCATAAGTCTCACCTAACAGTTTCCTAACTCTATATTGACAGCCAGAAATGAAATTAGGATGAAATCTAAATATCCCCGACTTCTTTGATAAGTCGGGGATCTGGTTGTTTATTTATCACTCAAAATTGTGTAAGCTTCATTAACTAAGTGCATTTTCTCTTGTGCTTGTTTTTGCAGTTGCGGCTGATTCACAAACAAATCTGGATGCCATTTTTTTACTAAAGTTCGATAAGCCTGTTTTACCTCAGCCAAAGAAGCATTTGTTTGCAATCCTAAAATACTGTAGGCGCGAGTAATTTTATCTTTTTGTGTCTGTGTTTTGGGTTGTTTGGGTGCTTCGTTGCTTTGAGTTGTATTTTGCTGTTTACTAGTTTTAAAACCAGGCGATTGCATCTCTGCTTTCATTCTTGCTATTTCTTCATTGAGTTCCCAATCACGAAATTTTGCCTCCACCTCTTCTTTCCGTGGGGAGGGAGGAGCTTTTGGCGGCGGTGGTGGAGAAACAGATTCTACCCTTGTCCTAGTATTCTTAGTAGTATTTTCCTGTTGTCGCTTAACGTCAGGATGTTTTTCAGGGGAAATTTGAACTCTATTTGGCTGTGGCGAATATTTTCTCTTGGTGTTGCTGTATTTGGGTATTTCTTTATAAGGTTGATTATTTGAGATAATTTTGACTTTTTCTAACTCTTTTAATAACTGATTAAAACCGTTTTGTAACTGCTGCAATTTTTCCCGTTTATTAGTAATTTCTAGTGGTTCTTGACTGACTTCAAAGCAAATTACTTTATCGGCTTTCTGTTCATATTCAGTTAAAATTGATAACGCTTTACTGCTGAAGTTAAATAAATAATCTTCAATTGCAGTTATACAAAGTTTAGCAACGTCCTGATGATAAGATTCCTTTGCTAATTGTTCGTCTTGTTTTTGGATATTCTTGTTTAACAAATAAGAAATACTCCCGACGACAGCAGCACCCACCGGGCCGCCTAACAACCAACCAATACCACCACCAACCGCGATGGAACCAGGTTCACTTAAATCATCAGTACTGCTTGGTTTTGGCGGTAGTATTACTTGTGGTTCGCTAGGAAAGGGAATTAATAAATCTTGCGGCCGTTCTTCTTGAAAAAATTCATAAGCTTGATAAAGCCATTTCACCGCAGCCAATTGCAATTGGTTCAGGTCTTTCTTAAAATTATTTGTTTGCCAAACTTTAAAGTTATTTTCTGCCAATGCAACTGCCGCATCAGCTTGATATTTTGTGAGTAATTTTGGTAATGCTAGCCAATCGCGTAACTCTCTTATGCTAGCGGTAAAACCTTTATAAATTAAGTTAGCTGCTTTTTGTTTAATTTCAATTTTGCTATTTTGTTTATCATCAAAGGATTTTATTTCAATAGCAATCGGGTCAATTTTAGCTTTGAATGAGAGTTGGATTTGAGAAGCGATCGCTTCCACTCTTGGCAAACGCACACTACCACGATTTGGTTGCAAAATCCCGACAATATTTTGCAAAGCTGTTTCAAATGCTGCTAACCCGCTACTATTTGCAGCCGCAACATCGCCTTTTAATCTGGCTCTTAAAGCAGGTAAAGCATCAACGCGATATAAATTACTAAAACCTGGAGGTAATTCGGCTCGAAAGCTTTCTGCAACAAACAGCAGACGATTTTGAACTTGTTTTTGCTCGTCGGGTTCGAGTAAGTTAAGAAAATTTGCAACAAATATAACTGTTTTAATACCGCGATCTAATAGCCAATCTCGTAAGTTTTCTCGCTCACCTAAAGTCATTAATTTGCGTGCATCTAGTAATTGGATAACTAAATCTGCACTTAAAAGTTGTTCTCTGACTAAATTATCTTGTTCATCTCGATCATTTGTTCCCGGTAAATCGAGAAATTCTACTCCTGTTTCCAAAAATGGATTTGGGCAAAAAACTTCCACAGATGCTACATCTTTTCGCATCTGCCTATTGCCATCAAGAATTGCAAATTGTTGTAAAATTTCTGTGCCATTGCGATATATTTCTGTACCATCTACCAACATGATGCGAGTCCGCACATCAGAGCCATACTTGACAGTAATCGATGCGCCTGTGGTAGGAATTAAATCAATTGGTAAGGTGCGATTCCCCAACATGGCATTCAATAGGGTAGACTTGCCATGATTAAAAGGGCCAAATACTGCAATGCGAAAGCTAGGATTAACCAGATGATTGCAGATGGTAATTATATCTTGATGTAGTTGCGATTTGCGTTCTAAATTCAGCAACGTAGATGCAGATTTGAGAGAATCTGCTAAATCCTTATAACCTTCATACTGTTGTTGCATAGTTCCCCTATTCCTCGTTCCCAGCTAAAAGCTGGGAATGCAATTCATTGAGGCTCCGCCTCATATTCTTATGGTTATGGGAGGCGGAACCTCCCAGTAGGCATTCCCAGCTAAAAGCTGGGAACGAGAGTAATGAAATATATTAGCTATAGTAAGCTAATAAGTTGCTATATGCTGCCTCGATTTTTTGCAACTGAGCTATTACATCTTCCTGTAAATCTTTTAAACGTTTAAACTCAGTCTCACGATTTATTTCACGGGTTTCTTTCTGTTTGACTAAATTATCTAATTCAGATTTGCGAGATACAATATCATCGTTAATCCGTTTACTTACTTCTCTTTCGTAAGAGTCAAAGCACTCTTTAACAGCATTGTATACAACCTGTGATTGCTCATGTGCGACTTGGGGTAGGTGTTTAACTAATTCTTTTTTTGCTGTTTTAACTAACTCTTTCCGCGCTTGATCTGCTTGCAAAAATCCTACCCCTAAACCTAGCAGCGCAAACCCGATTGGGCCAAGCAAAACCCCTGTCACTGCTGTAATTATCCCGCCAATACCAATTACAGTGAAGTAGTTTAACAAGATATTTTTCCAATCAAATCCAGCCCCCGCCATTGCAAAACCAGCAAGATTTCCCTTAGAGAGTGATAACAATCCCATTGCCCATTTTGCCCAACCGGGAGAGTTATCTTCTTCAGCAGTAGTAGTGGTATTTACTTTGACGTTTTGTCCGGTGAGCTTTTCTGTTATTTCGTCTGTGATTTGACTGTAAGAAGCGCCATATTGTGATGCTTTGCGAGAAAGTTCTTTAAAAGCTGCATTGATATCTTTTTCAGCAGTTAATGTCCAAGCAGCAGATTTGTCAGTGATATATTGCTCAAAGGCTTTTTGTAGTGCGGTATTAAATGCTTCTCGTTTACCACTGCTGAGAAAATCAAACAAATTTAATTCCGGCTGATAGCGTAAGAAATCGGTTTCAAAGGTGTTACCTAAGTTTAAAACGTAGCTACGAAAAGACTCGGAAATCGTTCTTGATTGAGTATCTCTTGTATTAATAATTTCTTTTTGGAAGTCATCCCGAATACCTGTGAGTTTGTTAAACTCTGGTTCTACTGAATCAATCCGTTTTTTCAATTCATTGACATCTTGATCAAGTAATGGTATACGTCTAGCGACTGCTTCGCGGGTATGATTGCAGGCAAGTCTTGCTAAGGTTCTGACTTGACGGAGTTCTGCGATCGCACGTTCTCTGGTAAGAAAAGTATTAAGGGCTTCCATAAACTTCGGAAAGCCAGTCCCCTCTAAATCAGCTTGGGGATTTTTCAACCGCCGTCTGAGTGCTTGAATTGACGAAAGCTCAAACACGCGTTCGTCATAAATATTTTGACCCTCTACAGTACAATATTCTGCTAAATTCGCATTAAATACTTGCCGTAATCTATTCTCAGATGCTTTTAATTCTTCGACATCATCAGGATCAATCAATGATTCCCGCACCTGATCCCAAGCATTAACTAAAAAGAAAACCGTCAATCCTCGACCTTTGATATAATTTTCTAGGTAGCGACGCTCACCCAATGTACAAGGTTGAGAAGCTCTCATCACAAACAAAATTGCGTGGCAGTTATTTACATAACCTAAAGATAATTCGTTTCGCGCTTCTGTATCATTCAATCCTGGGCTATCGACAATTTCAATTCCCTTTTCTAGTAACGTTAAGGGATACTCAACTACTGCATAATCTACATCAGGAAATGCTTGTTTTTTTTCCTGCTCCAGTTTTTTAGCTTCAGCCGGATCAATAGTATATTTATATTTAAAATTCTGAAAATCTAGTTGTTGTGGACTTTTCCCATCATTAAAATGAATAGTAACTTTTTTTTCTGGCCCATAGCGTAAAACTGTTAATACTGCGGTACAAGGGTTAACATCACTAGGTAATAAATTTTCACCAATTAAGGCATTAAGAAACGTGCTTTTTCCCCGTTTCATATCGCCCAAAACTAAAAGGCGAAATACACCTTGGCGGAGGTTTTTACTAGCTACTGTAATATCTTCAATATCTCGCTCTAAACTGAGTTTTCCTGATGAAGAATCACCAGCGAACTCAGCTTTGCTAATTGTTTCAGCCAGTTTATTCAAACATACAGAAATCTCAGAACGCACTTGAGCAACACGCTCTAAATCTTGGATAAATCTGTCAGTTGCTACCTGCTCACTCATCATAGTTACACCATTATTAAGAATTAGTTTTTTTAGATTCCAAAAATAATTTGTAAGACATCCACCCCAGCGCAGCAACAATAATAAACCCAGCCAATGCTGCGGCTATTCTGACTGCAACTAGTGTTACTACACCAAGAGCAAACAGCTTTCCACCCAGAATCACTTTTTGCATCCAAGGTTTCTGGGAATTTTCTGGCTGATGCTTCACAGTTTGATGAAAAGCTGCATCGGTAGTATGGAGGTTAGTTTCCATTTCTCGGAGTCGCAATTCAACTTCTCGTTCTCGTAGTAAACGTTCTCGGTGTTCAAGTTCTTTTTGGCGATCGCTTTCAGATGTCATCGGTGCCTACCCCATCTAAGACAATGAAATGATGTCAACATTCACTCGACAATCATGCAGTATAGTAACTTACACAAATATTTTTTAACCCCAGTGAAATTACTATTTTAATTTTCCTAGCCGACAAATCTAAAGCTGGAAGTTGGAATACCTTGAAGAAGAATTCAGAATTCAGAATTCAGAATTCAGGAGTCAGAATAAAGACGCTCTCTACGAGACGCTAAAAGCGAACGCGGACTCGCTAACGCTTCTCTCGGAGAGGCTCCGCCAACGCGAACGCTATCAGTCGGGGATTCAGACGCGACTCGAAAATACTCGCTCTAAGCGAAGCATCCCGAAGGGTATACGCTGCGAAGCACCGCCAGTCATACAGAAAACATTGCTGTTAGCGGATAGCTAAGGTTTAGCCCATTCTGACGACTGATGCCTTTATTCTGTTCGATAAATATCAATAGTATCTTGGTTCTACTTGTCAGAAATGTTTTGCCAAATCCTCATACTTCTGCAATTAAACTGGTTCAGAAAGTTGCTCATCCAGATGGCGAAACAAAAACACCCAAAGTGGTAGGGAACTATTAATCGCAATTAGTCGCACTAAATGACCAGTTGTGACAATTTCAACATTATGATTCAACGCCAGGGAAACCAGGATCATTTCTGCTGATCCTCCTGGGGCTGTGACTAGCAGACAGGTTAACCAGTCCCAAGAGGTTAATTGCATCGCAAGTATAGCAGCGATCGCTCCGGCGATGAGGGTCATGGCTACAGAGATCAAGGCATAGCCAACAGTCCGCTTTCTAAAGTTGGGTTTGTCTCCCCAATATTCACCAATAGTAATTCCCAGGAGCATTTGACCCAATAAGTTAACTAAAGGTGGCGGACTAAAGCTAATATCACCCACGAAAGGCAGCCAATGTAGCAAAGGATTAAACCCAATACCAATCAACAATGCACCAAAGAAATCGCCTGCGGGAATTTTAAATAATATAGCTGGATAAACTACTAATCCAGTAATTACCAGTACTAACAAGAGTAATTCTAGTTGAAATGGATCGAAATTAAGCCAAGCAGGGTTGATTGGGAGTGTTTGTGGATAGTAATTACCAGCTGATGTCCTAGCAACGAAGGGAATTAGAACAACTACTGAGGTGACGCGAATCGCCTGAACTAGGGCAACCAAGCTAACATTTTTATTGTAATCGGCGGCGATCGCTGCCATAATTCCGACACCACCAGGAACGGTAGCCAGCATTGCTGTCATGAGGTTAGTTTTGCTGACGCGGGAGTAAATATAACCGATACAGCTGCCACTCAGCAGTAGAAACAAGGTAAGAAAAATAAATACGGGAATACCAGAAGCAACACTAGCTAGATTACCGTGCGTATTGGAAGCGCCGACAGTTAAGCCTACAAGTGCCATTCCGACTTTTCTCGCAGTGCGGTTAGGTTGGGGAGAATATTGATAAAAAACTCGACACCCTTGAAGAACGACTGTACCAGCTGCAATCCCACCAAAGATCCAGGCAATCCTGCCAATTTGAAACTTGGCGAGGAGTAAACCCAGAGGTAATGCCAGAAATATTTCTAAGACAAGGACAATTAGTTGCTTCGCAAATAGCTGTTGTTTGGTAACAATAGGATTTTCATGAGTGTGTTCTTCCAGGCTGGGAGCAACACTTAGGCTGTGATCCATCTATATAAGCTTTTTTATCTAAATTGCCGGGAAGACCCCATACGTAGCGATAGCGGAGTGTGGGGATGAAAGGCAGTTAAATACGAGACATCCCTTGAATGATTTCTTGCGGAGCAAGAACAGAGAGAGGGATAGTTGAGTATTTAACAATTTTAGGAATTGTGTTACTCCCTAAAATATTATAAAATACCTTCAGGTCGATAAAGTAAAAATAATGATTGTTTTTGAGTTCAAAGCCAAAGGCACTTTGCGACAATATCAACAGATAGATGAAGCGTTGCGGATTACTAAATTCATCCGTAATAAGTGCTTGCGTTTTTGGATGGACAATCAAAATGTTAAACCTTACGACTTGAATAAATACACTGCTGTTATAGCCAACGGGTTTGACTTTGCTGATAAATTAAATTCCTCAGCAAGACAAGCAGCAGCAGAAAGAACAGCGTTTGCAATCAAGAGATTTTTTGACAATTGCAAAGCTAAAATTCCGGGTAAAAAGGGGTATCCAAGATTCCAAAAAAATAATCGTTCAGTTGAATATAAATTGAGTGGATGGAAACTTTCAGATGACCGCAAGTACATTAAATTCACAGATAAATGCAATATTGGTCAGCTAAAGTTAATTGGTACTTGGGACTTACACTTTTACCAAATTAAACAAGTCAAGCGAGTCAGAATAGTTAAACGTTCAGATGGTTACTATGTTCAATTTTGTGTAGATGCAGAACGGAATATAGATACTCAGCCAAATGGTAAAACCATAGGTTTAGATGTTGGACTGACTCACTTCTACACCGACTCGCAAGGAAATACTGTAGAAAACCCTAAATATTTACGCAAGTCAGAGAAGGCACTAAAACGCCTTCAAAAACAAGTTAGTCGTAAAAAGAAGGGATCTAATAATCGCAAAAAAGCTATTAACCGTCTTGGCAGAAAGCACTTGAAAGTTTCTCGTCAGCGTAAAGATAACGCAATTAAACAAGCGTTATGCGTGGTAAGGTCTAACGACCTTGTGGCGTATGAAAAACTGCAAGTGAAAAACATGGTTAAAAATAGTAAACTTGCGAAGTCTATTAGTGATGTTTCATGGTCACTGTTCACCCAATGGCTAGAATACTTTGGGAAAGTATATGGTCGAATTGTTGTACCTATTGACCCAAAATTCACAAGTCAAAACTGTTCATCTTGTGGTGAAACAGTAAAGAAATCACTATCTGTTCGTATTCACATCTGTAAATGCGGGTGTGTTTTAGATAGGGATTTGAACGCAAGCATTAATATACTGAACAAAGCCTTGAAACAGACTAATTACGACTTAAGTACGGTGGGGCGCACCGAAACTTTTAACGCTTGTGGAGAGATAACCCTATACCCAGATTTGGCAACAAGTCTAGGCAAGGTTGCTCAGTGAAACAAGAATCCCCGTATATAGCGTAGCGAAATGCGGGGAGCGTCAATAATTTAACTTATCTACTCAAGCTAATGCGATCGCACAAGATAATTAGAGTCTGTCAAGTCAAGTTTGCTAGGTTTGTAGTGAGCGCTTTAGCGTTCAAATCAAGGACTAAAGTCCTGACTAAGAACTTCATTGATTCACCAAAGTTGCTTTGGTGGACTACTAGTCTAAATTTACACAAGAGTTTCTTTCTATAGAGGAGAGGGGGACAACAACCGTTGTCCCCCTACAAATAATTTGTATTCCTTTCAATGGTTCAGCCGTTCAATCTTCATCAAGGGCTGGGAAAGCTTCTTCAAGCTGCCACAACCGATCTTTATTTTCAACGAACCAAATACGAGTTTCTGGAGTTAATTTACTCCAAATGTCTTCAACAGGGATGTGAGGAGATGCATATTGGTACTGCTGACCAAGTGATTTGAGATTATCTGCCACATCACGGGGAATTCCGAATTGTTCCCAGTCAACTGTTATGTGCCTTCCCGAAACTCCGGCTGTGGGGTCAAAAATCAATTGTGCTGATCTGACTAAATCAGCAAAGTGTTTCGGTTTGAGTTTGGTGATTTCCTGAATTTGGAGTGATTCGTTGTGTTCTTGAGACATTATCGCCGCAGTGCTAAAGATTAGTGATTCAGTTGAACTTACTGCCAGAGATTTTTATCCCAATGTTTTTACTTTAGCGCAGAGCCACTAAGTTGATCATGACTTAACCACACAAGGGGTTTGAGAAAATTGTTTAAGGTAAGCAAACTTCTGGCACAGTGTACCAGTACAATGTCCAAGCTAGTTTTGAGGGTAAAACGTCAAAAGTAAATGTACGGGAATGTTTTTATGTAGATCCGTTATCTGACTAATTAAATGTTGTATCTTTTACCTCAGCTATTAATTTTCGATCAGAACTGTAACAGCTGCGATCGCAATCAACATTTCATCATTTTTATCGTTGAGTTCAGGAATTGCCCGCCCTTGAACTATCATCCCCCCAGATTCTACGGTAAGACTTTTCCGACCAAATGGTAATACAGCTAATACTTCTTCTTCTCTAACTTGTTCTGGATATGGAACTGCTACCTGAACCTCTATAATCATTTCATTGGGATGACTTAAGCCAGCAACTTCCCAAACACCAGGTAAAGCATTGTGAGCGATCGCATTTCGTACCGCCCTAGATGCTGCTACTGTCGGTTCTTGTCCATGTTGATCTATTCCCATCCCCATCTCAATAATTAATCGTTTACGTGCCATTACTACCTCCGGTAAATTCTGCACCTATAAATCAGGAGTCAGAAGCCAGAATTTAGAGTTGCGTGAATTCTGACTTATGACTCCCCAAGAGAGAGCATATTGTGTGTGGCCTTCTGGGGAGAAGGTAAGATTTTGATTAGTTTTGGAACTTCTGCTGGCTAAGGTGCTTTAGAGCAGATGATGCAAGCGACTCAGACGTTCTGAGTGACTTTTCATCACCTTTAAGGCAAACACTGGTGTTTCCTGAACAGCAAAGAGAAACTTTCTCTCATCAAGGAAACCCAGTTTGGTATCCTCCTTGGCAACAGCTGTATAAGTTCTATTTTCGACTCCTACGAGTACCCCGACACCAAAAACTTCGCCTGTATCAATGGTTTCTACAACCTTGCCATTGACTAATATATCCACTTTTCCTTCCAGAATGCCGTACATTTCATTACCAGGCTGTCCTTCTTCAAAGATGACTTCACCTGCTGAAAATCCTTTAGGGTCGGGTTGTTTTTGAAAGATACTGACTGTAACTACAGGACTTAGCATTAGAGCAACCCCAAAATTATTGGTTTTTAGACGAAACTTTTGGATAGCTTGACGCTAACCCACAAAAGTATACTACTTTCTGTTGCTTAAGCTCAATTTACGCAAAATTTCTGATTTGCTAATCGTCTAGAAACCTTTCCCTGGTTTTACTATGCAGGCAAAACCGTCCCTCTCTGAGTCGGAGCTACGGTGTATACACAAGTCTGAAATAGCTGATTAACCAAGCTTTAACCCCACCCTAACCCTCCCCTTGTAAAGGGGAGGGAACTGGATTTCTTATTTCCCCCCTTTCCAAGGGGGGATTAAGGGGGGTAATCCTGGGAATAGTAAGCACAGTCTGCAAGTTATTGAATTACCCCACCTTGTAAAGGGGAGGGAACTGGATTTCTTATTTCCCCCCTTTCCAAGGGGGGATTAAGGGGGGTAATCCTGGGAATAATAAGCACATTCCAGCAATATGAAAACGCTGATGACAAAGCTGTATAACCAAACCTCAGAAAAGCAAAAACGGCAAACTCTCAGAAACAATATGCCCCCATCTGAAAAAATAGTTTGGGCAAAACTTAGAAATCAACAAATGGAAAGCTGTAAATTTCGCAGACAATACAGTATTGACAGATTTGTAGTGGATTTTTATTCTTCGGAATTGAGACTTGCCATAGAAATTGATGGTGATAGTCACTATCAAGATGGAGTTCCAGAATATGACCGCGATCGCCAAGCTTTTTTAGAATCAAAAGGTACGAGGTTTTTGAGATTTACAAATCAAGAGGTTTATCAAGATATTGATGGTGTGGTGGAGAAGATTAGGGAAGTTATTTGTCGCTTGAGGGAAGTTACCCCACCCTAACCCTCCCCTTATAAAGGGGAGGGAACTAGATAGATTCTCTTGTTTCCCCCCTTTACAAGGGGGGATTAAGGGGGGTAATTCGACTTTTGTATACACCGTTGTTATTTTGGCGATCGCATTTGTTGATTCGGAGTTCGCATTTGCTGATATGGCATTCGCATTTGCTGATATGACATTCGCATTTGTTGATTTTGCGATCGCATTTGTTGATTCGGAGTTCGCATTTGCTGATTCGGAGTTCGCATTTGTTGATTCGGAGTTCGCATTTGTTGATATGGCGATCGCATTTGCTGATATGGCGATCGCATTTGCTGATTGCACTTATTCTCAAACAACAAATCGATATAAAAATGAGTAAGAATACAGATAAACTCGTAATTATTTCGTTGAAATTTTAATGAAATAAATCCACAAAACTACCCATCTCAGGCAAAAGGATACTCCACTATGTTGAAAAAGGAATTCTTTAAAAAAAGGATATCTCATGTCTTTAAGAACTCGTGGTTCTGCTGCTGTTGACAAAGCCCAACTTCGTCTCGCCTTGCTTAAATCCGTTGATGAAAATCTGGATTTAGGACATGGATTAACTATCGAAGCCTACAACCACCTCATCAACACTACCCGTTCGACGCTAGAAGCTCATAACACGCTTGTATCCAATCTTGAAGAATCGCGTAAAACAATAATCCAGATGGATAAAGCCCTCTCGGAAATGTCTGAACGAATGCTAAGTGGAGTTGCAACTGTCTACGGCAGAAACAGTATAGAGTATTCCAAGGCTGGCGGCTCTAATGGAAAAAGAAATAAAAAATCTAGTTCAAAAGTTGCTCCACTTGTAGCGGTTCTTGCTACTCAACCTACTCAAGCTGCAATTGCGAATGCGTCAATTAACGGTAACGGCACAACTTCTTTGCTGCAATAATCCACTTGCCGCATAAATCTAGTAGCGTGTCAAGACTAAATTGTTGCATTAAATATAAGTTGGGTTTCCTTACGTCAACCCAACCTACCTTTAATTTAGATCCCCCTAAATCCCCCTTAAAAAGGGGGACTTTAAGAGACTCTTTGCCCCCCTTTTTAAGGGGGTTGGGGGGATCTAAGACTTTGAAAACACGCCCTACGCTCTTGTGGAAAAGTCCTATCTTTATTTTTGCAACTTTATTATCGAAAATTCAAGGTAGGGAGAGGTTTATCAAACTCGCTCTCAAAAAGCGAATTTTGGTTTTCCTGCCATCTTCTATAATTGATAAAACCTGCACACCTAATTCTAGGCATGAGACTGTGACCGAACCAGGAAGTTACAAAGATACTGTAAACCTACCCAAGACTAATTTTGATATGCGGGCAAACGCTATCAAGCGTGAGCCTGAAATCCAAAAATTTTGGGAAGAAAATAAAATTTACGATCGCCTCTCCAAAAATAACCCCGGCGAATTATTTATACTGCACGATGGGCCTCCCTACGCTAATGGCTCACTCCATATTGGTCATGCCTTAAATAAAATTCTCAAAGATATTATTAATCGCTACCAACTGCTAAAAGGGCGTAAGGTTCGCTACGTCCCTGGTTGGGATTGTCACGGTTTACCAATTGAGTTAAAAGTTTTGCAGAACATGAAGTCAGCAGAACGGCAAAACTTAACGCCTTTACAACTCCGGCAAAAAGCGAAAGAATTTGGTCTAGCGACGGTAGATGACCAACGCCAAAATTTTAAACGTTACGGTATTTGGGGTGATTGGGAACATCCTTATCTCACTCTGAAGCCGGAATATGAAGCGGCTCAAATTGGCGTGTTTGGTCAGATGTTCTTAAAAGGCTACATCTATCGCGGTTTGAAGCCGGTTCACTGGAGTCCCAGTTCTAAAACCGCTTTGGCTGAAGCTGAGTTGGAATATCCTGAAGGTCACGTTTCCCGTAGTATCTATGCAGCTTTTGCAATCACAAGTTTGGCGGAAGCTGTAAAGCCTCTGTTGGCAGAATATCAGTCAGATTTGGGTGTGGCTATTTGGACAACTACACCTTGGACGATTCCGGGGAATTTGGCTGTAGCGGTGAATGCAGATTTGAACTATGCAGTGGTGGAAGTTTCACATCCAGAGGGACAAGCGCAGAGTAATTTCAAATACCTAATCGTTGCTGCTGATTTAGTAGAACGTTTATCTTCAACCTTAGGAGTTGAGTTAACCGTAAAAGCCACGTTCAAAGGGAGTGACTTAGAACATACTACTTACCGTCATCCTCTATTTGACCGCGAAAGTCCGATTGTTGTCGGCGGTGATTATATCACTACTGAATCGGGTACTGGGTTAGTACATACCGCACCCGGTCATGGTCAAGAAGATTACATTGTTGGTCAGCGTTACGGTTTGCCCATCCTTGCGCCAGTGGATGACAATGGCAATTTTACCGAAGAAGCGGGACAATTTGCGGGGTTGAATGTGCTGGGTGATGGAAATCAGGCGGTGATTGATGCATTGAGTGCGGCTGGTTCCTTGTTGAAGGAAGAACCATATCCCCACAAATATCCTTATGATTGGCGGACAAAGAAACCGACGATTTTCCGCGCGACTGAACAATGGTTTGCTTCCGTGGAAGGATTTAGAGAAGAAGCACTAAAGGCGATCGCAACTGTAAAATGGATTCCAGCCCAAGGTGAAAATCGGATCACGCCAATGGTAGCGGAACGTTCCGATTGGTGTATTTCTCGTCAACGCAGTTGGGGTGTACCCATTCCCGTTTTCTACGATGAAGCCACGGGAGAACCACTGCTGAATGAGGAAACTATCAACCACGTTCAAGGAATTATTGCTGAAAAAGGTTCTGATGCTTGGTGGGAACTTTCAGTTGACGAGTTATTACCCGAATCCTATCGCAATAATGGCAAGTCTTACCGCAGAGGTACAGACACAATGGACGTATGGTTTGATTCTGGCTCATCTTGGGCAGCTGTCGCTCAACAGCGTCCAGAGTTACGCTACCCTGCTGATATATATTTGGAAGGTTCCGACCAACATCGTGGTTGGTTTCAATCTAGCTTACTCACCAGTGTAGCGGTAAATGACATTGCGCCTTACAAAACTGTACTAACTCACGGCTTCGCTTTGGACGAACAAGGGCGGAAAATGAGTAAGTCAGAAGGAAATGTGGTTGACCCCAATACAATCATTGAAGGCGGGAAAAATCAAAAAGTAGAACCGGCTTACGGTGCAGATATCTTGAGATTGTGGGTATCATCGGTAGACTATTCCGGCGATGTCCGCATTGGCAAAAACATCATCAAGCAGATGAATGATGTCCGAGGCAAGATTCGCAATACGGCACGGTTTTTGCTGGGTAGCTTGGATGATTTTGACCCAGAAAAAGATGCAGTTCCCTTCGAGGAATTGCCAGAACTTGACCGTTATATGCTGCACCGCATCACCGAAGTGTTTGAGGAAGTTACCGAAGCCTTTGATACTTTCCAATTCTTCCGCTTCTTCCAAACAGTGCAGAATTTCTGCGTGGTGGATTTATCCAACTTTTATTTAGATGTTGCCAAAGATAGGCTGTACATCAGTGCAAAAGATGCTTTCCGCCGTCGCAGTTGTCAAACGGTGCTGAAGATAGCTTTAGAAAATTTAGCACGAGCGATCGCACCAGTGTTATGCCACACCGCCGAAGATATCTGGCAATATCTCCCTTACAAAACACCTTACAAATCGGTGTTTGAATCTGGTTGGATACAGGTTGAGGAAAAATGGCGTAATCCAGATTTAGCAGAATTTTGGGAAACACTGCGACAACTCCGTACCAGGGTCAACAAATTTATTGAGGAGCTTCGAATTGACAAAAAAATTGGGTCTTCTTTAGAAACCAAGGTAAAGCTGTATGTCCCTGATGAAGAATTGCGTCAACGGTTATATGCTCTTAATCCCAAATTTGGTGGTTCAACTGAAAAAAGTAATGACGTAGATGAATTACGCTATCTGTTTTTGGTTTCTCAAGTTGAACTGATGGAGCCTAAAGATATAGAAGATTTAATGTTTGGTCCTTCGGAATCTTTTCCTCTCAACGAAGAACGTATTTTGGTTGGAGAAGCAGAGGGGCAAAAATGCGATCGCTGTTGGAACTACTCCACCCACGTGGGAGAATCAGCAGAACATCCGCTAATTTGCGAACGATGCGTTGCAGCCTTAGCCGGAGAGTTCTAAAAGCAAGAATCCCACAGCGCTTGCAGATTAAAAGTCACCGAAACCAAGTCTTAAATAGCTGATTAACCAGCGTTTTACCCCACCCTAACCCTCCCCTTGCAAAGGGGAGGGAACTAGATTTCTTTTTCCCCCCTTTCCAAGGGGGGATTAAGGGGGGTAATTCGACTTGTCTGTACACCGTAGCCAATACATCGGGGGGATTAAGGGGGGTAATTCGACTTGTCTGTACACCGTAGCCGGTTATTAAGGATAGGTTGAAAACCCCAGAGAAACAGCAATATAGTTGCGTATTTCGTGCTTTAGCCCATAAAGGTTTCCCCACAACTCAGAATAAAAATCCGCAAATATAGCACGTGTTCTATTAAGTGTTTGATTTTATTCTGGGTATCCTAAGAAAGACAAGGTTAAATGATATAGACGAAACAACAAAGCTTATTACTGTGGTCAATTCTGAAGAGAAAAGCTGGTATGCACCCACATACCAATGAGATCGCAGATGGTGAAAACTTTGATTGAGAAAATTTTCCCAGAAGTGCAGCCTGAAAATCTGAACTTCTGGGAGTAGTATTTTTCAGACTAAGACATAAAGATATGAGAATTTGAGGAACAGCCATGCTAGGAAATGAGCGGGAAAAAATACGCCATTTGTTGGTCATCCAAGACCTGGAAGGGCGACGAACTGTCCCTTTACAAGAGACTACTTATTCTCTGGGGCGGCATCCCGCAAACACTATTGTCTTGGCTTCCCGGTCAGTATCAATGCAACATGCAATTTTATTGCGAGTAACTGTTCCAGAGACGGACCAATATGGCTTCCAAATTATTGATGGCAACTATAAGGGGAAAGGAAGTACTAATGGCTTATTTGTGAATGGTGCTAAATGCTTTTCTCATAATCTCAGGCACGGAGATGTCATTGCCTTTGGCAGTAATAAAGCTCAGGCTAAATATTATGCTATTTCTAACCTCTCAGAACAAGCATTTTCAGAATCTTGTGATGTTGAAGACTTATCTGGTTTCCTATCAGAGCAAGCCAGTCCTGCCAATCCTTTTCAAACCTTAGCGATCGATCCCAGCTTTGAAGCCGCTAGTGAATCCGCCTTAGCTCGCCTAGCATCCTTCCCTGAACTTATCCCCAATCCAATTATTGAGATGGATTTCGAGGGAAGAATTACTTATCTTAATCCAGCCGCAGGTATGAAGTTTCCTAAACTTCGGGAAGTTGGTATAAAACACCCGATTTTAACAGGACTCCTGAGTGGAGTTAACAATCTAGTACAAAATTCTTTTGTGCGGGAAGTGGAAGTAGGCACAGAAGTTTTTGAACAATCCGTTCTCTACCTTCCTGAAAGTGATCTAATTAGAACTTTTATTGTTCGGGATATTACAGAGCAAAAGCAAGCCACAGCCGAACTTCATCAGCGCGATCGCTTGCTACAAGCAGTTGCGGAAGCTGCCAATTATTTGCTAGGGGAAATGAATTATGAAACTGGTATTGATCGAGCCTTAGCTGTACTGGGTGAAGCTGCCAAGGCAGATCGTGCTTATCTTTTTCAAAACCATCTCCATCCTGCTACAGGGGAAATAGCCGTCAGTTTACGATTTGAATGGACGCACTCTTCTTTTGAATCTACCCATCACCATTGGCAAAATCTGCCTTATCAAGCTTCTGGATTAGCTCGTTGGTACGATGTTCTCTCTACCGGCCAGTCAATTAGCGGAATTACCCAAAAATTTCCTGTCGCCGAACAAGAATTCCTAATTCGAGATGGCATTCAATCCCTTCTTTTAGTGCCTCTTCGCTTGGAAAATGAGTTTTGGGGATACCTTGGTTTGGCAGACTGCACTTTTGAGCGTCATTGGTCTAGGCACGAAGAATCTAGCCTTTTGACTATGGCCGCCAGTATCATTAGTACGCGGCAGCGTCAGCAAGTAGAAGAAAAGATCCGCTATCAAGCCCTCCATGACGTACTGACAGGGTTGCCCAATCGCCTACTATTTAGCGAGCTACTCAGTAAAACTCTGCCCAACGCCACTCGTAATAGTGAAAGTTTAGCCGTGATCTTTCTCGACCTGGATCGCTTTAAGGTTATTAATGACACTCTGGGGCACACTCTGGGAGATCAATTGTTACAAAGCGTCGCTCAAAGGTTAAAAGACTCACTTAGAGGCGGAGACACCATAGCCCGTTGGGGAGGCGATGAGTTCACTATCTTACTCCCACGAGTTAATGATATTGAAGAGGTAACGCTGGTGGCGTGCAGAATCTTACAAGCTTTAGAAGATGCTTTCCATCTACAAGGGCATGAACTTTACGTGACTGCCAGCCTCGGTATTGCGTTGCTTGATCAAAACAGTCCTGACGCCGAAACACTAATCCAGCACGCCGATGCTGCTTTGTACTATGCCAAGGATAAAGGGCGAAATAACTACCAATTCTACAGTGTTTCCCTGAGCGCTAAAAATCCTGAACTCTTGACTTTAGAAAAGAGCTTGCGCTATGCCCTAGAACGCAATGAATTTACGGTGTACTATCAGCCTCGTGTGAACATTGCCACAGATGAAATTACTGGTATGGAGGCTCTGTTGCGTTGGCAGCACCCAGAGATGGGATTGGTTGCACCCAGCGTCTTCATTCCCCTCGCCGAAGAAAGTGGATTAATTGTCGCCATTGGCGAATGGGTGCTGCGGACAGCCTGTATTCAAAATAAAATCTGGCAAGATGCAGGATTTCCACCCATAATGATGGCTGTCAATCTTTCTCTTAAGCAGTTCCGCCAACCCAAATTGGTTGAGACTATAGCCACAGTTTTAGAACAAACGGGTCTAGAAGCGCGTTTTTTAGAATTAGAAATTATGGAAACCACAGCCATTGAGGATTTAGACTTTACCAGAACGGTGTTAGAGAATCTAAAGCAGATGGGTGTTTATATCTCCATTGATGACTTTGGTACGGGTCATTCCTCGCTCTCGCGCCTACAACTTTTACCACTCCATAATTTGAAAATAGATAAATCTTTCATTCAATATTTGACGCAGGATGTGAAAGTAGCTCATATTATCAAGGCCATAGTTACCTTGGGACACAGCTTGGGATTGAAGTTGACAGCTGAAGGGGTAGAAAAAGAAGAGGAATTAGAGTTCTTAAAATCTATCAATTGCGAGGAGGTACAAGGCTTTCTATTCTATCGACCACTTTCTGTCCAGAAAGCAACAGAAATCCTTGAAAGTAAACGACCAAAACTGTAGTACAGCAGGAGGCTGGAGGCTGGAGGCTGGAGGCTGGAGGTAAAAGTATTACTATTCCTAGCCTTGGGGTTTTCAAAATGTCCTAACCTATGTGGCTACGGCTATACAAAGAAAAACTGTTTGTACCAGTGACGATACAATAGCATTCAGTGTCGCTGCTGCAACCTTTTTCGTCCTATGCTCCCAGTCATCTATTCCGACGAATTTTTAGATCACAAGACTGGAAAATACCATCCTGAAAAACCAGAACGCTTGATAGCGATCGCAAATGCCCTAAAAGCAGCTACATTTGCAGATCAAATCTCTTGGCGATCGCCTACACCAGCATCAGAACAACCATCACTGATGCCATCATTGGTTAGAGCACATAGCCCAGCCTACATCAAAAAACTTTGGCAAATCGCTTCTAGTGGCGGTGGGCCTTTGGATGGAGATACACCAGTTTCCCCACGCAGTTATGATGTGGCATTGTTGGCAGTCAGTGCATGGTTGGATGGAGTTGAGGTTGTGTTAAGTTCAGCTAATCCAGCTTTTGTACTAGCACGTCCCCCAGGGCATCATGCAGAAAGTGATGCGGGGATGGGCTTTTGTCTATTTTCTAATGCTGCGATCGCAGCTTTATTTGCCCTCGAACAACCCGGAATTAACCGCGTCGCCATCCTCGATTGGGATGTACATCACGGTAATGGTACTCAAGCGATCGTCGAAGCTGAAGCACGTATTGCCTACTGTTCCCTACATCAGTATCCCTGCTATCCCGGTACTGGGAGAGCGGCAGAACGCGGTTTTCATAAAAATGTCTTAAATTTACCAGTACCCCCCGGTAGTGATATTGCACTATATCAGCCATTATTTGAAACACAAGTCGTACCGTTTTTAGCTAACTTTCAGCCGGATTTACTGATTGTGAGTGCTGGCTATGATGGCAATGCCGCAGATCCTTTGGCAAGTAT
Source organism: Nostoc sp. KVJ20 (assembly GCF_001712795.1). Classification (GTDB taxonomy): domain Bacteria; phylum Cyanobacteriota; class Cyanobacteriia; order Cyanobacteriales; family Nostocaceae; genus Nostoc. Next base: position 45,945 of record NZ_KV757705.1, read on the forward strand.
CAATTTGCAACCAGAAGATTACGCATTATTTACTGATTATTGTCTAGGGATAACTCGTAAAATTCTGTTTGGCTTAGAAGGTGGTTATGACTTTGATAGTCTTTCTCAATCAGTTGTAGCGACGATTGAACGCTGTTTACCCACTCAGTGCTGAATGCCTCGGCAAGCGAGTAAATTTCAGAAATACTCAGTACTTCCGCTGACCAATGACTCGAAATCCCCCGGCTTCAAGCCGGGGGATGAGTTAACACTCTTTAAAATTCATCAAATCTTCAGAAATAAAAAGTTTAAATAGTGTTCTTAAACAGCTAAAGTTTTGTTAAGATGCAATTGCTAGCAGTTTCTTAGCGAAATTCACCTATCGGTGTGTGGAGAAATAAAAAGTACTAGCAGCACAAATTTCAAAAGGTGAAGCAATGACCACCTACATTTTTTTTGATGAAGCCCTACGGATGCTGACCAACGCCTATTTGATGTCAATAGTACTGTTGATAGCAGGTTCGGGTATAGGTTTGGCGGTAATTGAAACGATAGAAAAGACAGGAGAACGCTAAGTTTACAAATGGCAGTGTAGTTATTGCCAAAAACCATTGGTTGCAAGTGTTCGCCGCGAATAAATCCTGGGAACACTAAGGGATGAAAGTCTCACAGCGTTACAGTCTTACCTGGAAATCTACCCAATGCACAGGTAACTGTAGCGCTGGTGGGACTCTAACCAAGGAGCTACTACAATGGGTCTATTCGACGCTGTGTTGGGCACAGAAAGCCAAACCCAAGCAGCACTCAATCCAGCAGAAGCTTTTGCTGTTATTATCTTGGTGGCAACAGCTTCAGACGGTTATATTTCTATTGAGCAAGCAAATTCTATCATTTCTGTGCTGTCACGGATGAAACTTTTTAAAAGTTATCCCCATGAGATGATGAACAGGCTGTTTGACAAAATCTTGGGCATTCTTCAGGGAGATGGTTTTAATGCTTTATTTAATGCAGCAAAAGATTCTCTATCTCAAGACTTACGGGAAGCAGCCTTTGCAGTAGCTACTGATTTAGTCTTAGCTGAAGGTCTCGTAGCGGAAGAAGAAAAGAACTTCTTAAATGATTTATATCAAGCTTTAGGGGTTTCTAGTGAGATCGCAATACAAATTGTGCAAGTAATCTTGATTAAAAACCGGGGATAGGACGATAGAATATATGCCTAATTAAACTATATAAAATCAGGAGTCAGGAGTCAGAATTCAGAATTCAGAATTGGTGAATAATCCACCCATAAAGGGATAGAGTTTTAAGGCGAGAATATTTTAATTTAATTTTTTCGCGCCACTTGCGGGCAAGGGTTTAAACCAATATTCATTACCCAGTCGGACTCCAATTCAATTCTGTTAGCGGATAGCTAAGGTTTAGCCCATTCTGACCGGAGGCGGAGCGTCTCCGGCTCCGCTCCTGAGTTCTGAATTCTTCTTATAAATAGCTTATAAATAAAGCGTGCCAAAGAAATTAACTTCTTTGGCACTATTTTTGGTGTTATTTTGACTAGGGTTAGATTCCTAACTTTTTCGATAAGTTGTAAATCTTGTTGTTCAATGCAGTATTGTGTCATAATCCGATTTTATAATTTTGAACATTAAATTGTAAAATTACTTATTATGCATTGTTCTGCCACCCTAACCGAACTGGTTGAAGTTATTTTTGCCCAAACTCTAAACTTATCTGAAACTGCTTTAACAAAAGTAAGTAGCGGTATCCAAACAGATAGCCGTACCCTCAAGCCGGGTGAAGTATTTGTTGCTTTCCGAGGCGATAAGTTTGATGGACATGAATTTGTGCCAACTGCGATCGCAAAGGGTGCAATAGCTGCAATCGTAGATTTTGAATACGAAAATCCGGGATTTCCGGTATTACAGGTAAAAGACACCCTCAAGGCATATCAACAAATTGGCAGATGGTGGCGCGATCGCTTTAATATTCCTGTAATTGGCGTAACGGGTTCGGTGGGTAAAACTACAACCAAAGAATTAATCGCCGCAGTTTTAGGAACAAAGGGACGAGTTCACAAAACTTATGGAAATTACAACAACGAAATCGGTGTCCCGAAAACTCTCCTAGAACTTGGCGCAGAAAATGACTACGCCGTGATTGAAATGGCGATGCGCGGTAGAGGACAAATTGCCGAACTGACACAAATAGCGCGTCCAACAATTGGTGTGATTACCAATGTCGGGACGGCGCATATTGAGTTACTGGGTTCGGAAGAAGCGATCGCTGAGGCAAAATGTGAGTTATTAGCTGAAATGTCTGCTGATAGTGTGGCAATTCTCAACCACGACAATCCTTTATTAATGGCCACGGCGGCGAAAGTTTGGCACGGAGAAGTTTTGACTTACGGCTTTTCTGGCGGCGATATTCAAGGAAAGTTAATTGATAACGAGACAGTGGAAGTTGCAGGAATCCAACTACCACTGCCTTTACCCGGTCGTCACAATGCGACTAATTTCTTAGCAGCTTTAGCGGTAGCAAAGGTGTTGGGAATCGATTGGGCAACCCTTAAAGCAGGTGTGGAGGTGGATATGCCCACAGGGCGATCGCAGCGATTTACCTTATCCAATGATGTGGTAATTTTAGATGAAACTTACAATGCTGCACCAGAAGCTATGATTGCAGCGTTGCAATTATTGGCAGACACACCCGGAAAGCGGAAGATTGCCGTATTGGGTGCAATGAAAGAATTGGGAGAGCGATCGCAGCAGTTGCACCAGCGAGTGGGAGAAACAGTGCGAAAGTTGAATTTAGACGGCTTGTTGGTTTTGGTGGATGGACAAGATGCCGAAGCGATCGCTCAAAGTGCCGAAGGTATCCCATCGGAGTGCTTTGCAACTCATGCTGATTTGGTAGCTAGGTTGAAAACATTTGTGCAAACAGGCGATCGTTTATTGTTTAAAGCTGCTCATTCCGTAGGACTAGATCGGGTAGTTAATCAGTTACGTGCAGAATTTCCCAAATGAAAAACTCCATGCCACTTGCAGGATGGAGTTTTTGGGTATGGCAAATGGGGTATGGGGAAGAGTCACCAATGCCCAATGCCCAATGCCCAATGCCCCAATAGAAACTCTCACAACAATCCCCGATAACGAATAAAAAGCAAAACCACCGCCCACGACCCTAACGCGACTTTGACTGCAACTAGAATATTCAGCAAGGGGACAATTCCCCCACTCAAAAGTGCGCCCATTTCTCCGTGGGGTAACTCAACTCCAGTCAGAGTTATAGCCGCCAGTACAATGAAAACAAGAACCGAAACTTTCTCCCATGTAGCGGCGTGGTAGCGCTGGTAAATCTCTTGCATCCACTCCGGTGATGAGGTAATCGCAATCAAACCGATCGCCGTTCCACCTGCGACTCCAGCCGCAAAACCACCGCCAGGGCTGAGATGCCCCCGAATAGCTAGTTCAATACTTACCATCGCAGCAATAGTTGCTCCCAGACGCGCCAGCACAATGGATGGTTGATCGGTAAAACGATAGATCGCACAGGACGGCTGTTCATTCGCTAGCAGAAAATTAACTCCCATAATTGCGATCGTAAATACCACCACCTCGAAGATAGTGTCATACAACCGATTCCTAAGAATGATCACTGTAACCGCATTGGGTATGCCACCATCTTTAACAACCGATTCAACGATCGAGAAATCCGGTATGACTGGCGCTGAATTCGGCAAGACGAGCATTTTTACAAAGAGCGCTATCCCTGCTGCAATGTAGATCCATTTCATTTATGCTTCTCCCCTTCAGCTGGTGTACTTACATAACTCAGGATTGTCGCTGGTGATGCAAGTTCGGTTTGCATAATCTCATAGATGCGTTTCACCCTAATGGCGGTGTGATAAAATTGTTTTTCGTCCTCACTGGTTGCCTGGTTTTGTTCTCGTCTGACACAAGTTGCATGGACTTCTTTATCCATCAACGCCCGTTCTAAAGCTTGGGTATTTGGGTAGGGAACCAGTTCTAGACGCATCTGGCGTTTGCGAAAAATTGTGCGTAAGTCGTCCATCAGTTGCCCAAAATGCTGTTCGTCATCTGCCTCGTCTTTCACCAAGCCAAGACGCATCACCAGGGATGAACGCACTGCCACCGCATAAAGGGTAATTGCCAGCATAGTACCCACCAAGGCTTCGGTTAAAGCAACATCTGGCGCTCCCAAAACCGCATATACCATTGCCGCCACCGCTCCCAATATGCCGCGAATTACCAGCGCATGGTATGGATTGACCTGAAATACCACCATACACGCAGCCAACGGCAACAGGGCGATGATGATATAGAGATAGCTATCATTCATAGTTACCCTCGCTACTAGAACAGTAAGCCAATACATACCCCAGCACTGTATTCCAGATGGCCAAGGAGATGAGAGCGAGGATGAGTAGCGGCCATTCGCTGGGTATCTTTAAGAGCAGCCCGATAATGATACTCATCGAGCCAAGGGTGTCTGCAACCGAAAGACTATGGAGTTTGAATAATAGCGATCGCTTGCCCAGCAGAGGAAAGGTTCCCCAAAACCAGAAGAAAAGTCCTAACCCTATGCATATATAACCCAAAAAGTCAATCATACTTCATTCATTCGTTTGATTACATGAGCCAGCAACATTAAGCCAGCATTTCCCACACTTAGGATGATGACCCCGACAACACCAATCATCCAATCATCACGGAAGACGGATACGACCAGAATCATGATTGAACTTTTGGTGGCAAAACTGGCAAATGCGAGCATTTTTTGCCAAATATCATCATCTTGCCATGCCTCATACATGGGGATGAGCATTGCCAGAATCATGGCAATCAATACTAGATTCAGGATCATACTTTTCTCCTCCGTCGCACCCAATGTACTTCGTACCAGCCTGCTTCGTGGTATTTCAAAACAATGGTCTTTGGCGTAAAGGTAATTAAGAAGATATCTAGGAATACAAGCCCTGGTGTACGTCCTGGTTTGGCTCGTTCCATCGTTATATCTTCGTATTTATGCGGGCGGAGGATGAGTTGAAATGCTTCAATATACGCTTGCGGAATCGCCACCATAATTTCACCCAGCACACGCAGCCAATCTTTTAATGATTCCCTTGCTGTTTTACCACCCGGTAATAGGAGGGCGATGCTGATGCCAATGATGATATTTGCCACACTGAAATCGGCAGTGAGCAAAAACCAAATAGTCAGTCGCAATATTAGATTTAAATACCCAACCATGCAAATCCCTTCCAGAACAATAGGATTAAAATCAGACTCATAACACCGATCAAATGGTCAAATTGTTCAAGGACACGCGGTAGCTTGAGTGCTGAGTGTTTAAAAATTAGTAAATACGCCAACCATCCAATGCCAATGGTTGCGAGGGGTTTAATGATATTCTCAATGGTGTACGCCTCGTAATACGCAATGTTAGCTAGGAACAGCCCACCGAGCAATAGAATCATGGCTGCCCAAAAACCAGGCTTTACCTCCGCTTTTCCCCCACGCGGCAGAAATATGAATTTGGCAAAAGATATTGCTGTTCCGAGGGCGGCAATATTCATAGCGATCGCTTGCCAAGGCAGCAAATTCTTTGTCGTCAACACCTTCGCCCCAAAGCCTGACAACAAGGGGAAACCAGAGATCGAGAAGCTGGCTATAACTAAGGCGATCCAGATTGGGGTAGCGATCGCTTGATGTTGCAGTTCCTTGAAATTGCGACTCGGTAAAGCCCCGGCAATTAGAAAAAGTGCCGATTTAACCAGTCCGTGCGTCAGCGCATAAAAACCACCTACGGACGGCGCAGCGAGGATAAAGCCCAACTGCGAAACCGTGTGAAACGCCAGCATCCGCTTGGTATCTTTTTCAAAGACTGCATAGAAAACTCCCAAAAGCGCCGTGCCAACTCCAAAGGTTCTTACTATCGGATCAACCTCTGCCACCATTAGCGCACACCGCACCAATGGATAGACACCAGCTTTTACCACAACTCCCGACAGCATTGCCGACACTGGCGTTTCCGATTCCGAGTGAGTCAACGGCAACCATAATCCTGATACAAAAATTCCTCCTTTTGTCAAGAGTCCCAAAAAAATCAGGGCAAGGGCTTCTGGAGGTGCTACGCGCAAACCTTCAAAACTAAAGGAATGATGCGCCTGATATGCCAACACCGCGCCAACCAGATAAAAAAGCATTGCCACGTTGCTGATAAACAGATAACGTAAGCCAACCCAAATCGATCGGTCAGTTCGGGGATAGGCAATCAACAGAAACGCAGCAATACCACTCACCTCTAACGCCACGTATAAGCTGATCAAATCCGCACAAGCAAACGCGGCATTGATACTGCCGTGCAAAATGATCAGTTGTGCGTAAAAAAAAGCTGTCTTATCGCTGTGCCAACAGTAGAGGATAACTGCTGCCGTCACCAACGCATTAGTTAATATAAAGTAGCCGCTTAATTGATCGACTGTTAAAATAACGCCAAAATTATCTATTAACTGTAGTGTTAGTGGCGACTGAGTGACAAATAGCTGCAATGCATATCCTGCGGAAGCAAAAGCAACGCACAGAGCAAGATATTTGTCAACTTTTGGGAGCAGATAAATGACAAAGCCAAAAAAAAACGGTAGTGCAATCCATGCGATCGTAATGCTATTCATGGCGTATTATTCTTCTCGATTTCGTTGCTTTCCAAAGTCGGATTATCTCGTGCCAACTTCATAACGCCGACCAGCATTAACGCCTGAATCGAAAATCCGATCACAATCGCCGTCAATATAACCGCCTGGGGAACCGGGTCGGCGTATCTGATATTTTTGACGTTGGAAATAATTGGTGTGAATAAGCCATTTCGTGATGCAATTAGCACGTAATAGGCGATAACCCCGGTACTCATGACATCCATAGAGATGATCTTCATAACGAGGTTCTTTTTAAGGATGATGCCGAAAAATCCGCAAAATATTGTTGCGAATATGCACGCTTCTAACACGGAAATTGCCTGTTGGATAAGGATTGAAAAAGAGGAAAAGGGGCAGGGGGGATAGAACAGAATTAGGATTCGACATTTCGGATACGTTCAGTAACCACTTCACCTGTAGCTTGCTTACCCGCAGGGGTACGAGAACCAGTAGTAGAGAAGGAGTTAGTTATTTCCCCCTGCTCCCTCCTCCCTGCCCACTTCCCCCTGCTTCTTAATTTGCGGCGCTAGCCTATTACATTGGCTTTCTCTAAAGCTTCTTTTTCTTCTGGCGATTGTTTGAATGCAAACCGCAATAAAGGCGGTGCTAAGAAGGTCGTCAAAATCACCATAATAACGATCGCAGCTTGCAATGGTTTATCCAGAGTACCGCTAGCTGCACCAATGGCGGCAAACACTAACCCAACTTCGCCACGGGGAATCATCCCCACACCAACCGCTAACCGATTAATTCCGGGTTGTCCAAAAACCGACCAACCTGTGACAACTTTACCGATAATTGCGATCGCAATTAAAAAGATAGAAATAATTAATCCTTCTCGATTTTCTGGAACTAAAGGATTAAGAACTCCTAAATCAACTTTCGCGCCAACCGTCACAAAGAAAACTGGTACTAAGATATCAGCAACCGGTTTAACCTGCTCATCTAGCTCTTTGCGTTTATCCGTTTCATCCAAAACTAAGCCAGCCGCAAATGCACCTAAGATAGCTTCTAAATGAATGGCACTACCCAGAAAAGCCATGAAAAAGGCAAAGATAAATGCTGGGATAATTAAGTTGCCTCGCGTTTGCAATTTATCAGCGATCGCAACAAAACTTTGATTGAAATATTTCCCTAATAAAATCGAGCCAATGAGAAAGACTGTAGCACTGACAATTAGATAAATGACGTTGAAAATATCAACCTCACCAGTTTTAGCAAGACTCGCAACCACTGCCAATACAATGATGCCTAAAATGTCATCAATGACAGCTGCACCGACAATAATCTGTCCTTCACGAGATTTTAATTGCCCAATTTCTGACAAAACTTTCGAGGTAATGCCAATACTAGTAGCTGTAAGCGCTGCACCTGCAAAAATTGCTGGAATTACTGGCGCATGAAACAATAAAATCAGCCCCGCTGTTCCAGCCGCGAAAGGAACAGCTACCCCAACACAAGCAACAACTGTTGCTTGATAACCGACCTTCTGTAATTCTTTTAAGTCTGATTCTAGACCAATTTCAAATAACAGAATGATCACACCTAGTTCGGCAAGCACAGAAACAACTTCACTCTGGCTTTGAAAAATTGATGTGACTGCATCAGGACTGAGGTTATTAATGAATTGCAGGATAGTCATGATAATGGAGTCGCTACCAGCCGCTCCACTGTCGGGAAACACCACCAAATGCAGAGCAGAAGCACCCACAAGCACGCCGCCAACTAATTCTCCTAAGACAGGAGGCAAGTCAATCATTCTAAATAATTCGCCACCAATTTTACTAGCCAGATAAATGACTACTAAAGTTAGCAATACTCCAGTCAGGACAATAGGGGCATATTCTGCCTCATTGGTTGTTGCTAGTAAAGGAGACTGCAAACCTCCGGTGAGAAAATTTAACCGCGTAAACGAATTAAGTATTGGTTCTGAAAAAATCATGTTTTTGCTTGTGTTTCTGATTCATTTTGGAGCCAACTTAAAAAATGTAATTTATATAGCGCTTCTCATTCGGGTGCAATACACTTTGACCTCACTTCCATTCCTCTCTCCTAAAAGGAGAGAGGCTTTGAATTTTACTCCCCTTCCCTTGAAGGGAAGGGGCTGGGGGTTTGGTCTATATTCTATGCAACTGAGAACCGCTATATCTAGTAATTCGTAATTGCATCCTTAATTACGAATTACGAATTATTAATAGGTGTCAGTCTAGATGCTAACCCCAGGAGTATTAGCAGAACTTGCATGAGGATTAACTAAAGCAACAGCTTGTTTAAGTGCATCTACACGGTCTACAAACATGTAATGATCTGGTACAAACCTCGAAATGTCAAACTTTTCTAAGCGCTTTTTGACTTTGCTAGTTGCACCAACAATTAACACATGACGACCTTGCTCACTAGCATCCTTGATGGCATTTTCAATTGCCAAAGAAGCAGTCACACCCAATATTGGTACATCGGTCAAGTCCATAATCAATACATCAGAGTCAGCCATTGCTGAATGTTCACGAGCGATCGCTTTCGATACCCCAAAGATCATCGGCCCGCTCAGGTAAAATAGCAGGACACGTCCATTAGCTAGATCAAGCAATTTTTTCTCTTCGTTATTCAAGACAATTGCATCATCAGTATCGCTAATTGTCTTCACTTCCTGAGCTTGTAATTCCGACAGGCGATTGATAGTTAAGATATTAGCAATAAACACTCCCACGCCGACAGCAACAATCAAGTCAACAAATACGGTTAAGAATAATACACCGTACATGATGAGTGTGCCTTTCAGCGACACCTTATGAGCGCGTTTCAAGAAGCTCCAGTCAAGAATATCAATCCCCACTTTCAGAGCAATACCAGCCAATACCGCCATTGGGATAGGTTGAGTTACACCCGCAGCCCACAAAACTACAATTAACAAAATTAACGCACGAGTTAAACCAGATACAGCCGTACTAGCACCAGTTTGGATATTAACTACTGTTCCCATCGTGGCGCCAGCACCAGGTAATCCACCACACAAACCAGATACTAAGTTACCGATACCTTGACCAATCAATTCTTTGTCAGATTTGTGTTCGGTACGAGTCAAACTATCTGCAATTACTGCCGTTAATAAAGTATCAATACAACCCAACATCCCCAGCATCGCCCCATCCACAATCATGACTGTGATTTGAGATGCAGTAAAGGTAGGTATTTGCAATGTTGGTAGTCCAATTGGAATTTCACCAATTCGTCTGATATCCGTACCGCCAAAAATGGTTAAAGAAACTATAGTTCCGACAATTAATGCCACAAGTTGCGGTGGAACAATGCGCTTGAGTTTGCGTGGCATAAAGAAAATAATTGCCAGTGTCAGCAAACCTAAAGCTGTTTCGGCAGGATTAATCTGAGTTAATAACTGAGGCAAATTTTGCACCATCCCCAGTACGCCACCTTTAGGATTTGGCTGTCCGACAAAAGGAGCAATTTGCAAAATAATCAGAATCACCCCAATCCCAGACATAAAGCCAGAAATGACGCTGTAAGGCATTAGGGTAATGTATTTACCCAACTTAAATATCCCAAAAAAGATTTGGAATATTCCCGCTAGCATGACTACGGTAAATGCCATTGCCAAGCCGTTTTCAGGGTTAGCTGCGGTCATGGAACCGACAATTGCAGTCATGACTACGGTCATTGGCCCGGTTGGCTCAGAAATTAGGGTTGGTGTCCCACCAAATAAGGCTGCGAAAAAGCCAACGCAAACTGCACCATAAAGACCAGCTACAGGCCCAGCACCAGAGGCAACACCGAATGCCAGCGCTAGAGGCAACGAAACGATCGCAGCAGTTACACCACCAAATAAATCGCCTCGTAAGTTTCTAAAATGGATCGTATTAGTCAATGACATACTGGGGTATTGGTTACAAAAACAGCAAAATAAATTTGGGTTGTAAAAATTGCCAGCTACTTTGAGTAAGTTTCATGTTTTATGAACATGAAAAATTAGGCAAAAAACTTTAATTCTTTGCAAAGGAGCTATAGTGCCTTTCTAAATGACGAGTCGCTGAATACGAATTCCCACTAGATAAGGCTTAAGTCAAAAACGGTTCCAAAATGTGAACTGGGAAAACTTACCTAAATTGTAAGTTTTATTTATACTCAAATTTTATGCGATAAACAATAGCTTACAGCTTTATATGCCAATATTGTTAATTCACCAGCCCTAATATTAAATAAATATTAAATTGCTTTCATAGATAAAAGACTATATATCTCGAATAGCGAAGAAGATACCAAAAATTTTTTGTAAAGAGATATTTCATTGCAAGGGGAAAAACCCCGTCAGCATTTTGCCTTGGCAGTGACTTTGAAAGCCCAAAAGCACTTAATTGGCATCTGTCGCATATCCGTTCAGGATACTGCCAACAAAACAGGCTCTATTTGATACTCTTTCACTAAGTAATTTTGATGGCAAGGATATGCAACTGAAACTGTAAAAGCAATTGTATCCTTCGGTTTTCAGGAGTTAGACTTACATCGCATATTTGCAACTTGTCACCCAGAAAACACGGCTTCAGCAATAGTTATGCAAAAAATCGGAATGCAACAAGAAGGATATTTGCGAGAATACCATTGGATTAAGGGAAAATGGCGAGACTCTTGGCTATATGCCATTCTTGAACACGAGTGAAGAGGTATAAAATATCACCAATAAATTGGGACTGAAGCCCCGTCCTTTGAGCTATCCATTAGTCACATCTT
>NZ_KV757706.1 GCF_001712795.1 Nostoc sp. KVJ20
TGACGATAAAAAGTTGAGGGTAAAACGATATGTCAAGACCTAAAAAACAACCAACATCTATAAGCACGAACGCACCTAACACAAACGAGGCTGAAACTATAACAGAGAAAGCATCAATGCCATCAAAAAAGGTAATTCATTTGATGCTAGATGCTGGGCGCTCCAGTATTAAATATCAGGCTTTCGTTAATAACGAAACTGGCACAACACCAGTGATGAAGACTGAATCTTTAGTGTGTTGTGTGCCATCAGTACCCTTTGGAGAATTAGGAGCTTTCAGCCTAAGCCGAGGCAAAGATGAAAACAACAAAGATGTTGTAGAGCATTGGGTTGTTGGTAGCTCCGCCAGACTGCAAGGTAAAGAGTACATAGCAATGAGTGATTCCGAGAATCACAAAGTAGACTACTTCCCCATCCTTGCATTAGGCGCAATCGCATCTCTGCCGAATCTGCTTGAGTTGTCCACGGGTACAAGCGCCAAGCGTAGAACCTTGCATATTCGTTTATCAACCCTCTCGCTAGCTTCCCCATTAGAACTAAAAAAAGCCATTGAACAATGCAAGTGGATAGCGGTAGATGGTGTTAGATACCGTTTGTGTTTTTCTAAACTTGGCTTTCTGGGATTTCCAGAGGGATATGGCGCGTCACTCTGGGCAAGCGAACGCTTTGACGATAAACAGTTCCATACTTTTGATATTGGATATGGTACAGCCACAATCAGCGAATATAGTAATCTCGGCAAATTACCAAAACGGGTAACTTGTAGTCCCAATGGTGGCGGCGGTGTCGCCACACTAATCAAAGAATTCTCCAGAGCATTGAGCAACACCGATTCTTCTAAAATGATTCGCCCCTCCCAACTGCGCGAGATTTTGGAAACTGCAACCGTTGGTGATAACGGCATAAGCGCGATTGCACCTGATGGCGAAGATATTGGGACTGAGTTAGAAAACGCGATTCATTCATGGATGAAAGATTCTCCCTTGGCTTATGCCCTAGATGACGTATCCGTGAAAGCCAGACGCAGCAAGGTAACTTTGTGTGGCGGTGCGTTTGCGATCGCGCCCGTGCAGATGTTGATTAAAGAAAGATTACTCAAAGGGAGCATTCCAGAAAGTAATTTGTTGATTCCCGAAAATCCGGGAACCGTTGCTTTATCAGAAATGAAAAAACTTTATTTAGGAGAAACGACCGATGTTAAACAAGCGGCTTAATTACAACGTTCCTCAAGACTTGACTCCAGCCATCAGAATGCTTGCAGAAATGGATGGCACGACCCCCGCTTACTGGCTGAGAAAAGCTCTAGAGAAATTAGTAAATGAAAGGTTCTCCGTCAATAACAATCATCAAATCAACTTAGGGGATTTGGAGGCGATAAGAGGTGAATAATATGATGAGCAGCATTTTCACCACAGAAGAAATAGTCATCATCCTTGCTGGTGTTGAGCAAACTTTAAGGTTGATTCAAGCTACTCCCGAATATAGAAGGCTGCAAACATCGAAGCATTTTACTACATCAAATGACTTGGTTTTGAATGATGCCATTCAATCAATATCTGAAGTTTTAGATGGCATTGAAAAAGTACAACTTGCTAACAGTTCTGATGAGGATTAATTGTGCAAACGCTTGCCCTGTCAAGAAAAGCGTTCGCCCAGTTGTGACTTAGATCAGGGATGAAATCAGTACACACATTCAAGGATACCAAAATGGCGCACCCCGTAGGATATTACTCTCTCTCTCACGACAATGCACTCATTAAAGATATGTGTGAGACATGGGGCGAAGGATTAGAAAAGATGAGCGAATCAGACACACTCTGGTTAATTGCAAAAATCGCTCATCAAGCATGGTTAGAGTGTGAATCTTCCACCGCTCCTAGTAATGAAGCGGAGTCAGTATTTAAACGACTACATGAGTTAAAGCAATGGGAGAAGTTTGCACTGATTAGCGCAATGGCACAGTGAGATGTACAAGAAGCAATTGTATTTAGCCTTGGCTGGTGTCGGGGTCTGCTTCTTGCCTGTAATCATCCCTTTAGTACCCAAGTTGGGGGCTTATGCAGAAGCCGAAAGATTAAAAGCCACCGAAGGATTAGAACGTCAACGCATAGAAGAACGGGCAAAAACCAGCGATGCCTTATATGAGGCGGGAGTCATGCCCACAACTCGAAAACTGAGGATTACTAATTACTTTGATAGCGTTAAACGCAATCCCAGACCAGACCCAACTCTTTATCAAGATGACGAGATTGTTGATGTGTTTGATGCTTCTGGGCGCTGCATAGGTCGGATTGAAGAAGGGATTTGGAAGTGGAAGCACAAAGCCAAAGGGATTTGTAAAACCGTTCAAAATATCAAACCAGTAAGGAGGAAGTAATGGCGTTAGGAACATCTGGTGCAGAAAGTAATAGCACTGGTAACAGCGATGGTAAACCTAAAGGTAAGAAGCGAACGCTTGGTGAAATCATCGATTTTTGTGCCAAGGCTGTTGTGATGATTGTTGGTTTACCCATTAGGGCAGCCGCCGCGATTGTCAATCAGTTTGTTGCTAACGGTGGCGCGGGTCGTGCCTTGGTAGGCGGGATTTTATTTATCGGCGGTTCCATAATCAGTGCTGATTCAACTTGGCAATTAATCTTTACTGGGCCCCCTGTTTGTCCTTGGTTTGAGCCGACTTGGAATTGGCTAAATGTGCCGTTTGCAGCGTTCAACCCTTTGTTTTACTTGGCATTCATGGTTTCTGTAGGTGTTCAAGTAATCGAAGCCCATGCTCTACGGGGTAAAAACCCAGATTCAGCTAGGCGGGAACTTCAAGATCACATGGTTTATGAGCTTGAAACCAAGCCTAGTGGCAAGATTGACCTTGTTGGTGAACTGTGGAAGGACTACAAGACCGCAGGTACACGCGATCGCTCTAGTGCAGGGTTAGTTGTGATTGCGGTTTGGGTGTTCGATATTGTCACCACCTTTGCGGCTCGTAACCCATTTGAATTTACAGCCCCGTTCATGATTTTGGGCTGCATATTGTTTAACATCGGCACAATGATGGCAGGTGAAATTGGGTTTGCCATCTG
>NZ_KV757707.1 GCF_001712795.1 Nostoc sp. KVJ20
TAGACTGGTAAACGCCATATCTCCACAGATTACAGCAACGGGTGGGGTAAATATCAGTTTTATCGATGAAACTGATGTAGGAATTTTACTGGGTGTTGGCTACAACTTCTAAGTATTTTCAAGTCGCAAAAAGTAAGTTTTTTGCATAAATTAAAAGCTTTTATCATAAATCCTTCTCCTATGCGTGGGAGAGGGATTTAGAAATTAGCTAGCTCCCCAGATAAAACAAAGATAAAAATAAATTAAATGGCGCAATTAGAGCATGATTCTCCTGGTAAATTGCTGGGGGCTGGTAGGTCAGGACAGGTATTTTTAGTCTCTAGTCAAGAAGGTTTAATAGCAAGAAAAATATTTTATACAGACAAAATTGCTAGCATAATTCATTATTTTTTCTTTGGCTCTCCGAATCCTTATGTTTGGAATGAAGATGCAATAAAATGTGCTTTTTTTCGTCGTCAAATTATCCGTGAATTAGTCCAGTTTTGGTTCGGCGATAATTTAAAAGTTGCAGAAGCGATCGCTACCTCTTGGAATCATGAATTTAAAGCCTATCAACTAGATACAGAATTTATTTTAGGGAGACACGTTGCTTTACGTCAGCCTTGTAATGACGAGCGAATAGACGAATTACATGCCTTAGTCTCTGATATTATGCTGCCATTACAGAAAAAATTAATTGCAGCAGGGCTTGATGGACTAGTTTGGCAAGCTGGTAAAGGAACACCTACAGCTTTAAATAATTTTTTATTAGCAAACGATACTCCAGGGAATTATGTTTTTGTTTGGATAGATTTAGAATCGGGTGTACCAGCTTTATTTGGGTTGAATCCCTTAGCACTTTTTTCATTTTATTTGCCTAAATCAATAAAATATAGAAGGGCGTTATTCGATGATGTAGATACGGATAAATTAAACCGATATTTAAATAGATATAGGGATGAATTAGAAAATAAATTGGGTAGTCAAAAGTATGCTGAAGTTTTAGGGTATGTTTTCCAATTAGAGTTTCACCAAAAAAAATGGAAGTCAATGAGGAGGGTTGATCGCAGTATTCAATACCAATTCAAAAAACGGGTCATCGACGAGCAACAAGTTCAATGGTATTCTGAACACCCATTATTTTGGTACGGACGAGAGTTGCTAAGAATAATAGTTCAATTAGTGTATAAGCTTTTCATAGACTTACCTGTTGCTATTATCAATAAACTCGTCAAAGTTCCTTACTTACAATTTTTCTATCAGTTGTGGAAATTTATCTCATCTCATCGCTATCGGTCTAATATCGCCAGAAATTATATAGCTAAAAGGATCGAATATTGGCGAAATAGAAAACAACTAATGAACGAAGAAGCTAATAGTCTATTGCAACAATTGAAGCAAGAAAGCACTAGCGATTATTTAAATTATTTCAGCGTTCATCTAGGTATAAAAATCTTTTTCAAAATTATTGAATACTTGTTAATACCACTTCTTTATGTATTAGGGCTAATTGATGAATTTATTTTCATTACATGGCTAATTATAGGAGGCCCGGTTTATCGAACAGCTTATACATCTTGGAGAATATTACAAGCAGCGCTCAGTAGGCATGAAATTCCTTGGGTTGCCTTTTTTGTTGGCTTAATCCCTACTCTCGGAATACTTGCCTATCCTTGTCAAATTATTTACTCTGCTAAAGGAAGAAAGAAAAAAATTGCTCAATTTATCATCTATGATTTTTTCACTAGAATAGGCAATAAAATTCCTGGCTGGGGTGGAGAAGATACACAGACAGAACATTTTTTTAATCTTTTCGCAGATAGGATTGCTCACAGCAAAAAAAATATAAAAAAAGCTTTTTGAAAGGTAAATCGTCAACGAAAATCGGCGGGAATCCCATCCTAAGTCTTAGAGGATGTTTGAAAAGTAATTGTCTGTGATTTTAGGCACTTGTTGATCCCCCCTAACCCCCCTTAAAAAGGGGGGAACCGGAATTAAAGTCCCCCTTTTTAAGGGGAGCCAGTGCGGTCTTGGGGGTTTCCTCCATGAGCAACTGGCGTGGATTTAGGGGGATCTAAAACTTTTGATACCGAGAAGAGGACTTTTCAAACATACTCTTAGAGACGCTGCGCGAACGAGGGATGGGAGGGATAGCCGCCCGCCGATTTAGTCATTGGTGCTAATGACTAATGACCAATGTGACCAATGACTCGAAATCCCCCGTCTTGAAGCCGGGGGATGAATTAAATCGTAAAAAACAAAGCGGAGTACTCAATAGACACATACTCCTGCAAAGAAGCAAGCTACGCGTTGACGCAGCCTCTCTTAGAGAAGCAGCTACACTGTGCGAGAACGCTTTCAGCAAACCCGCAGGGTATTTCGGCTTTTATTTGCGTAAGTCCTGCATGAGTACTTATTTAAGACAAGAGGATACTCAGAACTCAGTACTACTGAAAATAATATTGTTAAAAAATATTGAATTTGCTACACTTTACCAGTTTTAGTAATTCAATAATTCATAATTGTGGCCATAAGCTACTAACTTGGTATAAGTTGCAATATAACTTAGAAGAATTTATAGTAAACAGACTTTGGCAATTAAAGTATAAATTATCATCCTATGCAAGCTAAAACGAAGTATAAAACAGTACAAGTAACTTGAAGTAATTAGAACTAAAGATAACTCAGATGTATAATTAGCGCGTCTCCTCCATCATCCTTAAAAAGATCGCGATTTAGGACTGGCAGGCTTTCTATTTTTTACTTTAATAATGGGCATATGTGGCAACAAGAAAAAAAAGATACTTCGATAGTCAGGCTGGTATTATGGGTTGCCTTAGCTACGACCCCAATGGCAGCAACTTTGATGGGATCAGAACCCATGCTGGCACAATCTACACCTGAAACTCCCTCTTTTGCACTGCCACAAACAGTGCAGAATGGATCAACAGTGCGGATTGACGGTTCAAATAGCTTGGGTGCAATCAACCAAAGCCTGAAAGAAAGTTTTGAAAAACAGTTTGCCGGCACAAAAGTTGAAGTTGCTGCTAACGGCACTGATACGGCACTGAAAAATTTGCTAGATGGCAAAGTTGACATAGTAGCAATGGGGCGTGGATTGACGCCAGCAGAAAAAGCCCAAGGACTAGAGCAAGTTCGCTTGCGCCGTGAAAAGATTGCGATCGTAGTTGGTGCAGAAAATCCTTTCAAAGGAAGCTTGACTAGTAGGCAATTCGCCCGGATTTTTCGGGGACAAATTACAAATTGGTCACAACTGGGAGGGTCTTCAGGGAAGATTAGGTTAATCGATCACCCTAATACAAGTGAAACTCGCAATACTTTTCGTACCTATCCAGCCTTTAAGACGGCTGAGTTTGCGACAGGAGCCAATGCTACCCAACTAACTGAGGATGATACCGCAGAAGTCATCAAAGAACTAGGCAAAGATGGCATCAGCTATGTATTAGCTAATCAGGTATCGAAGTTGAAAGATGTGCGAGTTCTGCAATTACATCAAGCCTTGCCAGATGATGCTAGATATCCCTTCTCGCAACCTTTAGTTTACGTTTACAAAAAAAATCCTAACTTAACCACAGTAGATTTTCTCGGCTTTACCCTAGCACCCCCAGGACAACAGGCTATAGAACAAGCGATGACTGTTGAAGCAGAGGCGATCGCAACCAGGGTATTACAACCTGCTGTAGCTGCTTCCCCCAGTGCCGAGACAACACCAGCAGCTACGCCTTCCCCTAGTGCCAGTGCTTCTGTATTTGGCGAACAGCCCTTTGTGGCGGCTGCACCTGCACAAAACAGTCCAATTGTCAATAAAGAAACACCAATTTGGTTGCTACTACCTGTCTTTTTTCTGGGTGTAGCTGGAGGCTTACTATGGTGGACTCTTGGAAAACGCTCATTACCCACAGAGAAAACAGACAACTTACCAGAATCAAATCCTCATCCACCCAACACAGAGGATGGAGAAACAACGGTTCTCGATGCCAGCACAGCTTCCTCCCTGAATGGAGCGATGCTTGAGGAGCAACCAGTACCGCAATTCCAAGAGCAAGAAACCCCCGATCGCACTCCTTTCAACATCTATGCTCAAACACAATCTGACCTGACCCAGAATGCTACTCAGGGGACATCAAATTTAGTCCAAGAGGCAACTAATGGCACTTCTAACCTGTATGAAGGCACAACTTCAGGTGTTGCTAATGGATCGCAAAATAACAATAACAACTTAGGAGCCGCAGCTTTAACTGGTGGTGCGGCTCTAGCAACGGGTATCGGGGCGGCTACCTGGCCTGCCTTTACTAACAAAGAAACAGAAATAGTCCCGCTTGATGAGACAATTGAGCTAGACAATTATACTGAGGACAGCAATCCTGAGTCTGATGAAGTTGCATGGGACATAGAAGCCCCAGCTGCGGTAGTTAATACTCCATATCCTCATCTGGCTAATATTCCAGAAGAAACATCTGATGTAGAACTTCCTTCATCTGAGGTGAAAGACCCACTTCCAGAATTACCAGATGTGCCAGAAGCAACATCTAGTTTTGCGTATTGGGACACAGAAGTTAATGAAGATCAGATAGATGAGGAACTTCAGGCAGAATTGAACTGGCTAGATAGTATTACCTCAACTGAAGACTCAGTAGATGAATTTCCGTTACCGGAATCTGGGGAAGTTGCAGCCGATGTCGCAGATGATGTGGAACCGTCAGCGACAGAAACATCCTCACTGCTAAATTTGCCAGAATTTCCATTTCCAGAAGATGTATTGAATGTGGTGGCGGATGCAGCCGAACCCACCATCGATTTTCCAGAAGAAACATCTCCAGCAGAACCGACTATTGGGGAAGGTGTGGCTGAAGCTGACTCCACAGACTTTGCCACCGCTGCGGCTTTAGCAGCAGGTGCAGGGATGGGAGCCTGGGCTACCACTTTGGGATCAGATGCCCAAGGAGAAACTGATACTACGGTTGACAATGAGCCAATTGCAGCCGAAACAGGTATTAGTTTGGTAGATGCAGATGAAGAGAGCAATATTGTGCTCACACCACATACTTATACATTGGCTTATGTCTCTTGGGAGATTTCCGAAGCCAAGAAAGCAGCGCTACGAGAACAAGGCGGCTATCAGTTGGTAGTGCGGCTCTACGATGTGACTGGCATTGACCTGAGTTATCAAAGTCCTCAGCTTGTAAAGCAGTATGAATGTGAAGAGACAGCAGACGATGGTCTGGTGGATATTCCCGTCACCGATCGCGACTACATAGCTGAAATTGGCTATGCTGCTGATGGCGAACGCTGGTTATTCATTGCCCGTTCAGCTATTGTTCGTGTCTTCAGTCCGATATATCCAGATCCCATCGCTGAAGATGTAGCAATTGCAGATGAAACAGATATTGACTTGGTAGGTGTCCAAGAAGAGATCGGTGAAGAAGACAGCAGTGAAGAAGAGAGCAGTATTGTACTCACACCCCGCACTTCTCAATGGGCTGAAGTCTCTTGGGAGATTTCCGAAACCAAGAAAGCAGCGCTGCAACAACAGGGCGGCTCTCAATTGCTAGTGCGGCTCTATGATGTTACTGGGATAGACCTGAGTTATCAAAGTCCTGAGTTTGTCCAGCAGTATGAATGTGAAGAGACAGCACACGATCGCTTTGTTGAAATTCCCATCAGCGATCGCGATTACATAGCTGAAATTGGCTATGTCGCTGATGGCGATGCCTACGGCGGTAAACTACGCTGGTTATTCATCGCCCAGTCAGCGATCGTTCGTGTTTTCAGTCCTGTCTATCCAGATCCCACCACAGATCCCACCGTTGAAGATGTAGCGTTAACAAGCGAAACAGCTATTGATTTGGTAGATGTAGAAGAAGAGAGCAGTGAAGAAGAGAGCTATATTGCGCTCACACCCCGCACTCCCAAATGGGCTTATGTATCTTGGTACATTTCCCCGGCTCAGAAGGAAATGCTGCATCAACAGGGTGGTTCCCAATTGGTAGTGCGGCTCTACGATGTAACTGAGATTGACTTGAGTTATCAAAGTCCCCAGCTTGTACAGCAGTATGAATGTGAAGAGGTAGCACGCGATCGCTTTGTGGCAATTCCTGTTAGCGATCGCGACTACATGGTTGAAATTGGCTATATCGCTAATGGCGATGCCTACGGCGGTAAACTACGCTGGTTACTCATAGCCCGTTCACCTAACGTTCGTGTCTTCAGTCATCCCCACGGGGATTTTTGGTTTGTGGCCGATGCTGAGTTGATTATTCACGGAGCAACCCAACCAAATACAAGCGTAAACATTGGTGGTCATTCCATCAAAATCAAACCCGATGGTACTTTCCACTTACGTCTCCCCTTCTCAGATGGTTTAATGGACTATCTCATAACGGTAGCTGCTGATGGAGAATCCACAAGAACTATCCATAAGAGGTTCTCCCAGGAAACTTCCGAAAGCTAACATTACCCTGCACCCCACACGCCAGATGCTCTACTTGGGGAAGACCGCACTGGCTCCCCTTAATCCCCTGGGGCTAAGGTGTACACACAAGTCCTTCTGACCCCAACTCCTCCTTCGCAAGACTACGGTGTACATACAAGTCCTTCTGACCCCCTCTAACTCTTGCCAAGGGGGAGAGCCAGATATTTCCCCCCTTGGCAAGGCTACGGTGTATACACAAGTCTGAAATAGCTGATTAACCAGGGTTTTACCCCACCCTAACCCTCCCCTTGGAAAGGGGAGGGAACTAGATTTTCCGGTTTCCCCCCTTTCCAAGGGGGGATTAAGGGGGGTAATTCGAGTTGTGTATACACGGTAGCCTTGGCAAGGGGGGATTAAGGGGGGTAAATCCAGGGTTTGGACTTCATTACCAAGATGTATTTATATGCCAGAACAACAGCAGTGGATTATATCTGCAAGTGAACAACCACCAGAGTGGTTTATCCAAGCAGTGAAACAGTATACACCTGCATCAAGTGGACTGTATGCAGCGCAATTGTTGTGGCAAAGAGGAATTAAAGATAATCAACAATTAACAGCTTTTGTCAACCATAAAGCTTATCAACCAAAGAGTCCCTTTGAGTTTGGGCAAGAAATGCAGCTGGCGATCGCACGCTTGCAAGAAGCACGCAATACTAAAGAAATAATTGCCATCTGGGGAGACTTCGATGCCGATGGCATTACCGCCACATCTGTACTTTGGGACGGATTGGGGCAGTTTTTTGCTCAAAATACTCAGTTAATTTACTACATTCCCAATCGCCTGAAAGAATCCCACGGACTTAATGAACAAGGGATTGATAACTTAGCAAAACAAGGTTGCAAATTAATAGTTACTTGCGACACAGGTAGCACAAACCTTGAGGAAATTATCTATGCCAAACAGTTAGGCATAGATGTAATAGTTACAGACCATCACACACTACCCGCCGAACGCCCACCCGTCGCAGCGATTATCAATCCCCGTTATTTACCAAGGGAACATCAGCTATTTAATCTTTCTGGGGTGGCGGTAGCTTATAAGTTGGTGGAAGCCCTGTATCAAACCCTGCCTAATGTTGCAAAATATCCGTTAGAGGATTTATTAGATTTAGTTGCAGTTGGATTAATTGCCGACTTAGTGCAGTTAAGTGGAGATTGCCGCTACTTAGCACAGATGGGAATTCAACGACTGCAAGAAGATTTTAAACAGCCACCAGCAGCACGCCGGCGTCCAGGGATAGGGCGATTATTAGAATTGTGCCAGAAAAGTGGCGATCGCCCCACAGATATTTCCTTTGGTTTGGGGCCAAGAATTAACGCCGTTAGCCGCATTCAAGGTGATGCTAGTTTCTGCGTTGAATTATTAACTAGCCGCGATGCCAAACGTTGTAACGAACTAGCCGAAGTTACAGAACTCGCCAACACCCGCCGCAAATCTTTACAAAAAGATGTGCAAGCACAAGTGGCGCAAAAACTCACCCAATTAGACTTATCAACCACCAGCGTCATAGTCTTAGAAGATGCCCAATGGCCTGCGGGTGTATTGGGTTTAGTCGCCGGACAGGTAGCACAAGAAACAGGTCGCCCAACGATTTTGTTAAGCACGGAAGGATTGGGGACTGGGGACTGGGGACTAGGTACTGGAGAAGACTCTTCCCAATCCCTAATCCCCGATCCCCAATCCCTCGTCGCTCGTGGTTCTGCCCGTTCGGTGAATTCGGTCGATTTATACCAATTGGTAAAAGACCAAGCACATTTGTTACGCCGTTTTGGGGGACATCCCTTTGCAGCGGGTTTGAGTTTATTGGTAGAAAATATTCCTTTATTTACAGCGGCGATTAATCAGCAGTTGCGGCAAACTTTAGGTAGCACAACTCTAACACCAACCGTACAAGCAGACTTGACGGTGACAGTCGCAGATTTGGGGAAAGAGTTATTTTTAGAACTGAAACTACTAGAACCTTGTGGAATGGGTAATCCTGTTCCAAAATTGCTAATTCAAAACTGCTGGTTTGAAAATAGTTGGCATCGCAATCAGCAGGATTGGCAAGGAAAAAAGGTACAGTACATTAAAACTGAGTTTGACATTCGAGATGATTCCAGCAGAAGTGCTTTTCCTGGTATATGGTGGGGACACTACAAAGATGAATTGCCCATAGGAAGGTGTGATTGCATAGCAGAATTAGACTACAACACCTTCAAAAAACGTTATGAAATCAGATTAATTGCTGTGCGTTCTTCTGTTAATTCAGCACTTAACGCCCCGCTATCGCTAACACCCTTCATCCTAGATTTACGAAATCAGGAATACTCAGCAGCTACCGCTAACAGCACTCAGCACTGGATTATTGAAGATTGTCCCACTAATTGGGATGATTTACGTATGTGGTTGCGGCGATGTTTAATGACAAGCCGCTCTGGATCTGGGGTTGAAAATCAGCAACAATTAGCGATCGCTTGGTCTAAACCCAAGCACCAACCACCTAATCAAATTTGGCTAACTCTTGTAGGAATTGCCAAATATCTCAGTCGCACAAATCAACTAGTTACCCGCGTACAACTTTTAGAGAAAATTGGCATCAGCGACCAAACCTTACTTGTCGGAATCAAAGCTTTAAAATATTTAGGGTTTACAGTCACACGACAAGACCGTTCTTTGCAAATCACCTGGCATCCAAGCGATAGTGCCGAAAACCTTGCTGATGCAGCCGTTGCACGATTTTTAGCTGCTGTCCGAGAAGAACAATTTCAGCAACAGTATTTTGCGGAAGTGCCTTTATCTACTATTATTGCGATCGCCAGCTACGACAATTAACGAAAATCGGCGGGAATCCCATCCCTTTGAGGGGTGTCCGGGATAGCCGCCCGCCGATTTAGTCATTAGTCATTAGCACCAATGACTAATGACTCGAAATTCCCCAGCTTCAAGCCGGGGAATGAGTTAACTACTCAAATTAGCAGCACCAAAAGTAGCATTGAACTTGCGACACCAGATAGCGGCAGATTTGTAATCCGCTAAATTGATATTATTAGGAATAGAATATGTTTGAGCGCCGCTATATTTTTTTAATGGAGCAATAATGATATAATCTCCATTTTTTAAAGAATAAGCTGGTGGCTTAGTTGAACCAATTACATTATCTGAACGATGCAAAATTACTACTAAATCCGGGCCTGATTCAGAGGTTTTAAATGACTGTTCAAGCTCTAGAAATGATTTACCGTCTTTGGTTGTAATATTGACTGTTCCCTGAGTTGTATGTTCTCCAGAAACAAAAGTGCCTGACTTAGTAGCAGTTGACCTTTGAGATTGTGCTGAGGGGACTAAAGACTTCGCCGGAGTTGAAGATGTAGGAACAGATGTATTCACAGCGATCGCACTTTCCTTAGATTGATTACTTGATACTTCTGGAGTACAGCTAACCATAACAATAGAAGAAAAACTTAGGATTAATAAAATTCTGAATTTCATGATTTAAATACCTCAATAATTAATTAATCAACAATATAAGTAGAACGGCGTGAATAATTCAAGGTTTATAGTGGGGACTTTAGTCCTCTCTTAAGGGCTAAAGCCCTCACTAAAAGCTAATTAAATAAAATCTTACATTACTTAATGTAGTTTGATTTTTTATCGCCGACTTACTTAGCTTTTGAGTTGAGCTTTGAAGCAATTATTGCTTGAATAATTAGTCTAAAAATTATCCATATATAAGGATTAATATCTAGAAAGCTGAGATTTTGTTTAAAAAATTCTTATGGGTTTCTCAGCAAAATCTAAACTTATTGAATTGTTGTATATAGGACTCTAGGACTTACGCACTGTACAACTTAATCATGGTATGCATATACGAAAATGGGTCGTTTCAGCCTTTTATTAATCGTTCTTCGATGGTCATCTGTAGGGGTTTAGCAATGCTAAACCCCTACGACAGACGTGCTTTTTCAAAGAACCCATATTTGGTATTTTCTGTCAATGCGTAAGTCCTAGACTCATATTTGATTTCTGAAAAAACTCAGTACAACTAAGAAGCCTTCTTGACTGTTGCCTGTAGCAAGATTGCCTATTGCCTGTCTACGCAAATTCGTTCAGAAATCAAAGCGGATTCCTATAATTTTACATTTAGTTAGGTAAAATTTCATAATGTTGTTGTATTTAATTTGAGATAAGGCTTCTTTGCGAGACACCCCGCTGACCATTAGTGCGAGGTTAAGGTAATTGTACTAGTAATTTTATGCAACAATATTAGAAATATTTCTTATTTATCTCCAAGCAAATTTGAGTTAGGTTTAGTCCTTTTGTATAAATTTTTGTTATAAATTTTACTTTAATTTCAGTGGTATTAACTATGACCATCTCCATCTCCAACCAAGCCTTCGATGAGTTACTGCATCAGGGAAAGGTTGATAGTTCCCAACATCCAGACCCCGATGATGGGTTGGATCTGATCTATAATTACCCAAGGTTACTGGGAAAGGGCTACTGGCGGGAAATCCAACTGCGTCCAGGATTGGATCTATGCATTGGTGACTTGCGATTGTGCGATCGCACAATTTTTGAATGCCCAGAAACAGAACATTCGCTACATTACCACTTCCATTTTTCAGGGGGACACGAAGATAAATATACATCCATCCGTGGCGGACAGTATATTTTCCACGGCAGTGGTTTAACTCCTAAAATAAAATCCGAATCTTATCATGAACAGCCATTCCTTGAGGTTGAATTTACAATACAGCCTGAGTTCCTGCGTTCCTTTGCTGGGAATAGTGAAGGTCAACTACCAAAAGAATTACAGCACTTAATTCGACCCTATGATCAGCTAAAGTACCATCGCTGTGGCACTGCAACCCTACCCATGCAGAGAGTTGCACAGCAAATTTTGCATTGTCCCTATCGAGGAATTGCTAAACGTATATACTTAGAGGGGAAAGTGCTAGAACTAATGGGAATGCTTCTAGGGCAAGAGATTGAGATTCGTGATGGTAAAAGCAATATTCAATCTTTGCAACCAGATGTAGTAGATAGAATTCACCATGCTAGGGAAATTTTACTGCAACGGTTGGACAATCCACTATCTTTGAATGAATTAGCGCGACGAGTTGGTTTAAATGAATGCACCCTTAAACGCGGCTTTCGTTCCTGTTTTGGAACAACAGTATTTGGCTATCTGCGTCACTACAAACTTGAACAAGCAAGACAACTGCTAGACACAGGAGAGATGAAAATTACCGAAATTGCTCATGCAATGGGTTACAACAGTCGCAGTCCGTTTGCGGCTGCATTCCGCAAACAGTTTGGCATGAACCCCAAGGAATACCAAAAAATGCGAAAAAATTCCGTTTAGCTATCGAAAAAATTCCGTCTATCTATCGGATGAGACTTCTACCACACCGATTTTTGCTGTAGTTTATTGAAACTGATTCTTATTAATGGTGTGAGCATTGATGTCAAATTATTGCTGGTTGAAGGTGTTGATGCTTGGCTCTTTCTTGGGATTGGTTGCCTTGCCAGCTGGGGCAGAAGCAAGTTTTACTAATTCTGATCCAAATACGTCTCCTGTGGCAACTACGGCTAAAAGTAATCAGAAAATTCCTCGTTTAAATGAAATTGTGCGCCCAGCGACTACGGTTAATCAGTGGCTTGCCCAAGGGATAATTCAGGTAACGGGTGTAAAGCTAAGGCCAACAGACAAGGAACTAGAAGTAATTTTAGAGAATACAGGTTCAGATAAGTTGCAGCCTGTAATTAAGAGTGAAGGGAATAATTTTATTGCAGATATTCCCAATGCTCAGTTAAGTTTGGCATCTGGTAGTGAGTTTCGTCAAGAAAATCCTGCCAGTGGAATTACAGGGGTCACCGTAACCAATATCGATGCAAATACTATCCGGGTAACGGTGACAGGTGAGATAAGTTCGCCCAAAGTTGATTTATTTGATAGTGATGAAGGTTTAATTTTTGGGATAACACCTGCTGCAACGGCGACACAGCCACCGGAAATACCACAGAAGCCAGCAAGTGAGACACCGCAAGAGGAACCAGCAGCACAGCAGGATGAGCCAATTGAGTTAGTGGTGACGGGTGAGGAAGATGGGTATAGTGTAACAAATACTACGACTGGGACAAAAACTGATACACCTTTGCGTGACATTCCCCAATCAATTCAAGTAGTACCACAAGAAGTATTGCGCGACCAACAGGTAACTCGTTTAGACGATGCGCTCAGAAATGTTGCTGGTGTCAATCAGAGTTTTAACTTTGGCCCATTTACTTTCTATAGCATTCGCGGATTTGATGCAACAGAGACGAATCTTCTGAGAGATGGACTCATTGACACATTGGCTGGACAGGTGAGTGAACTTTCCAGTATTGAGCGAGTCGAAGTTCTCAAAGGCCCTGCATCAGTTTTATTTGGTTTGGGTAATCCAGGGGGAAGTATCAACCTCATATCTAAACGTCCTTTGCCCGACCCTTTTTATGCTGTTGAAGCAACTATTGGCAGCTATAGTTTTTATCGAGGTGCGGTTGATTTATCGGGGCCGCTAAATGACTCGAAGACAGTCTTATATAGACTCAACTTAGCCTACAGAAATTCAGGTAGTTTTGTTGATTTCTTTAATGGTGAAAGCTTCAATATATCGCCTGTAATTAGTGTAGCACTTGGCGAGAAAACTAACCTGAACTTGGAAGCAGAATACATCACAACAAGAGATACGATCGCATCTGGCGTACCTGTGATTGGTAGTTTATTACCTAACCCAAACGGGAAAGTGTCCCGTAATCTCAACCTTTTTGAACCTTCTGATAGCATTGAGCAGACAATTATCAGGCTTGGATACCGAATAGACCATAAGTTTGACGGAAATTGGTCGTTAAACAATGCGTTTAGGTTTGTATTTCGTGATCTCTTTCAACGCCGCACCGATTCTAATGGTTTAGAACCAGATAATCGAACTTGGAGGCGTTCAGCGTCAGAAGGATCTTCTGAAAATAAAAATTATGCGATGACGACTAATCTAATCGGTAAGTTCTCCACAGGTTCAATTCAACATCAGCTACTATTTGGGTTTGATTTAAATCGTTTTGACAACTTTAATCCACCAATTGATGAATTCGAGGCGGCATCAATTGATATCTTCAATCCTATATATGGTCAACCGCGAGGAGTACAAGTCCCTTCTTCTTTTGCAGTTCGACAGCAGACGAACTCATTAGGAATTTATCTGCAAGACCAAGTTTCCCTGACAGATAACTTGAAAGTGCTATTAGGTGGGCGGTTTGACGTGATTGATCGAAAATATGAAGATTTAATCAGTAACACAGAAAGCAGTGGGACAGATAGTGCATTCAGTCCTCGTTTTGGCATTGTCTATCAACCCATCCCCGCTATCTCTCTCTATACCAGTTATACAAGTTCATTCACTCCACCAGGCGGCTCATACTTTTTTGGTGTTGACTCTTCCTTCGAGCCAGAACGCGGTAATCAGTATGAGGTTGGGGTAAAAGCAGATTTGAATGATCGCCTTTCCGCAACCCTAGCCTTATTTGATTTAACCCGTACCAATGTCACGACAGAAGATCCTAACAGACCAAACTTTTCTATCCAAGTAGGTGAGCAGAATAGCCAAGGGGTTGAACTGAATCTGGCGGGTGAAATTTTACCAGGATGGAATATTTTTGCAGGCTATGCTTATATCGATGCCCGCATTACGAAAGATAATACTTTGACACCTGGAAACCGATTATCAAATAGCGCCAATCATTCTTTCAACTTGTGGACAAGCT
The DNA here is from genome assembly GCF_001712795.1 of Nostoc sp. KVJ20. Taxonomy (GTDB): domain Bacteria; phylum Cyanobacteriota; class Cyanobacteriia; order Cyanobacteriales; family Nostocaceae; genus Nostoc. The sequence continues at coordinate 14,259 of NZ_KV757707.1, forward strand.
ACGAAATTCAAAAAGGTAATTTACAAGGCTTAGGGGCGGGAATCGGCTTGTTTTTTGTAGGCGATCGCGCTAATTTTGATAACACTTATACTGTACCTAGCTATTTTCGGACTGATGCCTCTATTTTCTACAAACAAGATCGATTCAGAGCCGCACTCAACTTCAAAAATCTATTTGACATAGACTATTTTGAAAGCTCACTAGGTAATCGTGTTTATTATGGACAACCTTTTACAGTTCAAGGAACTATTTCTTGGCAGTTTTAATAATTGAGACAATCATGCGACATTTTTCTTACTGGCTAATATTAGGCATCTTCGGATTTACTCTAGTTACAGCTTGCAATCTCCACACATCTCAAAATATATCATCTTTACCTAAACAACCAACCGCAGAATGTCGCATGGTTAAACACACAATGGGGGAAACCTGTGTTCCCGTTAATCCCCAGCGTATTATTACCTTATCCTCATGTACTTTAGGCAATGTCCTAGCACTTGGGGTTAAACCCATCGGGACAACTAACGAAGTTTACATAGAGGGTAACTCTCTGACATCCATTAATGGTAAATCGGAGGGAATAAAATTACTTGGACTTTCACAACCAAATTTAGAAGCAACGTTACGACTCAAGCCAGATTTAATTATTGGTGTAGATTGGTTCAAGCCAATTTATCCTTTACTATCTAAAATTGCCCCTACAGTATTAGGTGAGATTGATTACATAAGCTGGCAAAAACATCTGAGTTTTGTAGCTGAATCCTTGGGGAAGCAAGATGCTGAAAAAGCACTTTGGGATCGCTACTATCAGCGAATAGAAAAGCTAAAACTAGCATTAGGAAATCGCTATCAAGGCAAAAAAATATCCTTTGTAACTGTTGGACGTGAGCAGATATACATTGATTCCAAAAACTCATTTCCTGGCTCCATTATCAGTGATGCACTTTTGCAGCGTCCAGCCTCACAAAATATCGATTCAACCTATGGAGCGTTTCCTATTTCCTTAGAGGAATTAAAAAAAGCTGATGGCGATATTTTATTTGTGACAACTTTTTCAAGAAATGGCAATAAATTTCTGGCAAAAAAACAACAGGAACCACTTTGGAAAAAACTTAAAGCTGTTCAAGAGCATCACGTTTATTATGTTGATTTTATGGCATGGGCTGCAACAAATATGCTAGGAACTGATGCAGTTATTGATGACTTATTTAAATACCTCGTCAATGCTCACTAACTCAATTTCCCGAACATATCATATTCGTCTGTAAATCCGGCTACTATTTTTCTGATGAAGCAAGATGTTTTTACTACAAAGATATACCTTTTTATTCCTGAAGAATAACTATAGGAGTAGACGGTGATATTATATTTAGAAGAATTTATGAAGATGACAATGAAAAATAATTGAAATAACTCAAACAAAAACCACTATGCAAAACGCTTAAAACCGTTCAGAAAAATCATGTTTACTTAGTAAAAGTATCAACCTTGAGAGAGTCAGTTTTGCTTGCGGCTGATGCCGTAATTGATGATTTATTTAAATACCCAGTCAACACACCTTAACCCATGACTAAACACACGCTATTCGTCTGCAAAGCCTGCCATCGTTCATCTGAAGAACGACCAGAAAATCCGCCTTTTGATGGAAATACTTTACTTGACAAACTAAATAGTTTATGTAATCAACAATTCCATCCTGACGAACTAGAAATTCAGCCTGTAGGATGTCTTTGGGCTTGCAGTCAAGGCTGTGTTGTATCTGTATCTAGCCACGAGAAACCCACCTATCTATTTGTCAATCTTTCCCCAGAAGAAAGTTCAGCAGCGTTAATAGAATTTATGCAACTGTATATCAAGAGTCGTAAAGGTGGCATAGTTTGGGAAAAATTTTCCGAACTTTTGCAGTCTAAGATTTTCGCGCAAATTCCGCCTGCAAAATCATAGCTTTGGTAAGATATGTTTGATTTGACTCTAATACCAATTCTGTATGAAGATACGCCTTATGAACCCCTCTTGGTAAGGCGGTGTATACACAAGTTACCCCCCTTAATCCCCCCTTGGAAAGGGGGGAAAATAAATCCAGTTCCCTCCCCTTTGCAAGGGGAGGGTTAGGGTGGGGTAAAAACCAGATTCGTAAACTACTCCAGACTTGTGTTTACACCGCAGCTTCATAAAGAAACGGTATAAGAGGATGTTTGAAAAGTCTTATTTTCAGTATCAAAAATTTTAGATCCCCCTAAGTCACAGCAAAACCCTTTTCAAGCAACCTCTAAATTATCGGATCATCAGGAATCGCACTTACCCGCTACTTCCAGAGGATTGCGATCGCTATTAATCTAATTCATTTCCCTACTAACCAAGATTTTTCATTCCCGATTGCACGTTCCACAAACCAGCATAAATCCCATTCTTCTCCAACAATTTTTCGTGTGTTCCCGACTCAACGAATTCTCCATATTCCATCACATAAATACAATCAGCATTGCGGATAGTGGAAAGACGATGAGCTATGGCTATTGTCGTTCGATTAGCAGTGATGCGTTCCAAAGAACGCTGAATAGCAGCTTCAGTTTCATTATCCACTGCTGAGGTGGCTTCATCTAAAATCAAAATTGGTGGATTCTTTAAAACAGCCCTAGCGATCGCAATTCTTTGGCGTTGTCCACCAGATAATTTTTGACCCCGCTCACCAACCATTGTCTCATAACCTTGGGGTAGACGGATAATAAAATCATCAGCTTCGGCAATTTTCGCAGCTGCAATTATTTGTTCATCGGTAGCATCAAAAGTACCATAGGCGATATTTTCAGCAACCGTACCATGAAATAAGAATACGTCTTGGCTAACCAAACCGATACTGCGACGCAAATCGCGTAAGTTTAATTTTTGGATATCAATACCATCAATAGTAATTGTTCCAGAAGAAATATCATAAAATCGCAGTAGTAATTTAACTAAGGTACTTTTCCCGGAACCTGTAGACCCAACAATAGCAATAGTTTTGCTATAGGGAATATGTAAAGATAGTTTTTTAATTACTGGTTCTCTATTTTGATAAGCAAAAGTTACTTGCTTAAAGTCAATTTCGCCACGTACCTGAGCGACATTTAAAGATATATTTCCTCTAATAATATTGATGGGAGCATCTAACAAATTCATAATCCGATTGGCAGAAGACATTGACCTTTGATATTTGTCGAATATTTCTCCTAATGTGACTAATGGCCACAATAATCTCTGTACTAAAACGAGTAAAACACTGTAATTACCAATAGATATTTGACCAGCATATGCCGCCATCCCTCCCCAAAATAATAAGGCTGTAAACCCTACTAAAACTAACATTCTAATTAAGGGCACAAATGCGGCAGAAAGTTTAATTGCTTTGTTGTTACTTTTTCTATATGCTTCGCTATCTCCTGCTAATCTAGCGCTTTCATAATCTTCAGCAGTGAAACTTTTAATTGTGTTAATTCCACTAAGATTATTTGCCAATCGTGAATTCAAAAAACTTACCTTTTCCCGCACCTCAGCATAACGGGCTTCCAGACGCTTTTGATAAGTAAATGAACCCCAAACAATAAATGGCATGGGCAACATTACTGCTAGGGTAATGGAAGGAGGTAAAACAAAGAAAGCACCAACAGTTAAAATAATGATTGAGGTGCTAATCTGGATGATATCATTAGCTCCAAAGTTTAAAAAATCTTCTAACTGATTGATATCATCATTCAAAATTGACATCAAACGACCAGTGCTGCTTTCTTCAAAGTAAGCTGAATCTAATTCTTGGACATGATTGTAAGTATCTAAGCGTAAACTATGCTGGATATTTTGAGCTAGACTACGCCAAATTCTATCATAGGCGTACTGAGAAAGTGATTCAAATATCCAAATAATGACAGTGACAATAGAAAGCAATAAAAATTGTGAAAATACATCTTTTATTCCCAACTTTGCAATTAGAGAATCTTGCTGCTTTACGAGAATATCTACCGCAGTACCAATCAACCACGGTGGTGCTAAGTCTAAAAGTGTATTGATGATCGAAAATGTTGTTGCTTGCCAAATTTGTTGACGATATTGGCTGCCATAGTTGAGCAAGCGTTGTAAAGGATGGGCTGAATTACTACGATTTTTAGATACTCTAGGAGATTGTGATGTGATTGTCACTGTTTGTTGTTTGTAGTTAGGTGAATGTGAGTTAAAATAATCTGCACTAGAAAGTGTATTTTTAAGCAATGTCTTTAGTAGAAATCTAATCAGTCATTGCAGAAAATTTATAGGAAGAATTCAGAACTCAGGAGTCAGAATTCAGTATGAATTCTGTACGACTGGGTAATGAATATTGATTTAAAACCTGGCCCGCAAGTGGCGCGAAACTAGGATGAATTTTTTTAACTCATTTAAAACTCTATCCCTTCATGGATAGAGTATTCTGAATTATGAATTATGAATTATGAATTCTGACTCCTTTTTATTATTTACTTTTCCCTTGCGTCCTATCGGTACACACATCGGTGTCTTTACTACTGGGTCAGGGATAATTTGACACTCTAACCCAAAAACCTCCTGAACCATTTCTTGAGTCATCACTAGCTTTGGTTCCCCAGCAGCAAAAATTCGACCATCTTTGACTGCAACTAAATAATCAGCATAACGACACGCCTGATTTAAATCATGTAGCACCATCACAATTGTCCGTCCCTGATTTTGGTTCAACTCATACAATAAATCCAAAATCTCTATCTGGTGCGCCAAATCTAAAAAAGTAGTCGGTTCATCTAAAAGTAAAATATCTGTATCTTGTGCCAATGCCATTGCAATCCAAGCTCTTTGTCGTTGTCCACCAGACAAAGTATCTAATGCTCTATCTGCTAATTTCAACAAATCTGTAATTTCTAGTGCTTGCTGCACGATTTTTTCATCTTTTTCCGACCACTGCTGCAACCAATTTTGATAAGGATAACGTCCTTGTGCTACCAAATCTCGCACTGTTAACCCTTCCGGCGCTACTGGCCCTTGGGGCAAAATACCTAACTGCTGTGCTACTTCTTTGGTGGAAAGATTAAAAATAGATGTTCCATCAAGATATACTGTACCGCCACGGGGTTTGAGTAATCTTGCTAAACCTCGTAATAACGTTGATTTACCACAACCATTAGCACCAACTAAACCACTAATTTGTCCGGTGGGGATTGCTAAATTTAGGTCACGGATAATCAGCGCACCATCGTAAGCTAAAGACAGACTTTTGGTTGAGAGTCCTTTCATAAGTGAAGCCATTTTAGATTTTAGATTTTAGATTTTGGATTGATAAAATATGATTTTTAGCAAGTCCCCAGTCCCCAATCCTTTATTTTTTGCGGTTACGAATTAATAAATAAAGAAAATAAGGAGCGCCAATAGCAGCAGTTACGATTCCACAAGGAAGTTCGATAGGTGCAAACAGAGTTCTTCCTAGCAAGTCTGCTATCACAACAATTGCTCCCCCCAAGAGGGCGGAAGTAGGAATCAAGCCTTCATGGGTTCCACCTACCAACTGTCGTCCTAAATGAGGTGCGATTAAACCAATAAAACCAATATTTCCGGCGGTGGCGACTCCCGCACCTGCTAAGGCTACACCCACCAGCACGAGTAAACCACGTTGCCATTCCACCTGACTACCTAAACTTTTGGCGACATCATCTCCTAAATTTAAAGCGTTCAAATGCCTTGCTAGTGTCAAAGCCATTGGGACAAAAACAATTAACCAAGGTAACAGAGAAAAGACTTGCTCCCAAGTCCGGCCGTAGACGCTCCCAGCTAACCAAACCAAAGCATTACTAACGTCATTAATTTCGCCAAAGGTAATCATTAAGCTGGTTATGGCACTGGCGATCGCAGATAAACCAACACCCATTAAAATTAATAGAATCGGAGAACTACCGTTATTCCAAGCCAGCGAGTAAATTAAAATCGCCATCAGCAATGCGCCAGCAAAAGCCGACAAAGGCAAGGTGTAAATTGGTGCTGATGGAAATAGTACAATTACTGTAACTGCCGCCAGACTAGCCCCAGCATTGATGCCGATAATACCTGGGTCAGCCAAGGGATTGCGTGTCAGCCCTTGGAAGATAGTACCAGAAATTGCCAGCGCCATTCCCACCATAAAAGCTACAAGGGTGCGGGGTAGACGCAGATTTTGAATCACGAATTGATGGTCTGGGTTTCTTGTATCTAAACCCAATATAGTTTTCACGATATCTAAAGGCGAGATTGGATATTCACCACGCCCGACATTGATCACCATCGCCACTGCGATCGCTACTGCCAAACATAGCAGTATGATTGGTACACGTCGGTCAATTCGGAAAGATATCGCCGGAGAACGAATGACTAGCCAATCAAAACTCATTTTTTCACCTTCGACTTAGCCAGGTAGACAAAAAAAGGAGCGCCAACTATTGCTGTCATTACACCTACAGGTAACTCCTGTGGTTTGAGCAATACACGGGCGGCAATATCTGCGACCAAGAGTAAGATAGCACCTAAAACTGCACAATAAGGTAATATCCAACGATAATCGGCTTTAATATAAAATCTCACTATATGGGGAACGACTAAACCAATGAAGCCGATTGGCCCTGCAAGAGCGACGGAACTTCCTGCTAGTAAAACTACGCTGATAGCGGTCAATATTTTGATCCAAGCTGTCTGCTGACCCAAACCTTTAGCGACATCTTCACCTAAACTCATAGTGGTAATTTGTCTGCCGAGGGCAAAAGCTACTACTAATCCGATGCCGACGAAAGGCAGTAGTTGTAAGAATAAATTAAAATCTCGACCAGATAATGAACCAGCCAACCAAAATCTCACTTCTTCGAGTGTTTGTTGACTGACAATGAGGATACCAGTGGTAAAGGAAGAAATCAGAGCAGTTAACGCCGCTCCTGCTACTGTCAGATTCAGTGGGGTGGCTCCTCCTCGTCCCAGAGAGCCAAGGATATAAACTAACACCGCTGTTACTCCCGCACCTAGAAATGCCGCAAGAGCATAAACACTTAGGGATGAGCTACCAAAAATAAAAGTTGCGACAACTACAAAGAGCGCGGCTCCCGATTCAATACCCAGAATACCTGGATCTGCTAAAGGGTTTCGCGTCAAACCCTGCATCAATGCTCCTGATACAGCAAGGGCTGAACCTACAAGGATAGCAATTAGCGATCGCGGTAATCTCACAGTCTGAATAACTAAGTGATCGTAGGAACCATCAAAGGCTAGAAAAGATGTCAAAATCTTACCTAGAGGTATTTCTGCTGCACCTAGCGTCACACTGTACACCAAGCAAATTAGTAGCATACATATTCCCAAAACCAGACCAAAGAAGGCTGTAATGGGTGGCTTTTTCAATTCTCTAGGTGAGAGTGTAGTTGCTTTTATCATTTGATCCTGCCGTCATTTGAAACTATTACGCTCTGCTGGTTAGTTCTTTTCAATAGGCACTCTCAATATTTAACAGCTTTTTAATCATTAGAATTGATAATCTTTCTTGATAAATATATAGATTACATGATCATGCAGCCTTTTTCCATTTTTTAAACGGAATAAGGGATGTCATTACAGTTTTGATATATTTTCTCAACAAAGTGGTATTGTGAGATCGGCTTAAATCTGCTTTGTCAAAGTCACTTGTGTGTTGAGAGGGGATTGGGAATTAGGGACTGGGGACTGGGGACTGGGGACGAAGTAAGGGAGCAGGGAGAAAAGTTTTCTCATCAGCAAGAGTAGCACCCCGCCCCTCAGCTTCTTTTCAATGCCCATTCCCCAATCCCTAATCCCCAATCCCTAATCCCCAGTCGTTACATCTGTAAATGGTGGTGTTAATGAGGATTGATACTTTACTCAGAGTTTACAAAAGAAAATCAATACGCGTTTTACCCTTAATACTCAGCTTGATACTGGTTTTGTTTATCGGAAGCCGCGCTGTGGCTGTACCAACAAAATCCACAGAGATATTATGGGATACATACGGTGTACCGCATATTTACGGTAAAGATGACCAGAGTGCATTTTATGCCTTTGGTTGGGCACAAATGCAAAGTCATGGAGATTTACTTTTGCGTCTCTATGGTCAAGCACGAGGACGCGCGGCGGAATATTGGGGAGAGGAATACCTGGAATCAGATCGTTGGGTACAAACTGCGGGAGTACCAGAACGTGCTCGTTCTTGGTACAAGGCACAGAGTCCAACTTTTCGTAGTTATCTCGATGCTTTTGCTACTGGGATCAATGCTTATGCAAAACAAAATCCTAACTTAATTGATGATCAAGTTGAGGTGGTGCTACCAGTCAAGGCAGAAGATGTCATGGCTCACTTACATCGGGTACTCAATTTCACCTTTGTGGTCAATCCTGAGCAAGTATTAGGTCTGAGCAAAGAAAAGTTGCAAGCAGGATCTAATGGTTGGGCGATCGCACCAAGTCATTCTGCCGATGGGAATGCAATGTTGCTAGCGAACCCACATCTACCTTGGTCAGATTTATTTTTGTGGTATGAAGCCCAAATCACCGCTCCAGGAATAGATGCTTATGGAGCAACACTTGTAGGTATTCCCGTATTAGCGATCGCATTCAATAACAACTTAGGTTGGACTCACACTGTTAATACTTATGATGGTTGGGATATTTATGAACTCACACTGGCCGGGAATGGATACCGGTTTGATGACAAAGTTCGTAACTTTCAGACAAAAACCCTCTCCTTGAAGGTGAAGCAGAAAGATGGCTCCTTACAAGAGCAACCATTAGTAGTGAAAAGTTCTGTCCACGGGCCTATAGTAGCCGAGAAAAATGGTAAAGCCATAGCGCTAAGAGTTGCAGGTCTTGATCGACCAGGTGTACTCCAGCAGTGGTGGGATATGGCACGAGCAAAAAACCTTAACCAGTTTGAAAAAACGCTCCAGCGCTTGCAATTGCCAATGTTTACGGTGATGTATGCGGATCGAGAAGGGCATATTATGCACCTATTCAACGGTCAAGTTCCAGTGCGTTCTAGTGGTGATTTTAAATATTGGGAAGGCATAATCCCAGGAAATACATCTAAAACCTTGTGGACAAAAATTCATCCTTACCAAGATTTACCGCGCATAGTTGATCCGAAGAGTGGCTGGTTGCAAAATACAAATGACCCACCTTGGACAACTACATTTCCAACCGCCATTAAAGCAGATAATTACCCGCCTTACATGGCACCTCGTTTCATGGGTTTCCGCTCCCAACGTTCTGTAAGGATGTTGGCTGAGGATGACAAAATCTCTTTTGATGAAATGGTTGCATACAAGCACTCTACCCGTATGGAACTAGCTGATCGGATTTTGGATGATTTAATTCCGGCTGCACGCAAGTACGGTCAGGACTTAGGGCAAAAAGCAGCAAATGTTTTAGAAGCCTGGGATCGGCAAGCTGATGCAGATAGTCGCGGAGCAGTATTATTTGCCTTTTGGGTTCAACAACTGGACTGGGATAAGACATTTAGTAAACCCTGGAATGAAAATTCTCCACGCACTACACCCGATGGTTTAGCTAATCCTGAAAGTGCAGTTGCAACTCTGCAAGCAGCCGCAGCAGAGGTAGAAAAGACTTATGGGGCAATTGATGTACCGTGGGGCCAGGTTTTTCGGCTACGGTTGGGTGATGTGGATTTGCCTGGTAATGGTGGGGATGATAGCCTGGGAATTTTTCGGGTACTGAATTCTGCTCCTGGAGCAAACGGTCAGTTCCAAGCATTTGGAGGTGATTCCTATGTGGCTGCAATTGAATTTTCCAACCCTGTACGGGCAATGGCACTCACCAGCTATGGTAATGCAACTCAACCCGGATCGCCGCACATTAGCGACCAGTTACAGATGTTCGCCAACAAAAAGTTGCGGACTGTGTGGCGCGATCGCTCAGATATTCTTGCCCATCTAGAAGAACGTAAAATATTCTAAGGTGAATGGCACGAAGATAAGCTCAAAATCCTGTGTTGCCTCTGCTCAAGCCACTAGAGGCGGAGCCTCTCAGGATTGGTTCCCAGCCTCCAGGCTGGGAACCAGCCAGGGCAAGGGCTGGTGCTAATTACAATTAAACAACCACAAAATTGTTTTTGGTTAGCGACAATCCAGCAGATAATTGTGCAAATTTTACCTGAGCAAATCCACCCGCACTACCATCTTGGTCAAAGTACAGTGAACCTGTAATATTGTCATAGATAAATCGTTGATTGCTTGTCGTTGCAGACGTTCCAAGGGTAAACTGACTAGCCGAAAGTGAAGGTATTGATAACCCACCACCAAAACCAGTAGCCGATACCTGAATCAGTTCATTAGTAGCGTTGAAGTCATAAAGACGATCAACACCTTGCTTGTAACTATTGAAGGCAAATGTATCAATACCATCTCCTCCATAGAGGGTGTCATTGCCAAAACCACCTGTGAGGTAGTCATTTCCAGAACCACCATTAAGAGTGTTATTGCCTAATGCACCGTAAGCGGAGAGAGTATCATTGCCATCACCCCCAAACAGGAGGTTCTTGCCTGTTGAGTAATCAACAATTAACTTATCGTCACCAGCACCACCCTTAAGGGTGTTATTGCCTGATGCTCTGCGATAAACTCCTTCGCCGTCGTTGCCGTCTTTATCATATTGGTAACCAGAGGCGGATAGATAATCATTGCCACTGTCTCCAGAGAGCAGATTGTTGCCTGATGAATAGTCAACATTCAAGTTATCGTCACCAGCACCACCGTTAAGGGTGTTATTGCCAGTGGTGTTATAAAAAGATCCTCCGAAGCCGTAACCATAACTAGAGCCGGAGAGAGTATCGTTGCCATCGCCACCAGAGAGCAGATTAGCACCTCGTGAATAGTTAACATTCAAGTAATCTTTACCAGCACCACCGTTGAGGGTGTTATTACCACTGGTATTATCAAACCTGTAGCCCTCGAACTCAGAGGCAAAGAGAGAATCATTGCCATCCCCACCAGAAAGCAGGTTATTCCCTGTTGAAATATTAGCACTCAAGTAATCGTCACCAGCACCACCGTTGAGGGTGTTATTACCACTGGCAAGATTGACGGAAAGATTATCTTTGTCATCGCCACCATCCAGTAAATTATCGCCTGTTGAAAAGAAAGCACTTAAGCTATCGTTACCAGCGCCACCCTTAAGGGTGTTATTACCAGACACTTCAGGATCGTAGTAGCCACCAGAGACGGAGAGATAATCATTGCCATTGCCACCATCCAGTAGGTTATCGCCTGCTGAACCGTCAGCACTCAAGCTATCATTACCAGCGCCACCTTTAAGGGTGTTATTACCAGACACCACATCGCCATAGTAGTCACCTAATGCCGAGAGAGTATCATTGCCATCACCACCAGAGAGCAGGTTATTGCCTGGTGAAGAGTCAACATTTAAATTATCGTTACCACTACCACCGTCGAGAGAGTCATTCCCTCTACCACCAAAAAGGGTATCATTCCCCGTACCACCAATGAGAGAATCATTACCATCGCCCCCAGAAAGCAGGTTATTGCCTGTTGAACCGCTAGCATTTAAGGTATCGTTACCAGCACCGCCGTTGAGGGTGTTCTTGCCAGATGAGCGAGAGTCGTATGTAGAGGAGAGGTTGCGGGGTTCATACGGGTCTTCGTAGGGAGTGTATTTGTAGTAGCCAGAGATGGAGAGAGAATCATTACCATCACCCCCAGAAAGCAGGTTGTCGCCTGTTGAACCGCTAGCATTTAAAGTATCGTTACCAGCACCACCGTTGAGGGTGTTCTTGCCAGATGAGCGAGAGTCATCATTAAAGTAGATGTTTCCTTCGTAGTAGCCAGAGATGGAGAGAGAATCATTGCCATCACCCCCAGAAAGCAGGTTATTGCCTGTTGAACCGCTAGCATTTAAAGTATCGTTACCAGCACCACCGTTGAGGGTGTTCTTGCCAGACGAGCGAAAGTCATACCCATCTGGGTAGTTGACTTCCACGTAGCCAGAAACGGAGAGAGAATCATTGCCATCGCCTCCAGAGAGCAAATTATCCCCTGTTGAACTGTTAGCACTCAAGTTATCGTCACCAGTACCACCAAGGAGAGTATTATTGCCTTCACCACCAAGGAGGGTATCATTCCCCGCACCACCTCTCAAAAGGTCGTTGCCACTTTTACCGTCGATTTTGTCATTACCCCCCTGACCATTGATGACATCATTGGAGTCGTCTAAACCTGTAATATTGTTGGAGAGGTCATTGAGGAATGTGACTGTGTTTTTGTTGAACAGGCTAGTTTGAGTGGAATTGGCATCAAAGACATCAAAACTGTCGGTGATGCTAGTTTGCCCATCAAACAGGATATTGCCAATAGCTGGTCTTGTACCAGAAGCATTCAGATTTTCTAAGTTTTCTAATTTGAAGTTGTTGAGGAGAACTTTGGCACCATCCACCCCTTCAAAGGTGATTTCTAGATTGCTGCCATTCTGCGTAAGCAGTAGATTTCGGGCACTCAAACCAGCACCTTGGAATTTGATGGTATCCACTTCGGCAATGACTGCTGCTGTTGGATTTGTTCCTTTACCAATGCCACCAAAATCGGTGATGGTATCAGTACCGTCACCCAAGTTATAAACAAATTTATCCTTGCCACCGCCACCAGTCAGGATATCATTACCCTTCTTGGCTGTGATTATATCGTTACCTGGTTTACCGTTAATTGTATCCGCGCCGTTACTGCCCAGTAGAGCATCATTACCGTTAGTTCCAATGATATTTGCCATAACTTTTACCTTCCTAAATCAGTTTTTTCAGTAATTTTTAGTTCTCAGCCCTGAATTAGTGCGTTTCAAAACACAAGAATTCGCCGAGAATTGACGCTTTCGGAATAATTTGATGTCATCCTTGAAGGACGCTAATTTTTCTCGAAAATCCACTCTGTTGACTAGCTTGCAAGTGACACTTATCAAAGTTTCACAAGCTGTACAAAGTCATGACCATGTAGATGAACTCAAATAGGTTGTTTCAGTTGTCAGTCTTTTTAGAACCATCCTTGATAGAATAGTCGCAGCGATGATTCCCAACTTAGGCATCGCTGAAAAACGTCGTCAAATCAAGCTTAAATGCCTGAAACTCACACAACACCTTGACAGAACTAGTCCTACTGTCTTGGAAATAGAGAACAGTTAACTATATATTGATAGGGAAAGGGATTTTTATACCCTTGTTGTGGGCTATTGCCTGTAAACGTTTTGCTTAAAAATAGAGAACATCTAAATAACCTGATACTAACTAAATACTGAATATTTACTTAGATGTCTATAGCTAAAGAACTATCTTTGCATACTCTTTATATTATATGCCGAGAAATGTATGTGCTAGTAGTGTGTTCTTCACATTTTGAAAATTGATGGTCAAGAACTTACAGACAGCAGCAGTCACAAATAAGTTTGAGCGAAGGCTTTCAAGGCAGCTAACTTTGAGAATGCTCGAAGGATTGATCAGAAAAATACATATTTTCCTTCTTATTTGCGATGATTGAAGATCAAGCGATGCCTAGGTCGGGCTACGCCTACGCATGGCAATATATTGTATCTAAGCAAGAATTGTTAGAGGTTACTAAAGTTACAAACGCAGACATAATCGAAGCTAGCTAAGAATACTTACAACCATCCGTACTCAAGCAATGCCAAAAATAATACATGGCGTTGCATATTTGCGGGATGATTTTGCTAGTTTTGTGGGATGGGCCGAAAAACCACTGGTGTCAACTTAANNCCCTTGATTCAGCAACGCCTACCTAATACATATTGTCCTTTTTGAAGGCTGCGATACCTGGATTCGTCTACAGCTAAACTATGATCATATATCTTAAAATGCCTGTGCAATAATCGCGATCGCTTACCAAAATTACAAACGCAGAGATGATCAGATTTAGCCAAGAACACTTGCAAACCATCCGCAGCCATGCCGAAAGCACTTACCCAGATGAGTGCTGTGGTATAATTCTGGGCTATTTGGTTAATGAGGGCAAAACTGTAGTAGAAGTCATGCCAACAGAAAATGCTTGGAATACCGAAGCGGTTGCTGAGTTTCCAGGGGAACACACCACAGAAAGTAAAAGACGGCAATATACGATCGCACCCGAAGTTATGCTAAAAACACAAAAGGAAGCACGCGATCGCTCACTGAATATCATCGGCATTTTCCACTCCCATCCAGATCACCCTGCTATCCCTTCAGAATGCGATCGCCTATATGCTTGGCAAGGATACTCGTATATAATAGTTTCCGTCCAAAACGGTAAAGCTGGAGAACTTCAAAGCTGGAGCCTTGATGATACTCATCAGTTCCAAGCAGAGGAAATTGAAAATATAATTTAACTGTTTAGTTTAAAGACATTCACTCGTAACGGTTTTAGCCGCTACCACGGATGAAAATTCATCTTCCCCACTAGACATCTCCATAACAGATACAGTTTTTCGATAGGATAATATTCCGCTCTCCCAGATCATAACTGCTATGCTCAACCCCAATCTGGATGAAATCCAGTTGACCAAAGACGATTACGAACGCTACTCCCGACACCTGATTTTACCGGAAGTGGGACTAGAAGGACAGAAACGCCTGAAAGCCGCCAGTGTATTGTGTATCGGTACAGGTGGACTAGGTTCACCACTACTTTTATATCTGGCGGCGGCGGGTATTGGACGCATCGGGATTGTCGATTTCGATGTTGTCGATACTTCTAATCTGCAACGCCAAGTAATCCACGGGACATCTTGGGTGGGTAAACCCAAAATTGAATCGGCAAAAAACCGCATTCACGAGATTAACCCCTATTGTCAGGTTGATTTATACGAAACTCGCCTGACTTCTGAAAACGCTCTGGAAATCCTTCAACCTTACGATATCGTGGTGGATGGTACTGATAACTTCCCCACCAGATATCTAGTTAACGACGCTTGCGTATTGCTGAATAAGCCCAACGTCTACGGTTCAATTTTACGCTTTGAAGGGCAAGCTACTGTATTTAACTACGAAGGTGGGCCGAATTATCGTGACCTTTTCCCAGAACCACCACCACCAGGAATGGTTCCTTCTTGTGCAGAGGGTGGCGTATTGGGAATTTTGCCAGGAATTATTGGTTTAATTCAAGCAACCGAAGCTGTCAAAATTGTTCTGGGACAAGGTAACACTCTCAATGGACGATTGTTGTTATACAACGCCTTAGATATGAAATTTAGGGAGTTGAAACTGCGTCCTAACCCGATTCGCCCAGTGATTGAAAAGCTGGTAGACTACGAAGAATTCTGCGGAATTCCACAAGCTAAGGCAGAGGAGGCAAAACAGCAGATGGAAAGTCAAGAAATAACCGTTAAGGATTTGAAGGAATTGCTGGATAGTGGTGCAAAAGATTTTGTACTGCTGGATGTCCGCAACCCCAATGAGTACGAAATTGCCAAGATTCCTGGTTCAGTGTTGATCCCCTTACCAGACATTGAAAATGGAAATGGCGTTGCGAAGGTGAAGGAAATATTGAACGGGCACCGCTTAATCGCTCATTGTAAGATGGGCGGGCGATCGGCAAAAGCCCTCGCCATCCTCAAGGAAGCCGGGATTGCCGGGACGAATGTCAAAGGCGGAATTACCGCTTGGAGTCGAGAAATCGATCCCTCAGTTCCAGAGTATTAAAAAGAGNNGCAGGAGGCAGGAGGAATACTAGCCTCTGTTTTCTGCCTTGAGCAGAGCGAGTTTGCGGTTTAAGTCCCCACTTCCCATCTCCTAATGATCTTTATTGGAATTAAAAGTTAAAAATTAAAAATTATTCTATTTTTAATTAATTAATTTTGCTATAGAGCTAACAATAGATAGATAGCCTAGTGTTAGCGAGACCACCTACTTCTGCAAAGAAGCAAGCT
>NZ_KV757708.1 GCF_001712795.1 Nostoc sp. KVJ20
TTCCTCCATCTGTTCCTCCGTTGGCGGGAACACATCTACTGGTCGCCCGTTATGAGTATTGCGATCGGGTCTAGGAGTTATGGCTTCTGCCAAGTCGGGAATCAGAGGCGATTGAGAGTAATTGGAACCGTTGGAACTAGCAATAGTCATGATTCAGTCTTGGTTATGGTTTAGTCATTGGTCATTNGTCATTTGCAAAAGACAAAGGACGAAGGACTAATTAGAGTGCGCCAGCGCTGGGCATCAGAATCAGTTCATCAATCACTGCCTGTTGTGGTAAAAGTACAGCGTAAAGAATTGACTGAGCCACAATTTCCGGGGTTAACATTTTGGAACGGTCTAGGTTGACATGAACTGTTTCTGTATCCCAAAGTTCTGTATTGACTGCACCGGGACAAATAGCTGTGACACGAATGCCGTGGGTGCGTTCTTCTTGCGCCAGGGTTTGAGTGAGGGCAATCAAACCAGCCTTGCTGACGCTATATGCTCCCCAACCGGGAAAGGGTTGCTTGGCAGCAATTGAAGCGACATTGATAATTGTGCCTGTGCCCCGATCGCGCATTGAAGGTAAAATCCCCATAATGCACCCAAACACGCCAGTCAGATTCAAGTCAATTACCTGTTGCCAGTCTTCTAGGGGAGTTTCGCTCAAAGTGGCTGTATAGGCTATGCCCGCATTGTTTACCAGAATGTCTATATCACCAAAGTCTAGAGCGATCGCTTGGATCTTGTCTTTGACTTCGGAGATCCGCGCTAAATCGACAGCGTAAGCTTTCGCTTCGACCCCAGTATGCTCTACGGCTTCTCTTACCGCCTCTAACTTATCCAAAGAACGACTGACTAAGGCGACATCTATTCCCGCTTTTGCAAAGGCTAAAGCCGTTGCTTTCCCAATTCCACTACTAGCCCCAGTAATCAGGGCGCGTCGTTTTTGCTCAACACTCATGGTGTCTCCCAATTTTTTGGCAGTTCCCAAAACCTATTACCACCCAATTATTTACATTTCTCGGTTTGGATAGATTAAAGGAGTCTAAAAATCTGATGATTTTCATTAGGCAAATGCTATGATGCTGCACAATAGTTCCCATATTGTGGGTTTTAGCAGTGAAGACAACAAATCATTGCCTGGAAAACCACGCTGTACATTCAAATTAGATTATTTACAAAATACAAAACCCACTCAATTAAGTTGAGTAGATTTAGCAAACATGCAAATGCCTATGGCTAGATTGTTAAAAATCTTTAAGCACATAGGCAATTATAGCATTGCTGATTAGCTAATCAATCATTAATGAAGTGCTGTTAGTGGGCAACTTCTGTAAAAACACCAATTTTGCGGAATTTTTCGTAACGCAGTTGGCGGCGTTCTGGAGCGGTTAAACGATTGAGTTCGTCCAAATTTTCTAGCAGCACTTGCTTAAGAGTATTAGCGGCTTTTAAAGGGTCGGAATGAGCGCCACCAGTGGGTTCGGGGAGTATTTGGTCAATAATTCCCAATTTTTTCAGGTCATGGGAAATAATTTTCAGAGCCACGGCGGCTTGGGGAGCCTTACCAGCATCTTTCCACAAAATGGCAGCACAGGCTTCGGGAGTGGCGACGGTATAAACGGAGTGTTCAAACATGAGTAGGCGATCGCCTACGCCGATACCGAGTGCGCCACCAGAACCACCTTCACCAATGACTGTGCAGATAATTGGCACATCTAAGCAGAACATTTCCCGCAAGTTATAAGCGATCGCTTCTCCTTGACCTTGGTGTTCTGCTTCTACACCAGACCAAGCTCCTGGTGTGTCGATAAAAGTTAGTATCGGCATACTAAACTTATTGGCGTGTTCCATCAACCGCATGGCTTTGCGGTAGCCGCCAGGGTAAGGCATTCCAAAGTTACGGGCAATATTGTCTTTAGTATCCCGTCCTTTTTGATGACCCAACATCACCACAGGTTGTCCACTCAGACGACCGACACCACCAACTAAAGCCGGATCGTCACCACCACAGCGATCGCCATGTAATTCCATCCATTCATCACTTATAGCCTGAATGTAATCGAGAGTACTGGGGCGACGTGGATGACGAGCGACTTGCAATCGCTGAGACGGGGATAGACTTGTGAAAATTTCCTCACGCAGTTGCATGGCACGTGCTTCTAGTTGGCGAATTTGACCAGAAACATCGACGCCATTTTCTTCTGCAAGTTGCCGAATTTGATCAATTCGGGTTGCAAGTTCTGCTAGGGGTTTTTCAAAATCTAGCAGTAGCGGTTTACGCTCGGTAGTTGCCATCGTAGGGGTTATAAGTTACGAGTTATAAGTTATCTATCCTTTGTCCTTTGTCCTTTGTCAGTTGTCCTTTGTCAGTTGTCCTTTGTCCTTTGCAAATAACAAATAACAAATGACCAATGACCAATGACCAATGACTAATGACTAAACTAGCAGCGGTCTAAATCCATGTTTTACTGACACCCGACCAATCTGCTCCATTTTGTCTACGGTAATCTGATTCCGTCCCCACGAAAAGTTCGTGTATAACTTCTCAAATTCCAGTAGCATTGATTCGGCAAAACAAGCAAACAACTGGCGGGCTGGCACGTCCATATTGACGATTTTCATAATCTTCCAGTCAATATCCAGGGAATGCTCTACGATTCCACCATTTAACACGTGTACACCAGGATGCTGAATTTTGGTTGCTAAGTTTTTAGGATAACCACCATCAATCAACAAACAGGGTTGTTTCAAAGTAGTGGGGTCAATTTCCACGCCTCTGGGCATACTAGCAACCCAAACTACAACATCAGCTTGGGGCAGTGCTTCTGTCAAACCCATGATTTTCCCTCGCCCCAATTCGCCTTGCAACTCTTTGAGACGTTCTTGATCACGGGCGATCAACAAAAGTTCTTGGACATCTGTTTTCGCATCTAGCCAGCGTGTAACTGCACTACCAATATCCCCAGTTGCCCCACATATAGCAACAGTCGCTTTTGACAGATCAATTCCCAGCTGTTTTGACGCTTCTTCCACCTGCTTACAAATAATGTAGGCAGTATGTGTGTTTCCGGTGGTGAAGCGTTCAAATTCCAGTTTGATGTTGCGGACTTGGTTAAACTGCTCTAACTTAAAGTTTTCAAAAATAATTGAGGAAAATCCGCCTAAAGCTGTGATGTTAATGCCGTGCTTTTGTGCATGGGCCATGGCGTTGAGGATTTTGCGCGTTGCGGCTTTGATGCGGCGACTAGCTAGCATTTCCGGCAAAAAGCAAGACTCTACATATCTTCCTTCAATTTGTTGCCCAGTTACACTGGTGACAATAATGGTATCAACAATTTGCGGTGGGGCGCTACACCAAAAGTCTAACCCTTGATCGGCATATTCTGGGTATCCCAATTCTTGAGCTACCGCTTGAGCGTGTTCTAAACTAGTCAGATGTCCAATTAGACCAAACATGTAGTGATTATTAGGCTTATGCTATCTTGAGGCGTGGAATTTAGTAGAGTTGGGAGTTAAAAGTTAGGAGTTCTGAGTTCTGAATTTTAACTACTCAGCACTCAGGACTCGTTACTGGACACTCTTTTAGGCGGCAATGAGTCCGTAAGCTGACAAGCGCATGATGTCGCGAGTCGTAAAACCGATGTTACTTAATGCTTCTCCGTATTGAATCATAAAGTCTTCTACCAAAGCATCTTTTTCCATTGCCATTGTGTGGGCATCACCTTCTACTTGGTTGAGCATTCTCCAAACTATGGGTAGGTTCTGGCGGTTTGCAAGTTCAAGTTCAGCCTTGGCTTCTGCAAAGTGTTCTTTGAGCCAAACTTCTCCAAAGTTGAGGTGGCTATATTCTTCTTTTACTACTCCCTCAGTGATTTTGCGGGCAAAGTCGTCGGCAACGGGGATGTAAATGTTGTATGCTGCGATCGCAAAACATTCGATAATCAAAGACTGAATCAATAGACAAGTGACGACTTTACCTTCTGCTGCCGCAGTTTGGAAGTTTTGGTGTAGTCCAGAGAAAAACTCCTTAGCAAATTCCAAATCTGGGGTAACTTGCAAATTGCGCCCACAAGCTTCAAATCCTTTCTTGTGGCGGCTTTCCATCTTGGATAAGCGAATCAATTCATCATGAGATTCCGGCAGCAGTTGGGCTAGGGTGATGTAATTTTCATGGGCTTCTTGTTCCCCTTCAATCACGATCGCATTAATCCGGCTATAAGCACCTTTGTATGTTTCGCTCTTGAAATCTAATCCTTTAAATTCGTCTGTAAGCTGCGGCATGGTTATGTTTACTCCTGTAAACCTGAATTATTTGACACCAGGATTCAATTTACCCTATGAACTGAGGGTAACAATCACTGTGGTTTAATTTAACTTAACAAGTAACTATGTTTATAGATTAACTGTTGCTGGAGGAGATGCTCTAGTCCTAGCGAAACAAATGCTTTGCAGTTTGAGTTATGTCTAAACCAAACCCGAATCTAAAATCTGGCGATTTTTTAAGCCTAGTAGTGTTACTGCTAGGGGCATTTATCGTTCTACTACCGCTGTTTGTGGTCTTTCTCACCTCCTTTGCACCGACTGCCGCCAGCCCAGAAAATTTGTCCAAAAATAACTGGTCTTTAGCAAATTACCGCGTTGCGTGGCAACAGGGAAAATTTTTGCTGGCGTTTGCTAATTCTACCTTGGTAGCGATCGCTGTGACGGCGTTTCAGATTGTCACTTCTGCTTTGGCTGGTTACGCCTTAGCACGCCTGAAGTTTCGGGGACGCCAAGCACTGCTATTAGTCGTTTTAGCAACTTTGGTAATTCCCTTTCAGTTATTGGTGATTCCCATCTTTTTGGTTTTGAAGTGGGGACATTTGATAAATACATATTGGGCGCTTATTTTACCCACTGCGGTCAACGGGTTTGGGATTTTCTTGTTACGTCAGTATTTCCAGACAATTCCCGTGGAATTAGAGGAAGCCGCAGCCATAGATGGGGCGAACCGACTGCAAATTTTGTGGCGAGTGATGTTACCTTTAGCCCGTCCGGCGTTGGTGACACTATTTTTGTTCACTTTCATCGGTGAATGGAATGATTTATTTAAGCCTTTAGTATTTACGACACGACCAGAATTAAGAACGGTGCAGTTGGCATTGGCAGAGTTTCAAGAGCAATTTACGAATAATTGGCCCTTGATGATGGCAGCAGTGACCATAGCGACAGTTCCAGTGATGGTATTATTTCTCATCGGTCAGCGTCAGTTCATTCAGGGTATTGCGGCGACGGGGATTAAGAATTAGCAACAAAACCTATATTGTAGAGACGCGATTTATCGCGTCTTCAAAGACCAATCATCTACACCAATAACCCTTAACCCAAGCGTATTGCCTTTTAGTTCATTCAATGCATAAAGGTAATCCAACGTGAGTTAGACAAGTCTTATTTAACCTCTCCCCCAGCCCCTCTCCGACGCCCAGAGGGGAGCAAAAAGCGGAATTTTTCTTGCTCCTCCCGTTTCGGAGAGGAGAGGTTCATGGAACTCACGTTAATCCAGCGTTAAAATATTAAGTTTTGTGACACTATGCGTAATTTTTCCTAGCCAACCCGAATCAACAATGATACACATCCTTTAGGAAATGGAAACAGTTATGGACTCTGAAACATTACAGAAGTTACAAGCAGAAGTTGAGCAGAAACTACTTGAAAGCGTTAATAACGCTGGCTTATACGCATTGCTTGAAAAATACGGAGTATTAGATGATAGAGCTTTGACAGTTCAGTGGCAGTGCAATCTTGACCCAAACAAAATCAAATCTGGTAGTGCAGGTACAGAACAGGAAATTGTTCTAATGGAGAATTCATGGTGTATCCCTTGCCCGTCAACTGGCGACCCTTTCGGCTGCAATTGCTAAATAATTTAGTTTTTGTACTGTAAAAAGTTTATTCTAGTAAGTATAAAAATGCTGAACTTTGCATTTACTAGTTAGGCTACAGAGATAATCTTAAGTATCACTATACCTAATTAGCAAGGAGCAGTATTTCAATATACTCTTACTTTTTGGGTGCAAGTTTCTAATGTCTGGAAACCGAAGCAGTTGGTGCTGGGAGTTAGGGATAGTGAGTACTTTAGCAATTACTGGAGTCCTCACTTTCTTTGAGAGCTTTGCCTTAGCCCAAATACAAAAGGATGGCACACTTGGATCTGAAAGTTCAATCATTACGCCAAAGCTAATTGATGGTCAGCCTATAGACCAGATTGATGGTGGAGCAGTTCGTGGTACAAACTTATACCACAGCTTTGAACAGTTTTCTGTCTCTGCGGGAAGTACAGCCCACTTTAACAATGCAATAAATATTCAAAATATCATCAGTCGGGTAAGTGGCAATTCGATTTCTAATATAGATGGCATTCTGCAAGCTAACAGCGCAGCCAACCTGTTTCTGATTAATCCTAACGGCATTGTTTTTGGGCCTAATGCTTCTTTAAATATCGGCGGTTCATTTGTGGCAAGTACGGCGAGTAGCTTGAACTTTGCTGATGGTACAAAGTTTAGTGCTACATCTCCTCAAGCTACACCTCTACTGACACTAAGTGTTCCCATTGGTTTGCAATTTGGAGCAACTGCTGCTCCCATCCGCAATCAATCCCAAGCCAAACCAGATGGCGCAGTTAATATCTTTAGGCAAGGCGTTGGTCTACAGGTGCAGCAAGGCAAAACCCTGGCACTGATAGGCGGTGATATCAGGCTAGAGGGGGGAAATATCACAGCAAAGGATGGAAGAGTTGAGTTAGGAAGCGTCGCTGGTAATAGTCTGGTAAGTTTAAGCCCAACAAACGAAGGTTGGGCATTGGGATATGAAGGTGTTCAAAATTTCCAGAACGTCGAAGTAATCCAGTTAAATAAAATTCGATCTATTGTAGATACTCACGGAGAGGATGGCGGCAATATCCACGTGCAAGGCAGACTCGTGCGGGTAGCTGGCGGTTTCCTAATTCTAGTTGATCTCTTTGGAGGGCAATCAGGAGGAGATTTGAGAGTGGACGCCTCAGAGTCTGTAGTAGTTGAACAAGATACACAACTGTTTACTCAGAGTTTATCAAACGGAAACTCTGGAAACATAAATATCACTACTCAGAAGTTGGTGGTCAGAAGTGGGGCACAATTGCACGGGCAATTGACCATAAACGCATCAGATTCCGTGGAACTAATTGGCGGCACCTCCATTCCTGTGTTCCGAGATGGTAGTGATTTAATATCCAGTGGATTATTTAGTGCAACTTATGGCGATAAAAACGCTGGCAGTATCACAATTAATACTGGAAAGTTGCGTATCCAAGGAGGGGCAAGAATATCAACAAGCTCTGAGGGTATATATAGGTTTATTTCTAACCAACTTACACCAAAAAATACAGGAAAAGCAGGAAACTTGACGGTAAACGCCTCTGATTCCGTAGAACTAATTGGAACCTCACCAAATGGTTCTAGACTCAGTGGTTTGTTTTCTGGAACTGAAGGGCCTGGAGATGGCGGAAACTTGACCCTAACTACAGGACAATTGATTATCAAGGATGGGGCTGCGATAACTGTGAGTAGCCAAGCTCGAAAAAATGTAATCTATATCGGAGATCCCACTAATTTAGGGAAAGCAGGTGATTTAAATATAATCGCTCGCTCCATACTTTTGGACAATAAGGGAAAACTCACAGCTGAAACCGAGTCAGGTTTAGGTGGGAATATTACGTTACAGGTGCGAGACTTATTATTGATGCGCCGCGAAAGTAAAATAACCACTAATGCAGGTAAGACAGGGCTTGGTGGAGATGGCGGTAATATCACCATCAAAGCACCTAATGGCTTCCTGGTCGCCGCTCCCTTTGCAAATAGCGATATCACTGCCAATGCCTTCTCTGGTTCTGGTGGTAAAATCACAATCACCGCTAAAAATATCTTTGGGTTTGTACCCCGCACTCGTGCAGACGTAGAGAGACTTGATCCGGAAGAAATAAACCCGAAGAACCTACGAACAAGTGACATCACAGCATTTTCTCAACAAAACCCTTTATTAAATGGCACTGTACAAATCAACTCACCAGATGCTGACCCCAGTAAAGGATTAGTAGAATTACCCGTAAATCTGGATGATGCTTCGCAGCAAATTACGGCTGGTTGTAATTCTGGTGGGAAAATAGCCAGTAGTTCATTTGTTGCTACTGGGCGTGGAGGACTAGCACCCGATCCCACAGAGCTATTGATAGCTGATGCGGTGCTAGCAGATTGGATCACACTCTCTCCAGAGAGTCAAAATCGTACTGGCAGTATTCAGAAAGAAGTGGGTGTACAAGCGCAGCCAAATACAGAAGAAAAATCACAGAAAGTTAATTCTGTCAATGAACCTACTCAAATTGTGGAAGCTCAAGGATGGGTTACAGATGCCAATGGGAAGGTGGTTCTGGTTGCTCAAGTACCTATTGCGTCGCCCCATAACTCCTCGCTCACCGCTACATCTTGTGCTGGTAATTAGGGTCTGCTGAATAATGATAAAACGTTGATTTCTCAATGTTTTGGGGCTATTTTTGTAGAAACAGGTGCAAGTAAATTGGGGTATCAGGCTGAAAAATTTTGCATTTCTAATGGATTAGGTCACAAAAAAACACCAAAAATCACGATGAAACTATTGCCTGTTGCCTATTCCCTATTGCCTACCCCAGCCATCAGACTTTTTCAGCAAGCCCTAATTAAGCCCTTTGTATTAAACTAATTGCTCAGTGTGTTGGCGATGAGTTTGTAATACGGGCATTGCGGCGTGAACTCGCAGTGCAAAAACGGGCAGAAATTGATGCAGCTTTAGCAAAAATGGCAAATGATCTAGAGTATCAAGCCGAAGTTTTGCAGATGCAGGCAGAATTTGCCCAGGCTCAGTGGGAAGCTTTGAAGTTAGAGGAAACTCCAGAATGAGACGGGGTGAAGTTTACGACGCCCGTCTACAGCCGACTGAAGGATCAGAACAGGGTACATTGGTGTCAACTTAAGCTAGAAATAGCTTCGCTGCGGGCTTCATAACCCGCCAGAGAATGAATTCTCTGGCTCATAGCTAAAGTCTACTGAAGTAGACTGAATATTTTTGGGGATATCTAGTCATCTTCAGATGACTTTAGCTATGAGACAGGGATTTACAATCCCTGGCGGACGTGCGGTTTCGCGTTAAGTTGACACCAATGAACAGGGTATTCTGCCTCCTGCCCCCTGCCTTCTTAACTCACCAACTGCGCGGCAGAATTGAAAAATTGACGACACAACCCCTTCGTAACTAAAAGTGTTGTCAACAAGTTAGCGAAAGCAACCATAAATATAATCAAAATTTCATAAGATACAGCATCTAGGGGTTTAACACCAGCTAGCAACTGTCCGGTGGTAATTCCTGGTATTGCCACCATACCGATGAGAATCATTTGATTGAGAGTGGGAATCAATCCGGCTTTGATGGCGTCTTTGCGATACTGGCTAACTGCTTGCTCTGGAGTTGCACCTAAGCTTAAATGAGTTTCTATTTCGAGATGGCTGGAATTAATGGTGCTGACAAGACGATCGCCTGCGATCGCAGCTGCATTGGTAGCATTACCTAAAACTATCCCTGCTAAAGGAATTATATACTGTGGTTCATACCATCTCTCTGGTTGAACGATCAAGAAGTTGGTGTAAAGCACTGTCAGGGCGGTACTAATTAAAATTGCACCCCACACCAAAGGCAACAGATGAGGAATTTTTTGGCTGATGCGATTTCGTGCGACAATCGCCGTAATTGTCAGCATTATTACTAATAGCGCCAAAACTGCCCAAGCATTGTCTAAAGCCAAGATGAAATCTAAAATGTATCCCAATACAAGAAGTTGTAAGATGGTTCTCCCAGTAGCAAGGGCTAAGTTTAACTCTAGTCCTAATTTTTCCCAGGCAGATAAACCAATGGCGATCGCCATCAATCCCACAGCAATAGCTAAATCCACAAAATCCAGCTTGATCAATTCCTGCATGGGTTCTCTATCTCCTAGTATTTTCTTCTCACAGCAGCCCACACAAGAGGAACTTTGATCCGATGTGTTGGATCTTGAGTAAAAGGGACTGGATACTGGGGATTAGGGACTGGGGATTTGGTTTTCAAACTAAAAATTATGGAATTTGCTCTCACCTCTCCCAAATTTTTGAATGTTTTCCCAGTCCCCAGTACCCAGTACCCAGTCCCAGAGCGGCGTTCCTCCCCCACCAACGAGTACGTGTGCTGGGGGACTCTTCGCCGCAATCCTTTGATATATATCACTTTCATCAATTCAAAATTCCAAATGGTACGACCTTAACAAGGCAAACACCTAGTATGCCTACTATCTGTAAATTAAATGTGCGGCAGTTTACCGCGCCACAATTTAAGTAAAAACCCTAATAGATGCGTATCTTGGGCGATAGTCTTTTAGTAGCTCCTATTTGATTAACAATTCAATCAGCAAAAATTGACTGTCGAAGTGCATCCTTTGTATCTTCCGATAAAATGAGAACTCATGATCCAAAGTGTAAATCCCATCCCTGCCTTTGATATCAAGCAGCAATACACCACCATCGAAGCAGAAGTAAGTGCAGCCGTCTTAGAGGTTTTAGCTTCTGGCCGCTATATTGGCGGCCCCTTAGTCGAAGGCTTTGAAAAACAGTTTGCCGCTTATAATACTGTTACAGAATGTGTGGCTTGTAATTCTGGTACTGATGCACTCTACTTAGCGTTACGAGTCTTGGACATTGGTGCAGGCGATGAAGTGATTACAACGCCTTTCACCTTTATTGCTACATCAGAAGTGATTAGCGCCGTTGGTGCAAAGCCTGTTTTCGTTGATATTGACGCTACTACGTTTAATTTAGATGTGGAGCAATTAGCGGCGGCTATTACACCCAAAACCAAAGCGATTATCCCGGTTCACCTATTTGGACAACCTGTGGATATGACATCATTAATGGCGATCGCTCAATCTCACAATTTGGCAATAATTGAAGATTGCGCTCAGTCTACAGGGGCAATGTGGGCTGATCAGAAAGTAGGAAGTATTGGACATATTGGTTGCTTTAGTTTCTACCCTACCAAAAATCTTGGTGGTTGTGGTGATGGCGGAGCAATAACGACTAATGATCCAGCGATCGCTACCAAACTCCGAATATTACGAGATCATGGTAGTAAAGTTCGATATTTACATGAGGAAATCGGTGTAAATAGCCGCTTGGATGCTCTCCAAGCAGCGATCTTGCAGATTAAGCTGCGTTATTTAGATATTTGGAATGATCGCCGACGAGATATCGCCAACTATTATTATCAGTTCCTCAGTCAAATTCCAGGGATAGTCCCGCCCCAAGAATTACCTGAAGGTGTTGGGGTATGGAACCAATACACTATTCGCATATCAGGCGAAGGGCGTAATGGTTCTAGCGCCAAATATCGAGATTGGGTGCGTAGTCAATTGCAAGAACAGGGCGTAAGTTCAATGATTTACTACCCCCATCCTTTACATTTGCAGCCAGTTTATCAAAATTTGGGCTATGAAATTGGGGACTTACCAATAGCAGAGCAAGCTTGCCATGAGGTTATATCTCTACCTATGTTCCCAGAACTGACACAACAGCAGCAAGATCAGGTGATTTATGCCTTGAAAGAAGTTATGAGTTAGAAGTTAGGAGTTAGAAGTTAGAAGTTAGAAGTTAGGAGTTAAAAGTTAAAAGTTTTGAATAAATAAGTTTCTTCAACTCATCACTCTTAACTCATAACTCATCACTCCTAACTCTTAACTCTTAACTCCTTACTACATTTGCAGTCGCTAAGGCTTCTACTAAGCCACGCACAGCAGCAATCATTGCGATTTCGCTATTGAGTTGGTTGATGGCGGAACCAACACCAACACCCGCAGCACCAGATGCGATCGCTAATGGTGCAGTGACGCTAGAAATACCTGAAGCACACAATACTGGTACTGACACCACACGGGAAATCTCAAAAGCTGCTGCCAACGTCGGGGCAGCTTTTTCAATTAATCCTAAAGTTCCGGGGTGAACTGGGTTACTGCTAGTACCGCCTTCGGTTTGAATTATGTCTGCTCCAGCTTTCACCAATTCTTCTGCTAACTGTACCTGTTGATCTAGTTCCAGAATGTGGGGAACGGTGACAGATAGAGTGATTTCTGGGAAGAGAGCGCGGGTTTGCTTAGTTAGCGCTAGTACTTCCAGAGCCTCAAAGCGGCGTCCTTGAGCATAGAAAGAATCGAAATTACCGATTTCAATTAAATCAGCACCAGCTGCTACAGCTTGCACAAATTTCTCTGGTTCTACTGCCGATACACAAATTGGTAAACTTGTCAAACTTTTAGCTAACTGAACTAAGGCTGGATCGGCGGCAATATCGATGAAAGTAGCACCGCCTAATTCAGCAGCTTTGACAGTAGCAGCAACGCTAGCAGCGTCGAAATTATTCAAACCGCTGATCACTTTTAGAACGCGGCGGTTAGTAAATGCACGTTTGAGTGTGGAATGCATCGTCATAGTTTGGCTTTTGAAGCTACGAAAATTAGGTATATTCTACCGTCCCTCAGTTGATGAGAGACTAAATCACTATGGTAGTTGCCAAATATTGATAATTTTATCGAGTCAGGTAGGAGGCAGAGGGCAGTATTGCTGGAGGAAAACCCGATGCCCGCAGACTCGCTCACATCTTGCACCTAGCCCTAGCGATTAGAAATCGCGGCTATACAAACAAACGCGAACAGCGTCTCGCAGAGAAATCCGCCTGGTATTGTGAAGACTAACGCGAAATCAAGGTTTTTCAACCTGCGGAGGCAGGTTTTGTCTGTGTAGCCGCGACTTCTGGTCGCCTGGTGCAAAATATAAGCTAAGGCGATGTCTGACAGGAGTACTCATTTAGCTGTAAATTATTCACCCCTGCTATGAAATTTATTTTATTTAATAAAACTTAAAAGAGGTTTATTATCCTCTAAAATCTTTTGCAGAGATTTAGGTAAGATATATGGCTGATATTGTTGATATTGCAGTTACGGCTGAGTCTTTTAAAACACTGGTGGCGGCTGTGCAAGCTGCTGGTTTAGTAGAAACATTAAAAAGTCCTGGCCCGTTCACTGTCTTTGCACCAAATGACGATGCTTTTGCCAAGTTACCAGCGGGAACTATCCAAACTCTGTTACAGAATATTCCCCAGCTAACGCGGATTTTAAAGTATCATGTCGTTCCAGGAAAGCTGCTAAAGGCTGATTTAGCACAACTCGGCACGGTTAACTCTGTGGAAGGTTCACCCATTAAAATTGATTCTTCCGATGGTTTTGAAGTTAAAAATGCCACAGTTTTAGCAGCAGATATCGAAGCTGATAATGGTGTAGTACACGTTATCGATACGGTAATTTTACCGGGTTAATTCAGCGAGGGTGGAAAATACCCACCCTAGCTATCTAAAATCTTTATAATTACCTAACTATTGAGTAGTATCAAAACGTAACTCAATAGTTTAATTTATGTTATATTTGCAATGTGATTACTCACTTATCTGTTAATTTAGATTTCGTTTTTTTAAACTAAATTAAATTCTTAAAAAGCTAACATCTATCCCAAGAAACAAAATTAATGCTCGATCTTAACACCTTAGCTGAATTCTCTCGTGGCAACTGCATAGGTATCTGTGCATTTCTTGTACCAGCGAACTTGCTGATCACAATTTTAACGATGAGCCTAGTAGCGTTACGTCGCCCATCATCTCAAGTGTGGCAATCTGCTGGAATTGCAAGCTTTTTCGCTTCTGTAATGATACTGCACGTATATACTTGGTTCATGATTGGCGTGGTGATGGCTCCTACTTATATCTTGATGTCGCTAGCAATCACCTGTTTATTAACTAATTTGGCAGCAATTCTTTTTCAAAGACGCTACAGCAACAGCCCTAGTCTTTTCAACTGAAGTCTACGGATCGTCTATGGTTGACATACTCACCGAGAAAGAAGGGTCGGTGATTCTGGAGTAAGTAATAAGTAATGAGTAAATACCCATTTTTCATCCACTCATTACTCATTACTCATTACTCGTTACTCATTACTCATTTAAAGTCCTGTCACCGATGATAAAAAGCCGTCCTCAAAGGACCTATCCATTACCCGGATCTTTC
>NZ_KV757709.1 GCF_001712795.1 Nostoc sp. KVJ20
CCGCAGCATTATTTTTGTCTAACCGGTTGTACTTGAATGTAGACATGAGTTATTGATCCTAATTTGAGTTATTGGGAATGAGGAATTGCAGAATGCTCTAAATAGCTTATGGCGTAAGCTGTTGCGAGATGGACTCAGTATCCCAACGCGCCTAAAGGACGCAGCGAACGCCGTCTGCGGGGATTTTGAGACCGATGAGGTAGTCAGCGAGGATGTCGTTGACACACGCATTGCCGGCGGTGAGGGCTACACCGTGCTGTTCGCCCTCGACGGTCAGCAGGCTCGCGCCGAGCGTCTTGGCGAGGCTGATGCCGCCTTCGTGCCATGCCTTGCCATATTCGGAGCCGCCGCGAATGTTGGTGATCGCGATCGCCGCGTTTGCCGCTTCTAAAATTGCTTTATTGTTCTCTGACATCTGAATCTCTCCTCTGTTCAAAGCAACAAAGTGGTGTGAGTTGTTATGCTGTTGCCCCTCACTGGTTTACTTCTAGGGACTGGTAAACGGCTTACATTGAATCGCCTTCACATTTCGCAGATAGTTCAACTGTGGCTCGAAGTCAGTCGGACAGAAGACATAAACATTGTCCTGCGACAGGCTGATGACCAAACGGTAGCTGGGTGGAATCCCTTCAAAACCTTCGATCACTTCGATTCTGGGAATCACTTGTGAACTGACTTGAGCCAGGGATGGAAAATTGAACAGTAGGAGTACGCCGAACAGAATTGTGATTGCGATTGTGGTTGTAGTTATGATTTTGGTTGAAAGAATCTTTCGGTTCATTAGAAATCTTCTGTGGCTTATGGTTGTGTAATGTTCTGTTGTTTCCAGGGAAGCGGGGATCGATAGGGGTTTTCGTGCATATCCAGGACTTCCCAGGTGGTTGGATTGACTCGCCCTGTAACTGGGATTCTGTATCGTCGCTGGAGATCGCGTATCGCAGACGTTGTGACCGCACCAAAGATGCCATCGACGATCGCCCCTCTTGGATTGCCTAACCTCACACCTGCGGCTCCTAAAAAGCCATTGTCTTGAAGGATGCGCTGTAACAATTGCACGTTTCTGCCGCGATCGCCTTGGCGTAAGGTAGGTAAGGTTAAATCAGTGTAGGCAGTGGCGATTAGAATGGGGGAGGTTTGTTGTGGAGGAATGCTGTGTGAGATCGCGGGATGAGTGAATGAACCTCCAAACAATCCTGTTGCGATCGTTAGTACTCCGAAAATGAGTTGAGGTTTCATGATTGTCCTCCTGATGGAGATTGGTTTTATTTCGCATCAATTTGCGTCGGAGTGATTACTCTACTCGCTTTGAGACCTGCAACGAGGTAACGCTTGCTGATGAAATGCAGCGATTTCTTTTCGACCCTTGAGATGTGTGCCCTCGAACGTGAGGAAATCGGCAGTTTTGCTGAACGGGGCAGCAAAGCCTTCCCCGCTACCTCGATTCCAAGCATCAATCATCTGGTGAAGGAAAGCACGGATTGCCGACTCGTCAGCATTAGTGGTGGTTTGATCTGTTTGTGAATTCACACTCTTGAGTTCTCCTTTTAAGTGATAGACCAGTTTTCGAGCAGCATAAATTGTGTTATTAACGCTTGCAAAACTCACGGAACAATTGCAGTCACGCGAATTTCAATCCGCATCGTGGGTAGTCCAAGCGCCGCGACTCCTACCTGTGTCCAGATTGGAGCGTGGTTGGGCATATAATGACGAAATAGCTTGGACATCACTTCGTTAACCTCCGGGGGGAACCCGCCAACATGGTAAGAATTAACGTGAACCACATGCTCCCAACCCGCACCAGCCGTCGCCAAGGTTCGTTCTACGTTCCGGAACGCCTGAGCAATCTCGTCTGCAAGCGATTCGGGAATTTGCAGATTGTCATCCCAGCCACCTTGCCCTGATATCTCCACTCGATTGTCAATTTTTACCGCTTGCGAGTAATGCAATTGATTTAACAGATATTCCCCATAACCAGGGGTAACAAAAAACTTGGGCTTATTCATGGTGTTTCTCATGTAGTACGTTTGACTCTATCTCGCGTTGCTGAAACGAGTTTGTTTCGGCATCATCCGATTTAGACCCTAATGTTCAGAATTCACTTGCCATGTAATCACAATGATTTCTGCAAACAGTAAGACAACTATTAGCCGCGAAAACGCTTGTAAAATGGCTTCCATTGCCCAGTTCTGACTCTGAACTTCCCAGAGCATCCAAACAATATTGAATCCAATCACCAACCAGGGTAGAATTACCGCTGAATTCCGCCTGCGATAGAAGCGGATCGCTGTCTCACGCCAAAATGGAAAGGTACTGAGAATACAAGCGATGTAGGACGCTCCTGCACTAATGAACAAGCTTGTTTGAAGACCCGAAGGCAGGTTTGGGTATCCAAGCGCGATCGCACTCAGACAAACTCCCAGCGCCAGATACAGGAAAGTAAACAAGGTAAATCGTTTCATTCTTTGCAAATAAAGCTCCGCGATAATCTATTCCTAGGTGGCTGACATGACTCAGCCGATGAACAACAATTAGTCCACATGCAGCACAGCCTTACCTGAAAATCTGCGCCCGATCAAATCAGCCGACGTTACGTCTGCTTCACGCCACGAAACTGCTCGATCAACATGCGTTTTGAGCCGCCCCTGCTCAACTAACCTCAGCAGACGAGCCAGCCCAGAACTAGCACTTTCCAGATCTACTTCGGTGTACAGCGTGAACCCGTAAAGCGTTCGCTGTCCTCCATTCTCGGAATAGAAGTCTGCCAGGGACAACTTCATCTCGTTGCCGCTGCTACTGCCATAACAAACGCAGGTGCCTCCTTGAGCCAAAAACGCAGTTAGCTTCCCGACCAATTCACCTCCTACTCCATCGACAATCAGTCGATAAGGCACGAACTGCTCGGCTTCTTGCCCAGTCTCGGTCACCACCACTTCATCCGCGCCGTAATCTCGCACAAATGCTTCTTGCGCTGGCTGACGAATTTGGGCAACGACGCTGGCTCCCATCATCCGAGCAAGCTGCATGGCGAAGAGTCCTACTCCCCCTGTTGCCCCTGTGATCAGCACCCGACTTCCTAGTAAACGAGATCCCTTTTCCACTGCATACAGTGCTGTTAACCCTGCGACGGGCAGTGTGGCGGCATCGGTATGTGATATGCTCTGGGGAATAATAGCCAGAAAGCAAGTCGAAATTGCTACATATTCTGCCCAGCCCTCCGAGCGGATGGAGAGGGCGACAATTTTTGTCCCTGTGGGTGGACCACTACCGTCCTGTGCCGTTTGTTCAACAACGCCAACGACATCCCAGCCAATTGGAGTACCCAGTGGATCATTTTGCGATCGCTTCAGTTCGCCCCGATTCATAGAAAATGCCTTGACGCGAATCAAGCACTCGTTAGCCTTCGGAGTAGGAACTTCAGTGTCTTGAAAGGTGAGGTTGCCAACGGCATCTGGTGAACTCACGAGTCTACGCATCGCAATATCCTTGTGTGTAGAGGGCTATGGTTTCATGTTCTAGATAGAACTGTTTCAATCAACTCGCTGTATATCCACCATCGATCGCTAAGGGTTGCCCAGTGATGTAGCTGGCAGCGTCGGAGCAGAGAAATACCACCGCTTGAGCAATTTCTGTTGCCTGACCGATCCGACCGATCGGAACCATAGACCCAAGATCATCGAACGTTATGCCTATCTGGTCAGCGCTACGAGCCATTAGATCAGTCGCGATGGGACCGGGATTAACAGCATTAATCCGAATGCCCTGTTTGGCATAGTCAAGTGCGGCAGTGCGTGTCAGCCCCATCACCGCGTGTTTGCTGGCAACGTAGGGAGAGATTCCCGGCAGCGCAACAAGACCATTGGTGGACGAATTGTTCACGATCGCGCCTGCACCTTGGGTTAGCATCTGCTGAATTTCGTATTTCATACAGAGAAATAGCCCTCGTGCATTGATCGACATGATCTGGTCAAAATCCTCGATCGATTGTTCGTGCAGTGGTTTAACAGCAAGATCAATGCCAGCATTGTTAAAAGCACAATCGAGTCTGCCGTAGGTCGCGATCACTTTCTGCACCAATTCCCGGACATCCGCCTCACTTGATACATCTGATTTCACGAACAAGCATTCCGCCCCAGTCTCGCGAATCAAATCAGCAGTTTCTTCACCTTCTACACTGCGGATGTCCGAGAAGACCACTTTGGCTCCAGCAGCACCGAAGGCGATCGCAGTAGCTCGACCAATTCCCGATGCGCCTCCAGTTACTAAAGCCACTTTACCTTGCAATATCATCCTACTTCTCCTGTTTCAATCAAGATTGACCTTCAGCACAGAATCAAACTCCTATCCGTCCTATTAGCCCGTGCCAGCAGCTACCATCACCGGAATTGTGGGCAAGTTGAAAACGACGTGAACGACAACAGCAGTCCAGACTGATCCACTACGGCGGTAGATTTCGCCAGTGGCAAGACCCGCTACCACAGCCGCAGGAAAGACAATATTAATGCCGTGAGCGATCGCGAAGATCAAGGTGCTGCCCACGACTGCGATAATCGGACGACTGTAGCGGAGCAGAACAGTAGTGATCACACCCCGGAAGAGCAACTCCTCGCCAAGGGGGGTGAGAAAACCAAAAAACACCGTAGCCAGAACCAGAGATAGCACCCCGCCGCTGCCACCCTGAGCGTACACCCCCTGAATATTTTCGGTGTTCCCAGTAATTTGAATCCAGACCAGAATCGCCAGTCCTTTGAGGACGAAAGCAACCAGTCCGACTCCGACTCCAATGAGGAGCCACCGCCGCGAGGTTCGACGAACGCCGAAGGGTCTGAGGGAACGAATGCGTAGCAGCACAGCGGCTGCAAACCCTGCAATGCCAGCGATACCAGACAGAGCGCTGAAGACCAGTCCGTAGACCACAGGATCGAGTCCGAGCCGCGAGAGTTGCGAGCCGCCCACAAACCCAACGAAAAGGACGACAAGACCAACAATGCATTCGGGCAAACCTGGACGGGGAACCTTGTTAGGTTGAGACGAGGATGCGGCAGTCTTTCCTAAGTCCGGGGGGTGGTTAAAAGAATCTTGAGACATGATGATGAACTCCTTTCAAAACGTTGCTCCGACTGACTACGACTTCGGATGGCGCTTGGCAAAATTCCAGATAATGGCACTGGCATCGGGACCGGCATGATCGATATAAATGCCGTCTCCAGCAGGTCCCGGCCAGACATGTCCCATATCCTGGACGAGATACGACTCAATGAGAGATGAACCGTCCGGCGCAGTGATGGTAGTGTGGGTGTACGAATGCTTGCCCTGTTCTGAAGGCACCGTTGTCGTCTTTTCGAGTAGGTTCAGGCTGTCGTTAAGCAGATCGTCATCAACAAAATCACTTACCGCAGTCCAGTGTGCAACCAGCCGAGTGGCAACGAGGGGCGGAACGACGGCATCCTCCTCACCTTGGATAACGAGTAGTGGCACCTGCCGCGCCCGATCGCCCATCTGCGACCACGCCTGACGTGCAGTGTAGTCTGGTGGCGTGGAATTAGGGTTGTCCGGGTTCACCTGGTTCAGTCCGTACTCGCCCCCTGCAACCGATGTCACCGTTGCGAAGACATCGGGGTAGGTCACGGCGAGAATAACGGCAGCACCCGCACCCGACGAGGCACCGGCGACATGTACTTGTGCTGGATCTGCATTGTACGCCTCGACCACCTGTTGGGCAACGCCAGCGAGAAGCGCAGGTTCTCCGCTGTAGCGGTGCTGCTCTCGTGGGTCAGTCGAGTTCCAGCAATTGATCATGTTGCGAAACATCCGTTGTGTCGGGTAGACAACGATGAAGCCTTCGCTGTCAGCCAAGCGGTTGAACTGCGTTGTGGACTTCATTGAGTTCCATCCGTAACCCGTCATTCCGCAGCCGTGAATCGCCATGATCACTGGCAGTTTGATTGTGCCATCAAACTGAGGCGGAAGGTGAACCTGGTAACGCAGAGAACCGATATCGCTTTCGTACATATGATTGTGGTCTCCTGCCTGCATCCACCAGGGCAGCCCAAACTGGAAAGCCGCAGTGACGATGCCGATGGCGATCGCACCTGTGACGAGGATACTAGAGGTGATCCAGAGCGATCGCCATCGCCTACGAGGAAGGTCTGACCGCGATTGATCGGACTCGAACACTTCGTCCAGATTTCGTTCTTGCGGGTGATCAGAAAAAATTTTCATAGCGATCAATTCCTTTCATTCTTGTGCTGAAAATTCAGCCCGCGCCAGCAAATACCATTTATGAGTTCAACGTCTTTTCAATACGGCGATCGGGAATGAGCCACAGGACTGCAACCAGAACGTATAATGCATATGCAAGCCAAGGGGTTGCAAAAGCAAGTGGAATGGTAACTGCATAAATCAATACCGATAACTTGCCTTTAAAATCCCGACCCAGAGCGTTCGCAAGTGTGGAACCTTGACCGTGGTGAAAAATAAGTGTGCGGGTCAGAGTGAAGTAGGCGATCGCAGCCAGCAATAGAACCACACCATAAAGCGCCACAGGCAACTGTGACTTGAAGAAGATTTTGGACAGGTTGTCCACCTTTACCTTCCAAAAATGGTTGTCCAACTTTACCTTCCAAAAATATCCAAAAAATCACATAAAGGTGTCACTGGAAAGATAACTTGGCAGAAAAGGACGGCTTATGCTTCCAATCGCCAAAAGGACAAATTATGGTTCTAAGCCCCAAACTTAAGCTCAGCGAGGATGTAAAAAATAGAACTAGTGTTGAAGCAACGTTTTTATTAGGTTTAAAAGATACTTCCTTTTTGGGACTCGCGGATAGCTTTATGCTTCCATTTTGAGTCAAAAGACAAGTTATCCTTCCAATGTTAGGACTTACTGACAATCCAGTAACGCAACAATAATGGTTTCAGACATTGAAATACTCGGTTATGCTTCTAGACCCTGAAATCTTTTGGGTATAGTGACAGAAACAGGTGATGGTGATTGTTCCAGTAGATACCAATATGCACGAAACTCAACACATAGCTTAGAAAGGTTGGAATCAGCAGACGTAGCGCAGCTAAATCTGACTCATGAGGTATTTTCAACTCCAGTACCATAATGGTGATGATAATAGCAATTACCCCATCACTGAATGCTTCTAACCTACCTTTAACCATTTTTGGGTATGCTCCTTGTCTGCTTCAGCAATTTGCAATTTGTTAGCCTTACACAGTTGGGGAACGCTCCAAGGCTACTCGATCCCAATATCCTAAATTGGCTGCTGCTTCATAGGTGCTTTGGAAAAAAGCAAGGAGCATTGCATCTGGATCGTCAGTTTGTCTCACGGCTTCATAGGGTAGGATAAACTCTTGCATCTCTGAGCTGTAAAAAGCTTCTGTGGGTTGGATCGGGTAATCATGGAACCCTTCCGGCGTAGGGTAAGCATAAGCGTAAAAAACAGGCTCCACCACTGACCCACCCCCCGGCCAAAAACCACAGCTACTGACTTCGTGTGAATAGGCTTCTCGTGTGACCCAATCTGCCATATTCGGAACTCCCCCTGGGTGTTCTGGCGCACGACGACCAGAGAAACGAGTCACAGCAAGATCAAAGCTGCCCCAAAAAAAATGTACAGGGCTGGATTTACCAATAAACTGGGAACGGAATAAGGTCATGACCCGATCGACTTGCACAAGAATTCGCCAGAACCGTTGTGCATATTCCGGATCATAAGCTGCGTGTTGATAGTCCTGATCGAACGGGATTGGTTCTGACACTTCTTGCGGCATCGTCCAGATTCGGACTTCGATGCCGATGTCGCTCAATGTAGTTAGCACCATTTGGTAAAAATCTACCACAGAGCGAGGAGCCAGTGCAATTCTTTTAGTAATGCCGTCGCTAGTGTCGATTTGTAGTTGGTGGTCGAGAAAATCAAAGCTAATTTGAAAGTTACGAGTTCCGCAAGGGATTGAAGCGGTTGTTAGTCCACGCGGTGTGACATAAAGAGTAGATTGCCACCAGTGATTGAGTTTAGGTGCCAGTGCCAACCGGATTTTACCGATGATTTGCGTCCATAGATGGAGAGTTGCATAGGTATCCTGCCAAGCTGCTAAGGGCAAACTGGGCCAAACGATGTCAATGGGAGTACTTTGATTAGAAACAGCCATGAAAATCACCCACATGAGGAGAACATGTTGAAGAAATGAGAAGGAAATCTAGATGAAATCAGAATCGCTATCAATAGTTTTTTCCCTGTTCATCTGCAAAACACCATAACCACTGCTCCCCCAATTCAGCCGAACTAACCACTGCATGATTGGTTGCTTCATAATGACGGCGAGCATGTTGATGCTCAGAAGAATCGCAGCACAGCATTTTGCCACAGGTTTGGCAAATCCGGAGGTGTACCCAGCGGCTATTTATTTTAATGCACTCTTCACAACGAAATATGGGATAGGCTGCTTTAGAAATCAGGTTTTCCACAGTTAGATTGTTGAGATGTTCGCAGGTCATAGTTTTTTGGTATCCCTGGTAGAAGACAACGGTGAACAGAATGATTGAGGCTGATGTGAAATCTGAAATTAGGGGCGCGTCCTTCTCCTGGGCGTAGTCGCCGAAGCACCCCGTTGCCGCTTGTGCAAAATTCACGGAACAATTGCAGTAACGCGAATTTGAATCCCCTAACAGTGAGATTTGCATGAATTAGACTGGTGCATAAATCGTTTCGTCTTCTTTGCGCCAAGCTGGATCAACTAGACAAACGAAAACAATAGGTTCGTTGCCGTAGTTGTGAAGGAACTGGATTGCATTTGGAGGAATGTAAACCGCATCGCCTGGTTCAATGCGACGAACTTCACTGTCGATCGACATTTCGCCAACACCGCTAATGATGTAATAAACCTCAGAAGTTTTTAGGGAATGGGGAATCGAAGTTTTGCCAACAGGCAAGATCGCATACGCCAAACTGTAACGCAAGTTGATGTCTTGTTTGTCAGGATGAAGCAGTTCGCGCAGAACAGTTCCATCTCCAGCGATAATTTCTTCACAGTCGTTTAGTTTTTGGATCAGCATAAGTTTAGGCTTGCAATTACACAATCGGAGCAAGTTCAGAATCTGTGAATTTTGGCGTAGAAATTTGCCTGTTCCACGCGCCGTTGAATCATGTACTAATGGGACGAAATCCCCATCGTTCGCTTAAACAAACTTGCAAAGTAAGTCGGGCTGATGTTAACTATACTTGCCAGTTCGGCTAAGGATAAATCACGATTCAGATGAGCATGAATGTAATCGATCGCCTGCTGCAATTGGCTGTAAGTTAAGCTTCTATTCTCAGGCATGATAATTTGTACGACCTCAGAATAGTGGCGCAACAGATGAATCACTAACGCTTGAGACGGAGACAGTATTTTATCTTTTTCAAAATGCTGTCTCCTATTTTACTTGTTGCTTCCGTAGAGAAAACCTCAAGTATTAATGTCCACCTGATGTCACTGGAGGGGTTGTTGCAAGGAGCTGAAGTTCCCATGCAAGGGCAACCGCACTAGCACCGCCATGCTCAAGAGTAATATCTGATACACCCGCAGTTGTTTCTGTGCGTGCCCAGTCACGTTGCCATTCAGCAAGTACAGCCATCCAGTTGATTGGAACTGCACCAGCCTGAACCATCCGGCGAACAGCCATGTCATGAGCTTCCGCAGTAACACCACCCGAAGCATCGGTAACGATGAATACTTCATAACCTTCACCAAGCGCCTGGATTGCTGGCATTGCCAGACAGATTTCGGTGTAAAGCGCAGCAAGTATAAGTTGTTTGCGGCCACTTTTCTTCACTACATCTGTAACGTTTGGATCTTCCCAAGTATTGATGAAAGTGCGGTTGATCGGTTTTTGATCGGGAAAAACATCCTGTAGTCCCTTGATGATGTAACCCCCTCTCTCTTCAATGACTGTGGTCAGGATTGTGGGTACGTTAAACAACTTTGCCGATTTGGCAAGACCAATAACATTGTTAATGATTATCGTAGGTTCATGGCTGTTCAAGTTGGCAAACTGATAAGGCTGGTGGTCAATAAGTATCAGGATGCTATCTTCTGGACGAAGCAGTCCTTCTAGGCCGATTTTTGGATTTTCAGACATAGCTATAAGTTCCCATTCAATATTTACTTTGCAGACACGCTCTAGCGTGTGAGCCTGACTCAACTGATGAATTACAGAGTTTTTTCGCAAGCCAAAAATGAAGCAGATCGCTGATTATTCCTGCTGAAGAAAGTCCAGTAACAGGGAATTGACCTGTCCCAATCAATATTGACCTTCAGCACACAATCAAACTCCGATCCGTTTAGCAATTACCAACGCCGCAAAGCTGGTCTAGTTTTCTGTAAACTTCAGCACAATTTTGCCCCGTGTTCCTCCCTGCTCTAGACGCTGATGTGCCAGAACGACCTGATCCCAGGAAAATACTGAATCAATCACTGGGCGAAGCTGATGACGCTCGATGAGTTTTGTCAAAGCCTCTAATTTTGCTCGGTACTGGGGTGAAAGAACAAAATGAATCGTCAGATTTTTACCCCATGCTTCAAGAAGCGATTGCGGTATTGCAATGTCTACAATACTGATAAGCCTACCGAAGGGGCGAATGATTTCTAGACTACGCTGAATTGTTTCTTTGCCGATCGTATCTAGAACTAAATCCACACCCAATCCATTTGTTTCTTGACGAATGACTTCTACGTAATTTTCATTCTTGTAATCAATCACTCGATCTGCACCCAGTTCTGTCACAAAATCTCGGTTTCTAGAACTACACGTTGCAAAAACGTATGCCCCTATCGCTTTGGCGAGTTGAACTGCGATCGAACCCACTCCACCCGCACCCGCATGGATGAGAACTGTTTCACCAACTTGTAGATTGCCCCTAGTCACTAGACAATCCCAAGCAGTTCCGCCTGCAAGCGGCAAAGAAGCTGCTTCAATGTGCGATAGATTTGCAGGCTTCAATGCAACAATCGCTGCATCAGCCACATGATACTGAGCGTAGCTACCGAATTCTCCAAAAATTTGCGGCGAGTAGTACACGTTGTCTCCCACCTTGAAATCAGTCACAGCTTCGCCAATTGCCTCAATCACCCCTGAAACATCGACTCCAAGAATGGCGGGTAATTGAACCAGTTCTTTGTAATCACCACGACGAGTTTGGTAATCGACCGGGTTAATCGAGGTTGCACAAACTCTGACTAACACCTGATTCGCCTTCAGTGTTGGTATGGGAACAGTTTGAATCTCAAACTTCCCAGCATCACCAAACGCAGTTAATACGGCTGCTTTCATAGATTCCATCTGTGACAACTCTCCTTGATTTAGAATAAACAGTGACAGGATTTCGATACCACTCAGTGTCGGTAAGTTCTCCCCAACTTCGCAAGTCAGCATGATTTGGTAAGGTAGTTACCGTTTAGGGAAAAGGTTTTTCCTCCCACCTCTGGATCTGAACCAGTTTTGGATTAGTTTTTCTTGAGGAAGTCAAGCAAGACAGGATTCACCTGATCGGCATGTGTCCAGTTGATAGCATGGAGGCCACCCGGAATGACGACCAGTCGGCCGTTTTTGATTAGCTTTGGCAGTCTTGCCGCCGTGGACTCAAGTGGCAAAAGTGGAACCGATCGCACTATTGAGGAACGTGCGGATCAACCTTGCCACCTCCTCTGCATGAGTTTCCAGCGCGAAATGCCCAGCATCGAGCAGATGAATCTCTGCATCCGGGAGATCGCGCTGATAAGCAGCAGCACCAGCGGGCAGAAATGCCGGATCATGACGACCCCAGACGGCGAGAAACGGCGGACGGTGCTCGCGAAAGTAGGACTGGAAGGCTGGGTAGAGCGCGACGTTGCTGCGGTAATCGAGGATCAGATCGAGATGGATCTCCTCCGCGCCCGCTCGCCCCATGTAAGCGATGTCGAGTTCGTAGCCGTCGGGTGACAAAAGGGTTAGATCGGCTCCGGTACCATACTGCCAGTTCCGGATTGTGTCCGGTGCGAATGAGGGTCGGCAGACTTCCCGGTTCGCTGCGCTCGGTTCGCGCCAATAAGTCTCCCACGTCCCCCATTCGTCACTGAAACCCTCAAGGTAGGCGTTGCCATTCTGCGAGACGATCGCAGATATCCGTTCAGGATGGCGCATCGCCAGACGCAGACCTACTGGCGCACCGTAGTCGAAGATGTAGAGTACGTATCGATCGATCGACAAAGCCTCGGTAAAGCCCTCGATTACCTCTGCAAGGCGGTCGAACGTGTAGTCAAACGTCCCGCGTGGCGGTGCCTTGGTCTGTCCGAAACCAGGTAGATCCGGCGCGACGAGCCGAAAGCGATCGGCAAGCAGAGGGATCAGGTCGCGGAACATGTGGCTGGCGGTCGGAAAGCCGTGCAACAGCAGTATTACCGGCGCATCGCTTGCCCCCGCTTCGCGGTAGAACACTTCGACATCACCAACCTGTCGAAACCCGTAGCGTATTTTCATCTCTTTTCCTTTGATTGCGCGTGTAAAAGTTTTGATCTGCTTCAGCCTGAACTTCGACGCTCAGATTTGGAATCCGCTAATTCCACGCGATCGATTTGACCAACTTGTACCGGATAAGCTTGTTTCAGCAACTCAGCAACTTCTTGCGCGATCGCAATCAGGGTATGGCAACTTAATGACTTTCAGAAACAATGGCTGCCATCAATTGCGCCTTGCTCCAGCGTCCGGTATATCGAACGCCATTGATAAACAAGGCTGGAGCAACCGTCACTCCACTCTGTATTCCGCCTTCGATATCTTCATTGATGCGATCGACATGCACTTGTTTAGACAACTCTTTGAGAAATTGAGGAATGTCAAGCCCTAAATCATTGGCGTACTCGACAAGATAACCGTTCTCCAACCTTTGTTGATGGTCAAATAAAGTATCGCTCATTAACCAAAACTTTCCTTGGGCGGCGGCGGCTTCGGCTGCTTGGGCTGCCCGTTGTGCCTGGGGATGAATCTGGATCTGTGGAAAATGGCGGAAGATAAAACATAAATAATCCTCTCTAAAAGAAACCGTAAGCTCTTGCCGAATGATTTTAATCAGCTTGTAAACGGCTGCACTTCTAGGACATTGATAATCCCCATACATCACTAATACCACGGCGGCACTTAGCACACCTTGACTGTGATCTTGGGTTGAAGCTGGCACAACTAAAGAACTGGAACTATGGTCGTCGATCATCTTTCTACATCTGTATCAAGCATGGAACCTTGCGATTCACTTGCTCAATCCACATGAATTCAATATAAGCAATTGGCTTTTAGTTGTCGTCTACAGTGAGTTAACATTTTTAGGCTGTAATTTGATGGAGCAGCCGCTCCTTCTTAAGATAGAAGGTAGGCTCTAACTTAAGTTAGAATCCGAATTTGATCGAAAGTTCTACAAGCTGACAATGCCGCGTTTAACGGCAACAATCACAGCTTGGGTACGATCGCTGACATCTAACTTATTCAAAATCCGATTAACATGAGATTTAACCGTGCCTTCACCAATGCTCAAAGCAGCCGCAATATCAGCATTACTCATCCCCTGTGCCAGTGAACGGAGTACCGCCAGTTCTCGTTCACTCAGTTCTGGATTGCTGAGCCGCTGTACCAACTTTGCTCCCACATCGGGCGGAATGTACTTCTGACCCCGATGAACGGTACGAATGGCATTCAGAAGCTCGTCCGGTTCAGTTTCTTTCAACAGGTATCCTTTTGCGCCTGCCTGCAATCCCCGATAGATATCTTCGTCACTATCATACGTGGTCAGTACAATAATCCGAGCAGATTTAGCAGTCGCACAAATTGCACCGATGGCGGCAACTCCTTCCACTTCAGGCATTCGGAGATCCATGAGCGTGACATCTGGTTGGTGTTCCCCAAATAGAGCGATCGCCTGTTCACCATTTTCAGCTTGGGCAATCACCTGCATCTCTGGGTCACGGTTAATAATCGTGGCTAAACCTTGCCGAAAAATGGCGTGATCGTCTGCGATCAGAACTCGGATTGGGAGTGTGGGGTGTGGGGTGTGGGGTGTGAGATGTGGAGTAGTCATTTCACCCTACACCCCAACCACAACAATAATTTCTGTTCCTTGTCCAGGTTGGCTCTGAATCGTGAGTTGTGCACCGATGCGCTCTGCACGTTCGCTCATGCCTAGTAAGCCAAAACCCTCAGAGGCTGAAATACTTCCAACTCCAAAGCCCTGTCCATTGTCTTGCACGCGCAAGCAAACCTGATCGCGATCATAGATTAGCTCCACTCGAATTTCATCAGCATTGGCGTGTCGAATCGCATTGGTTAAGGCTTCCTGCCCCATTCGCAATAGATTACTCTCGACT
This sequence comes from Nostoc sp. KVJ20, assembly GCF_001712795.1. Classification (GTDB taxonomy): domain Bacteria; phylum Cyanobacteriota; class Cyanobacteriia; order Cyanobacteriales; family Nostocaceae; genus Nostoc. The sequence continues at coordinate 14,377 of NZ_KV757709.1, forward strand.
TCAGTCGGTAGAGAATACACCGCACCCTCAATCTCATAATATAAAGTGGTATCTATTGCGGCAGTTCTGATTTGAGCGACAAGACGATGTAGAGCGCTCTGTAAACTGCCCTCCTCCAAAAGCTGAGGACGGAGCGCCACGACCGATCGCCGCGCTTCAACCAGTCCAGTTCGTGCCAATTCTTTGATCAGGTCTAGGTGCGCCCCAGTTGCTTCTACATCATCCGTTAGCACCTGTTTTGCCGCTCCCACCTGAGCCAGAATGCCCGTAAACGCCTGAGCGAGTGTGTCGTGAATTTCGCGTGCCATGCGGTTGCGCTCCTCTAAAATTGAGGCTTCTTCTGCTTGCTTCAGCGCCGTAATATCTCGCGTTAGCCAAATCACCTGATCGTGGTCGATTGGTGCAATGCGAGCCGAAAACCAGGCTTCTCGTCCATTTAGAAACGTACTGTACTCGACTGTGAGGATTTGTTGGGTTCTCAGCACCTGCTGAATATAACTTAGAAATTCATCGGCTTGTTCTTTTCCGAGTTGATGCATGGTTTTACCAATCATCTCCTCAATGGGTTGCCACAGCAGATTTGGTTCCTGTACGATTATTTCAAGGAATCGCCCTTCAGCAGTCAGTACAAATAATGGATCGGGAATTGCCTCAATTAGAGTCCGTAGCTTTGACTCTGAGGCTTGTAGGGCTGCTTCTGCTGAGACGCGATCGCTAATATCTGCAATCACACCTTCGATGTATCCATCGGCTGCATTCAGATAAGAAGAGAAAAGTACCCAAAACACTGTCCCATCTCGTTTTCGCATCTGTGCTTCAAAGTTTCGCACTTCTCCATCACGCTTCAGCAACTCAAGGAATTGTTGGCGATCGCTGGGATTTACATAGTAGTCTATGGCGTGTTCAAGCCCAATGCTCTCTTGGGGTGAATCAAAGCCAAACAGATTGGCATGGCGTTGATTGGCATCGAGAAGTAATCCATCCGAGAGGCGGGTTCGGAAGATGCCGACCTGCGAGTTTTCAAAGATAGTTCGGAACTTGGCTTCACTGCGTTGTAATGCCTCTTCTGCTTGCCTACGCTGGGTGGTGTCGTTGCCCACCGATAAGATTTCAACGACCTCTCCCTGGTCATTGAAGATGGCTTGATTCGACCAGACCATCCAAACTCGCCGACCATCTCGACACAGGTTTTCACCCTCGCCTTGCGGGTACGATTGAGGATTACGAAGTAAATCACGGACAAAGGGTTTGACATCCCGCCCAGAGGTTTCGATGTCTGGAATGATGGTTTCAAATAAGGTTCGCCCTACAATCTGATGTTCTTCATAGCCAAGAAGTTTTACCCCATAATCGTTGATGTATCGAATTCGTCCTTGCGTGTCATAGCAAATGATGACTGAATTCGCGGTTTGTAACAGGTTGCGGTAATTTGCTTCACTTTGTCGTAACGCAGCAGTTCGTTCTGCAACCTGTTGCTCTAAAGTGCAGTTGTAGTCGGCTAGGAGTTTCTCGGCTTGTTTGCGCTCTGTAATGTCTTGAAAGGTAGCGATCGCATGAGTAATATTGCCCTGTTGATCAAAAACTGGTGTTCCCCGTGCCTCAAGTAGAGTTGTGGTATGACCTCGACGAATTTCTATATCTTCAGTCCTAATGCGTTCGCCCCTTAATGCCCGCACAGCAGGCAAGCTCTCCGCTGGATAGATTTGATCCGTTCCCGCTACATAAAGCTGATAAGCCTCTGATATCTGCTCCTGTGCTATAGAAGTATCAGTTTCTTTGCCCATGAGTTGATTGCCGCATTGGTTGATATAGTAAGGGCGACCCATCGCATCCACGATCCCAATTCCCACCGGAATCGCTTCAAGGAACTGGGTGATCTTGCTTTCCTTAGCCTGCAATTCTGAGTAAAGGTTGGCATTTTCGATGGCGATCGCTGCTTGAGTCGATAATAGCTGCAAGACCTGCGATCGCTCTGGTGTAAATACTCCAGTTGCTAACCGATTTTCTAAATACAATACACCGACCAGCTTGGCTTGATTCAGCAGCGGCAAACAGAAAATAGATTGAGGCTGGTTCTGTTGAATGTATGGCTCATTAATAAAAGCACCTTCACGAGTCGCATCATTTAAGGTGACAGGCTTTAGAGTCCGAATTACATATTGAATGATTGATTCTGGCAATTGATCGGCAATTGGAATAGACTGTAACACCTGAGTCGCACAAGCATTTTCATCGGCATTGAGTTTACAAGCCGCTTCAATCGACCATTCTCCGGAGTTTTCTAAAATCAGATATCCGGTTTGTGCGCCAGCATTCTCAATTAAAGTTTGCATCAGTGATCGCAGCAATTGCTTCAGTTCAATTTCACGAGAAATCGCCTGTGAAGCTTTCATCACTGCTGCTAAATCGAAAGCGGTATGGAAGGGATTAGTGATAGTTTCAGCAGTAATAGGAATTGATGTGGAAGCGGCTCTAGACGACTGAGAAAAGAACTGTGGATAGCGAGTTTCTAAGTCTTTAACTTTAGCGGTTGCGCCCCAGCGATCGTAGCAATAGTGCGCCTCTTTCATATAAGTTTGGGCAATTTTTGACCGACCTCGCGCCAGATAATGTTTAGCCGCTAATTCATAAGCTAATGCTTCTTCCTGGATATACTCATTTTCAGCAGCACCTGCGATCGCTCGTTCATAAAACTCTTCAGCCTCAAAAAATTGCCCTAAGACTCGCGCTTTTTCTGCCTCGACTAGATGAAATTTATGGAGATAATTCATTGGGGCATGACCCGCCCATTTTTGCATCTTTTCTTGGTTGATGTTAACACAACTCAGCCAAGCTACTTTTTGGGAGTTTGAAGCATCAAGCGATAGGCTCAAAAGCGCCAGAGAATGGTAGAAACAGAATACAGGTAAAACCGTTATTCCTGTCACCTCTTCAAAATGTTGCCTTGCTAAAATAGCAGTCTGTATAGCTTGATGATATTCTTCAAATAAATAATGCAATATAACTTTGTGCAGATACAGCATTTGAATTGCAATTCCATCTTTAACTGCAATAGCGTGTGGTAATGCCTCCTCTTCATTACATAGCCTACTAACTAAGCGGCTAGGATTAAGAGACCTATCTAGCAAATTAAGAATGGTCTGCCACAATATTGCAAGCCAATTCGAGGGGCTTGCCCGTCTGATTTGGTTGATCGCTTTGCTGTAAGTTGCTGTTTTTTGTTCTAGTTGGGTAAGTTCCTCTCCAGCAAGAAATGAGTTATGGCACACGAAATATGCAGCATAACCAGCAGATTCAAAGTCTCCAGTTTCCACTCCATTTCGATAGGCATCAGCCAGCATGGGTATTATCTTCCTAAGATGCACCTTCCAGTGCAGGATATGGACACTCGAAAACATTAATGTTTTAGAATTTCCTTTTTTGGCATTTAACCGTTCTGCCAAACCCAGAGCCAATTTGCCGAACTCATAACCGAGTTCAATGTCTTGAACAACTCCACATAGAACAAACCCATAGCAAGCATAATACAGTGATGACCAGATAGCATTACCGTAGTTGATTAATAAATTTATCGTTTTGCAAGTAATCAGTATCCACAGTGCTGGTAACATTATAAATGCAGCAGATCCCATATTCGATAGGATTGACATAGCTGCCAACGCTTCTGGTTCAGTCATTTCCGGTAAATTAATCAAGTCTTCGATTTCTCGTTGGGCAAGTAGCGCAGATGTTAACTCTAATTCCCTTTGAATATCTGCCTGACTTGGATTTTCTATTAAATCTATTCCCAGGAGCTTTAACGCTTCCAATCCAGTTTTCAGTGCTTCTTTCAGGTTGCCCTGTGATAAATATCCTTGAATTTTGCTATCGTAAGCCTGCACTTTGTCAACCACTGTTTTGGCGCGATCGAGTACCACTTCTACCAACTGTTCCATCTCATCAAAGCGACCCTGGAGATACGCCGCTTCTGCTGCTTCTGAGTACAGTGCTAAGGTAAGGTCATACTCACTGAGCCAACTGTCTGTATCTAGGAGTTTCAGTCCTATATTGAAATACTGAAGAGCTGCTTCATAAGCCGTTGCACCTTTTGCTTTCTGACCTGCCATTAAATTCAATTTGGCAATTTCATTTCGTTCTAGTTGAGCAGTGACAAGCTCAATTCCCTGATTGAGATGATCCACGACTTCAAATAGCCGATTGGATAGTCGCTCTGGTGAAGTTTTTTCGAGTAAATTGCGACCGATTTGGAGATGAACAGCTTGTTTGTGCGACTCATCAATCAAAGCATAAGCAGCTTGCTGTACCCGATCGTGCAAAAACTTGTAGTCTTGAACTAACAAGTTTTCGTCCAATTCAGATAGAGGTTGAATTAATCCAGCTTGGATGGCTGCTAGTAAATCTAGAGAAATTACTTTCGGCGATTTTTCACAAGCGATCGCTAACGTTTCTAAATCAAATTCAGCTCCAACACAAGCGGCTAAACGAAGAATTCGCCGTGTCTCATTTGGCAATTTATTCAACTGGATCAGCAGCAACTCCACCACATTATCGGTAATATTTTGGGCTTGAATTTGAGCAATATCCCACTGCCAGCTTAAGTGTTGTGCATCAAAGGTCAACAGATTTTCGCTATACAGCATTCGCAAAAATTCGTTGACAAAGAAAGAATTGCCCTCGGTTTTACGCAATACTAACTCTGCTAATGAACGAACGCTGTCTACATTTTGATGCAGTGTCTGGGCAATCAACTGACTCAACGGTTCAAGCGTTAAGGGTGCCAAGATAATCTCCTGAAGAACTGCTCCTTGTTTTCGCAGTCTCTCCAAGGTTAATACCAGTGGATGTGTTGGATTTACCTCATTATCTCGATAGGCTCCAATTAAAAATAAGGATTGGGTTTGCTCATCAAGCAGCATCAACTCAATTAACTTCAGCGTTGCACAGTCTATCCACTGCAAATCATCTAAAAAAATCACAAGCGGGTGTGATTTTGAACAAAACACCCGCACAAACTTCTGAAAAATTAGATTGAAGCGATTTTCAGCTTCCGTCGCCCCAACTTCCACTACGCGTGGCTGCTTACCAATAATTAATTCAACTTCCGGAATGACATCAATGATGATTTGCCCATTGCTTCCTAAAGTTAAGAGCAGACGCGATCGCCACTGTTGTACTTGCTCATCTGGTTCACCCAGTAGTTGTTGCACCAACTTTTGCAGGGCATTTGCGACCGCGCTGTAAGGAATATTGCGCCCGAATTGATCAAATTTTCCAGAGATAAAATAGCCACGCTTTTGGGTAATTGGTTTATAGATTTCCTGCACTAATGCTGATTTGCCAATTCCGGCATAGCCAGCGACTAACATCATTTCCACTTTGAATTGAGAATTTTCTATGGCTTCCTCTGGTTGGCAGGCTTCGCCAACATTCTCCATTCCTGCTATCCTGTCAAATGCTGCCAATAATGCTCTAGTCTCCGTTTCGCGTCCATACAGCTTTTGGGGAATTTGAAACTGACCTGAAACGTCTTGAAGCGCCAGATGAATGCTAGAGATTTGACCGATTTCTTCTAATTGTTGAACACAGATTTCTAAATCTGCTTTGATACCCCAAGCACTTTGATAGCGATCCTCTGCGTTTTTCGCCATCAATTTCAAAACGATATCTGAAACGGCTTTAGGGATGGCTGGATTCAGTTCATGAGGTGGAAGTGGCACTTTAGCAATATGACAATGGACTAGTTCCAGAATATCCCTTGTTTCAAACGGCAGATGTCCAGTTAGCAGTTCGTAGAACGTCACACCTAGCGAGTAGAAATCGGTGCGGTAATCGAGCAAACGGTTCATTCGTCCTGTTTGCTCTGGAGACAAATATGCGAGTGTTCCTTCTAAAACATGAGGACTTTTGAAGGTTGGATTCGTGCGGTTAAATTGGGTGGCAATTCCAAAATCAATAATTTTGACAACGCCAGTATCTAGATTAAAGACTATGTTTCCAGGGTTAATATCTTTATGAATGACATTGGCTGCATGGATTCTGCCTAAAATGTCGCAAACAGCGATCGCCACATCTAGAAAAGTGGATAAAGGCATGGGGCAGAATATATCTGGGCGCTTGTGCATCCATTGCTCTAGGGACTCTCCCCCAAAATCTTCTAAGATAATCACCAGAGTCCGTTGATAGTCCTGCTGGCTGTATGCCTTGATAACTCCTTCCAGATTCAGGGAAAGGGTAATTTTATATTCCTGTCTGTAGCGGGTTAGTTCCTGGGGAGAAGGATAATCAAGCTTTAGCATTTTTATTACGATCCTTACTCCATCGTCTCTGATGCCCCGGTACACTAGAGAATTGGAACTTTCGTATATTTTGTTTTGGATAACAATACCAGGTAGAGCAATCATAGAGCAACTCTTGAGAGGATAATCTGGCATAACCCAAACTATACAGCAATCCAGCTACTTACATTTTTCATTTTTGAGGTTCTATTTGGTTTTGTTCATTTCTAGCCAGTTGCAGGGTGATGGCGTTCACTTGCGAGTGCTGTATCAATCATGTAGAGCATTTCTACAGCACTCGTTTGACAACTGGCATAGCACGGGACACCAGAAGCGGAAAGTTTTGCCACATCCCTCGTACAACTTAACTTCCTTACTGTCCCGTTGTGGTGATATCTCCATTGAAACTGCAACCCAAAGACATTGGATGCCAATTTGCCAAAATTGTTTAGGGTATTCTCCCATACTCCAACTCCAGAACACTCAACAGCTTTTCTTCCACAACAGTGAGATAAGGTCGATTCAGCTTCCCTAATGATTGCAACAGACTTTTGACTGTCTCCTCAAGTGAATCTGAATACACTCGACTGATGCGATCGCTAATCTGCTGCATCTGCTCACACTCGGCAGGCAAGTAGTTGAAAGACTTCAGGTGTTGCAACCCAACTGTATACTCCCCATCCCAGATTTTGACGGTGCAACTAAATTCACCCACATGGTTAACTATCCCCCAGCACCCGCCTTTTCCTCTAAGTTCCGGGTTGTCCTTTGCGAGAATCTGGCACACTTCGCCAATTTAGTAGGTATTGGGTACTTGGGTTCGCTCCATTATTTGCTGCACTACGTTTTTAACGATTCTAGCTGGTGGCACTTTACCCCCTGCCTGCTCCACCGCTTTTACCCACACTTCTTGCTGTTGTTCGGGTTCAAGCTTTGTCATTGGTCGGACTTGACGTTCGTTAGTTGGCAAAATGTGATCCAATGGATCACATTTTTCAAGTAAATTATCAAAAACAACAGCTGCATCCATTAAAAGATAAGACTGGCGACGACTATGCCCAAAGCGATCGCGGCAGTATTCCTCAAACGTGCGGTGACTTGAACGGTAAAGCCGACGATCGCGCAATTCTGCCAGTGCCTTACCTGCTTCAAAAAACGCCCGCTCCACTTTCCTCTCCAGATGTAGGCGATCGCTTTGCTCCTCTTGGGTCAACTCTGTTACTTCAACAGCAGTAACTGTAATCGTTGCGGAACTTGGATCTACTTGCTGAGAGATATCCTCGTTTACAGAGTTAGCTGCTGAAGTTGAATCGGTAGATGCGGGAGAAGTGTCTTTTTTGCTTCTAGAAGGTGGTTTAGCCATTATTCCACCCTGTTTAATTCAACAATATTTTTTCAGAATCAATTACAACGTAGATTTTGGAAATAGTTGATAACTGCTCCGTCATAGCCCAATGCAGGTATCACTTGCTACGTAAACAGTGTTAGTCCCCAATTTTATAAATGGCAAAAATGCTTGAAATAATAGGTATTCCCATCTCTGATAAAAAAGCATAACTGTGGCTGCTTGCACTCATCCACTTGTTCACTGGCTGATTGTGGATTGTAAATAAATTATTGCAATATTAATAACTTCTTAAGCCCTAATTAAACCCGATTTGGTAATTAATCTTGTTAATAACTAGATGGTTATTATTTAGGTTTTTTATTCCCTTTTATTGTAGAAATTTCAACAAGGACTTTTATGGAGCATGTACATTTCCAGGGCTTGCTATCCACTACAACAAAGCGGCGACGCTTTCTGCTCGGTGCCGGCACATTGACCGCAAGCGCTATTGCTAGTCTTTGGACTCATAAAGTTGTTGCATTGTCAAGATTCTCTGCCTATCCCTTCAGTCTTGGTGTTGCTTCTGGCGATCCTTTACCAGATAGTGTAGTGCTATGGACACGGCTGGCTCCAGATCCCTTAAATGGTGGCGGTATGCCGCCATTTAATGTGCCAGTACGGTGGCAAGTTGCTTTGGATGAAAACATGAGACAAGTTGTGCTACGGGGCGTGGCATTGGCAACCCCTGAATTAGCACATTCTGTTCATGTAAATGTACGTGGTTTACAGCCTAACCGTTGGTATTGGTATCAGTTTAAAGTGGGTAATGAAGATAGTCCAATTGGTCGTACCCGTACTGCTCCAGCGATTGGCACTAGGTTGAATCAGCTGAATTTTGCGTTTGTTACTTGCCAAAAATGGGAAGATGGTTTCTATTCTGCTTATCGTCACCTAGCTGAAGAAGATTTAGATTTGGTTTTTCACTTGGGTGATTATATTTACGAATACGGCATCCCTGCTACAGGTGGTGTACGCAACATTTCTTTACCTGAAGAGTTTAGAAAAGAAACGAATACGCTGGAGCAATACCGCCTTCGATATGCTCTATATAAAACTGACCCGGATTTACAAAAAGCTCACGCCTTATTTCCTTTTACAGTCACCTGGGACGATCACGAAGTTGAAAATGACTATACAGATGACATTTCGGAAAACAACGATCCGGTCGAACAGTTTCTCAAAAGGCGTGCAGCTGCTTATCAGGCTTATTATGAGCATCAGCCACTGCGAGAATTTTCCCTACCACAGGGGCCAGATATGCTTATTTACCGTCGGCTGACTTTTGGTAATCTGGCGGAATTTAACGTACTTGATAGCCGCCAGTATCGCAGCGATCAGCCATGCGGTGACGGTGAAACACCTCGTTGTCCAGCAGCGCTAGATCCATTTAAAACCATGCTTGGTTCTCAGCAGGAGCGCTGGCTGCTAGATGGTCTTGATCGTTCTCAAGCACGTTGGAACATACTTGCTCAACAGGTGCTGATGGCAGAGCTAGATCATAAAATTGCGCCAGGCGAAATCTTTTGGAACGACTCATGGGATGGATATCCCCTTGCACGTAATCGTGTTTTAAGTCACATCGCCAGCCGCCGGATTCCTAACCCAGTGGTGATTACTGGCGATTGGCATTCTACATTTGTCAATGACCTCAAGCTGGACTTTAAGGCTTCTAACTCTCCAACAGTGGCTACAGAGTTTGTGACTCCTTCAATTACTAGCAATGGTGATGCCAATGTTTACGGCCCCTACTATGGACCGAAGATTCCAGAAAACCCCCATATTAAGTTCTTTGATGGCGATCGCCGAGGCTACTTCCGAGTCAACCTTAACTATGAGCGTTGGCAGACTGACCTGCGTATTGTTACAACTGTAAGTCGTCCAGATGCGCCTGTATATACCTTTGCTTCCTTTGTTGTTGAGAATGGTCATCCAGGTGCCAAATTAGACTAGTATTTAAGCTTTTGCGTATTCAAATATTTGAGTACGCAAAAGCTTAAAAGTGTAATCCCACTCCATTACGAACTCCATTCAGCGCTGTATCAATTATGTAGAGCGATTCTACAGCACTCGTTTGACAACTGGCGTAGCACGGGACACCAGAAGCGGAAAGTTTTGCCCTATCCCTCGTACAACTTCTTCGCTGTCCTATTGTGGTGATATCTCCGTTGAAACTGCAACCCAAAGATACAGCGCTTCCGGCTATTATGCAATACAGTTTTTCTCCTTGCCCTCTCCTATCAAAGCTTTCAGATTTGAGGATGTACCTCATAGCTGGCGGAAGTGCTGTATTGAATGCCAAATTGCCAAAATTGTTCAGGGGTTATCTTATCTCGTATTCAGACTCCAGAAGATTCAACAATTTCTCTTCGACAGCAGTAAGATAAGGTCGATTCACCTTCCCCAACGACTGCAACAGACTTTTGACTGTCTCTTCCAGCGAATCGGAATACACCTGATTAATGCGATCGCAAATCACCTGCATCTGCTGACACTCGGCAGGCGGGTAGTTGAAGGACTTCAGGTGCTGCAAAGCAACCGTGTGTTCTCCATCCCACATTCTCACGGTGCAACTAAAGTCATTCACTGCGCTAACAATCGCCCAGCAGCCACCTTTGCCTCTGAGTTCCGGGTTGTCCTTAATTAGGATTTGGCAGACAGAAACTCACCTTAATCTCAGTAGGAGCTTGCTTGGCTACCAGTTAGCAATCTTGAGGCTATTATACTGAATAACAAGTAAATAAATATACTGATGTATTATTGCAAATTGAGATAGTAAAGTATTTAATAGATTAAAATAAAGCTAATGAAAAAACTATTTGTAACTATTAATATTTTGGCGTTTTTATTACCTTTAACTGCTGTAGCTAATAATATAAATGACGATTTGTCATTTTTCAGCAGCAACAACAATTTGATTATCGCACTGGATAACAAAACTAATACTGCATGTTCTTTCAATACAAAGACTAATTCAGTCGTTAAAATGTCTGGCGTTAAGTTTACTAATACCCGAATGGTCGGGGCTTCTTACTGGTGGGGAAAACTAGGCGGCAACTTGAACCATTTTCTTGATCCTAAAACATTAAAGATTAGCGAAATTAAAGGTAAATGGAGCGACAACAACGTAATCTTAATCAAGATACAACATTACAAAGACTACGGTACTTACACTGAAAGCCTCGGTGCAACCTGTGTAAAAGAAGGAGGGTTAAACGAAGTAGCTAAGAAGATGAGAAGGTAACTTAGCTTATATTTAATCTCAATTATCAGAATTTTCTACTAGGCGTTTATCTGCTTATACCCAAGTAATTTAGCAGTTGTTGCTTCTACTTATTCACACGGGAGCAAAACGATCGCGTCCAATGTGAACTTCCCACTCCACAACTCTAGCAGAGTCCGCTAGCATACCGTCTCGCACACGAGGACTACTGTTTACTACAGCTTGAGCCTGTTCAAGATTCTCTGCCTGGATTACCCAAAGCCCAGTTCCATCATGGGGAAAAAACGGCCCACAGCACAGTAGTGTTCCTTTCTCATGTTGCTCATTAAACCAAGCGAGTTGATTTTGGTCATGCTCTGGGTGAGCCGATTTATAGTCGTAATACTCTGGAACGGTTGCAACCACAACGGCAAAAAGTTTAGACATAATGCTCTGGCTGGTGATTTGAGATGATGTTCTGATTGTATGACCCAAGAACAAGAAATACTTTTGTGTCATGAAATAGCGGCAGTATGAATGCCAGTGTAGGTTCAAAGATCCGGTTAACTCTGCCCTAATCTACAATCCCACATTCTCACGGTGCAACTGAACTCATTCACTGCGCTGACAATTCTCTAACAGCCACCCTTGCCGATTAATTACTTATACAAAAAAGATAAGGGATTGCTCATATTTTCAGCAAAACCAAGAATCCCGCAATCGCGGTGTTCGTAAATTAACTGACCTTGGGAATCAAATAGAAAAGTGCCTCCCCGTTGCGTCAAATAAGATGAATCTGGTACATAAATATTCCAGTTGCTCAAAACTTCAGTCATGTTTCGCAGGCGCAGGGTTGCTAATTCAAATGGGCGCTGAAAACCTTTTCCTCCAGCCGCTTTAAAAAACGAACCTTTTATTGCGGGTATTGGTGTACCCTTGATAACTTCCTCATCAGCAATTAATTGAGGTGCTTTTTTATCACCTTTGTAACCCCGAAAAACTTCCTTGAGAGTTCCAGGGCTACCAATTCCTGCACACATTAAGATTAAATTAAGCCAAGCTTTTTGTGAACTTGATAGCAAAGGAAATTGTATAGATAAGCCGCGATAAAGCCGTAAAAGCTCGTGAATTTCAGCATTTGCATCCACAAATAACCATTCTTGAGGAAGGCCAGTATATTCGCAAAACTTGATCCCAGAATTGCGATCTCCAATTCCAATAGCACGAATTGTGATTCCTCTGGTTTCAATCTCTTCAAATTCTCTTCGCAGCCACCAAGCATATTCTAAGTTATCAAAATCTCCCAACTGCGACCAAATAAGCACGAGCAACTTTGAAGTATTTGAGCAACCATCTAAAACGGGTTTAATCTCTCCATCACTAACTCGCAAGCGTTGAGTTTGACTCAAAATTGAGTAAATATCTGGAGAATTGATGGGTGTTTCAGTATTCATGTACATGAAGGCAACAGTCTTTAAATAAAATTTTAGATGGATTCGGATAGCAACCCTGACATATCTAATACTTGTTCTGACCAAGCACTAGCTTGCTCGGATATATTTCTGCGTTCGCTACTATCAGACCAAATACTATCAAAAGTTAATCTCCATCGTGCCAGTTGAACTTGAATGTTAACCAGTTCTTCAGCATATTCAGGCTCAATTTCTGCTGCCGTCCATTCAATAAAACATATAGTTTCATCTGTCACACTTTCAACAGCTTCTTTATAAGCGCTGTTACAAAATGTTCTAATCCTTGCTAAATTGGAAGCTATGTGTCCTAAGCGAAGTGATGTATTTTCACTTTGAAACCGTGCTTGTTTTTCATCTAACTTCTGGTTCATGTCCACCAATTAACTCCTGAGCAATTTGTTTAACCCGTTCTCTAATTACTGGGTCTTGAATTAGCATTGAGCGATTATTTTGACTTGGGCGAATGTTAATAATCGATTCATAGGCGATTGATTGATTGATTAAAAGGAATCTAGTCAGCACCCCAGATATCTCGCTGTCTACTACCGTCTTCAAGCAATCCTGCTTCGCAAAAAGCGTGTTTCTCTCCTCCTCCAGCTAAAATACCTCTTTCTATGTCTACTGCTATTTTGATATATAGTTCCAAAGTTTGCAGCATTTGATGAAATTCTTCTAATATTGCTCTTTGCTTGATAATGAGTAGCAAAATCTCACTCCTAATACTCTAAATACGTAACTAGCTACAAGTTTTATTTTTGTGGAACCGCCAAATAAATCTCTGTATTGAACAATTAAATAAATTCCACCTCATTTGGAAAAATAAATTCACACTCAACAGGTGATAACCAAATATGACAAATTACATTGTCATATTCTTCTGCTTCAACTATCGCTCCTGCTTCACAATACTTTTTTCCAACAAAATCAGAGTTTCTTAAGTAAAAAATTTTGGGTACTAATAATTTAGCTAACTTTAATTTACCTTCTTGTTTAGCTTGATAATAGGCTTGGGTCAGTTGTTCATTACTAGGATGATGACGCACGTAGCTCATCAATGCTTTCCACTTTTGGGGGCTGAGTCTTTCTTTTAAACTGTCAGATAAACTTGTATCACTTTGTTTTTGCTGTTCGGCTTCCCATTTCTCCCATTTCACCCTTTGGATATATAACTGAACAGCTTCTTTAACAGAAATTCCATGCGTTCTCGCAATTGTCAAGACATGAGCGGCTATTTCTAGGTCTTTAATTGAGTCGGAATCCATTGAAAGTAATTACAATTTTCAGATAGTAAATCAGTTGATACTCCTATATTTACAACAAACCAGTCTACTTAGCTCTTGCACTAACAATTAAAATTGCGATTACACGACCAAATATACTAGCCTTGGCTCAAAAACTTATTTTTATATTGGCTTGTGTTGTGGAACTTTGTTAAAAATGCGCTCAGTGCGATCGCCTTACTACCGCCCACCACAGCCCTCAAGCGACCCCAACAGTTCCGTTGAAAAACCGTTCTGAAAAGGCTAAATCGGCATCGGTAACTGGAAGATTGCGCTTGGGGAGGAGCGATCAGACTTGTACACAGCAAGAGCGATCGCCTTGTGCCAAATCTGCGATTCAACATCAGATAATCCCTGCTGTCTAACAACAATAGACTTCTTGCATAAGTCGGGAAAAGGTGAAGGGGTAAGGGGAAAAGGTTCTGCACTCATTCCCCTTCCCCTTTAACCTTTACCCTTTTCCCCTCTTGCAAAAAGCACTTTTGCAAGAGGTCTAATGGTTTTGATGATGCGGCGGTTTCCAGTTGGGGAGTGAAGTGGGAGCAACTTCTCTAATTCTGCCAGAGAAGTTGCAAGATAAATTCGTAAACTCTCAAGTCGGAATTAGAGATTACGAATTGAGAGTTTATCTCCTCAAAATATTAATAGCTGCACCTGCTGCTGCGCCATCTAATAAATCGCCAGCCACATCTTCGCGCCCGCCAAGAATAGCGCGAACCCCGGCGCTAGTTCCTGCACCGACTGCGGCATCTCTACCTAAGTTACGTTTTTTCTTACGTCCAACCAAATTGACGGCAGCACCAGCCGCAGCACACTTAGCAGCATTGCGTAAAACAGTACCACGTCTTCTAGCAGCTCCAGTTACTACACAAGTACCAGCACCAAGGGCTGCATCTCCTAAAATTCGGTCGTTAGCTGCTGCTGGTTGAAGAGGAACTAAGGAGATTCCAGTTAAACTGGCAGCCATGAAACTGGGTAGAAATGCGCGTTTGAGAATTCGATTCATAGTAGATACCTTCTTAAAAAATCAAACGACTGTTCAAAAGACTAAAAAAAATTCAATTTGTTGCAGTCATAAATTCGCTTATTTCTAGTTTAGACCTGGAGCTTAATGCTTTACATCAATCCAATCCCAAATTTCTCATCGCTTTCCACAAATTAGGTCGTCGCTTGTGCTGGACTTTCCATTGAGACAACAAACTATCATAATTCTGCGGTGCTAACTCCTTCAAGGCAGACATCCATTCTACATTTTTCGTATAATCCGAGCTTTGAGACGAGTCCGGTCTGGGTACAAAGTTGTGTAAGTTTGCTTGCCAATAAGCCATCACTCTTTCCCACAAATCAGGGGGTGCATATTCTTGGAGATACGTTCTCCTAGAAATATCATCTCGTGTGGCTTTGTTGCATGAAACAGAA
>NZ_KV757710.1 GCF_001712795.1 Nostoc sp. KVJ20
CATCGCGTCTTCAAAGACAAATTATCTACACCAGTAACCTTAACTGAACCGTATTGGATTATAGCGCTTCTCAGTTGAGTTTAATACAAACGTTATACCATTTCACTTTAGTAATGATACAAATACGTGGGTAAGGGTAAAGCACATTACATTGCTCATTGGTGTCAACTTAAGCTAGAAATAGCTTCGCTGCGGGCTTCATAACCCGCCAGAGAATGAATTCTCTGGCTCATAGCTAAAGTCTACTGAAGTAGACTGAATATTTTTGGGGATATCTAGTCATCTTCAGATGACTTTAGCTATGAGACAGGGATTTACAATCCCTGGCGGACGTGCGGTTTCGCGTTAAGTTGACACCAATGAGCAGTGCTTTACCCCTACGAAAAATCTATATGTATCAAGATTTTCGTGAAATGGTATAAGCTGTAATCATTACAAAAATCAGTGCATGATTCTGGAGTAATAAGTAATGAGTAAATACCCATTTCTCATCCACTCATTACTCGTAAAATAGATAATTTTCTTTGCGCCTTTGTGTGAGACATTATCCACTAGGATAAAAAACGATACCTGCGGCGGGCTGCGCCAACACATTTCCATAGGCTAACCCCGCAACTGTCGCAGTGCATTAAAAGCCTTACCTCGCAACCCAACTGGTAACAACGATAACCCTAAACCAGTCCAAGCTTTAGGAGTAGAAAAAGACTGTCCTGCTAAAACTAACTCTCTGCCTTTTTGCGTTTCACCCTTTTCAATTAAACGCAAACCCAATAATAGTTGCGTTTCAGTTAGACGATTTTTCCTGGTTGTCTCTATTTTTTCAGACTCAAATTTATAACTTTCTAAATACCGGATTTTATCAAATAAATAAGGAATAGCTCGATTAATACCTTGCTGCTCTGCATGATAGCGATATTCCATCAATAATTCTGGTAAGTAATAGCCATTTTTCCCAGCTAAAGCAAGACGCACAAATAAATCATTATCCTCACAATTTTGGAGATTTGGTTGCATATATCCTAATTCTTGCAATGTTTGACGGCGAAATAATGTCGCTCCAACTTGAAAGCTTTGCTGAATAAATACAACTTCCAACAAATTATTTACAATACCTGCTGGTAAATTCTTCCTACCCCAGCGTCGAGTATTTTCTTGAGTTTTTGCCTCATCCCGCACATTATTAATATCAATTATCCAATGGTCTGTACCAACAAAATCAATGCTAGAGTCTTGAGCAAGAATAGCTGCGGTACTTGCGAGAAAATCGGGTGTTAGCCGATCATCATCATCAAATTTAATAAAATATTTACCGGTGGCTGCATCAAAGCCAGAGCGCATATTATTACTTTTACCAATATTTTGCAGATGACGGATATATTTAATCCGCTGGTCTGTGTACTGTGACATCAATTCAGGTGTACCATCGCTAGAACCGTCATCACAAACAATTAGCTCAAAATCTTGCTCAGACTGATTGAGCACACTGTTAATGGCATAAGGTAGGAGATGAACACGATTGAAAGTAGGAATGCAAACAGTAATTTTAGGCATATTGTATACTAATAACTTAAAAGCATATATAATAAAATAGAAATTTTATATCATATCAATTGCTAATTTAATACATCGCTAATAAAGCTAGATTTAGCGGATACTTCTTTGAATTTTATTCATTGTTTTGTTGAAAAAAATATTAGTTTTTGCAATTATACTGAGTGGTTTTAGCTGTTTTGGTCTTTGTTCTGGATGTTTGAGAAAGCGATAGTATAAAAACTCATTTGCATAACAGATATTAACCTCTTTACCTTGACTTAAGTGGGCGAAATCACGAGCAGAATAGCTCATGTAATGGATGCGATGAATTGGTTTTAAGCCGTCTTGATTGTAAAGAACATTATTAATGTTAACGAAGGGATCTGCATTGGCACAGTTACCTGTTCTATCTTCGCCATTAGGGCTAAGTGTAAAGTTAAATAGTGGGCGATCGCAGCGTAAAGTCATATAATTAAACAAAAAAGCGTCATCCCACCAGCCATATCCATTAATCCATTCAACTTCCCTATGGGTAATTAATAGCTCCTTCATTGTTTCAATTTCTTTAACAGTAAATAACCCCCGTTTAGATCCAAAAAAGCTAGAGCAATGCAGCTTAGGACGTATATCTGCTTCTGTATACAGCCCAGTTTTTTCTATAACTGAAATATTCAAAGCTGCAACAGGCCTATCCTTAAGATGTTCCCAGTCATCAAAAACAAAATCGGATGTTTCTAACTTGTCAATTACATTATTGAGTGGCTTCATCGCCAAGCTATCGCCATCATAAAATACAAATTTATCAAAAATCCCTTCAAAGGCAACAAACTTTCTTTGTAAATGACTTTTGTACCAGCTAGAGTGTGATAATTTTGTATCTTGTTGCCTGGAATGAGCAGCCCAAACCTGATGAGCAAATTCTTCCCAGCGTTGAATTACCTCCCAATTATCAAACAGAATTACATTTTTTCGAGCATTAACTTCTTGCCTAACTAAGTCTAGTCGCTCATCATAAGGAATAATGCAAATAGGAATATCTGCGCTAACATTCACCTCAATGCTGTTTAGCAAAGCTACTAGTTGGTCAAACACCACATCATTCGCAAGGGTGTAAATACCGAAAGTATCCATTTTGATAAATCCTTTTTATGTTTAGTCACTGAAGGGATGTTTGAAAAGTATTGTCGGTAACAGCAATACCTCACAAACTTAACCACCGAGCAAACCTTCCCTATGAGGGAATGGAAGCGGGAATTGTAGTATATTTTGCTACTTTTTAAACATTCTCTGGGTAACGCAAATAATATTATTGTTATTTTCTAATCTATTATTCCCAAGTAATTAATAATATACACATAATTGAAACCTGGCGAAACGCTGATGATTTCGGACGAGTTCTTCTGCTTAGGCAGAAGGCATTATCCATTGTGACCGATGCTCTACAATCTTTGATCTTCTGGATGCAAATTGTACCAACTATACCAGTGACGAACTGCTAGCCAAATCGCTGAAAGCAAACCCGCTAGGCTGAGAGTGAGTCCGCTGAAGGGTACTAATAATCCAAAAATAGGCAGCACTGCTCCAGCAATTGTGGGGACGATCGCAGCCAAAGAAGCTCTGCGGCTAGCTCCCAATCCCCACGTTAAAATTAGTAAGATGATGGAAATTAAAGTCCAAGCCAACTGAGCATTGATAACGCGAGCTAGATAAGTCAAGGTCAATAGACAAGCAAAGAAAATACTAGCAGCGATCGCTACATTTTTGAAACTCATGGGCAGTGACAAATATAACAACAGTATCCACCATAAAAATATTGCTGGCGCTAGCAATAAAAGACGCGGAATTACCCCCGTGTTACCAATAGGCTCGGTATTGGTAAATACTCCAAATGGATTTTTAACTGAAACATTATCGTCAAATTTCCAAGTAAATTGCGTACTGCGTCCGTCAGATTTAATCTCATCAGGTTCAATACCACTGGCAAAATTAGCTGGAGCAAAGTTAGCAATTGCGATAAGGCGGAAGTTGGATAGCATCTGTCCCCCCGCACTATAAACCCAGCGAGGGCCGCCTCTAGCCTGATATGTGACTCGAAAGGTGGTTTCTTCCCCTGGTTGCAGCCGGAAGGGAAAACCATAGTCTCCCGGATTGCTTGGCTGTAACCTAGTCCCGTCACGCTCGATTTTGTAGCTTTTAAGGAGTATGGAGCCGTTGGGTGGTGGTACTTCAAAGAAAAAATTATTAATATCCTTGAGTTGGTTAACTACTTTATAATCAGCAGTATAATCTACGCGATAAATTGAGCTACGACCTGGAACATCTACACTTTGGTCAAGCTTGACTTGAATTTGCGAACCAGCCAGCATTAAAAAGCGATTGATCTCTCGTGTCTCATTTACCTTAACTATTTTGCCATCAACTTGAGTGGTATATGAGTATGGCTCTCGAATAGAGTAGCGGACTTGGGGCGCAAATTGTTCGAGCTTTTCACCTGCAACACTTTCAGCCACTTGAGCCACCTTTGCTTGTTCCCAGTGGTGATAGCGATTGCTTAAAGTTGAACAGAGAAAAAATCCCGGTACTAACAGAACTAATATTAGAGTTAAATGCTGCAATCCCCGCAACAGTTGGGAATAGCGAACAGCCCATTCGCCAATAAATATAAGTTGTTCAGGCTGACTTCGACGCAGGGAAAAACTGATCAGTGCGATCGCAACTCCCAAAGCTACGATCAAAAATACTAATAATAATGAAGCTTTGAGCGCCTCGGTTCCAAATTGAACAAGCTCAATCGGATGCGTCAAATCGGGTAATCCAGGAATACCTTGAGCAGAAGATGACATTGGTTGATTTTTGCAGAATTTGGAGAACCAGACCAATAAAATCTCTTAAAAGTTTCTGGAAAGAGGTATAAATTATTTCCCAGTCCCCAATCCCCA
>NZ_KV757711.1:0-2036 GCF_001712795.1 Nostoc sp. KVJ20
CACCAGTGGCTTTTCGGCCCATCCCAAAAAACTAGCAAAATCATCCCGCAAATAAATATGCAACGCCAAAAATACTATTTTCCAATTCCCAATCCTCAGTACCCAATACCCAATCTCCAATCCCCAATCCCCACACCTTTTTCTTTACAGCACGTTAGCTGAACACCTAAGCTGGATTTAGGATTGATCCAAAAGATTTACGCAGGCGATCGCTCGATGTCTATTCCCCAAATTAGTGAATTTACTATCCGCCGTCATGCCAACGCCAAATCTTTCCAGCGGGGCGAGGCATACTATAAGGCTGGTGCTGTCAATGCTATTACCCAACGTGGTCATCTGGTTCAGGCAGATGTTATGGGCACTCAAGCTAGACCTTATCATGTCAATCTGAGTTTCGATAGCAGTGGGTTAACGTCAGTCAACTGCACCTGTGCTTACGACTTTGACGGGTGGTGCAAACACATTGTAGCCACGATGCTTGTCTGTGCCCGTAACTCAGAAAGTATTGAGCAGCGCCCCACCCTAGAACAATTACTAAATCGCCTGGACTATATCCAAACTCAAAGGCTGTTGCAAGAGTTGGTAAGAGAATACCCACCAATGATTGAGGCGATTGATCGCCATGTAAGTTGGATGACGAATCCTACTGACAAGCTAACAACTATAAAATCCCTGCGCCGCAGTACTATTGATCCGATTCCGTTTCGGCGGCAAGTACGGCAGATTCTCAAGAATACCGTGCGCTACTTTGAGGAGGGGTATGAAGAAGACCCAATTGCTGAGGAATTGCTGAGTGTAGTGCAAACTGCCGTAAATTTTAGCGAACGGGGAGAGGGTGAAAATGCGATCGCTATTTTGGAAGCGATTACCTCTACCTGTGTGGAAAATTGGGATGATGTTGCAGAATACGGTGCTGAAAACGATGAACTTGTGGAGGAATTGAATCATGCTTGGTGTGAAGCAATTCTCAGCACCGAACTCACCCCAGAAGAAAAAGTTGATATTCAAATAAATTTAGAAGCTTGGCAAGATGACTGGAATGTTGATTTTGGTCTAGTTATGGAAGCTTTACGCCAAGGTTGGGATTATCCACCACTACTAGAAGTTCTCCAAGGTAATATCACCGAAAGGGGAGCTTGGGAAGAAGATGTGCCAGACTACGCTGATGATTTGGCACTAATTCGCCTGAAAATTCTTGAACGTCAGCAACGTTCTCAAGAATACCTGTATTTAGCAGAAGCGGAAGGACAAACCCAGCAATATCTAACAATGCTAGGGCGTTTAGGTAGGGTGGAAGAAGCAATTGATGCTGCTCAAACCCAAATGATTTCAATGGAAGAGGCTTTTGCCCTAGCGAAAACACTCAGTGTTCAGGGAGCATTACAGCAAGCGCTAGATATAGCCCAGAGTGGATTAAATTTACCAGGTAATTCTCAGTACGAATTGGGGATTTGGACAAGTGATTTAGCTCTGGAGTTAGGTAATAGTGAAGCTGCTTTATTAGCAATCAAGGCGGCTTTTCAAGTCAAGCCCTCTTTTGTTGACTACCAAAAGATGGCAGAATTGGCTGGGGAAAACTGGGAAAGCGTCAAAACAGACTTGCTGAGAATTATCCGTACTGATAGCAGTTGGGGAACAGAATCAGCCAAGGTAGATATATTCTTGCATGAAGGGCTAATTGACGATGCAATTGCGATCGCTAGTGAACTCAGTTCTTATGATTCAGAGTTGATTCACCGAGTTATGGATGCTGCTATCTCTCACAATCCTAGTTGGGTGATTGCTAATGCTCGTCGCCGTGCCGAAAAGATTATGGATGCAGGTAAAGCCGAATACTACTATTACGCGGTTGAATGGTTGAAAAAGGCACGTAATGCCTACTTGAAATCTGGGAAGAAAGCTGACTGGTTAAGCTATCGGGACAATTTGATGCAAACCCACGCTCGTAAACGTAAATTGATGGGAATGTTTAAGCAGAGAGATATGGATTGAAGGAGGCAGAAGGCAGGAGGCAGGAGGCAGAAGGCAGAAGGCAG